>JBMOEI010000015.1:0-104477 GCA_049318985.1 Desulfuromonadaceae bacterium
TGAGCATAGCAAATCCTCATTCAAGCAGGTGCAATACAGGCAGGGCTATCGTTGCATGGTGAGGCGTCCGCACACGTTATTTGCCTTTCAGGATGGATCTATTACGCCGTACCTAATTTTGTTTCGAGTCTGTCAACAACTTCGGCAACCGTTCCTTCAATATCATCACCACGAACGGTAAAAAAGAGAAACTGCCCCGTGTGATGAGACCAGTAGACATCTTCCACCGGCAGCGGCTCCAACAAAGATGAAATTTTCT
This sequence comes from Desulfuromonadaceae bacterium, assembly GCA_049318985.1. Classification (GTDB taxonomy): domain Bacteria; phylum Desulfobacterota; class Desulfuromonadia; order Geobacterales; family Pseudopelobacteraceae; genus JACRCG01. Next base: position 260 of record JBMOEI010000015.1, read on the forward strand.
CATAGGAGATAAACGGGTCTCCATCAGGCCACTTCCGGTCAAGTCTCGCCTGCTGGGCATCGGTCAAAGCGATTCTGTATGTTACCGAATAGATTACTGCCTGCATCATTTTTTGATATATGCGTTCAGTCCGATAGTAACAGGTTTGCCATCCACCATTGCAGTAGTAACGGCATTCCCCCGCGAGCTTGCGACTACCAATGTCTTGCCGGAGGAGGATGGTGTTGGTGTTTCCAGATCAATCTCGATACAGAGCTTGTTACCTTTGATTTCAACGTTCATTGCCATGAGTGTTCTCCTGTTGTTCACTACCTGTCGGATGAGGGTGCTCTATCTCACGACTACTTGATTTCGACACACGGAATCCTACAGAGCACCGGAATTGCGCAGCAGCTGCGCCACCGATTCGGCCAGGATGGTGTAACCTGAAGCATTGGGATGAATCGCGTCTGATTTCAGGCTGCCTTTTGAGAGAATCTTTTTTAACGTTTTCCCTTCTAATGGTATGGAGAATTCCTTGGCAAGCTCCCCGTAAAGTTTCGGCACTTCCAACCCTAAGCCGAGTCTGGGGACGCTTATGAGTACAACGCTGACACCACGACTTTGGGCAAGAGATATCATGGCCCTCAGATTTTCGATCGTCTTGGTTTCATCCTGATGCCGTAGAAAATCGTTACCGCCAAGACAGAGGAGCATCAATACCGGATTATACTCATCAAGCACTGACACAAACCGTACTCTTCCTTCTGCAGTCACTTCTCCCGGTACTCCGGCATTCACAACGCGCATCCCGATACGCTTCTCAAGGACACTCGGATAGCTTTCAGACGGGGTAGCTCCGGCACCAAAAGTAATGCTGTCACCAAATGCCACTACTATTCCGTCTGAGGGTAATTTCGCAATCTGAGGAGTCTTGCTGCAGGAGAAGAGAGCGATTAATACACAGATGAGCATCAGCCCTGTTACAAATCGGGGTAAAAATATTCCTCTCAAAGCTTCTCTCGTACGCTGCGGACTTTGTCTTCCATGGTCTGGTCTCTGTCAGTACGCGTTCCCGCCTTGATGGTTGTTGTGATACGCGGTGCTCCCATCGCATGAACTTTTTCATGGCAGCGCTTGATAGCGGCAAAGACATCGTCCCACTCACCCTCAATATTGGTGCCATATGAGTGCAGTGAAATTTTCAGTCCCGCTTCTGTCAGGACCTTTTCACACTCCGCTATGTACGATGATAGCGATACACCGACGCCAAGCGGCACGATACAAAGATCGACAAGAACTTTCATCTGTTTCATCTCCTGGCGGTCTGTTCAAAAGAATTGTTGCAGCAATAATATTGTGGCGTTTCATTGGTCGTCGTGATCTCCATAGATGGCGAGCCATTGTTGTCGGGGTGTTCGACTATCACCGTATTGAACGATAACGCCATCCTCTTTACTGTAAGAGCACGACCACCCATGTTTGTCAGCTTCAGGAAACGTTGGATAATCATGAGGATAATCCAGTACGTTATATGGCGCTGAATGCATCCCGTCGTCTTTGGGTGGCGGACAGCGTTCGTCGCCTGCATACCATTTGGTTTCAGCGCTATGAACGTGTGGTGCTGCAATTAACGTTGTAAACAAAATAGCTGCACATATTTTCATACGCAACTCCTTAATATCATGTGACACAGGACGTGCTTACCGCCGATCACCGGTAAACCGGAGCAACATAAGAAAGAGATTGATGAAGTCAAGATAGAGCGTCAGTGCGCCAAGGATGGCTGGCTTTCTCCCCTCAATCCCTTGCGCCGCCATCTCTTTAATCTTCCAGGTATCGTATGCGGTCAGCCCGGTGAAGACGATTACCCCGATACCGGAAATAACCCAGGACACGGCACTGCTTCCTACGAAGATGTTGACTACCGAGGCGATCACTACGCCGATCAGTCCCATAAACAGGAAACTACCCCATGAGGTCAGATCTTTTTTGGTCATATAGCCGTAGATACTCATTGCTCCGAACATGCCGCCGGTGATAACGAAAGTGGAGGTGATCGAGTTGGCCGTATAGACCAGAGCTACAGTAGACAGGGTGATCCCGTTAAGCGCCGAATAGGCAACAAATATGAGCGTTGCAGTTGCAGCACTCAGTTTGTTGATGGCACCTGACAGGGTAAAGACCAGAGCCAATTCCCCGATCATCAAGCCATAGAACACGAGCTTGTTACCTAAGACAGCGTTGAGCAGTGCCGGGGTGGAAAGTGTTACCAGTGCCATAAAAGCGGTGATGGCCAGCCCAACTCCCATCAAGGCATATACCTGCCGGATGAGGGCGTTTTGTCTCACGATTACTTGTGATTCTGTCCGGGGATATGTTGAATTAATGTCATTCATTGTGTAGCTCCTTTTACTGAAATTAGTTCTGGAAGTTTTATCAACAATACCCTCAAAAACGAGAGCCCCTGCTGATATATGCCCTGGGGGATTTTGCTTTCTCGTGATCCTGCTATGCCTGGTGCCAGTATAGCATATTTTTCAAGACATTGGATGACTGTTTCAGGTTTTGGCTGTTCCTCTAACTGCACAACCAGAAACTGCTTGCCATGCTCTATGGCGTACTCTACCGTCATCTTGCCTATATTCAGAATCAGAGTTCCGTCTGATTCCACAACATTTTTATGTAGGTCATTTATAATTTGATGAACATCAATATTTATGTTAAGTAGCTGCTTTTTTATCAAATAAAGGCTGCATATGTTATGGATAATTTTTTCAAAATTCGTGGAATAGTCTTCGACCTGGACGGTACTCTGTATGTGTGCGATCGCTATGCTACCGAGATTCAGGCTGTCGCTACCGGATATGTTGCATCCATCATGCAAATAAGCTCTGCAGAAGCCGCTTTGGTCATGACCGCCACAAGGCTGCGGCTCACAGAAGAAAGCGGCACTGTTCAGACTATCTCTGCGGTCTGTACCGAGTTGGGTGGGAGCGTTCCGGATCTACATCGATTCTTTGGGCAGAATCTGCAGCCGGAAGCCTCTCTTGTTCGGGATGGCCGGGTGATTCGCCTGCTGGAGCACCTTTCAGAAAAATTTACACTCGCCATTTACACGAACAACAATCGCGCCCTGACCGCCCGTATTTTGAAATGTCTTGGCCTTGATGGCCTGGTTGCCGATATCTTTACCATTGATGACACATGGCGGGGCAAGCCTGATGAAGAGATGGTATACAGGGTATTGGCGACGCTCAAACTTTCTCCGGAGGAGGCTCTCTTTGTCGGTGATCGCTATGATGTCGATCTCCGCGTGCCGGAACAACTCGGCTGCCCGGTGTATTTGAGCCAGAATTTAGAACAGCTGCTGCGGTTGCAAGAGTTGCTTAAAAGCTGAAAAAAATACAATAGAACAAGTTTCCGTTCGTGGTAGGCGTGCCGGACCAAATGCAGCTGCCCTTCGACAAACGGGATCTACTCCTTTCGCAGGTATTTCAGCAACTCCTGCAGATCCTCCGGCGGTTCAGTCGTAAACTCCATATACTCTCCACTTGATGGATGGATAAAGCCGAGACAGCGGGCGTGCAGCGCCTGACGACCAAGATGATTGATCATGCCGCGTAGTTTGGTGTCGGGGATGTTGTTGCATCGCCCCCCATCCGGGTAGAGCGGATCTCCCAGCAGCGGGAAACCGGCTTCGGTCAGATGAACCCTGATCTGGTGCGTCCGTCCGGTCTCCAGCCGCAGTTCCACTAATGAAACCCTGCCGTAGCGTTCCTTCACCTTCCAGCGGGTAACCGCGTGTTTCCCGTTTTTTGCCTTGCCGGACAAGCGGAGCCTTTCAGTCGGATGGCGTCCGATGATTCCCTCGATTTTACCGGTATCCTCTTGTGGTGACCCATAAATTAACGCCTGATAAATACGCTTTACGGTGTGTGCGCCAAACTGCCCGGAAAGCGCCTGATGAGCGCGATCATGCTTGGCGGCCACCAGCACGCCGGAGGTCCCCTTGTCGAGGCGGTGGACGATGCCGGGGCGCAGTTCGCCGCCGATACCGGCCAGATCACTGCAGTGTGCCAACAGGGCGTTGACCAGGGTGCCGCTGGTGTTGCCGGCTCCCGGGTGTACCACCATTCCGGCCGCTTTGTTAATCACAATCAGATCGCTGTCTTCATACAGTATCTCCAGCGGAATCGCCTCAGCCAGCGGCTCGGCAGGTAACGGCGGCGGGATTTCAACATCAATCCGCTCCCCCCCCTTCAGCTTCAGGGAAGTGCGGACCTGCCTGCCATCAACCAGTATGCTTCCGGTTTCTATAAGCCGCTGTACCGTTGCTCTCGATTCGCCAATTGCGCTGCCGAGAAAAAGGTCAATTCTGGTCGGTTCGTTTTCGGGGGGGAAAATGAGTGAATGATGAGTCATGGTACACCTCGTAAAAAAAGCAAAGGCGCACCGAAGCGGGTACGCCTTGCAGAATTAGTTTGTGTGGCGATCAGTTACCAGATGGAGGATTCTATTTTCCCGGCCCGCTTGATAAGAACATCAACTACGGCAGTACCATAAATGACCTCCGGATTGACATCGACCGAAACACGGGAAAGAAAATGCTGACGTCCCTCTTCAAGTTCCTCTTTGAGTAGCTCAAAAATGGTGTCATTCTTAATACCGCTCTCGACCTTTTCCTTGTTATACATGGCCACGTCGGAGAGAATGGCCCTGGCCAGCCGCTTTGCCTGATCCGGATTGTCAATCATGTTCATGGATAATGTCCCTCACGTTGTACGGGCGTACTGCATACACCCTGATAGTAATGGCGTTGCACCATAGCACTATTTTATTCGTAATGCAAAGTAGATGCTTGCATCACCGCGCCGAACCAGAATTGTCAAGCTGCCGGATCGGCCTGCCTGCTGAAGAACTTTGGCATATTCGTTTGTATTGGCTGTCCGGGTACGGTTGATGGAAACAATCACGTCACCCCGTTTAATGCCTGATTCCGCCGCTACTCCGCCCCGCAGCGCATCAATGACAACAACTCCGTCATCCCTGTCACTGTTTTCTATGATCAGCCCGAGCAGGTCGGCTTCACCCTCCGGCTGATTTCCTCCCCTATCTATTTTCTTGCGCTGCTTAGGTGCGGTATCGGCACTCGCCAGGGTGATACCCACTTCAAGTGCCTTGCCGTCACGGAAGAGGGACATTCTGGCAACTTTGCCAATGCCTGCTTCGGCAACCAACCGCTGAAGATGGGAAGGATCCTTAACCTCATTGCCATTCAAGGCAATAATAACGTCTCCCTGTTGAACTCCGGCCTTATCAGCAGGACTGCCTTTGATAACATCATTAACCAGTGCCCCTTTCGCTTCTTTCAGGCCGAATGATTTCGCCAGCTCTTCGGTCACCGGCTGGATGGTCACACCGATGTAGCCACGGCTGACGCTCCCTTTGGCAATCAGCTGGGTGAATACCGGTTTGGCCATATTAACCGGTATTGCAAACCCGATCCCCTGTCCGGCCGCAACAATGGCGGTATTGATGCCGATCACCTCTCCATAGACATTAAGAAGGGGGCCACCCGAGTTGCCCGGGTTGATGGAGGCATCCGTCTGAATAAAGTTTTCATATGTTTCAATACCCATATTGGAGCGCCCTGTTGCGGAGATAACGCCGACCGTCATGGTGCGGTCAAGGCCGAATGGATTGCCGATGGCAATAGCCCATTGCCCGACTTCAAGTTTGTCGGAATCGCCCAGAACCGCAACCGGAAGATCGGCGGCATTGATCTTGATGACTGCAATATCGGTTTTCTGGTCTCCCCCCACCACTTTGGCGTCATACACCTTGTCGTTAGACAGTTTGACCTGAATGCTCTCGGCATCTCGGACAACATGGTCGTTGGTCACAATAAAGCCATCTTTGCTGATCAAGAATCCGGAACCGAGGCTTTTGTTCTGGCGGGTCTGCGGCCCACCGAAAAAATCTTCAAAGAAAGGATTTGCTTCAAAAAAGGGTTGAATGACTTTTTTACGGCTGACCGTTGAGATATTGACAACAGAGGGGGTCACTTTTTTTGAGACATTACTGAATGCCCGCTGGGTTGAGAGAATATCGACAGGCACATCCTTTACCGGAGGGTCCGCTTCTCCCCCCTTACGGTTTGATTCTTGAAAAAGTGGCACCTCGTTTTTTTGATCGCAACCACCAAGGAGGGAAACGCTTAACCAGGAGGCTACCAGCAGGAAAGAGATTCGGCAGAGTAATTTCATTTTTGACAGCACCAATCCCGTACGTATTTGAATTACCATGCCAAAACAATAGTTACTGTTTTCCGGTGTGTCAAGGAATTCAAGCAGGAAACAGCACCCGTTTTATTCAGCATAATTATGTTATTGAATCGCAGCTCCGTTTATGCAAAAGTGTCCCATCAAACAAACAATTGACAGGAGTGAATATGACAACAGACATTAAAGCTCAGATCAAGGAATTTCGCATCGGGGAGAAGATCAGGGCGCTCCGGCAGCAGAAGCGGCTGACACTTCAGGAACTGTCTGAGCTGACGACCCTTTCCAAGCCACTGTTGTCGCAGATCGAGAATCAACAGGTCATCCCGCCACTTGCAACTCTGCTCAAGATTGCCAGGGGGCTTAAGATCGACATTCACTTTTTCTTTACGGATGCCGCTAATAGCCAGAAATATGTGCTTACTCGACGCGAAGATGTCCGCGAGGACGAAAAAGTACCGCGCCAGATAGCCAATGAAACCTCCCGACCGTATACCTACCACTCACTGGCCCAGGGGCTGCGCCACAAACATATGGAGCCGTTTCTGGTAGAATTTGAAAACAGGGCGTGGGACGATTCACTCTTTTTCAAACATGACGGTGATGAGGAATTTATTTACATCATTTCCGGTGAACTGGATTTTCACTATAGTGGCGAAGTTCTGCGGATGCGTAGTGGTGATAGTATCTATTACGATTCCAGTCAGCCGCACGGCTGGGTGGCTGTGGGTGAAGGGGTTGCACGGGCGGTCGCTGTCATGTATACACAGGAGTGAGTTTGATGGTAAACGACGTAAAAGGGTTTAGTTACAATTATTGGTAGTGAGAGATGCCCACCCGATGCCCTTTATCCCGACAACACATAAAGAGGTCGCCCAGCGTGGCCGGGAAGATTTGGACGTAATCTTTGTCAGCGGTGATGCCTATATCGATCATCCTGCATTCGGCGTCCCGCTCTTAGCTCGCTGGCTTGAAAGTCACGGTTTCCGGGTCGGCATTATTGCACAGCCTGACTGGCGGTCAAAGGAGCCGTTCATGGTTCTCGGGCGGCCACGGCTGTTTTTTGCAGTCTCGGCAGGTGCTATGGACTCGATGGTGGCCCATTATACTCCCGCCCGCAAATTACGTCACGATGACGCCTACACACCGGGCAACCGTCACGGCGCACGTCCCAACCGCGCCACAATGGTCTATACCTCCCGACTGAAGGAAGCATTCAAGGATGTCCCGGTCGTCATCGGCGGCATTGAAGCGTCACTGCGCCGCTTTGCTCACTATGATTTCTGGGAAAACAAGGTGCGGCGTTCAATCCTGTTTGATGCCAAGGCTGATCTGCTGATCTACGGCATGGCGGAGCGGGCGCTTCTGGCGGTGGCCAAACGAATGCGTTCCGGTGAACGGTTAGTTGATATACGGGATGAGCGAGGCACGGCCTGGCATTGCAGTGATAGCGGGGATGGATCGTTCGTTGAAATTCCGTCCTGCGAGGAAATAACCGCCTCCAGGGAGAAGTTTGCCGAAGCGTTTCGCATGGCCTACCTCCAGCAAAACCCCTGGTCTGCCAAAACGGTTGTCCAGATGCATGGCAACCGGGTCCTGGTCTGCCTCCCTCCGGCGCTCCCGCTGACGGAAGCGGAGATGGACTCCGTGTACGCGCTGCCGTTTGAAAAGAGTCCTCATCCATCGTATACCGAAACAATCCCGGCCTGGGAGCAGATCAAAACCTCTATTACCAGCCATCGGGGATGCTTCGGTGGTTGTGCCTTCTGTGCAATTACCATGCACCAGGGTAAAACTATCCAGTCCCGCAGCCTTCGCTCTATTCTCACAGAAATAGCAGCTATGATCAGCAAACCCTGGTTTCATGGCAGTATCAGCGACATCGGCGGACCTACGGCCAACATGTTCGGCCTCAGCTGCAGCAACGCTGAAGCCATGAAAAAATGCCAGCGGGAAAGCTGCATATTTCCCGCTATCTGCCAAAACCTGCGCACTGATGATACCCAGGCGACGACGTTACTACAGGCAGCGCGATCAGTGGCAGGTGTCAAGCATACGGCGGTTTCATCCGGGGTACGGTACGATCTGCTCGATCGGCAGCCTGGCTACTTTAGCGAGTTGACCGGTCATCAGGTCAGCGGCCTGCTCAAAATTGCCCCTGAACATCTTATTGATCATGTCACGGATGTCATGCGCAAACCGGGGAGGAGATCATTCGAAAAGTTTCTGAACCGGTTTCGTGATGAGAGCGACAGGCTTGGCAAACGTCAGTATATCGTACCGTACCTTATCTCCGGCCATCCGGGGTGTACGTTGTCAGACATGTTTGAACTCGCGCTGATCCTCAAAAAAATGGGTATAAAAGTTGAGCAGGTCCAGGATTTCACACCAACTCCCGGAACTATCGCCACCTGCATGTTCCACAGCGGCCTTGATCCGATGACCGGTAAACAGGTCTACACCGCAACAAGCGACCGTGAAAAGGGGTTGCAGAAGTCTCTGCTGCTCTGGCACCTTCCGGCTGAACGGGGCAAGGTGCTGGAGGCGCTGAAGGAGTTAGGGCGTGAAAATGATGCGGAGCTGCTTATAGGTGGGGGCAAGAAATCTGTTTCAGTTCAGAACAGCAGAACGACCGCAAAAAAAGCCCACTGACAGCAGCGGGCTTTATACAAACAAAAGAGCTTAAAACAGGTTACTTCTTAACTACGTTTGCTGCCTGCAGGCCTTTTGGGCCCTGGGTGATTTCAAATGTAACCGCGTCACCCTCTGCAAGTGATTTGAATCCGTCGCCGCTGATTGCGGAGAAATGAACGAAAACGTCTTCGCCCCCTTCCTGCTCGATAAAACCAAACCCTTTTGTGTCGTTAAACCATTTAACTTTGCCCTGTGCCATTTCCTGCCTCCTTTTTGTCCGGCTTAGTGCCGGTGCGTCTGGTTACCGCGTAAGTTTCTGGAGTCTGATGCAGGAAAAGCGCAATGCCTGGTCAAACGTGCTACTTGCAACGTTCTGCAAAAAGTTCCGAAACTGCGTGCCCGAGTCGTTTATCACAGCCATAAAGCGGGTGTCAAGACAATTTACAACGACTTATGGCGCCTTTAGTTCCTCATTTTTGCTTTGCAGTTTTTTAACCAGTTTATCGTAACCGTTGGAGGTAATTATTTTGTTGAACTGGCTGCGATAATTCGAGACAAGACTTACCCCTTCGATAACGACATCGTACACCATCCATTTGCCGTCTTGCTTAAACAGGTGATAATCAAGCGTAAACTCGTCGCGGGCAGCGGTGACGACCTTTGACTTTACCACGGCATGTTCATCATCATCCATGTATTCTTTGATATAGACAATCTTTTCATTGTTGTACGACTCAATTTTACTTGCGTAGGAATTTTCAAGCAATGTTGCAAAAAGCTCACTGAACTGTTTTTTCTCAGCGGCAGTTCGCGTAGCCCAGTGCTTACCGAGTGAGCGCTTTGCCATCTCAGAATAATCAAAGATAGTGCTGATGGATTTTTTTAGAGCCTGGCGACGTTTGACCTCATTCTTTTTCATATCCTTGTCAGCGACAATACGAACAACTTCGTCAACGGCCTTCTTCACTTCATCTGTCGGGGTTGCGCACGCAACGGAAACCATGAATAGAGATGCTGTCAGTGCCAGTACCATTCGTTTCAACATAGTAACTCCTCCGGGTTATTTTTCAAGGGGACGTAACGGTTCGTTGGTCGCATAGTCCAGATTTGCTGCGGCAACGCGGTAATTGTAAATAGATTTGAAATAATCGGAGCGCATGCTGGAATACGCTTGAAGCGCTTCAAAAATATCTTTGGCAGGGCCCATACCGAAATCAAAATTGGCAACTGCGGTGACAGTCCATTTCTTTGCATTTAAATAGGCACCGCGTGTCGCTACGGCACTGTTCCTCGCTTCGATAAGATCAAGGTAATATTTTTTTATCTGTAGCGGGATGTTTGCTGCGGCATATTCCTTCGTGCTCAGCAAGCGGTTGTACTGGGCACGTTCAGCCGCCACTTTTGCTCCGGTAATGCCAAAATCAATCTTCCAGCGCGCACCAAGAGCGACACCGGCATTAAGGTGTTTGAATGGATCGTTGATGTACGGATTGTTTATACGATCCCGGTTGTCTGCATAGGCCCACGAAAAAAGTCCACCCAGAAAAATATCGGGATAATAGTTCGCTTTGGCCGCTTCAACAAGTGCTGCCCGGGCCGAAAGCCCTTCCGTGATCTGCTTGAACTCAGGGCGTCTGGCGTTGCCACGCTCTACAAAGGTTTCCAGGCCGGGAATCTCTACGTCCAGGATGACAAGCCGTTCCGTTGCGGTCACGAGGTTGGCATCTGCAGGCAGTCCCATGCGGGTTTTCAAGGCTGCCAAAGCAAGTGCTTCTCCCTTCTTCGCCTCTTCCAGATATTTTGTTGCGACCCCTGAGAAGGCATCCAGTTTGTAGAGATCCACCTCATCAACCGAATCGGATCCTTGCGCCAGTAATTTACCCGCCTTTTCCCGTGCCTTGATAAGAATTTCTTCAATTTCAAGCACCAATTCCCGCATCTCACGGGCTAACAGCAGGCCGTAATAATATTCATGGACTTTCAGAACGATTTCGTTTGCCCGCTGCTGTTTACGGGATCGATCCACCTCAATTCCGTGAGTAGCGGCCTTCATGTTCTCGGAAATTTTGCCGAACGTATAGAGTGGCTGGATGATGGTGGCATCAGTACTGGTAAACCAGGTAAGTGAGTTGATGTTGAATGGAATGTCGGTTTGTATAGTCGGGGAAATATCGGACTGAGAGGCGGTCGGCGCAGGACCTGCAAGTGCCGTGATCGATATTTGCGGAAATCGATACGACTTTGCTTCGTCCAGTCTGCTGGTCGCCAGGACTATGTCGCTTTCAGTTTCACCCAGTTCAGGCGCTGCTTTCAGAGCCATATGGACACATTCATCGAGGCTTAAAACGATTGGCGGTGCCGATGCAGGGACCTCGGCAGCAGAACTGATACTGATTCCGACGACGGAAACAAGTGACCATACGACCATACAGACAGATAAAACGGTTTTCATTGCCCTATTCCTTTGCACGTAAATACGATTAAACTTTGCCATGGATAAACTTGCTAACCAACTCTTCAATGTCAATTGCCGACTCCGTCTCGCGGATTTTATCATTGTTTTTCAACATCTTTTCAGAACCACCCGGCCTGAGCTTGATAAATTTATCGCCAATGATCCCGCTTGTTCGCACTGACGCGATGACATCGTCGGTGATGTTTACACCATTTTTAATTTTAAGATATGTCAGCGCCCGGTCACCGCTCTTTTTATCGAGAACTATCCGGTCAACCTTGCCAACCTCAACTCCGGCAACCTCGACCCGTGCACCGGGCTTAAGGCCGGATACGGAATCGAAACTGGCAGTAACCGCGTAAAAATCACCGCCGCCGAATTCCATTTTGCCCAGCTTGATTGAAACGTAGCCAAGGCAGAGAATACCGATCAGCATAAAAGTGCCAACCATCATTTCCAGTTTTATCATGTTCATTTCATACCTCTTTGTAGACAGTGCAATTGCTACACCATCTGAATCGGGCCGTCCAGGCTGCCGCTGATGAACTGACGGATTGCCGGATCGGCAGAGTTTATGATGTCATCAGCGGTGCCGAACTGAAGAATCCTGCCTCTAAACAGCATTGCAACATGGTGGGCAACATCAAAAATATCCGGTATTTCGTGCGAAACAATCACCGCCGTAAAACCGAACTTCGCGTGGGTGTCCTTAATGAGTTGGTGGGTCGCCCGCTTGATGATCGGGTCGAGGCCGGTAGTCGGCTCATCAAAGAGTATTATCCGGGGATTGAGCACCACCGCACGAGCCAGGCCGACGCGCTTCTTCATGCCGCCCGAGAGTTCATCGGGAAATTTGTTTTCAATATTTTTCAAGCCAACATCTTCCAGAGCAGAGAGTACTTTATTCCGGATATCCGTTTTTGAAAGAGAAGTTTTCTCTTCAAGGGGGAAGGCGACATTTTCAAAAACCGTCATCGAGTCAAACAGCGCTACGTTCTGGAACAGCATACCGAATTTTTCACGAATCCGGTTCAGCTCGGAGCGGCGCACACCGACAATGCTCTCACCATCAACCTCGACAGTGCCGCTATCCGGTTGGAGCAGTCCGATCAGGTGCTTCAGGAGGACACTCTTCCCCTCGCCGCTGGGACCGATGATAGCGGTAATTTTACCATCCGGGATAGTAATATCAAGCCCGTTGAGTACCTTTTGACTACCGAATGACTTATGGACGTTGCGCAGTGTAATCATATCAGAGCAGCACCGAGGTAAGGAAATAGTCCCAGACAAGAATAATGACCGACGTCAGCACCACAGATTCAGTCGTCGCTTTAGAAACCCCCTCGGCTCCATGTCCGGCGTAATAGCCTTTGTAACAGCCGATCCACGCAATGATTACACCAAAAGAAAAAGATTTCAAAAAGCCGGAATAGACATCACGCCAGACCACCGCTTTTTCCATTTCATAAAAATATGCCCCGGGGTTGACCCCCAGCAGTTTTACTCCAACCAGCCAGCCACCGTAGATGCCGATGACATCAAAGATGGCGCAGAGCAGAGGGAGAGAAATCATTGCCGCAATAAATTTCGGAGTAACCAGGTATTTAAAGGGGTCAAGTGCCATTGTTTCAAGCGCGTCGATCTGTTCGGTGATCCGCATGATACCGATTTCAGCCGTAATGGCGCTGCCGGCACGCCCGGTCACCATCAGTGCAGCCAAAACCGGCCCAAGTTCACGAATCAGCGAAAGCGCCACCGCCGTGCCGAGCATCCCTTCAGAACCGAACTTTGACAGGGTGTAATAGCCTTGCAGGCCGAGTACCATACCGGTAAAAGCAGCCGTCAGAACAATAACGAACAGCGACTTTGTCCCGATAAACCGGAGTTGTTTGAGAATATGCACCAGGCTGGGAGGGCGCCGGACAGTCATATAGCACGAATAGAGGAGGAACCACCCCGTACGCCCGAGGTCGCGCACTGTTTCTATCGTTGTATGTCCAAGCGCCTGAATCACAAGAATCCTCTTAAACATCGGAAAATGATCATAAAACATATACCAAATGCAGGAAAAAGCAAAGGAGAATTGAATTTTTTGGCAAATCAGAGCTCCTTCTGGATGAGAAGGAGGTACGGTGCATCCGGACTGACGTTTGTCTGCTTCAGGCGCCAACTGTGAACCACTCGTTGATCAAGACCGGCTGCCCAGTTCTCGACACAGGACTGTTCACGTGTGCCGCCGTCGTGACCGGGGTAAATTGTTACCAGTATGACCCCTCCCGGGGAAAGCAGCTGCAGCGACTGTTCCAGGGCGACAACGGTTGTCTCCCGAAGCGTTGTGATAGTGCGATCCCCCCCGGGGAGATAGCCGAGATTGAACAGCACTACCTGCACAGATCCCGTGACATGCTCTGCCAGACTCTCGTGTCCCGCCAGCAGAAGTGTCGTCCGCTGATCAAGTTCTGCCTCAGCAAGCCTGCGACCGGTCTCGGTTATCGCCGGGGGCTGTATGTCAAACCCGAATACATGACCGCCGACACCAACCAGACGCGCCAACAGCAGCGTGTCATGCCCGTTGCCGCAGGTCGCATCAACCGCCGTATGGCCGTCACGGACAAAATCGCGTAGAAGCAGGTGCGCAAGCGGCACCGGCCCACGGAGGGCAGGAATGGATAGGGTCTCTAACATGGTGGGACAGGGTAGCAGAATCATGGGGCTTTGACCACAAAGGATTTGTTTGCCTTTGGGAACTAAAAAGGGTACTACAAACAGTATGATAGTACGGAAAACGGTCGGAAATGAGCAGCACAACGAACGCCTTGATGATGCCATTGCTCTTCTCTGCACAGGAGTCAGTAAATCAGAGGCGCGCCGTATCATAGATCGGGGTGGCTGTACGGTTAACGTTGCTCTGGTGCGGGTTGCATCGCGGAGTGTCAAAGCTGGTGACGTCATCGAGATCGGCATTATGGGGACGGGAGAGTTTCGGGAACTGCACCTGCGACCGGAGGCGCTGCTCTATGAAGATGCAGAACTGATAGCGGTCAGCAAGCCGGCCGGTATCAATAGCCAGCGAACGCCGTATCAACTGAAAGGAACCCTTGAATACTGGGTCTCGGAATATTTTAAAACGCAGGGGAGTAACGAACCGGCCCGGGTAGTTCACCGCCTCGATCGCGGCACGTCGGGAGCGATGCTGTTCCCGAAACATCGGCCCGCCGCTGCCCGGTTCTCAAAACAGTTTCAGGACGGCCAGATCGAAAAACTGTATTTAGCGTTGGTATCCGGTCGTCCTCAAGAGGAAAAGTGGATCGTCGATGCGCCGATTGGCAAAATCGCCTCGGCACGGTATGGGGTCGTAGAAGGTGGTAAGGCATCGGTAACCGAATTTCGCACGGTGGCATCATCCGGAGATATCTCACTGATAGAAGCAAGACCGTTGACCGGTCGCACTCACCAGATCAGGGTACATCTCGCATCGATTGGCCTGCCGATTCTTGGCGATTCGACCTATGGCGGACAGGTGGCCGGACGAATGATGCTGCACTGTGCTTCGATGACGTTTCATAATGCCGGAAATGTGCTGATTAATGTGAATGCGCCGCTGAACGGGGAGTTTGAAGAGCGGGTTGGACAACTGACATGACTGCTGATTCGTTCTAAGGGCAAAGCCGGAGCGATACTCGCTGAAAGGATATTTCTTTCATGAAAAAAAACATCAACAAGAATGTTGCCGGTAACTCCGATGTGCCTTTTAACCCGGAATTGTTGTTTTGCAATGATGCAACGGTAGTGGATTTCCTGAATGCACTGCTGGAATCTGAGCCTGCTTTGAACATGGATTTTAGAGAAATACATTTTGTTCACCAGGAAATATTGCCAAGCAGCAAAGCCAATATAGTTGTTGGTAATGCGATTTTTATTGAGTCAGAAGGTTCGAAAACGGAAGCTGAAGTATTAAGGAGTGCGAACGAAAACCTCAAATTTAAAACTGAGCTTGCGGAAATAGATGTTCAGGTACTCAGAACCGAAAACAACAAGCTTAAAATTGATAAGGAACGGCTTATTGCACAATTGATTGAATTAAAAACCAAGCTTGATACCATGTGCGCTGAAAATGCTTCGATGAGAAAAGCCGCTGAAACAGATTGTCATCTGCTTAATGAGCCGGTGATAAACACCGATAACGAAACAGAGAATATACAGGCTGATGCACCCCCTTGCACAGTGAAGGCGGCAGATGATGACATTGATTCAGAGTCCGGACAAACTGCCTTGGACGATATTGCGGAGAAGGATATTCAGGCGGAACCGGTTACAGTAGTTGAGGAAAACTTCAAAGGTGATAAAAATAACATTCTAACTGATCAGGAGAGTTTGAACATCCTGGCTGTAACAGTCCAGAATGACATTGAAAAAAAGTTGGGCTCGTCCAAAGTGGCCATCTTTTCTCGAGTGGATAGTACGGGAGGGATATCTCGCCAGAATGTTCCGTCGGTTTCAAAAATTATTAAGCACCATCCTGTCGAAAAAATCCACACCCGCCTGGTTGGCCATTTAGTAAAAGCCGCTTCTCCAGGCGAGGTTCCGCCTGATGAAAAAAATAGCATAGCTCTTGGTGGTATTAATTTTGTACAGCAGCAGGCCGCTACGCTTGAAAACAACCAGGTGGCGGATTCTCCTGTCTCAATACCGGTTGCAGAGCCACTCAAAGATGCCGATGAAATTAATATGCCGTCTGAACCCGCACCCAAAGCCGTTATTCGCCGAAACGTAAAGAGTTATGAAGACCTGCAGAAGGAGTCCGGTTCCAATAAAACAGCTGAAGTCAGCCATAATCTCATTTTGTGAATGCATGGCCCAATGATATAAATTGCCGAGAAACCAATCCGGTGGCATCGTCTTCCGGTTATGGGGTGGAGACTTGCCGTCCATATTTTTCGCACGATGTGTGGAAACGAGAGAATGTCCATAAGCCTGATTTGCCCCCGACAGTTTTCCAAAAAAAAAGTGACGAAAAATAGTAAATAATGATATTAGAGAACGTGATTAAATGCAGGAGGTGACATATCATGGCTGAAGAGCCCACGACCTCGCACGGAAATGCTTGAGAGAATCGACCGATGTATTTAATTATGGACTGCGGGAAAACCGAACCCAAGCGATGCGAATGCTTACTTTCGCCGTGACGTTTTCTGCTATTTCGATGATTGGCTTGGTAGGGAAAAGGTTCAAGTTGTTTTAGATACCTGCCATCAGATTCATACATGTGGTACTAATTATGCGAACCGCTTGCTCACACTTGTTACCTCTGGTTCAGTCAGCCGAAACAGTGCGCCTGTATCTTTCAGTTTCCCCCCGCTATAGCGGTGACAAAGGTGAACGCCAGCCTTCGTCGCCAGACGTTAATTTATAGAACGACCTTGGAGAAGCGTCAGGCGTGAGAGTGTGTACCTGAAAGGGTGTGTCAACATATCCATCAAAAGGAGATACCAATGAAAAAAACTATTTCATCAACAGTTGTTATTTTGTTAGCCGCATCAACCCTTGCTTCTGCGGACGTGTTTGTTGACGCTCTAAAGTTTAGTGATGGTACCAGACAAATTACGGCCACTTTGCAGGGGCCTGAAGGCTTGCAGGGTGCCCCTGGACCTACCGGACCACCAGGTACTAATCCCGGCCCTATCGGGCCACAAGGTCCCAAAGGCGACAACTGCACCGCAATCGAAGTTACTATTGCGTCAATCTGTAAAGCAATATACGAAGGTGGTTTAGTGTTGCCGGATTTCTGTAGAAACTAAATAAATCGACGCGAAAAGGAGATGCCAATGAAAAAAGTTGTTTTGTTAGCATTTGTTATTTTATTGGCCGTGTCAAACTTTGCTTCTGCGGACGTGGTCGTGAATGACACTCTTGTGTTTGGTGACGGTTCCAGACAAAGTTCAGACATGCAGGGCCCAGTAGGCCTACAGGGCCCTGTAGGCCCTCCAGGTCCCGGTCTTGCCGGACCACAAGGTCCCAAAGGTGTCAACGGCACGGTAACTCCAGCATCTATCTGTTCTGCAATAGTCGCCAGTGGTAAACCGTTGCCGACGTTTTGTCCAACCACGATGACGGACCCGACCACCGGTATGGTTTTCCACAAAGTCACCGGCGGCACCTTCACCATGGGTAGTGATACTATTGTCGATATCTCTGCGTTTATCAATGAGTCACCCACGCATCAGGTAACTGTTGGAGATTTTTATATCGGCAGATTCGAGGTAACCCAGGGAGATTGGAAGAAAGTCATGGCAGGCATTCCCCCATCGTACTTCGACGGGTGTGGCGAGGACTGCCCGGTAGAGCGGGTAAGCTGGGATGCTGTTCAGATATTCATCAGCACGTTAAACACGATGAGCGGCACGAACTATCGTTTACCAACGGAGGCGGAGTGGGAATATGCCGCACGGAGTGGTGGCCTGAACCTGAAGTACAGTGGCGGCAACGACGTAAGCACAGTTGCCTGGTATTCAACAAACTCTGGAGGCATGACACATGCTGCTGGTCAGAAGCGGGCTAACGGTCTGGGACTGTATGACATGAGCGGTAATGTGTGGGAATGGGTTAGCGACTGGTATGGTGGGTACAGTGACGCTGCTCAGGTAAATCCGACGGGGCCAAAATCAGGCTTCTACCGCACAATTCGGGGCGGAAGCTATGCCGCTGTTACGCCCTATGTACGTGCATTCACTCGCTATCCCAGGCCTTCAAGCGCTCGTGACAACGATGTGGGTTTCCGCCTTGTAGCACCAGTCCCAGTCCCGTAGGTATACCAAACCATGTAACGCAGCAATCTACGTCTACGGTGGGCTATGGCGGTGAGTACGCCCTGCATGGAGACGGTGAAGAGGACTTCGGATGGGTCTGTGATGGGGGAAAACAGATTACTGATTTCAATGTCGGTTCATGTGTTTTCACCTTTCTGTGTTTTGGAAATTAGGCTAAAAATAAAGTCCCTGGCCGGGGTTGCCATAGAGGGCTTGTGGTGGGAAGATTTTTGGGTATAAACCATAATTGTCAAAGATACTCTCCTGATAAAATATTTCTTGCTTCTGACTATGTGAAGGAGCATTTGTCTGAGATTATAAGTTATTAAAGGGGAAGTGCGGCATCTACGCCATAAAAATGTGATTTCCTGACAGAACTCTTTTTTGCCCTATTATCTGTATGCTTATACGCATACAGATAATAGGGGGGGTTATGAACGAATCACTTTTGAGTCTGGAGCAAAAGCGGGAAAATCTTTATCAGCAACTTCAAGAGACTGGAGATTTCAGGCGGGGGACAATTTCTGTTAATTATCGCAAGTGCGGTAAAAAGAATTGTGCTTGTGCATTGGAAGGACATCAGGGACACGGGCCTCAGTATTTATGGAATGGAACTATCAAAGGTAAGAGTTACGCAAAGAGCGTAAAGTTTGGTCCAGAACTGGAAGAATATCTGAAAGATATAGCCAACCATAAGCGCTTTCAGAAACTGTGTGATGAGATTGTTGAGGTAAATGGTGTGTGGTTGATGTATGTTGGTGATGGTGACGGTTTTCTGCTCTGAATCCAGATCATGAGCAGACCCAAAAATGCTATGAATCCGATTACGACCTTGAGTGACACTGCCAGTACCGTGACCAACACCGATAGTGCCCCGAGTTTGATTAGTAGTACGCCTGCGATGATGATGAGGATGATTATCCAGAACATGGTGATTCTCCTGTATGTGTGTGTGGATTATGTGGTGTTGGTGTTTTGGGCAAAAAAAGTCCCCAAGGCGGGATGCCAAGGGGACTTGATGAATGAGAATAGTTTTCTGATCTATTGTATGGTGACCATTATTTTCAGCTTACTCACTCCAATGGGGTCACGGGTCTGGAACCAAAACCCCGCAGATCTCTTTGCTGGTACCTAACAGTTCAGAGTTGCTGAGCCAGGTGATCAGGGTTTTACCAGTTCCATATTTTGCCACGGGGTAGACATACTTTGTTGCGCCTGAAGGTGCTCCACTCAGCGAAAGACCATCTACACCCGCGCTGCTGGCAAGAACCTGTCCTACGGTTGAGACCCGGGCGGCAAATATTCCCGCAGGGGGATAGATGGAAAATGACCCGGTTTGCCAGCTGACCAAATAGTTGCTGCCAGCAAATGTAACGGTCGGGTTGCCCTTGCCATTGAAATCCATATAGGTTGCAGTATTAATCGGGATGCCGCTGAGGTCCAGGACGGTCCCCGCAGCGGTAACCCGCGCGCCGTAAATATCCACCCCCGGAATCTGCCCCAACTGATTCGCAAAGGTCCTGCCGTCACCCCAGACGGAAAGGTAGTTGGTGCCATCAAAAGCCAGCTGAGGTTCCCCCTGATAACCTGCCGCCGTACTGATCGCGATCCCCGCCGGATCAAGGACCCCCCCGACCGGGGTGACACGCGTACCATAGATATCGGTATCGGCGGCCGGGCCCGAACCGCTGCGGGTGTCGCGCCAGATGACGAGATAGTTGGTGCCGTCAAAAGCTATGGCTGGAGATATCTGTTCTCCTGTCGCGTTGAATACCGGGAATTCACTCAGCACCTGCCCTGCCGGGGAGACTAAAGCGCCATAGATATCGTAGCCGCTACCGATATATTTCCCCCAGACCACCAGGAAGTTGTTGCCGTCAAAAGCCACCGCCGGCTGAGAGTTTGAATCCGTGGAGGTGATGGCAAACCCTGCAGGTCCATCAAGTGTCTGGCCTGTGGTTGTCACCCGTTGCCCGGCTATCTGCCCGTTCTGCCCGAACACCACCAGGTAATTTCCCCCACCGTAGGCGATGGCTGAACGATCCGATGACAAGGCACCGCCACTGTCGGCACTCGCCAGGTCAAAGGTCCTCAGGACCTCACCATTCATCGTCACCTGCACTCCGATCATCGTCGAGTCAAACTGCGGTACGACCCGGCGTGTGACCAGCATGAAATTTGTGCCATCAAAACCGACCGCCGGTTTCCCTGGAGACTCTGTGTTCGAATCAGAGGCGGCTAAACCGCTGGCCAAAACGCTGAAGCGTCCGGTGAGTAGCTCTGTCGTTGTATCGCTACTGCCATCAGGATAGGAGTAGACACTCATCCTTTTGACCGGGCCGATATCGGGTGCATACCATTGATCGTCGCGGCCTTGAAATGCGTAAGTCGTCTTGGTTCTGGAGGCTTTCACCGTGATCTGAATTTCCGTATTAACCTGCAGGCAATTCGAGAAGGTTCCGGCAGGGACTGTTACGGAATTTTGGCCGATGACCGTCACTATGGAAAGCAGATCGGCGGTCTCATTGATTCCGTCGGAGTCCAGGTCCTCGCCAAAGTCGAGCCCGGTTTTATGAATCTGAACGTAGCTGTACCCGCTTGACAAGGGGGAGTTGATCTCTTGGTAAGGCGCAATCTGTTGGGTCAGAGTGTTGCTCAGATCACTGCTGCCATAATTGGTGATACCGTTGGGATCCTTAACCAGATAGGCGTCCTCGGGGATGCCGAAATTGTCGGGATTGGATTCAATCAAAACCGTTGTGGTAGTGCCATTCACCAGTTTGGTGCCGCTGATGGTGAGGGAGTTTGAGTACTTAACCGGGAGAGCACCGCTCACGGTGTCTGTCCCCTCAAAGATCCAGCGGCTCCCCTGGATGAAGGGCATGTAGTTATTGGGATCTCCTGGCCCGGCAGCAACGGTCGTGAAGCTCCCGCGATACTCTGCGGCGAGATGATTGCCAGCAAGATCTGTGACTCCGGTGGATAGTCTGACGATGTAGACGGAGTCATAGGTTAGGTGAGCGTCTGGGAAAAAGCTGGCCGTCGCACCGCTACAGACCAGAGTACCGGACACTGGTCCGGCCATCGCAGTGACGTTAAAGGTCGTGGAGTTGATGGTTTTACAGTCGACAGCTTCGTTTAAGGTGATACTCACAGTCGTTGTCGTAGGGATGTTCAGAGCCACTGCCGAAGGCCGCATCTGAGAAACTACCGGCGCTGCAGTGTCCCCACCAACGCCCCCACCTCCCCCGCCACACCCTGCCAAGGCAATTACCATCAAAATAATTAGCCCCGTCGTTACTTCAATGATTTTCCTTCTCATGGTATACCTCCCTTCTCCGTTTTTCTACGCCGGACTATTGTGCAGCTCAGCAACAGAAGAACAGCCAGTACGACACACTCTGCCATCAATGATGCATGAAGGATAAACAGAGAACCGCCAATCAGGGGCAGCAACAGCAGTCTGACAAGCGGTTTACTCCAGGGGTGCGTATTGATAAATTCGGCACCTTTTGGCCCGTAACGATAGTACCAGGCAACAAAGGCCCTCCCCGGTGCGTTGGTAAGAAGAAAATTGTCCCTGAAATCTCGTAAAACTTGAACCTGAGGGGCAGAATAATAACCATAGGCAGCCGTAGCGATGAAGCAGCCTGGCCCCGGCAGCCCACCCCAGTCGCCCAAGCTCCCAACACCTCCTGTTGGCGACGTCGGGACAACAGTCGCGACATTCGATGGGGTACTTTCCTGGATTGGACCAAGATAGTGGATTACCTCCGGTGCATAATTGCTCTCGTTGCTGACGCCGGGAGCACCGCCAGCGGAGTTGAATGCGGTGACTGTTAAAAAATATCCGGGCTGAGTGATGGCAGTAACCGCAACGTAATAGGTCACACCAACGGTGAGGCCATAAACATAGATTCCTGATATTTTAGCTCCGTCAAAGCGTTGAAAGGTAGTCGGCAGTGATGCCGCAGTAAATGCGGTTGAACTGTAGTACACCTTATACCCCGTGGCAGAAGCCACAGGGGTCCAACTGGCCATGAATCCGGCGTACTGTGGTATGACTGTCACGTTGGTTACGGCAGCGGGAGTTATTAACGGAGCGAGTGGCAGATTGCTAAGGATGGCGCTGTTCACCCCTTGGGGGATCGTTAAAGGAGAATTCCCCTCGGCCGCGCCGGAACCGCCGTGGTTATCGGTCGCCGTCCCGTAGTAAACATGGTAGCCACTGACCTGATAGCTCATGTTCAGGTTCCAGTTCAGGGCGACAGAATTGGCTGTTGCACCGTTGGTGGATTTCAATCCTGAGATTCCGAACGGGATGGTATCGCTGCCCGGGCCCCCATACGCCCCCATATCAAAAAAAGCAGGATTGTCCGCGTTGGGGTAGTCCGGGTTGCCGGCATTGACGCCGTCATACATATGGCATGGTGAGGAGATCTGCAGATGAAAGTCGTTGATGTCCGGATCGACGAACAGCGGGCCGGGGTTGGTAGCGCTGCTGTTGGGCAGCGATTGAGGATCAAGGGTGATGGCCCCGTTAGTGCCATTGTTGTGATAGGTATTGTAGGTCAACTTGGTCAGTTTCGTCGTGGTGGCGATTGCCGTGCCGTTGCTTGCAAAAATATTATTGGTGATCAGGTTGTCGACGTTGGTACTGAGAGCGGTACCATTCTGATAGAAGGTGTTATTGACAATCCTGGTGGTCGGTGATTCCTGGATCTGCAATGCGACACGGCCCGCCCCAGCCTTGAAAATATTATTGGCAATTGTGACCGAACTACTGTTGGTTACAACAATACCAACCGCCGCCGAATCAAAGGTAAAATTCTTGATGGTGACGTTGCTGACGTTATTCAGCGATATGAGAGTTCCGGAGCCATGTCCGCTAAGGAACGTTCCGCCGGTTTCACTTCCGATAATGGGAACATTACTAATCGGTGTGAATGGTTCGGAATAGGGATAAGGATCGGCCGTTACCACAACCCGGTACGTGATGCTGCCTGGTAGAGATTCGGTTAACTGATTCCGCGCATAATCAAGAGCGGCTTGAATGGTCGCATATCGTGCGGGATTGCTAGAATTGCGGTCAACAACCAGATCAAGAGCCGCTGCCGTTTGGGGGATTGAAAGTATAAAGAGGATGCAGGCCGTTGAGAAAAACCGCTGGAGGACTGGAGTGTTCATGGGATCACCTCAGAAAGAAGTTATCAGAACAGGGTTTAAGTCTAGCACAAAATGGATAAAACTTTTATACAAAATATTCGTATTTTCTCTTTTTTACATTAGTATATGACAAACAAGATGACACATTTTTTCCAATATTTTTTGTACTCTTTTTTTGTAAAACGGCGTAATATTCATTCGCATGACCACAAGTGGGTAAAAAAACGAGACTCAAGAGGAGGCAGAAACATGTTAAAGAACAAATCTCTTATGACGGTTGTTTTTTGTCGTGGTGTGGCTGTTGTCCTCTGCATGAGCCTAGCCGCAGGGTGTACTACGTTTAGACCGTTGCCAACGGGGGAGCCTCAGGCGATCCGGGAGCAGATCAATCTGGGTGACACGGTAAAAGTGACCACAAGGGATGGCAAGCAGCAGGATATTACAGTGAAAGAAACGACATCTGAACAGTTAATCGGAGAACGCGCAAGGGTAAACCTAGCAGACATTACCTCCATAGAGAAGCGTGAGTTCAGTTTCTTGAAAACTGGTGGCTTGACTGTCGGATTTGTGGTTGTTGCTTTCACCGGCCTGATTCTTGCGTTCGCAGCAAGCGGGGGAGGCGGACGATAAAGTGGGGAGGTACATTAGAATCATATTGGATTGATCATGTTGAGGCCTCACTGGCCTTCAATGCCTATATTTGTGTCCCCTAAACGCTCCCCCACCACCACTCCGCCTACCCTCCCGTCGTGTCCTCCGGTTTTCCCCTTGACAGAAACCCCCTGCCGGTGCTAGAAAAAGCACTCTTCGGGATGTAGCGCAGCCTGGTAGCGCACCTGCTTCGGGAGCAGGGGGTCGCAAGTTCAATTCTTGTCATCCCGACCATAAATTACAGCCACTTACAGCAAATTCTGTAAGTGGCTTTTTGTTTTCCAGCGGCTTTAGACAACCTTTCAGCAACCTATCAACCAACTGCTACCCCAAGATTCTTCAGAGGAACACTCTTCATATAACTCCAGCAAAGAGTTCTCAATATTTAAGTGAACAAATTTTACTCAGACGTTGAGGGATTGTTCGGAAATTTCTGTCCATTTATCATTACTTATGTGTATTGCAAAATCATTATTAATTGGTCCGCATTTTACTTCCGCACGCAGCATCGCCGCCATCTACCCTCCGATACCGCGCCGGCACAGCAGTTGGGGAGTCGTTATCCCTCTGGACTGGATCAGTACCTTGAAGGTTTCACCCATGCCACCATCAGGCAGGATCAGCTTTTTCAGGGTCAAGCGGAGTCGCAACTTTTCCTCATTGGATAGGGGAGAACGCTCGTTCTCTTCAATCTCCTCGACGATTCCGGCTGAGAGCAGAAAACGGTACTGTTCTCCGAACCAGTCATTCTGCAGACCCAGTTGTTCGCCGCACTTCATCAGCGTAGTGAAGTCAACATGAGTGGTTATATCCTGTAATCCCAGACGCAGATAGGGGTTTTCCTCGATCCGGTGACGATAGTAACAGAGCAGAGTGCCCAGTTTGCGGCGCGGCGTAAAAAGTTCGGCTGCCGGATACCCGTAATCAATCGTCAGAATAAAACCGCGTTTGAGCGCCCGCGAGGCGGACGCCAGCCACTCCGGAGCGTTCAGGTTGACTTCGGCCTGTTGACCCGGATGAAGCTCCACGGCGACTCGTTTCAGATAGGCGGCAATCCCGGGAGTAGACAACTCTCCGGCCTCCTCGACAAACCGGTCATCCTTGCAGGTAACATATACCTCCTTCAACCCGCCGGAGGTCATCACAACGCGGTGTACCGGCAAGGCGTCGATTAGTTCATTTGAGTAAAGGCAGCCGCTGAAGGTGAAACTTCCTGAGGCAAATTCAGCGGGAGAATACCAGTCAAGCCGCTCTGAATGGGTAGCCAGCATCTCCCGCTGTGCCGACTCAAGAGACGGTTCCTGCTCTACCAGCACCAGGCTGAGCCCTCCGTACATGTCAGGTTCCCGCTCCGCCAGAAAATCCATGATGTCGCACGCCAGGCGACCGTTGCCGGCACCGCACTCCACCAGAGTGAACCCGGCGGGACTCTCCATGCTGCGCCACATCTGGGCAATTTCGCGGGCAATCACCCGGCCGAAAGCACCATGTACAGTGATGCTGGTATAAAAATCCCCCTCGGCGCCGACTTTGCGCCCCGGCGAGGTATAGTAGCCGAGTCCCGGTTCATAGAGGCAGGCGGCCATGAAGTCGGCAAAAGTGATGCGCCCCTGTTCGGCGATGCGCGCGGCAATGATGTCGTTGAGTGGTGTGGTTTCAGTGGTCATTTGATTCAATGCTCCCTATTACAATTCCTGTTTGTCCTGATGCTGTTGCTCTGCTTCAATCAGATTCATTTGACTTTTTTTTCGCTATCCTTCTCCTTCCCCCGATA
The DNA here is from genome assembly GCA_049318985.1 of Desulfuromonadaceae bacterium. Classification (GTDB taxonomy): domain Bacteria; phylum Desulfobacterota; class Desulfuromonadia; order Geobacterales; family Pseudopelobacteraceae; genus JACRCG01. The sequence goes on from JBMOEI010000015.1 coordinate 26,009, forward strand.
CATCTCGCGCATCTCTTTTACCTGACGTCTGACCTCCTTGCGCAGCTCGGCAGGCTCCAGTATCTCGGCGTGTATGCCGTAGGAGAGAATCCAGAAAATCAGTTCCATCTGCCCCGCCGCTTCAAATTCGACGACCACCCGTCCGCCGGCATCTGTGCTGATCTTCTGCCCCGGCATCCAGATCCGATCTTTGACTGCGTGAGCGATCTCGTTAGAAAAGCGCACCCGCACCTTCATCGGGGTGTCGCTCACCAGGCCGAAAGCGCTGCTGAAATGGGCTTCCGGCTGATAGCTGTCCGGTATCTCAAAGCGCCGGCGGGTGACTTCCACCCCCCGGATTCGCTCCAGGGCAAACAGGCGCAAACCGGTACGGCTGATGGTATCCCCAAGCAGATAAATCCCCCCTTTGTGGAAGACCAGTGTGTAGGGATCAACCTCATAATCATCGACTTCGCTTTTGCCTTTCTTGGCATATTTCAATCTGATGCGGTACTGCTGCAGCAGCGCTTTCTGCAGGTCAGCCACAAATGCGGCCGACGACGAGTAGTCCCGTGCTCCGTGCAGCAACGGCAGCGACACCCGGGCGATTCGCTCCAGATGCGCGGCATGACGGTCCGGCAACACGGAATGAATGGTTTTGAACAGTTCATCAATTTCAGCCTGAAACGGGGTACCGACCAGATGGGCGCCGAGGGAGCGCAACAGGTAGAGTGACATCAACTGAGGCAGAGTAAAGGTAATCGGGGGAAAATTGCGTGATCGGGTCAGAAAGCTATAAACCTTTTTCCCTTCACTCCACTCAGTTGTCAGCGTATAACCGGCCTGTTCCACCGCATTCAGGTCGCGGTGAATGGTACGCCGGTCGACGTCGCACTCCTCCGCCAGTTCGTCCAGAGTCAGGCCGCGCCTGGTTTCCAGCAGCCGGATAATCGTATGCAAGCGCCCCGCCTGGGAATATTTTTTCGCCGGTTTTCCTTTCAGCATTGTTCCCCCTTGCCGAAACTGAATTTATCGTTACAATGTCCTCAGTCTGCCAGAGGGATTGAAGGGGAGCATTGTAGCAATTTGAGCCATTTTGACAATCAATTTCTGACATATACTGTCATGCTGCATGACTGGCTCAACCAGCCTGGCTATGTCTCACTGTTCTTCATGAGCTTTCTCGCTTCCACGCTGCTGCCGCTTGGATCGGAATGGCTGCTGGTGATGATGCTGGCGAATGGCTATGAACCGCTCTCGTCAGTGGCCGTTGCTACCGTTGGCAATTATCTGGGGGCCGTGGTGACGTACCTGATTGGTCTATGGGGTGGGGGGTGGCTGATAGATACGGTTATGCGTATCTCGCCGCAACAGCTGGAACGGGCTAAGAGCTATTACCAACGCTTCGGCGTGTATTCACTGCTCTTCTCCTGGCTGCCGATAATCGGAGATCCGCTCTGTCTGGCAGGGGGCGTGCTGCGGATCAATTTCTGGATGTTTTCCCTTTTGGTCGCTATCGGCAAACTTGCCCGCTACGCGGTAACTGCTGCAATAACACTAACGGCTGCCGGATAGAAAGGGCGCAGATGGACGACCAATCGTTTGACACACGTGAAATATTCAATAAAATTCCGTCAACACTGATTTTTGCAATGTTACTGGCGGCGTTGCTCCTGAACATTACTGCCGGAACCACGCATGCCATTACCGTTGACGAAACATTCGTCGGGGTCAACGAGCAGCTCGGCTCAAAAATTCCCCTCGATACCATGTTTACCGATGAGGCGGGGAAAACGGTACGTCTGGGCGATCTGATTACCGGTCCGACGATCATACTGCCGGTTTATTTCAACTGTTCAAATGTCTGCTATAACCTCCAGTGGGGCCTGGCGCAGGCCCTTCCCAGGATCAAGAGCCGTCCGAACGAAAACTACCGGGTTATTTCCATCAGCTTTGACGAAAATGATCCTCCACAGCTGGCGGCAAAATTCAAGCGGGTCTATCTGACCTCGATGCATACCCCTTTTCCGGAGGATGGCTGGCGTTTTTTGACCGGAGATGCGGCAAATATACGGAAATTTACGACTGCTGCCGGGTATGGTTTTCAACGTAAGGGGCGGGATTTTCTTCATCCCTCAACCAGTCTTATCGTCACCGGTGACGGTACCATCGTGCGCTACCTGTACGGCACAACCTTCCTCCCCAAGGATCTTGCCCTGGCCTTGATCGAGGCGCGGGACGGCACAACGGGGACTACTATCCGGAAAATTGTTGATTATTGCTTTATCTTTGATCCGGAGCAAAAAACATATGCTTTTAATCTACTGCGGGTTAGTGCTACTATCGTCATCCTCTGCACCGGAAGCTTCCTTGCTTTTCTGATGATGACCGGCAGAAAACGTAACCAACGCAAGTCTCAAAGATAAAATTTACATGGATAGGCAGGATGAGATGCTTAGGCGCTTACGACATGAGTCTTTACAAAACTTGATCAAACATTCAACATCAAAAACATGGAACACGGATCAAATCTGAAAAAACAGGAAAAATCGGATTTATTCATCTGGGAACAGAACCTGATCCGCCTTTATCCGTTCAATCCGCTTTTTCCGCGTTCTATTGCCTCTGATTCTGCCTGTTTGGTTCCGGCTCGTCCGGGTGTGGATTTAACATGAAGACGATTCTCTGTTTAATCCTGAATATCCTGCTCATCCATGTTGGATAAAAAATTTTGATCCTATTTTGTTCGGCTTAGGAATGTCAACTATGTCTGAAAACAAACACACTGCTGCCGTCAGCAGTTTCTGGAACGATACCGGTAAAGCCGGCCTCACCTCCTGGATCTTTTCCACCGACCACAAGCGGATCGGATTCCTCTATTTTTATTCGACCTTCGGCTTCTTTCTGATCGGAGTGCTGCTCGGGCTGCTGCTGCGCATCGAGTTGGTGGCCCCGGGGCGGACTCTCATGGGGCCGCAGACGTATAACGCGCTCTTTACCGTGCATGGTGTGGTCATGATATTCCTCTTTATCATCCCCGGCATACCCGGCGCATTCGGTAATCTGGTTATGCCGATACAGATCGGCGCCCGCGATGTCGCCTTCCCTCGCCTGAACCTGCTTTCCTGGTGGCTCTATATCATCGGCGCCGTAATCGTACTCACGTCACTCTTCAGTGGTGGCGGTGCACCTGATACCGGTTGGACCTTTTACGTCCCCTTCAGTTCCCGCACCGGCACCAACGTCTCACTGGCTGTTTTCGGAGTATTTATTGTCGGCTTCTCATCGATCCTGACCGGGGTCAATTTTGTCACGACTATCCATCGCCTGCGGACAGAAGGAATGACCTGGGGACGGCTGCCGCTCTTCACCTGGTCGCTCTATGCCACTGCCTGGGTGCAGATCCTGGCAACGCCGATTCTTGCCATCACGCTGGTACTTGTCATGGCAGAGCGGATTCTCGGCGCCGGGCTGTTCGACCCGACCAGAGGCGGCGATCCGGTCATGTACCAGCACCTGTTCTGGATCTACTCCCACCCGGCGGTCTACATTATGATTCTGCCGGCGATGGGCATCATTTCGGACATCATCCCGGTTTTTTCCCGCAAACCGATCTTCGGTTATAAAATGATCGCTTTTTCCAGCGTCGCCATTGCCGCCGCAGGTTCTCTGGTCTGGGGGCATCATATGTTTACCAGCGGTATGAGCGATACCGCCGTCATGGTGTTCTCGTTTCTGACCTTCATTGTCGCCATACCCTCGGCCATCAAGGTTTTCAACTGGGTTTCCACGCTCTACAGAGGGTCGATTTCTCTCGAAGCCCCGATGCTGTTCGCCCTCTCTTTTATCCTGCTCTTCTCCATCGGCGGCTTAAGCGGCCTGATCCTCGGCGCTGCTGCGACCGATATCCACGTCCACGATACTCATTTTGTCGTCGGCCACTTTCACTATGTCATGTTCGGCGGCACCGCTTTTGCCTTCTTTGCCGCCATGCACTACTGGCTGCCAAAATTCTACGGCCGCCGCTATGCGGAAAAACCGGCCATCGTTGCCTGGGCACTCATGTTCACCGGCTTCAATGTCCTCTACTTTACTATGCAGGTCCTCGGCATAAAGGGGATGCCGCGCCGCTACTACGACTATCTGCCGGAATTTGCCACCCTCAATCTGGTTGCGACGATCGGCAGCTGGATTCTGGCTGTGGGCTTGGTTATCATGCTGGCTAACCTCTTCCGGGGACTCTGGTGGGGCAAACCGTTTGAAGGCAACCCCTGGGGAGGAGCATCCCTTGAGTGGAGTGTGCCGACGCCGCCACCGACCGGGAACTTTCTCGAAGAGCCGGTCGTAACTCGCGGGCCGTATGATTTCAGCGGGGCGGACAAATGACCGGTCACCCGCATAAGGATGACTTCGGTGCCAAGCTCGGCATGTGGCTGTTCCTGTTTACCGAACTGCTGCTCTTTGGCGGACTGTTCCTGCTCTATGCGGTGTACCTTAAACGCTATCCGCATGAGTTCGCCGCAGGGGGCACCCGGCTCAACTGGGTCATGGGCACGGCTAACACGGTCATCCTGCTCACCAGCAGTCTCACCGCCGCCATGGCGGTTACCGCCGTACAGCGGGGCGAACGCCGGTGCACCATGGCGCTTCTCGGTGGAACGATACTCTGCGCCGCCTGCTTCATGGTCATTAAATATTTTGAGTGGAGCGCCAAAATAGGCCATGGCATCTACCCCGGTTCCGGGCATCTGAAGGCCGGCGCACCGGGAGAGTCGGTATTCTTCAGCCTCTACTACCTTTCCACCGGAATTCACGGACTTCACGTTATAATCGGGGCAGCGCTGCTGACCTGGATCGGAGTGAAAGTCCGCTCCGGTGAAGTCAATGCCGACAACTATATCCTGCTGGAAAACGGAGCGCTCTACTGGCATCTGGTTGACCTGATCTGGATTTTCATATTTCCGTTATATTATCTGGTTCTGTGAAGGTAGGCCTATGAACGAACACCATCATATAGTAAGTTACGGTAAACTGACCGGTATCTGGCTGGCTCTTCTTGCCCTGACCGCCCTGACCGTAGGGATCACCCGCGTGGACCTCGGCGGCTACAAGGTGCTCGGCGCGCTGTCCATCGCCTGCGTCAAGTCCGGCCTGGTCATCGCGGTGTTCATGCATATGAAATACGAAGGACGGCTGTTGCGCTGGCTGCTGTTTCTGGCGCTCGTGACGCTGGCCATCTTTATCGGCCTTACTTTTTTAGACGTACTTTACCGGTGACGGAATACATATGAACCAACAACCGCTCATAACCACGACTGAAGCCATCGATCCGGTCTTCATGTTCATCTTCGGCGCCTGCCTTGTACTGCTGCTCGGCATCACGCTGGTCATGCTCTTTTTCGTACTGCGCTACCACCGTTCACGGGCACCGCATCCGACTTCTCAGGCAGACGGGAACCTCTGGCTCGAAATTATGTGGATCGTGCTGCCGACTCTGCTGGTGCTGGCGATGTTCTGGTATGGCTGGAAAGAGTACCTGGTTCTGCGGACGGTTCCGAAGGGGGCTCTTCCGGTGACCGCCACGGCACGCATGTGGTCATGGGAGTTCACTTACGAGGGGGGCAAAACCAGTCCCAAGCTGTATGTACCGGTTGGTAAACCGGTACGGGTGGAACTTGTCTCAAAAGATGTCATCCACGGATTTTTCCTTCCCGCCTTCCGGGTCAAGCGCGACGTCGTGCCGGGGATGAGCAATTACGCCTGGTTTGTGGCAACAAAACCGGGAAGTTATGATCTGTTCTGTTCCCAGTTCTGCGGTACGCAGCATGCGGCGATGGTCACCACGGTGGAAGCGTTGCCGGAGAAGGAGTTTGCGGAATGGCTCGAACATGGGCATGACGTTGAGGAGAAGGAAGAGCACCTTGACGGCAGAAAGCTGGCGGCGGACAAAGGGTGTCTTGCCTGCCATTCTCTGGATGGCAGCAAAGGGGCCGGACCGACCTTTAAAGGGCTCTTTGCCAGTCAGGTTACGGTTATGAAGGAGGGAAAGTCACTGGTTGTTACCGCCGACGCAGCATTCCTGAAGGAGTCAATCCGCCTGCCTGCCGTAACGATTGTCGAGGGTTTCCCGCCGATCATGCCGGGTAATCCTGACATGCCGGATGAACAGGTCACGGCGCTGGTCGAATTTATAAAGAGCGTCAAATGATCCGCGCCTGTGCCACTCTATTCCGACTAAATCTGTCGCTCCTGAATGGAGTCTCTGCTCTGGCCGGCTATTTTCTGTTTCCTTCCCACGGTGAAATTATGCCCGCTTTAGCCGCGTTTATCGGCGTCTCCCTGCTTGCCGCCGGTGGATCCGCTCTGAATCAGGTGCTGGAGCATGCTCTGGATGCCCGAATGCTGCGCACCCGGATGCGACCCGTTCCACAACAGGTGATGACACGGATAGGTGCTTCGGTAACAGGGGCAATCACGATCATGCTCGGTTTCACGTTACTCGGTTTTATCGGTTCTGCTGTGACGGTACTGCTTGGAACGGTCGCTCTGGTTTGGTATCTGGCCGTCTACACCCCCTTGAAAACCAGAACGACGCTGGCGTTGCCGATCGGGGCCTTCTGCGGGGCGTTTCCTCCTCTGATCGGCTGGAGTCTGGCCGGCGGTCATCCGGGTGATTACCGCATCATTACCCTGGCGGGCCTGCTCTTCCTCTGGCAGGTTCCCCATTTCTGGCTGTTCCAACGCCGCCATGCCGAAGATTACCGCCGGGCCGGAATCCCGCTGTTCCCCACTGAGGGCGCCATAGCCGGCAACAGTCCCTTCTTCTGGCTCTGGATAGCGGCACTCTGCGCCGGGGCGATGCTGCTGCCGGCATTTGGACTTATTGCCCGGCCCGGCGCACTCTGGTATGCCCTCTTTCCCCTGACGATTGTTTTTTTCTCCCTGTTTCGTTCAGGACAACTGCTCTTCCCCTGCATTAACTGCTTTCCGCTGCTGGTAACGCTGCTGCTTGTGATCCAGAAACAGTTGTGACCTGAAGGCGCTCAGTAAAGGAGCCATCATGAAGATATTTATCGCCGGAGGTACCGGCTTTGCCGGAGAACATCTGGTTGCGGAGCTGCTGCGGAGCGGCCATACGGTACGACTGCTTGTACATGCTCCCCGCAGTAGACCGGCAGGGAACGTGGAACATGTTGCCGGCGATGTCACCCGGTTGGAGAGTTTCTCGCAAAGCCTCAACGGGTGTGACGCTGTTATTAACCTGGTCGGCATAATTCGTGAGTTCCCTTCCCGGTGGATCACTTTTGAAAGACTGCATGTCACTGCAACGACAAATATGCTCGTCGCGGCAGCGGGCAGCGGCATCAGTCGTTACCTGCAGATGTCGGCCCTCGGAACCCGGCCGAATGCCGTTTCCGCATACCATCAGACCAAGTGGCAGGCGGAGGAACTCGTTCGGAAGAGCGCTCTTGACTGGACTATCTTCCGGCCGTCACTGATCTTTGGCCCACATGATGCTTTCATCAACATGCTGGCGGCGCAGCTGCGCCTTGCTCCGGTGATGCCGGTTATCGGCAGCGGCAGCTACCGGCTGCAGCCGATTCATGCCGATGATGTTGCCCGCTGCTTTACCCGTGCATTGGAGTTGCCGGAGACAGTCGGCCAGACGTATGAACTGTGCGGTAATGACCGGCTGAGCTACGAAGCGCTGCTCGATATGGTTGCCGACGCTCTGGGGAAACCGCGACCTCTCAAACCGCATCTTCCGCTCGGATTAATGAAGCTGATAATACAGGTTTTACAGAAAGCACCCCCGTTTCCGATCACCTCTGATCAGCTGCAGATGCTGTTGGAGGAGAGTATCGGTGGCAATGAATGGCAGCAGGTGTTCGGCTTTGCGCCACGCGACCTGCGGGGCGGAATTAATGAATATCTGGGTAAAGCTTGACTCTCTTGCCGGGGCAGTGTATAAGCGTTGCCATGAATCGTTTATTTTCCAATGTGATAACTCTTCTCTTCGTAGCCGTGGCCCTGCTTCAGACCGCCTCTGCCGCCTGCGCCGACTCGGTAACAAGCGCTGTTGCAGCAGCGCAACAGGAGACGTCACGACCTGCAACAGTTCTGCTGGAAGAGTTATTGTTACAAAGCAGTCCGTACGAATCGGTCGAAGGTATTGCATCCCATTACGCCCGTCGTTTTGAAGGGCGCCGCACGACTTCGGGGCATCGTTATAATCCGGATAAAATGACCGCCGCCCACGAAAGCCTGCCACTCGGCACGGTGGTGCGGGTTGTCAATCCAGCCAACAAAAAGGAAGTTCACGTTACCATCACCGACCGTTGCGCTTCTAAATCCTTCCACTTTATTGATCTTTCCCGCGCAGCCGCAAAAAAAATAGGTCTCTGGGGCAAAGGCAGGATCAAGGTCGTAATCATCCCGCTCCTCGAAGGAAAGTTGGAAAGACCGGTTTAGCATTCTGTTCAGAATACCCACCCAAAAGTACTCCCTTTTTCAACTTGACAGTTAAATTGGTATTATGGTACCCATTTACGTCAATAACTACGCAATTTCTGTCTATTTGCACTCATGGAGGTTTGCATGAAGCTCAAACAGTTGTCCATCTTTCTCGAAAATGCACCGGGGCGCCTCTGTGAAGTTACTGAGGCACTTGGCGATGCCGGCATAAATCTGAGAGCTCACTGCATTTCAGACACTTCTCACGATTTCGGGGTACTGCGGATTCTCGTTTCAGATCTTGCGAAAGCCCGTGGCGTCATCATGGACAAGTTTTTCCCCGCCAGGGTTGACGACGTCATTGCCGCCGAGATTGAGGACAGCCCCGGAAGTCTCTCCCGTATCCTCAGGCTGTTTCTTGGAACAAAGGTAAATGTTGAATATATGTATGCTGTGGCAGGAGCTACCCAGGGGAAAGCCGTGATGGTGTTCCGCTTCAACGACAATGACCTGGCGATTGAGATCATGCAGAAAAACAGCGTGCAGCTTCTTGATGCCGCAGCATTCGGCATTCTGGAAACTCAGCCATAGAGAGGGTCACCCATGAAGAAAAACGGCTATAAGCCGAGAACGTTTGCGGTGGTCGGCGCCGGACCGGTCGGGTGTGTCGTGGCAGCTTTCCTTGCCAAAGGGGGGTACGATGTTACCCTCTGTGATGTAGTCCCGTCCCTCCTCGACCCGTCCCTTGAGCCCGGCATACTTCTGGAAGGGAGCGATAATTTCCGTGCAAAAGTATCCCGGATTACTACCCGGGTTGATGAACTCGCCACAGACCCTCCCGACGTTGTTATTGTTACGGTCAAAGCCACAGCACTGCCGCTGATCGCCTCCGCGCTCGAAGGTTTTACCGGCGAAGGGCGCTTTGTCGTCAGTTGGCAGAACGGCATCGATACCGAACGTGTTCTTGCGACAACGCTCGGTGTCAGGTCTGTCATGCGGGCGGTCGTCAACTATGGCTGCACCCTGCTGAAACCGGGGCACACGCATATGGCCTTCCACCAGCGCCCTCATTATCTCCAGGAACTCCATCCCGACTCCCGCGAAGCTGCCGTCGGCATTTGTGAAGCTCTTACCGGATGCGGACTCGATACCCATCATACCGATCAGATCCGCAACATGGTCTGGAGCAAGGCGGTCAATAACTCCAGCATGAATCCGATCTGCGCCGTAACCGGCAAGACCATGTTTGACGTCATCAACGACCCTATCCTGTTCAATCTGGTCGATTCGCTCCTCAAAGAGGGTGTTTCAGTTGCCCGTGCCAACGAATTCATTCTCGGTCCCGACTTCTACCCGGACACCATCAGCTATATCCGTAACGCAGGTCATCACAAGCCCTCCATGCTCCAGGATATCGAAGCCGGACGACGTACCGAAATCGACTTCATCAACGGCAAGATAATTGAATACGGCGTCCGCGTCGGTATGCCGACACCGTTCAATACGACACTGCGCAGTCTGGTGAAAGCGCTGGAAACATAACCGTTTAGGAGACCGCCATGAAATTGAAACAATTATCCGTTTTTCTTGAAAATTCTCCCGGCCGCCTCTATGAGGCCACCAATGCTCTCGGGGTTGCCGGTATAAACCTGAGGTCACTCTCCATCTGTGACACACTGGAATTCGGCGTGTTGCGCATTCTGGTATCAGACGTGGCACTGGCCCGTCGGGTCATTATGGAGAAACAGCTTCCTGCCCGTGTTGACGATGTTGTTGCGGTTGAGATCGACGATGTCCCCGGCAGTCTGGCCAGGGTACTGTACCTGTTCAAGGAATCGCAGGTGAACATCGAATACATGTATGCCCTCGCAGGTACCGGTGGTACCACTGACACGGCGGTGATGGTTTTTCGCTTCAGCGACAATGATCGGGCCATTGAAATACTGCTGGCAAACGGTATCAAACTACTAAACGACAAGGACTTCGGGATTGTTGATACGGTCAGATAGTCCGACTGGCGAAGGGGTCTCAAATGAGCGAAGAAAGCGGCTATAAACCAAAAAAATTTGCGGTGATCGGAGCCGGCCCGGTAGGCGGGATAGTTGCGGCGTTTCTTGCGAAGGGGGGCTATGACGTCACCCTGTGCGATGTCATACCGGCGCTGTTGGAACCGGCCCTCGATCCCGGCATCATCATCGAGGGAACCGACACCCTGCAGGCGCGGGTTGCCCGGACAACACTCCATGTTGACGACCTGCTGGACGATCCGCCGGATGTGATCTTTCTGACGGTAAAAGCGACCGCGCTGCCGTTGATTGCGTCCACGCTGGAGAGTTTTACCGCCGAGGGGCGCTACGTCGTCAGCTGGCAGAACGGCATTGATACGGAGCTTGTGCTGTCACAGCATCTCGGAGCAAAATCGGTCATGCGTGCGGTGGTCAATTTCGGCTGTGTTCCGTTAGGTCCGGGGCACTTCAGAATCGCCTTTCACCATCGCCCCCACTACCTCCAGGAACTTGATCCGCAGTCCAGGGAAGCTGCCATCGGCATCTGCAGCGTCTTAACCGAATGCGGGCTGGATACTCATCATACCAACCAGATCACCAATATGGTCTGGCGCAAGACTCTTATGAATTCCAGTATGAACCCGCTCTGCGCCGTAACCGGGCGGACGATGGTGGAGCTCATTCTCGATCCGATCCTCTTCAACCTTGTTGATGCCCTCATCAAAGAGGGGGTTGCCGTGGCACGGGCCAATGAAGTTGCACTGGGCTACGATTTCTACCCATACTGCATCAATTATATCAAAGGGGCCGGCAACCATAAACCGTCAATGCTTCAGGATATCGAGGCGGGGCGGCGGACGGAAATCGACTATATCAACGGCAAGGTCGTTGAATACGGCCTGCAGGCCGGAGTGCCGACTCCGTACAACAGCATGATCCGCGGGCTGGTAAAGGCGCTTGAGCCGAGATAACGGGTAGTTAAGCCGGTCTGATACAAAGGTCTTCTGCCCCGCACAACTCCTCAGCAGTGCAGTGTGTGTTCCCACTCCAGCAGGCGGCGATAATCCTCTTCCGTATCAATATCCATGTGGATGGACCGGTCGTTAACGGCAACTTCGAGAATATGCCCGGCATATTCAGCAAACAGAACGCGCGCACCGCAATCGCCACTCAGGGATTCGATCCGGGTAAAGGTCTCCCGACTGAAGAGGGCCGGATTACCGCGTTTCCCTTCAAAGACAGGTACCACAACGTGACTGTGCGGAAATCTTTCATAATCACTGATGATGCGGTTAATGGTCTCCGGGGTGACAAGCGGCTGGTCTCCCAACAGGAATAGAACGGCATCTGCCTCATGCGTCGCTGCCTGCAGGCCGACTTTGAGAGAGGAACTCTGACCGCTTTCGTATGAAGGGTTTACAACGACGGTAATATCTTTTTCGGCAAAAAGGTGTGCCAATGCCTCAGCCCGAAAGCCGAGCACTACAATGACCCGGTCCAGTGTGGAGGCACTGGCATTGTCAACAACACATTCCAGAAGCGTCTGCCCCCGAAAGGGGAGGAGCTGTTTGGTCTGTCCCATACGCCTCCCTGACCCGGCTGCCAGGACAATTCCGGTGATACGGGGTGTGCGGCTCATGTCTGCACCATTATATGATGCAGCGCATGGATACGCAGTGTGTCAAGTGCCTGGCCGACTATCACTGTCTCAGCCGGGGGTGACTCCATTCGGCTGAGAAGTTGAGCCACATTTACTCCGTAGGCGCGTCTCTCAGCACTGTCCGCCTTGTTAAGAAAAATGAAGCGCCGGGCCTGGGACGGGGCACCTTTGAATGAGCCCATAGGATGCACGAAGAGCCTTACCAGCGAGGTTTCAGTGATTGTTTCGCCGATATTCAGTCCCATTATTTCTCCGGCACGCGTCGAGCGGAAAACAAGTTGCTCAGACAAAGGCTCCCCGATCAAATCAAGACCCGCCACGGCAATCAGCACGCTTGTGTCTGCAGAAATCACCGGTTCGTTACCCGCAGGCGCTTTGAGGGAGCGCCGGGCGGCGCCGTCGGCTTCAACCAGAATCCAGTCGAACAACTCCGATTTTTGTAAGACACTGATGACTTCGGGAGCGAACCCCTGAAGTTTGCCGCCTTCAGCCAAGCGGGCAGAGGCGGCGGTAATGTGATTTGTTTTATGCAGAAGGGATGATACCCGCGCCAGGAGCACTTCAGAGTTGGCTTCAATGAGGACCGTGTGCGACTGCTCAGGAGTGGGAATAAAAATTTTGGTAGTTGTCGTTGTCAGTACCCGTTTACCGGAGCGGGCAAGCCGATGTGCCAGGTGAAACAGCAGGCTGGTCTTTCCTCCTGCGCCGACAAGGCTCAGTACTCCCCGCTGCTCAGGACAGAGTATCTGTTCGAGCGGATAACAGCTATCGGTCAAGTGCCTGCATCCCCGCTAAAAAGGTTTTTCGTCCCCTCTCCATGAGGGAGAGGGTGAGGGGGAAATGTTGCAATTCCATGGCACCGCCCTCCCCTCATCCGGCCTTCGGCCACCTTCTCCTTTAGGCCCCGGAGGGCCCTCATGGAGAAAGGGCTTGCGGTGAATGAGAATGAATCAGGATCTTTTTTGAATTCCGGAAACATTTTCTGAAGGTCTTTCATGAGTTATCCCCTATCTTCAACTGCCGCGCATGCCTGACGAGGGCTGCCAGCAGCACCTGGTTAACGAGGCGTTTCCCATGGGTACAGGCCACGCACCCTCGCCTGCAACCGGGCAAGGCCGAGCAAGGCATCTATGTTGGGGGTGGCTTCACCGACCTTCAAACCGGTTTCCCGTACGGCACTGACGAGGGCATCGAGCTCCACGGCACGTCCCGCTTCTATATCCTGTAGCATAGAGGTTTTGAATGTTCCCAGTTTTCGGGTAAGCGCATTACGCTCTTCTCCACTTTGCGTAATAGGGCACCCTATCTTTGCACCGATACGGCCGGCTTCAGCCATGATGTCCTGGCAGAATTTCTTTACCAGTGGATCATCAAGGATAAGATCGCACGTGGCACCCGTAATAGCGGACACCGGATTCATCGTCATGTTTCCCCACAGCTTGAACCAGATATCGTACTGGATACTGCTTGAAACGACGATATCCAGTTCCGCCTTGCCAAGCAGCTGCGCAAGTGTCTGTATGCGCCCGGAATCACTGCCGTCCGGTTCTCCGATGATCAGGCGTTTTCCAAAGCCGTGTCGTGCGAATCCGGGCTCCTTAAGAGAAAAACTGCCATGTACGACGCATCCTACGATTGTATGTGCCGGAATTGCAGCGGCAATAGCACCGTCAGGATCAACGGAAGCGAGGTGTGTACCGGCATATTCTCCACCAAAACCATTAAAAAACCACCATGGTACGCCATTCATTGCCGTCATCACAACCGTATCCGGACCGATCAACGGGGCGATTTTCAGTGCGACCTGTGCCATGGCAGTCGCTTTTACCGCTATGATCACCAGGTCCTGAACGCCGAGTTCAGCCGGATCGGCTGTCGCAGTCACCTTTTCGGTGAGAACGGTGCCGTCACTTTCCAGTCTCAACCCGTAGCTGCGCAGAGCTTTCAGTGTGGCACCATGGGCGACAGCGCTCACCGAACATCCGGTGTGAGCAAGCTTCGTACCGATAAATCCGCCGACTGCACCGGCACCGTAGATGCATATCTTCATGACAGATCTCCTTTCTGTGCAATAGAGCTCAAAAACAACGAAGAACGTGGAAAGGCCGGCAAACATGCCGGCCTTTCCACGTTTACAAATACACTGTCCAAACCATCAGGCAAACGGGTTCCTGATGGTGATTGTCTGATCACGACGCGGTCCGACCGATACCAGTACGATTTGACATTCGGCCAACTCTTCCAGTCGCTTTACATACGACTGCGCGTTTGCCGGAAGTTCAGCAAAAGTTGTGGCGGCAGTGATGTCCTGCTTCCAGCCGGGGTGCTCTTCGTAGACCGGCTGACACGTTTCAAACAGTTCCAGTTGGGCCGGAAGAGTTTCGAGCATTTTACCGTTACAGGTATAGCCGGTGCATACTTTGATGGTATCGAATTCCGACAGGACGTCAAGCTTGGTAAGGGCGATACCGGTCAGGCCGTTCACACGGACGGCGTAGCGGATCACCATGGCGTCAAACCAGCCGCAGCGGCGCGGACGGCCGGTCGTCGCGCCAAACTCGGCACCGATCCGGCGGATCTCTTCGCCAACGTCATCAAGCAGTTCGGTCGGGAAAGGGCCACTGCCGACCCGTGTCACATACGCTTTTGAGATGCCGATGATTTCATGAATATCACGCGGACTGACACCGGAACCGGTGCAGGCACCACCGGAGCAGGTCGATGACGATGTGACAAACGGGTAGGTGCCGTGGTCGATATCAAGCAGCGTCCCCTGAGCACCTTCAAAAAGCGCCCTCTTGCCGGCCCTGAGGTCATTGTTGAGAATCAGCGAGGTATCGGCAACGTAGCGGCGGAGCACGTCGGCATACCCCTGATATTCGGCATAAATTTCATCATAATTGCATGGAGTTTCGCCGAGGAAGTTTTCCAGCAGGAAATTCTTCTCCACCAGAAACTCTTTCAATTTGCGGGCAAAGGTATCAGCATCAATCAGATCCATCAAGCGGATGCCGCGACGACCTATCTTGTCTTCGTAGCAGGGTCCGATGCCACGACCGGTGGTGCCGATCTTCTTGTCGCCGCTTTTTGTTTCGCGGGCAATATCAATCCGTTTGTGGTACGGCATGATAATGTGCATCGACTCGGACAGCAGGAGACAGGCGTCATCCTTGATCCTGCCCGATTCCTTGAGTTTGGTAATCTCCCTGATGAATACTTCCGGATCGAGAACGACACCATTGCCGATAATGCAGCGCTTGCCTTCGTGCAAAATACCGGACGGAATCAGGTGCAGGACAATCTTCTCGGCACCGACCACCAGCGTGTGCCCGGCGTTGTTGCCCCCCTGATAACGGACAACATCATCTGCATATTCCGTATAAATATCGACAACCTTGCCTTTTCCCTCATCGCCCCACTGGGCGCCTACAACAACTACGTTTGCCATGTTCAGTTTTCTCCCTGGCTTTCTTCGATATGGGTTATCAGTCCCGGTCGGTCAATCATGCTGCCTGTAATTGATACCGTACCGCCGTCAGAGCTGCGGACGGCCTGGTACGTGTCCGTGTCATTTCCGATAACAAGCATGCAGCGAATGTTCATTTTCTGTGCGTATTCAAGTGACTGGGCATAGTCGCGCCGAATGATGTCGCGAGCGGTGGTATACCCATGAGAACGGAGCCGACGGGCAACCTGTAACACGTTGCGCCGGTCCTCTGAGGTGTTGAACAGTAAAAAATCTGTCACGGCGCACCCTTGCAGATCCGGACGCCGCTCTACCGTCTGCAGAAGATTGAGCAGATTGAAGGTGAATCCGGTTGCCGGCACATCAAAGCCGTATCCGCAAATAATATTGTCGTAACGACCGCCACTGCAGAGCGGTTCGCCAAAACCGGCGACAAAACCTTCAAAGGTGATCCCGGAGTGATAATCAAGACCCCGTGTTTCACCAAGATCAATCGAAAGGAGGTCGGTGACGCCGTGAATATCCAGTATTGCCAGTACCTGCCGCAGATTGTCGAGTGCGGCACGTGAACGACTGTTAGTCACAATTTCCTGCGCTGTTTTCAGGACGTCCCGTCCGCCGAACAGACGGGTCAGTGCGCTTATTTCACAAGCGGATTCAGCTGAAACAGGATGCTCTTTGAGGAGGGCAGCTACCGCCGAACTGTCTTTGCGTGACACAGCTTCACGCAGTTTTCGAAGCGGCTCACCATCAAGACCGGACGCCTGAAAAACACCCTGACAGAATTCCACCTGGCCAAGATCAATCGTGAAGTCCTGCAATCCCATCACCTGCATCGCTTCAATGGCCATGACGATCATTTCGGCATCTGCCTCTGGCGAATCGAGACCGATCAACTCAACACCTGTCTGGAACAGTTCACGACTTCGACCGGCCTGCATCTCCGTCTGACGCAGGACACGCTCGCTGTAACTGATACGATGCGGAAGAGGCATTGCAGCCATCCGTGTCGCAGCAATGCGGGCTATCTGAGGTGTAATGTCAGGAGGCAATGCCAGCAACCGGCCTGACTGCCGATCATCAAAACGATATGTTTTACCCTTGAGTTCGTTCCCCATGCCGGTGGAGAGCACATCTTCATACTCAAGCCTCGGCGTAATTACACGCCGGAAGCCCCATAATTCAAATACACGCAACAATCCGGCTTCAATTGTACAGATCTTCGCAGCCGCTTCCGGGAGGAAATCGCTTATGCCCCGCGGGAGCGCTATGTCGTTGGATGCAAGGGCCATGAATCCTGAATTTGAAACCGGGTAGAGTAAACGGCGAAAGCGGGATTGTCGCAAAATCCGGATGCCATGTCAAAGCAAAAGGTTATAGAGTGCTCGAAGTTGCCGGAACAATTTCGTTTCCCGGAGGGGTCGGTGCCACCGGGATCTCCACAGCGCTTTTTGGCACCGGAGCTGTAACCGGCACTTCGGCCGGTAAAGCCGACGGCAGCGCCGGTGCCTTCACGCCGGTTGTAGCCGGTTTCAACGGTTCACCAGCTGGCGGCGGATTCCCTTGTGCCTTTTTGTCGACAGGATATTTGATCAACGAGGTCATCTCGTCAAAGAATTTTCCATAGACTTCCGGCTCCTCTGTTTCGCGGAACAGTAGATCCTTTTTCTTCAGCTCCAGTGTGCGACGGATGCCGTCAACAGACTTAAAGCGGACCTCGGTGCTGCGGGACTGATTTGCTTCAGATTCGCTGAAGTCAGCATACTGAAGGTTGACGAGCGGGTAGTAGGGTGAAAGAATCTGCCCCCGGAAATTCGGGTATTCCCACAGCACGGTACCGTCGGGACCGACTATCTGAGCGGTCATCGTCAGAAAATTGTAGTTGGTCTCAAGTGACGAGAGAAAGTTGCTGGAAGAGATTTTACTTTTTTGAGTCAAGCCACTCACGGTAACGACCATCAGTGCATCAAGGCGGTTTTTCTTTATGTAGGCAGTAATTGCATCATTTTTCCAGAAGTACTTATTGTACTCAATATTTGCGTCATTCCTTTTTTCACGCCGTGCCATCAGTGAACTGAAAAGCTGGCGCGGTTCATCTGCAAGCAGCGTCACCGCATAGAAATTACCTGTGGCCTGGAGCTTGCGCGCGAGCAGCGTCTCATATTTTCGGTTAAGATCCGAGATAACCGGCAGTAAAAATTCCTTTTGCGGATGGATTATGTCTGAATCCGCATCCACAAAAATCGGGGCAATCCCGAGCACCTTAACTTTCTCCGCAAAATTTTCAGTCGGGACATTGAAGCGGTTCTGGGCACAACCAAACAAGGTTCCGGTAATAAACAGTACGCTAATGACGAGTCGTTTCATAAAAAAACTCCTTGTTCATGCAATTTTAAGTTGAAACGGTATATCAGAAAACAGGGTTGTTTGCCACTCAATTAAAATAATAAGCCGTGCCGGAATAACTCCGGCAGGGCGCTATTGGCTGGTGGAATCCGTTTTTTACTCTCTTATTTGTCCGTCCCCATAGACAATAAATTTAGTCGTGGTCAGATCCTCCAGCCCCATAGGGCCAAAGGAGTGCAGTTTGGTAGTGGAGATACCTATTTCGGCACCAAGACCAAGCTGGCCGCCATCGGAAAAGCGGGTCGAAGCGTTGACCATCACGCAGGAGGAGTTGACCTCACGGATGAAGCGCTGGGCACGGCTGTAGTCACTGGTGATGATTGATTCGGTATGCAGTGAGCAATAGCGGTTAATGTGGCTAATAGCGGCATCGATGTCATCAACAACCCGGCAGGCGAGAATCAGCTCCAGATATTCGGCATACCAGTCTTCTTCTGTCGCCGGCGTGGCATTTGGTGCCAGGGCGCAAAAAACCGTATCGCCACGTAATTCAACCCCGAGCGCCGACAATGTGGCGGCAATTCGTGGAACAAATTCAGCGGCTACATCCTTGTGGATCAGAAGCGTTTCCAGCGCATTGCAGACACCGGGGCGCTGCGTCTTGCTGTTGATGATGATCTGCTCGGCCTTGTCGAAATCAGCCGACTGATCGACAAAGATATGGCAGACCCCCTTGTAATGCTTGATGACAGGAATACGCGAGTTTTCCACCACAAAGCGGATCAGGCTTTCGCCGCCGCGCGGAATGATCAGATCGATAAATTCTTCCTGCTTGAGCATCTCCAGCACCCCTTCCCGCTCAGTGAACGGGATCAATGACAATGCTGCTTCCGGGATATTCAATTCTTTCAGCACCCCCTGAAGAACTGTAGCGATGGCCAGATTCGAGTTGATCGCTTCGGAACCGCCACGCAGCACCACGGCATTGCCGGCCTTGAGGCAGAGTGCGGCGGCATCGGCGGTCACGTTAGGCCGTGACTCATAGATGATGCCGATGGTGCCGAGCGGAATACGCATCTTCCCGATCATAAGCTCGTTTGGTCTCTTCCACATTTTGGTCACTTCACCAACCGGATCAGGCAGGGCGGCAACCTCGCGAAGTGCAGCAGCGATTCCACTGATGCGGCTTTCATCAAGCATCAGGCGGTCCAGCATGGCTGCGGAAAGACCTTTTTGCCCGCCGGCAATCAGATCCTTTTGATTTTCTGAGATAATTCCTGCAGTCGCACCTTCAAGGGCATCAGCCATCCTCAGCAGCATGTTGTTTTTTGTGGTGGTGGATAACCGTGCCATTTCCAGCGATGCAATACGGGCATCCTGTGCAATTTTTACGACCTTATCAGTTATACTCATGTTTCTGCTCCAAGGTTTAATTAAAGGTCACAATAGTGTGGTGCGCGGAAATAGTACGCAAAAAGTTGCGGGGCAGCAAGACAAAATGACAGGCAAGTGGTGCCCTCCGGGTTTAATGCGTCTTATCTGAAACCGGCTACAGCCAGATTGCCGCATGGAATCGACAGGGAGAGCCCCCCTGCCCCCACCCGGTCGATCAGTGCAATCAGTGACCTCTTGGCATCCATTGAGAGCAACGGCAGCAGTTTGAACCAGTAACGGAGCGGATAACGGTTAACCACCGGCATAAGTGTTACATTGGTAAAGCCGGTTTGCTCAAGGAGATGGCGGGCGCTTTGTGGCGAAAAGAGCTGAAGATGCTCAATGTCGAAGATTGGTGACTTCCGGCCAAGCAGACGCGCGGACAGGGCCCTTCTGTTGTGGCAGATAAAGAACGCGGCACCGCCCGGCTTGAGCAGGCGATAGACTCCCTGTGCCATCACCAGCGGGTCGTAGATATGTTCCAGCGTCTGAAAGCAGGTTACCAGACTGAAGCTGGCGGAGGGGAACTCTTCGCCGTTGAAGTTTCCTTCCTTCAAGAGCGGCCTGATCTCCGGCCGGGCAGCAGCAATAGGGGCGCGTGACGGTTCCACTCCGGCAATCTGATCAAAACCCAACGTCACCAGCTGTTCAAGAAAAGCTCCGTCTCCCGCTCCTATGTCAAGAGCACCATGGCGATCCGGCAGTCGCGAAACAAAACCGGCAAGCAGCTGCGCATACGTTGCGGCTGCGAAATGCGCCTCCACGCCGCTATCATAGGATGCTTCCGAATACCCTCGCATCAGGTACTCTTCCCGTGGCAAAGGGGTTGAATAGAGCAGGTCGCAGACAGGGCAGTCAACCAGACGGTAATGCATGTACTCCGGCATTTTTCGCGAGGCAAACGCAAAACTGTCAAGGCGTTCAATAGTGAAGTCTGCTTCGGCGAAAATGCTGCTGATATCTGATGATCCGCATAACGGGCAGAGCCGTGAAATCATGTCCATGGAAAAGGGTCGCTCCGGTCAGCTGTTGTGCTGCTCAATCGAAAAATTACGCAGTTCGCCGTCACGGATCAGATGCTTGCGGATAAAGTGCGGCCGCTGCTTGACCTCTTCAAAAATCTTGGCGATATACTCGCCGATTATTCCGACAGCAAAAAGATTGACCGATCCGAAAAAGAGGATTACCAGCAGCATGGTTGTCACCCCTCTCGGGGCAAGTTCCGGGAAGAGGAGACGACTCGCAACCTGTATAGTTCCCAACATGATTGAAATGATAAAGAGCACGGTACCGGCAAAGCTGAGGATATTGAGCGGCGTATTGCTGAATGAGAGAATTCCCTTTTTTGCCCAGCCGATGTTCTTGAGCAGGCTGTTGGTTGTGACACCAAACATCCGTTCCGGCCGGACATAATCGACGCCGGTCTGCCTGAAACCGACGAACGCCCGGATACCGCGGAGAAACAGATCCCGTTCCGGGAACTGAAGAACACACTTTACCACTTTTTTGTCCATCAATGAAAAATCACCTGCGTCGCGTGGAATCGTCAGGTAGGAGAATGCGTCGAAAACCCGGTAGAACAGTTTGTAGGCAAGCCGCATGAACAGGGTCGCTTCACGCTTGATCCGGGAGCCGTAGACAACATCATACCCTTCGCGCCATTTTGCCACAAACTGTTCGATAAGCTCGGGCGGATCCTGGAGATCGCCATCAAGCAGAACGCATGAATTCTTTGTCGCAATCTCCATACCGCTTCTAAAAGCCGACTGAGAGCCGAAGTTGCGCGAATGGGAGATACCGGTCACCCGCTTGTCCCTGCGCGTTATGGTGCGAATGACCTCTTCGCTGTCATCCGGGCTGCAGTCATTGACAAAGATGATCTCGTAATCGATCTTGAGCTTGTCAAAGGTGGCCTTGAGGCGCCGGTACATGACCGGTATGGCCCGGTTATCTTTATAGCAGGCAATTATGGCGGTCACACTGTGGGTTGTGTCGAGACTGAACATCTTCGATGAAAGGTGGTATCTCTCGCGATCCGGGAGAGATCGGTACCAGGCGACCATTCTGTCAAGACCCTCACGCAATGACGTCTGCGGCCGCCATTTCAGGCATCGATACGCTTTTTCGGGGTTTGCATACCAGTCACTGACATCCCAGGTCCGGTCCGGCATCGAAGAGAACTCCGGCTCATGATCAATGCCGAACAATTCCCGCGCGATCAGCGCAATATCGGCAATAGTGGTTTTGCATCCACTGCCGATGTTGAATGATTCACCGTAATCCTCCTCCCTCAGATTAAGGGCGGTATCCACAAACGCTTCGACGACGTCATCTATATAAATAAAGTCCCGCGAGATGTCAGGATGGACGAAAGATGGATAGCTTCCCTCCATGCCGGAGCGGATAATAGCGGGGACCAGTCGCGAAGAGTCCTCCAACGGTCCATAGACGGAATAAAGCCGGAGATTGGCACACGGAAAGCTTTTCTTGCGGCCAAAATAGGTGACGAGGGCAGAGCAGGCGGCCTTGGAGACCGCATAGTCGCTGTTTGGAGCTGCCTGATCCGCTTCTGCGGGTGCCGAGCAGTTATCACCATATTCCGACGAACTGCCCGAATGGACGTAACAGGAGATTGACTGTTTTTCCATAAGGTGAAGCAGCCGGGTGGTCAGATTGAAGTTTGTCCGATAAATAAGCCGAAAATCGGCTTCAAAGGAGTAGCCGCCATAGGAGACGCAGTTGAAAACCGTGCGCGGGGAAATAGCGGCAAAAAGGCTTTCCAGATCGGCGTCCACCAGCAGATCGACGACGACCCTGTTCCGCTCCGGAAGATCTTCCAGTCGCCAGACATCAAAAGTAGAGGTGGTACCATAGACATCGTCACGGATTGACAGGAGCGTTCGGACCAGATTGGCTCCGATAAAGCCGCTCCCTCCGAGGACCAGAATCGGGCCCTGAAGATTTTTTATTTTTTGTGTGATGCCCATACCGTACGGCACTCCGATCGCTTTGAAATAGTGGGGCAACACTTCAGGCTTTTGCGGTAACCGTGTAACCAAGACAGTCGTCGTATGATCCGACCGTAAGACGCAATGACAGCCAGCCGACAATGAGAATCAGCAGAGCGACGGGCGATACCGGTACAGCGGCAACCACACCGGCGGGTGTGGAACGGAGCCAGCGGTAGAAGACCGAGATGCATTTGTTCGCCGCAACCGTTATGTCGCTCCCCCGGGGCTTTATCTCTATCTCCTTGAACCCGGCTTCGTCAAGCATCCTTTCCAGGGCAGCCGGAGTATACCGGAAAAAGTCGTGTGGAATGTAGTGATAACGGGCCTGAAAGGGAACGGTAAAAAACATGCTGCCCGACGGCTTCAATACCCTGCGGCATTCGCCAAGAAACCGCCCGGCATGGTAGATATGCTCCAGCACTTCGGTATGAAACAGGTTGTCAAACGAGCCGTCTGCAAACGGGAACTGCTCCCCGCTGTAGTAAACGGTGTCCGGAAGACGATAATCGAAATGGCTTTCCGCCTCGTCCGCATCAAGGCCGGTGTACAGGCACCCGTCCGGGACAAGAAAGCGATACGGCTGCGCTCCGCAGCCGACCTCCAGCAGTGTGCCGCTTCGCTCCTGCAACCAGGGGCGCAGGTCGCGGTATACGGAACTCACCTGCATATCCAGAAAAGATCGAAGGGAAAAAAAGAGCCTCCCGGTAAATGTATTTCCGGGTGGATTGTTGGCTACAGGGGGCAATCCTTCATTTTTTCTCTTACAGGTCATAGACGGGGCACCTGCCCGGGAAGTTTTGTTATCACAACCTGAGTGCCGATTGCAGTAGCATTACTGAACTGAAGACGGGGAAGCAGATGTTTCATTGTACCATCGCAGACAAGATAATAGCCGCTGTCAAGCAGCCCCTGCAGAAAACGTGTGAGCTCTTTGGTGAAAATCCACGTAGAAAAAGGATTGCAGTAGCCAACCGGGGCGTACCCTCCATAATAGTAGAATTCAAAGTCAGGCCCGCCAACAAAATAGACCTTGCTGCTATCACCGGTAACTCTCCTGACTCTGCTCAAAAACGGGCGGAAGTCTTTTTCATTCACATCTAAAGGAAAGATCATCTGACCTTTGGAAATCCGGGCTATCTGCTGTGAGCCCTTTGCTGAAATAGTGCCGGCATAATACGCGATAACCGCCAGAACGATGACCGTTGCGATGCAGACATCGACGTGACGCTGCAGCATTGAAAAGAACCGGTTATCGGAAGAATCCTTTTGTAAAAAACGCGATATGAGATCGAGCATAAAAAAGAAGAGAAACATGAGCACGATGGATATGTTCAGAATATTGTGTTCGTGACTTCTGCCAAAGAAGTAGATCGAATTGCCGATTGCACAGAATGTCAGCAGGAGTCCGCAGATGAAATACCGGTAAGACACGAGGCTGCGCAACCTGAAGAGCAGGATGAACACGATGCTGATCATTGCAGGAATATACCAGTAAAATGATGTTGATGAAATCTGGATAAACCCGATCCCCAATTTTTGATAGTATCCTGAATAATTCGGGAATTCGGCGTTATTAGAGAAAATTACCGAAAGCGCACAAGCGCCGAGTATTATTGCTACAGGCCTGACGCATTTTTTTCCGCATCCTGCCAGAGTGGATAAAAAGGGGGTGCCGTTTTCATTATCAAACAGAGAGAGAGCAGACATGGTGATGAGCAGCTGAATATATGCCAGAGAATAGATAATCCCGAAGTTTTTGAGCAGCAGGATCAGCAACCCGCAGACAAGGCCCGCCGACCAGTGATACGGGCCGCGCCGGTACACCACGGCGAGAAGAGGAAGCCAGAGATCAAGCCGTAGCGGGGTAACCTGAAAGCAGTAGACAACATCCCATGGACTTGCATAGATGCGGATCAGAACAAGGGCTGAGAGAAGAACGATGGAGAGCTCTTTCCGCTGAAACAGTCGGCGCGAAAACATGAAGACGTAGAAGATAACACCATAATAGGCCGTCTGGCCGAGGATCTGAAACCGGTTCAAGTCAAAGCCGAGCTTCATCCACACGGCTGCCAGCAGGGAGGGTAACAGATCATACTGAAAATAAATATCGCGGATAGCAGCACCGTTAAGCAGCCTCAGTGCCGGAGAAAATATAAACGAATAATCAAACCTGCTGATTGGTGCTGTCGCGATAAAACAGACGGGAGCCAGCAACACGGCCGCTATGAGAGGCACCGAACGTGGCAATCTCTGCTGGAGAAAGAACATAAGTGCCAGAAAAACAGCACCTATCAGGATCAGCGGCAGGGATTTTTGTGCTATCGTCATAAGTGACAAGACACTGACGTTATTCATTGGCGGGGTAAAACCGATTGCCAGACAATAACCGCATGACACAATGGCGCAGAGGGCGAGAACAGTCCGTCGGGCGTATTTCACCGGAATATTGCCAACGACATGATATGAAAACAGTGCGGTAAAACTGCTGATAAACACCATGGTGTAGAGGGCATATATTTCTACACCATCATGTTCCTCAGCCGCTTCGAGTACCAGAGGAGTAAGATCTTCCGGCTTGAACGGGATGTTCTGGTTCCAGATCCAGGGCGCCAGCAGAAAGTAACAATAATGGCACATTCCTGCAATTGTCAGGGAAAGCACAATGGCGGCAGATATTTCCCGAATCCCGCACCAATGGTCGTTCGCAGGAGTGTCAGTCATCACGGTCAGTTTCCGGGCGTGACAGCCGCCGGTACGCGATGGCAATTGAACCGGCATCAAGTCCGGAGCGGACCAGCAGGCTGTCCCGATCATAACAGGCATCAGGGAATTCTGCAGGTATTGTCAGCATTCTGAAGCACTTACCATGCCCGGACTCGGCAACAAGACGGGAGATCTCCATTCCCAGCCCACCGCTTGCAATATGCTCTTCCACAGTCATAAGCGGGCCGTTTTCAGCGATGAGCAGACGGATATACTCCCGGGGAAACGGCCGTAATGTGGTAATGCGAACAATCCCGGGGAATATGCCCAGCCGGGCAAGTTCGTCAGCAGCTTTCAGCACTTCGTGAAGAATGAAGCCGCTGGCGACAATGACGCCGTCACTTCCTTCCCGGACCAGAGCAGGTCGGAAAATATCCGGCGTATTTTTTAGAGAGTCAAATATTTCCGGTTCTTTGTTGCGCCCCAGGCGGAGATACGCCGGGCTGTCGAGTGTCGCAGCAGCACGCACACACAAGCGCACCTCATGAGGGTCAGACGGGGTCCAGACCTTCAGCCGGGGGAGGCAGCTCAAGACGCCGATATCGTCAATTCCGTGGTGCGTCGGACCGTTCGGGCCATAGGCATAGCCGCCACCGACACCGACGATGACAACAGTAGCCCTGTTATAACAAAGGTCGATTTTGATCTGCTCCAGACAGCGCAGCGTTATAAAAGGTGTGATTGAGTAGACGAACGGCAGCAGTCCGGTCTTTGCCAATCCGGCGGCATACCCGACCATACCGGCCTCACGAATGCCGCAGTTAATGACCCTGGCCGGGTCAAACGCTTTCAACTGGTCAAAAAGCTTGTAGCCGAGGTCGCCGGTCAGGAACATGACTCTCCGGTCATGGAGAAACAGGTTGAACAATTCGGCAAAGAACGCATCACGCACCGGTCAGTCTCCCGAGAGCCTTGTCACGGTCACCACCTTTTACAGGACGATAGTGCCACTCCAGGTCTCTCTCCATGAAATCAATCCCTTTCCCTTTGACGGTGTCACACAAAATAACGCGCGGCAGACCGGTAGTCGCAGTTTGCCTCAGAACATCGATCAGTTCCTGGTAGTTGTGGCCGTCAGCTTCTGTGACATCCCAGCCAAAGCTTCTCCAGCAGTCAGCCAGAACAGTGCCGGGAGAGATCTCTTCAGACTTTCCGCAGGCCTGAAGCCCGTTGACATCGACAATCGCAACAAGATTATCAAGATTTCCGGCACGAGCGAGTGCCGCCGCCTCCCACACGCTCCCCTCATTGCACTCCCCGTCTCCCAGCAGGACAAAAACCCGGGAATCAATCTCCTGCAGTTTCAGTCCCCGTGCCATGCCGGCACCTATCGCAAGGCCATGTCCAAGGGAGCCGCTGGCGCACTCCACTCCGGAAACCTTGCCTGCCAACGGGTGTTCCGCAAGAGGTGAACCGTTCTGACCATAGGTGTCAAGCAGCCGTCGGTCGATAAATCCCCTGTGAGCCAGAACCGCATAGAGCGCCATGCAGCCATGCCCTTTGGAAAGGATAAAACGGTCACGATCCGGATGGTTGACTGTTGCAGGAGTACAGTTGAGGACACCGGTATAAAGTGCCGCAATAATATCGACACACGACAAGGCAACACCGACATGGCCTGAGTGCGCCGCCATCTTTATGATGTCGCGGCGCAGCTCTTGTAACAGTTTACTGATAGATGCGTGATCTTTGCCCGGCAGTGTCATCGGCACACCTGATAAACAGTTAGTTTGATAAAATACAGCTAGTTACGCACAAAAACGGCGCCATTGTTGCCGGTATTAACCAGGCGCCACCCTCTGTCTGCTTCAAGCGCCTGCTTCAGTGGCGTAGGCTTGAATGATTCGTCCAGTATCGGCGTTATAACAACCCGGATATCATATTTGTCAAAAATTTTCTTCCAGTTATCCATATTGTAAAAATATTCCCAGGATCGTGCTGTATCGAGTTGTCGCCCGTCGATGTACACTTTTTGCTGTGGCGAGAGTCGCCAGATTACATATCCGCCCCAGTCAAGAGAGGTATACACATTGCCGTTCAAGCCATTGGCATTGATAAAATCGCAGCTCTTAACGGGAAAATAGGCCGCCGGTACCCAGCCGTACTTCAGCACCCTGGTGAAATTTTCCGGGGTTTTCGATAGAGAGCTGCCAACAACAATTATGAAAAAAGCTGCCAGTGCCATTTTAGCTGTCTTGCCAATTTCATTCGCATCAACGTATTGAAGGGCAAACAGGGAGAAACAGATGAGAAAAAACGGGTAATGCCTGACATGGCTTAAGCCCATAAACCCCAATAAAATCAGCATCCCGGTCCAGGTTATGTTTGTGCGCTCTTGAGAAGCAGGTATCAAAATGAGAGCGAAAATATACGTACACAAAGCAATTATCGGTTCATATCCTCCCATAATCTTGAAACTTTCGTAAAGACTGGAAAATTCAAGAATGGACGTGTAGATGTAACTGCTTGCGTCTTTGGAGGGAAGCATCATTTCGAGGCTGAATATATGGTTCGGGTTTACGATAGAGATGAGGATGGCAGCAGTTACTGCAATGCTGAGTGTCACATATTCCCTGCCGGAGAGCGGCGATAAGCGAGGGTGGATAAATTTTACTGTCTCAGCCAGCAGGATAAAGGCCAGCAGGATAAGACCCAGGAGGAAACCGCCATGCATGTTGGCCCAGATAAGCATGGTCAGGCAGAGAGGAATCAGAAGGGGAAGAAGTTTTTTCTCTCTTTCTCGTAGCCAGGTAAAGATCAGCGACAGGAGCAGGGCTGAGCAGACAAAGGAGATGAACTGGGGGCGCTCGGGGAAATGTGAGTCCAGTATCTGGGTTATCCCGATACCTGCAGCAAGCAGCGCAGGAAAATTTTTCCTGACTGAGAAGCGATACAAAACGGCCATTAAAATACCAGCCAGAATGAACCGTAACAAAATGATACCGCTAAAGCCGCCCGTCTTATAAAAAGCACAGAGCAACAGCTGAAAGAGCCAGTATGATGACAGTATAAACCGGGTTCTATGGGAATCGGTCTGTTGGGGATTGATAGAAAACGGGTCGATATCGGGAAGCCCTTTATTGTCCCATATCCAGAAGCCGGTTTTCAGGTGCCAGAAGAAGTCGGGATCATACAACGGCTTGATGAGATGGAGTATCACGACAACTGAGTAAGCGACCAAAATAACGGCGACAAACGCCGACTCTAGCTTATTATTTTCAAAGAGCTTTTTAAAATTGTCGCTACTTTTTGTCATAGGGAGATATCAATAGGGAAGAGCCTATTTCACCCGCTTTTCCGGGCGTTCAATTTGAAATTTATCGAGGCGGTACTGCATGGTCTTGTAACTCATCCCCAGCAGTGGCGCTGCCTTTCCGATGACCCATTCTGCCCGTTCCATCGCCTTGACTATCAGCCCCTTTTCGAGAGACTCAAAATCTATCCCGTCAGCAGGCAGGTCAACATCTATGCCGCCTGCCAGTGTGCCGTATGCGGCTATTTCGCCCGGGAGGTCGTCCGGTTCGATATAGTTGCTTTCAGCCATAAGAATCGAGCGTTCAATAACCGATTCCAACTGCCGGACATTTCCGGGCCAGCTATAGTTCATCAACAGCTTGAGCGTCTGTTTCGAGATGCCGTTCATCGTAATTCCGGCCGCCTTGCTGTATTTTTCCAGGAAGAATTCCGCCAGTGTTTTGATATCGCTCCCCCGCTCGCGGAGCGGGGGGAGATTGACTCTGATGACGTTCAGCCGATAGAACAGATCCTCGCGGAAGGTCCCTTTTTTGATTTCCTGTTCAAGTTCCTTATTGGTAGCTGAGACCAGGCGCACGTCCAGACTGATGTTAACCTTACCGCCAACCCGGCGGATCTCCTTTTCCTGAATGGCACGCAGTAATTTAGCCTGCATGGCGACATTCATTTCGCCGATTTCATCGAGAAAGACAGTACCACCGTCCGCCGCTTCAAAAATACCGATTTCGCGGGCATTAGCACCGGTGAAGCTCCCCTTTTCGTGACCGAACAGTTCACTTTCGATCAGCGTGTCTGGAATGGCTGCACAGTTGATGGCAATAAACGGTTTGTCGCGGCGTGGGCTCCCGTCGTGTATTGCCCGGGCGATAAGCTCTTTGCCGGTTCCTGATTCCCCGACAATCAGGACGGTTGAATTCGAAGGGGCGATCTTGGCAATGACCCGGAAAACTTCCTTCATTTTAGGATGTTCACCCTGCATGGTGGGAATCGTTGCAATCGATTCTATCCGCTTCTGCAAAACCCGGTTTTCACGCAACAGATTTATCCGTTCAAAAGCCCGCAGCAGGGTAAGCACCAGATTGTCCCGCTCCAGCGGTTTTTCGAGATAGTCAAAAGCTCCTTTGCGCATCGCCTCCACTGCGGAATCAACCGACCCGTGAGCCGTCATCATGATGATGCACTGCTGAGGATCAGAGACCTGAACCTTTTCCAGCAGGTCAAGCCCGCTCTGACCCTGCATCTTGAGATCGGTCATGATCAGGTCAAACTCCCGCTTTTCCAGCTGTGCCAGTGCTTCCCGAACGCCAGGTACATCGACAATGTCATACCCTTCTTTTTTCAGAATCAGGTTGAGGATATCCCGCTGACCTTTTTCGTCATCAACTATCAGAATGCTGCCTTTATTTTTCATAGTTCCTCATTCATCATTCAGGTTTCCGTGGGCTGCAAAGGCAGGATAACGGTAATGGTCGTTCCGACACCGACACTGCTTTCAACAGCTATCTCACCGCCATGTTCCTTGATGATCCGTTCCGTTATTGCCAGCCCGAGACCGATACCAACATCCTTGGTGGTAAAATAGGGCTGGAATATCCTGCTGATGTCGTCGGGAGAGATGCCTCTCCCCTGATCGCTGAAGGTCAGCTTTACCTGCCCGTCGTCCAGTTCTGCTCCAAGGGTTATCGTACCGCCGTCCGGCATTGCCTGAGTGGAGTTCGTAACGAAGTTAAGAATGCAATTACGGAACAGCTCGCCATCGATCCGGAGAGGCGGCAGATCGGCTGGAATCTGTTGAACAACAACAATACGCTGTTCCGTCAAACGACTCTGCAGTACCGGCATAACCTTGGCCAGCAATTCACGATAGACAACCTCTGCCCGGCGGAGCTTGAGCGGCCTGCCATAGTTCATGAAGTTTACCACCATATAGTTTGCACGGCGGACCTCTTCTTTTATGTTATCGGTCAAATCCTCCAACTCGTGGCTTTTGTCTCCGCAGAGAGGGAGTATTTCGGCTTTAAGGTGATCTATCGCCAGACTGATATAATTAAGAGGGTTGCGTATCTCATGGGCGATCCCTGATGCCAGCTGGCCAACCCGGGAGAGATGCTCCGCTTCATAGAGCCGTTTTTCCAGAGCTTCACGCTCACGCAGTTTTTCTACCATGGTGTTGAACCCGACCGCCATCTCTCCGATTTCGTCGTTGCTCTCCACCGGAATGGTCACTGACAGGTCGCCTGCAGAAACTCTCTTGAAATCCTCAACCATGTTTTTGATCGGGGTTGTGTAGCGGCGGGCGAGGAAAATAATCAGACCAAAACCGACAGCAAACACCATGCCGGTTGCAAACAGCCGGCGAATAAAATTGGCGCGCTGAATATCGCGGATGTTGTCCAGCAGCATGTTGATCTGGACATAGCCAAGCTGCTCGTCGCCGACTATTACCGGCACCACAACTTCATAAGGTTTCTGAGAGAGTACCCCGCCGCCGATCGGGTTCTTTATTGCGTGAACCCCTTTTTCCAGTTTTTTAAGTTCCCGCTTCTTGCCGATTTTTTCCGGATCGGAAGAGTCGATAATCTCCCCTTCCGTATTAAAAATGTTGATTTCGTTGATGCCCTTCTCACGGGCCTTGATTAAATAATCTGTCAGGCGGGAAGTCTCGGTCTCTGAAGTGAGATCCTCAATACTCATCTGGACCGCTTTGGATATTTCCTGAGAACTCTCCTGAATTTCATTCACCAGTGCGGTCTGAGCAGACTGGTTGAGGATGAAGAGCGTCAGCATCGCCAGAACCAGCAGCGAGAGCATGATAATAATCAGCTTGGCATTGAGTTTCATGGCAACCGGCTATTCCATCATTTCGCCGATCAGATCATAATCTGAAGAGTCGGTAATCTTTAACGTGACGATATCCCCAATATTGGCGGTGCCGGAGGTGATATAGACCTGACCGTCAATATCAGGGGCCTGGCGGGATGAACGCCCCTTGAGCAGCAACTCTGTCTCTTCGCTGACCCCCTCGACAATAACCTGCTCAGTCGTCCCGATCAGGGTGCGGTTATGCCGGAAGGAGAGGCGTGCCTGTGCCCGCATCAGCTTGCGGTAGCGTTCCCGCTTGACCCGCTCTGACACCTGATCCGTCATTTCCGCAGCCGGAGTCCCTTCTTCCCGCGAGTAGCAGAATACGCCAAGGCGGTCGAAGCGGGTCTGTTCAACAAAGGTGGTCAAGGTGGTAAAGTCCTCAACGGTCTCTCCCGGGAATCCGACAATCAGGGATGTCCGCAGGGCTATGCCGGGGATTTCACTCCGCAGTTTCGCTATCAGATCACGAATCTGCTGTTCCGAACTCCGCCGCTGCATGGCTTTCAGAATCGGATCAGAGATGTGCTGAATCGGAATATCCAGATATTTACAGACCTTCGGTTCATCCCGAATCAGGGCGATCAGGCCATCGGTGATGCCGTCCGGATAGGCGTAGAGCAGCCGAATCCAGCGAAGCCCGTCAATTGCGGCCAATCGTGTGACCAGCGTTTCGAGTGTCGTGCCGTCAGCCATATCGGTACCATAGCGGGTGATGTCCTGGGAGATGACGTTAATCTCCTTTACCCCTCGGGCAACAAGCCGCTCCGCCTCAGCCACCAGAGCGTCAACCGGTCGCGAGCGATACGCTCCGCGCAGTTTCGGGATGATGCAGTACGAGCAGCAGTTTGAGCACCCTTCGCCGATTTTGAGGTATGAAAACCAGGCCGGTGAAGAGTTCAGGCGCGGCAGTTCTTCGTCATAGATAAAATCGGGATCGCCGATGTAGCGCAACTGCCCTTCCATGCCGCTCTTTTCAGCCAGAATTTCAGCAATACGGGGATAATCGCCGGTACCGATGAAGATATCCACCTCCGGAAGCTCCTTCGCCAACTCCTCCTGATAGCGCTGCGGCAGACAGCCGGACACTATCAGGGTATGGCAGCGCCCGTCATGCTTCCGTTCCGCCAGATCAAGGATCGCGTCGATACTCTCCTGCTTGGCCTCCTTGATGAAGGAGCAGGTGTTAACAATAATGACATCGGCATCC
The DNA here is from genome assembly GCA_049318985.1 of Desulfuromonadaceae bacterium. GTDB lineage: Bacteria > Desulfobacterota > Desulfuromonadia > Geobacterales > Pseudopelobacteraceae > JACRCG01. The sequence continues at coordinate 58,455 of JBMOEI010000015.1, forward strand.
TTCTCGTCCATGGTGATCTCGTAATCCTGCTTCGAGAGCACACCCAGCATGACTTCAGCATCCACCAGATTTTTCGGGCAGCCGAGGCTGACCATACTTACTTTTTGTTTTGTTATTTCGCTCAAAATATCCCTCGTTCCTACTCCCTGAAATTAGTAAACTGCATCTCGACATCCATGTCCTTCCCCTTCAGCAACTGGATCGCATCCTGAAGATCGTCACGATTTTTCCCGATCACCCGCACCTGATCATCCTGAATCTGTGCCTGCACCTTGAGCTTGCTCTCTTTGATGGCAGTGGTGATATCTTTGGCTTTTTCCTTGGAGATCCCCTGCTGCACGGTGATAATCTGACGCACCATGCCGCCTGAAGCCGGCTCGACCTTACCGTACTGAAGCGCCTTGATGGAGATATTGCGCTTCAAAAATTTTGACTGCAGCACATCCACGACCGCCTTCAGTTTGTAGTCGTCATCCGCCAGGATCTTGACGGAATCTTTCTCCGGAGTGATCTGGCATTTTGAGCCTTTAAAATCGTAGCGCTGCCCGATCTCTTTGATTGCCTGATTCACGGCATTATCAACCTCCTGCATGTCAACTTTTGATACGATGTCAAATGACGGCATGATGTGACCTCCAAAAAGTTATGGTTTTATGACCTCAACCCCTTCCGGGATCTTGAAGTTGAATTTTCCATCGGCAAGCCCTTTGTTGACCCGCGCACGGCTGTAATCGATTCTGGTCTTGTTCCCCCCGGCGTCATGAACAACCGAGGATATAATCGGGAAAACGTTTTTGACGTCTCCGTTTGCCTGCAGCTGTTCAACGGCTTCGGCAGCCACCGTCAACTGGAGTTTTGCAAGAACCGGGCTCGCTTTTTTTGGTGTCAATTCGAGCTGGTAGTTGCCGCTTTTATCCCGTGGTTCAGCGGCGAAACTGACATCAAAGTCCCGTGACACATGGCCGAGTCCGGTCAGATACGTCAGGGCGATCGAGTTGCCGCCGGCAAACATCGCGGCCACGCTTTTGACCATCACCTGCTTGTTTTCCGGCGTGTAAAACCAGACATCTTTACCGTTCGAGATAATCTGCTGTTTCGGCTTTGCATAATTGAAGCGAAACATGGCCGTCGCCGCTGCGGGTCGTTTCAGTAACACCTCGCCGCTCCCTTTCTGCTCTCGATTTACTGCAGAGATCGTGGTTATTTGGGAAAAATCAGCCTGCACATCCTGCAGAGCGGCATACCCTTTTTCAAGAGCAGCAACGACCTCTTTGAGGGAAGCCGGTGGCAATGCGGCTGACAGCGGCAGGGTGAAAAACATACAGATCAGAAACAGGGTACCTATTCTCAACATTGCATACTTCCTTTCTCAGCATTTTTCAGGCCAACGCTCCGGCGTCGGCAACAAACAGCACCCGGCCATCACCGGTTATCGTGGCACCGCTCACCCCCTTAAGGTGGGAAAGTGGCGACCGAAGAGGTCGGACAAAAATTTCCTGCTGGCTCACAATACGATCAACACTAAATGCCGACATGGTGCCGACATCACAGACAACGAGCGGCTGCAGACCGGTTGCAGGGACAGGTGCCGGTGGCAGGTTCAACGCCTGCCGCAGACTCCGGACCGGTACGGATGTATCATCCAGGGTGACCGTGGGCTGACCTGATTCATACGATATTTCAGAAGGTTCGAGCTCAACCGTTCTGGAGACGGCATTCAATGGGAACACCATCTCTATCGGACCGGTTTGGACGATCAGGGCGGGAATAATTGAGACCGTAATCGGAAGTCGCATGACAAAGAGGCTCCCGCTACCTCTCTGCGATTGAATCGTCAGAACTCCTGCCAACGACTGTACCGTCTCACAGACGGCATCCATACCAACACCACGCCCGGAAATATCGGTAACGGTTTCTGCTGTTGAAAAACCGGGCCGGCATATCAGTTGGTATGCCTCTTGTTGTATCATATCTTTGGACTGCTCCGGGGAGATAATCCCTTTTTCGACCCCTTTTCGTTTCAGCAGCTCAGGATCCATACCGCGACCGTCGTCATCAATACTGATTTCAACATGATCTTTATCACGGCGGACCGTTAAAGTTATCGTTCCGTAACCCGGTTTCCCCGCCATCACCCGTTCATCGGCTGTTTCCATACCATGATCGATGGCGTTGCGCAGGATATGGACAATCGGTTCGGCAATATCTTCGAGAATGCCGCGATCGAGTTCAATCTCCTTCCCGGACAGGTGAAACTGTATTTCTTTCCCCTGTTTGCGCGCCAGGTCACGAACCAGACGCGGAAAGCGTTCCGCAATAAAGGTAAACGGCACCATACGTGCTTTAAAAACTTCATCGCGCAGATTACGCAGCAATATTGAGAGCTGATGGAGCGATTCCTCGCTTTCGGTGGTATCAGACAGGCGAATAGCCTCAACCAGACGGTAGCGGTTGGTGATCAATTCTCCGGTTATATTTACCAATTGATCAAGTGTTTCGGTTTTTATGCGAATACTTTTGAATGAATCGCTCTGCCGGAATTGATGTCCAGTGGGAGCAGGAGGTTCCAGGGCGATTTCTGCGTCTGAGCGAAGAGCATTGGCAGGGTACCGTGTGTGAGCTTCCTGCGCAGGGTCAAATGCCGCCAGACGCTCAACAAGTCCGGCGGTATCTTCACCGATACCACCCCCTGCCTCAATCCCGGCGGTCAGGCGTGACAGCGTATCGCTCCCCTCCAGCAAAAGATCCGCAAGAGAAGGCAGCAGCGGGAATTCTTCACTGCGAACCTTGCTTAGCAGATCCTCCATATGGTGGGCGATAGCAACAATCTGCTCATAGCCCATAGTCGCCGCCATTCCCTTCAGAGAGTGGGCATGACGAAAGAGCTCATCGATCACGGCACGTTCACCGGGGGTATCTTCAAGCCGGACAATCAGCTCGCCGAATGCAGAGATATGGTTGCGGGATTCGGAAACGAACAGATCCCTATAGGGGGACATGTCCATCCGTCAACTCTCCAGTTTTTGAAGTACTTCAGCAATACTTTCCGGTGTGAACGGCTTCTGAATGAAGGCCCTGGCTCCGAGGTCAAGCGTTTTCTGCATAACCAGCGGCTGCCCGATTGAAGAGCAGACAACCATCTTTGAATCCGGGCAGACTGCAGTCATCTCGGCAAGTAGGTCAAGGCCATTTGAATCCGGCAGAATAATATCCAGAAAGATAATGTCCGGATGGCTGGTGTGCAGGTTTTTCATGGCCTCTAAACCGCTCCCCGCCTCAGCGATCACGGCGTACCCCTTTTCTTCAAGGATTCCGCGGAGAATTTTGCGCATGAAAAGGGAGTCATCGACAATCATAACCGTCCGGCTCATATCTACCCCTTTAATTTACTCAACAGCAGTTCGTTAACTACCGATGGATTGGCTTTCCCCTTACTGGCTTTCATAACCTGTCCGACAAAAAAACCGAACACCTTTTCCTTACCACAACGATACTCATCAACCTGTCCGGCATTGGCAGCCATGATTTCATCAATAATGGTTTCGATAGCGCCGCTATCAGAAACCTGTACCAGTCCCTGTTCTTCAACAATGGCCTGTGGGGCCTTGCCACTGCGCCACATCTCATCAAAAACGGTCTTGGCGATTTTACCTGAAATAGTGCCGTTGTCGATCAACTGCAAGAGCTCTGCAAGCTGTTCCGGTGTAATCGGACATGATTCGATGGCGGTACCGCTGTCGTTGAGAGACCGGGTGATTTCGCCCATGATCCAGTTCCCCACCGCTTTGGCGTTGCAACCTGCGGCGACACACGCTTCAAAATAATCAGCAAGGGCTCTGCTCGCAGTCAATACCCCGGCATCGTAGAGCGGCAGTCCCAGTCCGTCAATAAAACGCTGGCGGCGCTGTTCCGGTAATTCAGGGAGCTCCCGTCGCGAGCGCTCCACCCACTCACGGCTGATTACCAGCGGCACCAGATCCGGATCGGGGAAGTAGCGATAGTCGTGGGCCTCTTCTTTGCTGCGCATTGAGCGGGTTGTGCCACTGTTCGGATCAAACAGCCGCGTTTCCTGAACAACCGTGCCACCATCTTCAATGTGGTCGATTTGCCGCTGGATTTCATATTCAATGGCCTGCTTGACAAACTTGAACGAGTTGACGTTCTTGATCTCGGCCCGTGTACCGAGTGTGTCAGATCCGACCGGCATCACCGACACATTGGCATCACAGCGGAAACTCCCCTCTTCCATGTTGCCGTCGCAGATACCGAGCCAGGTAACGATCTGGTGCAGCTGTTTCAGGTAGGTCACTGCTTCGTCAGACGAGCGGAGATCCGGCTCTGAGACGACCTCCAGCAGCGGTGTACAGGCCCGGTTCAGGTCAACACCCGAGCCGTCGCCCGGTCCGGAGAGTTCACCATGCACCAGTTTGCCGGCATCCTCTTCCATATGGATGCGGGTGATGCCGATCCGTTTCAGTTCCCCGCCATCAACCGCGATATCCAGCCAGCCGTGCTGACAGATCGGATCCTCAAACTGACTGATCTGGTACCCTTTGGGAAGATCAGGATAGAAGTAGTTCTTACGGGCAAAAATGCTGCGGGGAGTGATGGAGCAGTTGGTGGCAAGACCGGCCTTGATAGCGAATTCCACAACTTTTTTGTTGAGCACCGGCAGCGCCCCCGGTAGTCCGAGGCAGACCGGACAGGTCTGGGAATTAGGTTCAGCGCCGAATTTTGTCGAACAGCCGCAGAATATTTTGCTCTCTGTCAGGAGCTGCACGTGAACTTCAAGACCGATGACGGGTTGGTATTTCATAAATTATATGCTCCGGAAGTTAAATCGCTGCTTTTCTGTTATGCCACTCAGTGGCCTGCTCAAAGGCAAATCCTGCCCGCAGAACAGTCTCTTCGTCGAACGGTCTTCCGATCAACTGCAGGCCGATCGGAAGGCCGGAGGCTGAAAAACCGGCCGGGATCGACATGGCGCAGGTACCGGCAAGGTTGACCGGTATGGTGAAAATGTCCGACAGATACATCTGCAGCGGGTCGTTGATCTTTGCACCTATCTTGAACGCCGGAGTCGGGGCGACCGGTGTCAGCATGATATCGACATTTGCAAACGCCGCGCTGAAGTCATTCATGATCAAGGTCCGCACTTTCTGCGCTTTGACGTAGTAGGCGTCGTAATAGCCGGATGAGAGAGCATAGGTGCCGAGCATGATGCGGCGTTTGACTTCACTGCCGAAACCTTCACTGCGGCTCCTTGTGTACATGTCCAGCAGTCCGTCCGCCTCGGCACGGTGGCCGAAACGAACGCCGTCATAGCGGGCCAGGTTGGAGCTGGCTTCAGCAGTGGCAATCAGGTAGTAGGTGGCCACCGCGTAGTCGGTGTGCGGCAGCGAAATATCAACAAATTCGGCACCAAGGCGCCGGTAGGTGTCAATGGCTGCATCCATGGCTTTTTGCACATCCGGATCGAGGCCGTCGATAAAATACTCTTTCGGCAGACCGATCCGCAGCCCCTTTACCCCCTGTGGCAGCGAGGCGGAATAATCCGGCACCGCCGTATCAACACTGGTGGAATCTTTGGGATCGTGTCCCGCTAGCGCCCCGAGCATAACCGCACAGTCTGCCACGTCACGGGTCAGCGGGCCGACCTGATCCAATGAAGAGGCGTAGGCGATGACACCGTAGCGGGAAACCCTGCCATAGGTCGGTTTCAGGCCGACACAACCGCAGTGCGAAGCCGGCTGCCGGATGGAGCCGCCCGTGTCGGTGCCGAGGGTTGCAAGCGCCTGCCGTGCCGCAACCGCCGCCGCCGAACCGCCCGACGACCCCCCCGGAATACAGGTGATATCCCAGGGATTGCGGGTGATGCCATACGCGCTCGATTCGTTTGAGGAGCCCATGGCGAACTCATCCTGGTTAAGTTTGCCGAGCAGTACCGCTCCCCTGTCGCGCAGTTTTTCCCAGGAGGTGGCGCTGTAGGGGGGGATAAAGTTGTGCAGAATGCGTGAACCGCAGGTCGTACGGATTCCCTCCGTCAGGAAAATGTCCTTAACTGCCAGCGGAATGCCGGTCAACAGATCGCATTTCCCTTGCGCGATCAGATGGTCAGCGGCTTTTGCGGCCGCCAGCGCCTGTTCAGACGTTACCGTAATAAAAGAGCCTACGTGAGGCTCAACTCTATCGATACGCTCCAACATCGCTGAAGTAGCCTCCAGAGAAGAGATCTGCTTCCCTTTCAGGGCGGTGTGGAGATCATGGATGGTCATGTCAAAAATACTCATGTTAAATATCCTCTGAATCTATTCTATTACTTTTGGTACGGCAAAAAAAGAACCGGCACGATCAGGTGCATTTGCCAGTGCCTTCTCCAGGCCGATGGGTGAACATGCGATATCGTCTCGGAACGAATTTTCCATCGGCACCGCGTGAGATGTCGGCGTAATCCCGTCTGTATCCAGCTCTTTCAACTTTTCAACATAGCCGAGAATTGCCCCCATCTGGCCGGCAAACAGCTCTTTTTCTGCCATGCTGAGTTCAAGTCGGGCCAGACGTGCCACATACTCGACATCTGTTACCGTCATTTCCATAGTACCAACTCCGAAAAAAATGATAATTGCCGCATGGTTGTATCATGAAATCCGCTCCGTTACAACATTGATCCGCTCAATTAATTTCTCTGCAACTTTTTTCCTTGACACGAACACCCACTTTCAGTAAGTTACACCTCTTCAAAAAAATCTCGGCCGGTATTCGATTACAGGTTGTACTGCGGGTGAGGAATTTATGAGAACAGAAGTTGCAAAAGCAGAAGATGTAAAGCGTGACTGGTATATTGTTGATGCACAGGATGCCGTTCTGGGTCGTCTTTCCACTCAGATAGCTAATGTTCTGCGTGGAAAGAACAAAGCACTCTTCACACCCAGCGTTGACACCGGCGATTTTGTAATCGTTGTAAACGCTGAAAAAATCGCCCTGACCGGTCGTAAATTGGCCGACAAAATGTATTACAGCCACTCCGGTTACGTTGGTGGACTGAAAGAAATTTCAGCCGGCAAGCTTCTTGAGAAAAAACCGGAAGAGCTCATCAAGAAAGCTGTCAAAGGAATGCTCCCTAAAAACAAACTTGCCCGCGCCATGCTCAGCAAGCTTAAAATTTATGCGGGACCACACCACCCACATGCAGCTCAGTTGCCAAAAAATCTGGCACTTTAATTTTTCACTAAGGAGAAAACGATATGGCCGCAGTAAGTTATTATGGAACAGGCAAGCGCAAAACTTCAATTGCCCGTGTTTGGCTCAAGCCGGGGGTAGGAACTTTTACCGTCAACCACAAAACACTTGACGAATATTTTGGCCGTGAAACATCCAAGATGGTTGTGCGTCAGCCGTTTGAACTGGTCGAGAAAGTCGGCATTTTTGATGTTTTTGTCACTGTTTCAGGTGGCGGTGATACCGGTCAGGCCGGTGCGATCAAGCATGGCATCACCAAAGCTCTGCTGCTGCACGAACCGGAGTTGCGCGGTGTTCTCAAGAAAGCAGGATTCATCACTCGTGACTCACGCATTAAAGAACGTAAGAAGTACGGCAAGAAAGCAGCTCGTGCCCGCTTCCAGTTCTCAAAGCGTTAAAAGCTGGGCTATCAGAATACCGGTATATGTATGGGGAGATCTGCAAGGATTTCCCCTTTTTTTGATTAAAAAGAGGGAGAATATGGCGCGTCAAATAGTGAGATTGCGTTCACTACCTACATCGTAGAGAGCCAGCCATAATGGAGAATTTCATCCTTATCGGCGTTTTTGTCCTCCTGGGGATACTACTGCGGCGCATCGAGGCCTTTCCCAAGGATTCAGCGCAAGTTCTCAACATGTTTGCACTCTATGTCTCGCTGCCGGCGTTGGTCCTTCTCAAGGCTCCTCATATAACCTTTTCTTCCGAAACGATCGTTACAGCCCTCGTTCCATGGGGACTGCTTGTTTTATCTGTGGCTTCAGTGCTTTCAGGAGGGCGTCTGTGGGGCTGGCCACGGCCCACAATCGGCGTGCTGTTACTGGTTGTCCCTTTAGGCAATACCTCCTTCCTGGGTGTACCGGTGATTCAAGCCTTCTTTGGTTCAGCAGGTCTCAACCATCTCATCGTCTACGATCAGGTCGGCACTATATTGATTTTCGCTACGTACGGTTCGGTTATTCTTTCCCTGTACGGACGCGACAGCTCTCTCAATCTTCCCTCAGTGGCCCGCAAGATGCTGCTCTTTCCTCCATCAATTTCTCTGGTGGCAGGCATTACTCTCAGCCCGTGGCTTACTTCAGCAAAAGTGGTTCCAATTCTTCAGAGTATTGCAGTAACTCTTGTCCCGATGGTAATGACCGCCATCGGTTTTCAGCTCCAACTAAAACTGCCACGCAGGTTGATTGCCCCACTTGGCTTCGGTCTGGTGATAAAACTTATTATCGCCCCCTTGGTGGTTCTGTGGGGCTGCCGCCTGCTGGGACTCTCTGGGTTGTCTGTCAATGTATCAATCATGGAAGCAGGTATGCCTCCTATGGTAACGGCTGCAGCAATGGCGGTAATTTCGGGTATGGAATCAGAGTTGGCTGTGGCATTAGTCGGCGTTGGTATCGTCCTTTCTTTTGGCACGCTTCCACTTCTCTACATGATGATGTAACAAAAGTTTGTGATATATTGGGCTACTGTGACGAGAGGGATTTCATCAGCGGGAGCATGAAATGAAAAAAGTGCTGATTATCGAAGACGAAAAAGACCTGGCGGACTTACTGGCGTTCAACCTTGAGAAGGAAGGTTATGCCGCAACCTGCGTCTATGACGGCAAGCGAGGGTTAGAACAGGCCACAGCGGATCTTCCTGATCTGATCCTGCTCGACCTGATGCTGCCGGGCGTACTTGGAACTGAAGTCTGCAAGGCGCTCCGCAAGGACCGGCGTACAGCCCGGATCCCGATTATCATGATAACGGCAAAAGGGGATGAAATCGATCGCGTGGTCGGATTTGAGGTCGGCGCCGATGATTACATCGTCAAACCGTTCTCCATGCGCGAGGTTGTCCTGCGTGTCAAGGCGGTCATGAGGCGCTCTGAGCCTGACGAGCAGGCTCCCCCGCCGGAATTATTTTTGATCGGAGATATTGTCATCGATAAGGAGCGTCATACTGTTACCAGTGCCGGCAACGAGATTGAACTCACCAGTACCGAATACAAGCTGCTGCTCTATCTGGCAGAGAAAAAGGAGTGCGTACACAGTCGCGAACAACTGCTCCAGAGGGTATGGAGCTACAATAACGCCGGTGACACCAGAACCGTTGATACCCATGTGACGCGCCTGCGCGGAAAATTGGGCGCACCGGGCGACATTATCAAGACAGTCAGGGGATTCGGCTACAAAATCGAGGAGTAGAGTGGTGCTGCGTCCTGCGGGGTGATCTCCGGCAGAAGCCGGAAATTTTCCCACATGCAGACATCGTCATCAACCCTGGTGATTGCCCTGACATCACTATCCTGAGAGATGACAAAACCGACACTATCGGAATTGGCATCGCAATAACGCATCATTGAACGATGGCGCGTTCCGAAATGACTATAGTTGAATGTTTTCCGGTCCTTTTTCGTGGCAGTGCCGGTGAGGGCCTTTTTGACGGACTGAGGCTCCTTTGCAGTGGTAATTTCCACCCCGAAACCGATCACCTCCAACTCCCGGCTCATCAACACCAACCCGTCAATTCTCGTCAGCAGCGCGACAAACCATATTGCGGCCTCAACCTCTTTCTCGCTCTCACGCCATTCTGAATTCAGTGCCGCCAACTGCTTGATCAAGAGATGGCTCTCTTCCTGGCTGGCATTTTTTATACGCAGTCTGGTCCCCTCAAGCCGATAGCCGGAGATGGCGTAGCGCTTGACAGCAGCATTGAGTCGATTATAAGGCAGCCGGTATTTTGTGTTTAATCCCTCAAAATCGGAATTTGGGACGATCAGGATTGCTCCTCCATGCTTAAATCCTTTGACACGGAACAGCAGGCGCTGAATAACCGACATCCAGATAGTGCGATTTTTTTCTTTGACCTCTTCCAATATGGCTGCATCCGGAAAATGTCTGTAGAGATCATCCAGAAGAGACTCAACTCCGGGCGCCAGCTTTTGCCGGAGCGGGCCGCTGTTGAAAACTTCGATACTGTTGAGAGTCATATTGTCAATTTTCAGTTCCGCAATCTGTTCGTAACCGATGGTAACCAGAATGTGTCCCGGCCCGACTATACGTGCCTCAAACATACCCGGGCGATGAGGAGCGGTACTGTTTTCAAGCCTGATAAAATCTTCATAACGGTTGAGCTGGTCGATTAATCCCCAGATAACAAGGGTTCCTTCAGCGTTAGGATAGACAGACAGTGCAGAACTGCGTGGATGAGAGGCAAGGGCAAGCTTACTGATATTCGGCAGGTTCATCTCTTCAGGACATTCGAGGGGAATAAAATGCCACGGTTCACGAACGCCATCTTCTGATCGGTGCTGCAAGGCTTCTTTCGGGTTAAAAAAAACCATGTGAAAGGAGATGAATTCCGATTCCTCCCTGGAGATACTCGCATGATAGATTATTTGAAACAGCCTGATAACCGTTTCTGAAGGCGGAGCCGGACTGCCCCGTGAGATTATGGTCTGGAGTATTTCCCTGGCAAGGTCACTGGGATGCGAAACACCCATGGATGTTCTCCTTGTAAGCCATAAAGATTGGCAGCAAAACCATAGATTGGCAAACCTGCATATCACACGTACGGCAAAGATACCATCATTCAGAATGCAAAATTGAAGTGTTGATATAAGAGCTGAAAAACAAGTATACTGCCGCATCGTCACCCATAGCATGCAGCAGACGGATGACTATATAACCGGACGGTTCGGCCAGGAGATATCATGGGCAACGATCACATCAGTAAAACATTCGACATAGAGTTAAATTATTTGCGACAGAGCATCCTGACCATGGGCGGCAAGGTGGAGTTGATGATTGCCGACTCGGTCAAATCACTTATCGAGAGGGACACGGCGCTTGCCGGGCGCACAATTGCACTGGATCATGAGGTCAACGCTGCAGAGGTGTCTATAGATGAACACTGTCTGGAGCTGTTAGCGTTGCGCCAACCGGTTGGTCGCGATCTGCGCTTCATTACGATCGCCCTCAAGATCGTTACCGATCTGGAACGGATTGGAGATCAATGCTCCAATATAGCCAAGCGAGCCCGGGAGTTGAACGAAGAGCTGCCTCTCAAACCATATATCGATATTCCGCGTATGGCTCACCATGCAGAAATTATGGTCAAGGAAGCTCTCGACGCCTTTGTACTGGCCGATGCAGACCTGGCAGCCAAGGTATGTAGAAATGACCGTTTTGTTGATGACCTGAACAATCAGATACAAAGGGAACTTTTGACCTTCATGATTGAAGACCCGACCACAATTTCACGAGCCTTGAAACTCAACTACATATCAAAATCGCTGGAGCGCGTCGCCGACCACGCCACCAACGTTGCTGAAATGGTCATCTTCATGGTCAAGGGGAAGGATATCCGGCATATGGTTGCGGTACCTGATTAGCCCCCCCACTTAACGATTCACGTCAAAATACCGCCCCTGCGGATGATGAAACACCAACGCCGAAACACTTGCCTCCGGGTCCATCATGTCGCCATCGGTCAACTGTACGCCGATCGCTTCCGGTTCCAGCAGCCGGAACAGCTTCTGCTGGTCACTCAGCTCCGGACAGGCCGGATAGCCGAACGAGACACGAATACCGTGATATTCAGCATTGAATATCTGCTTCAGGCTGAGTACGGGATTGTCAATCATACCCCATGAGGTACGAATGCGCTTGTGCAGGAATTCTGCTGTCGCTTCCGCCAACTCAAGCGCCAGCGCCTGCAACAGGTGCGAAGTGAGGTAATCGCCCGCATCCTTCATCGCCTCGCTCTTTTCTCTGACTCCCCGACCGCAGCTGACCACGAACAGCGCCATGTTGTCCTGAACGCCGCCGGTTTGTGGACACACAAAATCTGCAACGCAAAGGCGTTCACCTGCAGCCTGCCGTGGAAAAGTGAACCGCATGGCTTCGCTCTCCTGATCGGTCGGGTCGAACAGGATCAGCTCGCCTCCGTTGCTGTTCGCCGGATAGAAGCGGTAAAGCGCCTGCGGCTGAATCAAGCCCTCCCGGTCGATCCGCGCCAGCATCTCTTCAACCGCATTATGCAGTTTGAGCGCCTTTTCATCCCCTGCTGCCAGCAGTTTTTCCACCGAACCGATCAAGCCGAGGTGCTTGGTATAGAGCATCTGCCGGTTGAGGAAGGGGAGCACCTGCTTGAGCGGGATGTCACGCAGGATATGTTTGTCAAAATCAGGTGGCGGCAGGATTGGTGCTTCAGGCAGTTGACTGGTCTGATCATTCTGACAAGTCGGACCGGTCGGACCGGTCGGACGGTTTGCAATCACTGTTTGCTGTCGCAGTGCCAACTCCTCCAGCAGAGCAGCCCGCTCAACCGGCTCAAACAGGCGATTGGCAAGTTCCAGACCGGCCATGGCATCCTTGGCATACAGCACCGGCGCACCGTATGCCGGGGCGATGCGGCTGTCGGCAAAGTTGCGGGAGAGCGCCGCACCGCCAACCATCAGCGGCACATTGATGCCTGCGACCTTCAGATCTGCCGCTGTCGTGACCATCTGCAGAGCGCTTTTTACCAGCAGGCCGGAGAGGCCGATGAAGTCCGGCTGTTCGCGCTTGGCCGCCTCAATCAGAGTCTCTGATCCGACCTTGATGCCGAGATTGACAACCTGAAAGCCATTGTTGGAGAGGATGATCTCCACCAGATTCTTGCCGATATCATGGACATCGCCTTTGACCGTCGCCAGCAGCATCTTCCCTTTGCTGGAGCTTTCACCCTTCTCCAGATACTGCTGCAAATGCGCCACTGCAGCTTTCATCGCTTCGGCCGACTGAAGCACTTCAGCCACAATCAGCTGATTATCGTTAAAAAGCCGCCCCACCTCGGCCATACCGGCCATCAGCGGTCCGTTGATGATGTCGAGCGGCCTGTCACCCCTTGCCAGCACTGCGTCAAGGTCAGCGGTCAGGCCGTTTTTTACTCCCTCAACGATGTAGAGCGGTAAACGATCGTCAAGCGGCAGTTCCGCAGCCGGTGCATGAGAAGCCGGTTTCTTGTCGCGAAAAGCGGCGGCGAAGGCGGCCACCGGATCTTCGCCGCGCCAGAAGATAAGATCCTCTGCGAGGCGGAGTTCTTCAGGATGAATAGATGCATAGCGCTCCAGATTTTCGGTGTTGACGATGGCGTACGTCAGCCCGGCTTTGACACAGTGGTGAATAAAGACGGCGTTCAACACCTCCCGTCCCGCCTGCGGCAAGCCGAATGAGACGTTGGAAATTCCGAGGATCGTGCTGCATTCCGGGAATTCCTCAGTAATCAGTCGTACTCCCTCAATGGTTTCAACCGCCGAACCGATATAGGCTGCGTCACCGCTCCCGACCGGGAACACCAGCGGGTCGAAAATCAGATCTTCCGGGCGCAGGCCATACTTGTTGACCAGCAGGTCGTAGGAGCGCCTGGCTACCGCCAGTTTACGCTCACGGGTGACCGCCATGCCATGCTGCGGATCCTCATCGATACATCCCACCACAACTGAGCCGCCATAGCGATGAATAAGGTCCGAAACCTGCGCAAAGCGACCCTCGCCATCTTCCAGATTTATGGAATTAAACAGGCATTTCCCCTGCAGCCGCTGCAGGGCAAGTTCGACCACCTGAGGATCGGTTGAGTCTATCATGATCGGTGCCCGCACCTTACGCGGCAGGAACTCGAGGATGCGTGTCATGTCAGACGCCTCATCCCGATCAGGATTGGCAACACAGATATCGATTACCTGAGCGCCGTTTTTGACCTGGTCCCGGGCAATTTCGGCACCCTCCTCAAAACGCTCCGCCACGATCATGTTCTTGAATTTACGTGAGCCTATCACGTTGGTGCGTTCTCCCACCAGCACCGGCCTGGCATCATTTTCTATCACCAGCGCCTCAATCCCGGAGACGACGCGGCGGCGGGTCGTTGCAGGACGGCGTGGCGGCTTGCCGGCCACCATCCGCGCGATGGCGGCGATATGGGCCGGAGTCGTGCCGCAGCAGCCACCGACAATGTTCAGCCACCCTTCATCGACAAAACGGGACAGCTTGGCAGCAAGCGAATCGGGCGACTCGGCATAATTGCCATTCTCATCAGGCAGACCGGCATTGGGATATACCGAAACATGACAACCGGCCAACTCCGACAGCGTGCGGAGATGATCGGTCATGAACTCCGGCCCGGTGGCACAGTTCAGGCCGATACTTATGAGCCCGAGGCTACCCTCCAGATGGGCCAGACTGGTATAGAGCGCTTCAACCCCCTGCCCGGCCAGCATGGTCCCGGTCGGTTCAATCGTGCCGGAGATCATCAGCGGCACCCGCTGGCCGCTCTCGGCAAACGCCAGGCGGATTCCCTCGGCGGCAGCCTTCAGATTCAGGGTATCCTGAGCAGTTTCCAGCAGGAGCAGGTCAACGCCGCCAGCCAGCAGCCCGAGCGTCTGCCCCCGGAACGCCTCTACCAGCCGGGCAAAGGTGACACCGCCGGTAACGGAGATCGTACGGGTCGTCGGCCCCATTGAAGCTGCCACCCAGCGCGGTTTTTCCGGTGTAGCAAAGGCATCGCAGGCACGGCGGGCGATCAGAACGGCCTGCCGGTTCAGCTCGAATACCTGATCCTGCAATCCATACTCCGCCAGAACGATATCGGTTGCGCCGAACGTGTTTGACTCGACAATGTCAGCCCCGGCTGCCAGATACGCACGATGAACCCCTTCGATAACATCGGGACGGGTCAGGGTCAGGTGTTCGTTGCACCCTTCATATTCAGCGCCGCCAAAATCGTCAGCGGTCAGATTGCATGCCTGCAGTTGGGTGCCCATGGCACCGTCGATAACCAATATGCGCTCGGCAAGAGCTTCAAGAATGTTCTGTGTCATGCGGTAAACTCCTCTGTTTTTTCAATAGCTGGTAATATTACATTCTCAAGCGGCTCATGTCATCTGCAAAGAGAGAAAATTTACACCATAATTGAGTTCAGTATGATATTTGATATACTTCTACTGCCTTAAAAGGGACTTGTACTCAGGAGACACCTCATGGATATGCGCAACACACACACCATTATCCTTAACAACGGCGACCCGGAACTGAAACGCGCCGAAATCCGGGACTATTTTCATGCCACATTTGATATCGACGAAAAACTCTACGATACCCTACGCTACGAAGAGACCTTTTACCTGCGCGCCGACCGGTTGCGTCATCCGCTGATCTTCTATTTCGGGCATACCGCGACCTTCTACATCAATAAGCTGACCGTTGCCAAGGTTATTGACCATCGGATCAATCCCCGCTTCGAATCAATGTTTGCCGTCGGGGTGGACGAAATGTCATGGGATGACCTGAATGAGGCTCATTACGATTGGCCGACACGAGGGGAGGTCAAGGAGTATCGTGACCAGGCCCGTGACCTGGTGGACGGCTTGATCCGCACCCTGCCGCTGACGCTCCCGATTGCATGGGAAAACCCCTTCTGGGGCATCATGATGGGGATCGAACACCAACGTATCCATCTGGAAACCTCCTCGGTGCTGATCCGCCAGCTCCCGATTGACCAGGTGCGGCAGCTGCCGTTCTGGGAAATCTGTCAAGAAAGCGGTGAGCCGCCTGCCAACCGGCTGCTTGACGTAGCAAGCGGGACTGTCACCCTCGGCAAAACCAGAGAGCATTCGCTTTACGGCTGGGACAACGAGTACGGTTTTCACGAGTCTCAGGTCGCCGGCTTCAAGGCGGCTCAACTGCTGACCTCAAATCGCGAGTTCCTCGGATTCGTCGAAGCGGGCGGATACCGGGAACGACAGTGGTGGGATGAGGAGGGGTGGAACTGGCGCGAGTTCAAGCAGGCGGAATGCCCGCTGTTCTGGATCAAGAGCGGCCAGGTCTGGCAGCTGAGGACGATGGCCAGCCTGATCGACATGCCATGGAACTGGCCGGCAGAGGTCAACTGTCTGGAGGCGAAAGCATTCTGCCGCTGGAAGGTGGCGCAAACCGGCAGACCGATCCGCCTGCCGAGTGAGGACGAATGGCACCGACTGCGGGACATCTGCACAATCCCGGATCAGCCGCAGTGGGAAAAAGCGCCAGGAAACATCAACCTGGAGTGGTGGGCCTCCTCCTGTCCGGTTGACCGCTTTAAAAGCGGCGACTTTTTTGACGTTATCGGCAATGTCTGGCAGTGGACCGAAACCCCGATTTATCCGTTCCACGGTTTTGAAATCCACCCCTGGTACGACGACTTTTCGACCCCGACATTTGATACCCGCCACAACCTCATCAAAGGTGGTTCCTGGATTTCCACCGGTAACGAAGCAACACGGGATGCCCGTTATGCCTTCCGGCGCCACTTTTTCCAGCACGCCGGTTTCCGTTATGTGGAAAGCGCCGTACCGGTTGTCATCCATGACGACCGGTACGAAAGCGATGCTCTGGCGGCCCAGTATTGCGACGCACATTATGGCGCGACGCACTTTGGCGTAGCTAACTTTCCGGCGACCTGTGCAGAGATCTGCCTGGAGTTGATGCAGGGGCGCAGCAAGGGGCACGCTCTGGATCTGGGGTGCGCCCTGGGGAGATCGTCATTTGAGCTTGCGCACGGTGGCTTTGACCGGGTGACCGGCCTGGACTTCTCGACCCGGTTTTTCCGCCTCGCCGCCCGGATGCAGCAGGAGGGCACTCTGCGCTACGCACTTCAGGAAGAGGGTGAGATCGTCTCGTACCATGAGATTACTCTCGCTCAGTTGGGTTTGGAGGAGAGCCGCGACCGGGTACAGTTTTTCCAGGGAGACGCCTGCAACCTGCCGGATAAATTCAGCGGCTACGACCTGATCCTGGCTGCCAATCTGATAGATCGGCTCTACTCGCCACGCCGCTTCCTCTCCACCATCCATGAGCGGATGAATCCGGGTGGAATGCTGGTACTGACGTCACCTTACACATGGCTGCAAGAGTATACCAAAAAGGAAGAGTGGCTGGGCGGATATCGCGAAGCCGGAGAACCGGCCTGGTCGCTGGATGGTGTAAAAGAGGCACTGGCACCTCACTTCACCATGGCTGGAGAACCGCGCGACGTGCCGTTCGTGATTCGCGAAACGAGAAGAAAGTTTCAACATACGGTGGCACAACTGACCGTCTGGGCGTTGAGACCGTAAATTAAAGGGGATCCGGCTCAAACAACCTGGCTATTTTTTCTCTCCCCGCTTCTATCTGTTCAAACGGAACTACCCGCAATAACTCCTCCAGTGTTGTTTCTCCGGCAGGAACACGGCGGAACCCGTCTTCAATCATCGTCAGTCGGCTTGACTGGGCAAACACCGTATTTCGCAGTGTCGGATTATCAGGACGACGGCTGAGCAGCAGCAGTTCATCACTTGTGGGAATCCATAGCTCCACAATCGGCAGGCGACCACTGAAACCGGTATAATTACACTCCGGGCACCCTTTCCCCTGAACAAATTTCAGACCGCTATTAAGCGGAATCCCGAATCCCGATAGTACCAACTCTGACGGTGAGTATTGAATCAGGCACTTTTGACAGACGCGGCGCACCAACCGTTGTGCCAGAACACAGCGCAAAGAAGACGCTATCAGACTCGGTTCGACACCTATGTCGATAAGCCGTGTTACAGCACTGGTTGCATCGTTGGTGTGCAGAGTTGAAAGCACCGTATGGCCGGTCAGTGCGGCACGCATGGAAATAGCAGCGGTTTCAAGGTCACGGATTTCGCCAACCATTATATTATCCGGATCCTGCCGTAGGAAGGCGCGCAGCAGCGTGGCAAATGTGTTGCCGATAACGTCATTGACCTCGGTCTGTGTAACACCGTCAATGGTGTATTCTATCGGATCTTCAATGGTGAGAGTCTTGACACCGGGGGTGTTGAGATAGGAAAGGATGGCGTAGAGAGTGGATGACTTGCCGGAACCGGTCGGTCCGGTCACCAGAAAAATACCGGTTGGTTTATCCAATGCCCGGTTGAGTATTGAAACATGTTCGGGAGAATAGCCGAGCGACTCCAGAGAGAGTGTGCCGCTTCGTTTATCCAGGATCCTGATAACGACATTCTCACCATATTGGGTCGGCACTGTAGAAACACGGAAATCAACCCCGCGAACAACCCCTCCTTTGGCAACTTTCATTTTAAAACTGCTGTCCTGCGGTCTGCGGCGCTCGGCGATATCCATATCACACATAATCTTTATCTTGGAAACTATCTGGCGCGCATGCGGGTTGATCAACACTTCGTCAGCACCCATTTCAATCGTTTGAAGCACCCCGTCAACACGAAAACGCACGTCCATTCCATGAGCGGTCGTCTCCAGATGGATATCGCTTGCCCCATCCCTTATCCCGGTCGTTATGATCCGTTTAACCAGAAAATCAACATCGGCACTGATGAAATCAGTAACGTACTTGGACTTGCTACTCTCCCGTATCTGATCTTCAGAGACCTCAAAATTTTCTTCATTGCCTGGAGTGTTCTGTAACTTGAAGATTTTCTGCTGGGCGACCAGAATGTCGCTCTCCATGGAAATAACCGGGATAATCCGCATCTTGCACCAGTTCTCAAGTTGCACAAGTTCTTCACGCTGCAGCGGAAATGCCATGGCAATAGTCAGCACACCGTCTCTGCACCGCACCGGTACAATACGGTGGCGCTGGGCAAACGATGCGTTGATAAAGCTGGACATCTGCTGGTCGAAGCGGACACCGGCAAGGTTGACGAACTTAAGGTCATACTGGGACGCAACGGCACGTGCCAGCTGTTCTTCCCCAATAAGATGCTGCCTGATTAACGTCTTGCCGAGGGGAATTTTTTCTGACAGGCTCGTTTTGAGAGCACTGTCGAGACGCTCTTCATTTATCAGTTTCTGAGCAACAAGAATTTCGCCCAATTTGCGACGCTTCTTGTGGTTATCTAGAGCGTGGTCCAGATCCTCTCTGCTTAAAAACCCCATACTGCAGAGCAGTTGACCAATTGGTCTGTCAGGATGCAACCGCTGCATTTCAAACGCCAGATTAAATTGTTCGGAAGTAATTACCTTATTTTCAACCAGCAGTTCACCAAGCTTCGCTTCACTCATGCCCCTTTTCCTCCCGACAAAATAGACACCTTTCACCCACGCAGCGTCACAACCGTAGCGCCGTCGCGCCCTTCGTGCGGTTCACCCGGCCTGAATCCTGCTACAAGAGGATGTCGCTCCAACTCTTCCCGTACCGCATTCCGCAGTTTACCGGTGCCAAGACCATGAATAATCCGCACTTCCTGCAGCCCTGCTGCATGTGCATGGTTAATGAACGGCTCCAGTTCTGCCAGCGCCTCGCTCACCCGCATGCCAATCAGCTTCACTTCCCGCCGGTCACTCTCAACAACAGCCATTTTCCAGGGTGCGGTAGTCCTTTTTTTTGCGCTCCACCCCGCTGCATCCTGAGGCGCCGACAGATCCGCCACGAGGACGTCAAGCTCCATCCTCCCGGCCCTTACCCGCGCCTTGGTGTGGCGGCTGTCAAGCGACAGCACGACCGCATCATACCCTAATGAATTTATATGGACTGAGTCCCCCGGTGTAACTGCATCCGGCATCAGCCGTTCCGGTTGAGCGGCCTGCGGCTTAAGCTGCTCCACCAGTTCCGCTTCGCTACGCCGAATTCCGGCGATGATATCATTCCGCTTCTCAAATTTCAACTCATCAAGCAGGGCGTTGGTACGCCGTCTAGTGGCGGAAATAAGCTCTTTGGCATCGTTCCACCCCTTTTCGGCCGCTTCTTTGCGAATCTGAAGCACATCATCCGCCCTGGCGTCAAGATCGGCACTCCGCAGATCAAGCGACCGTTCACGCTCGTCAAGAGCGGTGCGAAGGTTCTCGAACTCCTGCCGCTTCAGGCGGAGTTCGGTCAGCAGTCCGGCAAACTCACTGCCGGCATTGCCGAGCATCTGGCGGGCAAAGCTGATTACCCGTTCCGGCATGCCGAAACGGCGGGCAATCTCCACCGCATGAGACTGCCCCGGTTCGCCGACAATCAGGCGGTACAGCGGCGTAAAACTGGCATCATCAAACGCCATTCCTGCGTTGATCATGCCGGGCGTCTGGTGGACAAAGCCGATGATATCACTCAGATGTGTCGTTGCAATCACCATGCTCCCTTGCTGCTGCAGCTCGTGCAGGACACCGCAGGCAATGGCCGCCCCCTGTAGCGGCTCGGTGCCGGCGCCCAGCTCGTCAAGCAGAACCAGAGACCTTCTGCCGCTCTGCTGCAGAATGCCGCTAATCCGTGCGGCATGGGCTGAAAAGGTAGAATGGCTCTGTTCGATGGACTGCTCGTCGCCGATATCTACCAGGAGTGAATGGATCAGCGGAAAGGTTGAGCGGGGACCGGCCGGCACAGGGATGCCGCTGAGCGCCATCAGCAGCAGCATTCCGGCCGTTTTAAGGGCGATGGTCTTCCCTCCCGCATTGGGGCCGGTGATAACCATGACCGAGTTTGTGCCCGGAGTCCCACCTCCCAACTCAAGCCGCAGCGGTTCAACACTCTTCACCATTCCCCGCTTCAGCATCAACAGCAGCAGTGGATGGCGTGCATCAACAAGGCGCAGTTCACCATCATCGTGTATGGTCGCCGTTTCAAGGTCAAATTCAGCGGCAAAATGTGCCACGCTGTTGAGCAGGTCAAGTTCCAGCAGGGTCTCGAAACAGGCGGCGATCTGATCCGCATCCTCCCGCAGCCAGGCTGAGAGCTGGCGCAGGATGCGAATCTCTTCAGCCTTCTCCTCGGCGCTCAGATTCTCCAGTTCATTGACAAACGGGATGATCTCCAGCGGCTCCATAAACGCAGTTTCCCCCGATGAAGAGACGTCATGCACGATTCCTTTGACCATCCCCTTGGAATCCATACGTACCGGAATAACCCAGCGACCGGAGCGCTGTGTAATAAAATCATCCTGCAAAAATTTCTCGATACCGCTGGTCCGGATTATCTCCTCGATTTTCTTGCGGATACGCCCGGCCAACCCCCGCTTGGCGCGGCGGGTTTCCCGAAGCAGCGTCGAAGCGGAATCCAGGATACTGCCGTCGGCATCAATCGAAGCCACCAGCGGTTCCAGAATATCGGGAAAACCGCGCAGCTGCGGCTCAATTGATTTCAGCAGCGGAATGTCCTCCCTATGCCCGCATTGCCGGGCCAGAGCGGCATACAACCGGAGCACCGGTATAAAGTTCAGCAGTTCCATCGGCGCCAGAATTGCTCCCACCGGGCGCAACAGTTCAAGAGATGGACGGATATCGTCAAAACGGCCGAGAGCGAGTGAGATGCCGGAGCGGCCAAGGGCACGAATCTCGCCGATTCGCCCGGACAGCGTCCTGATCTCCACCAGATTGTCCAGTGGCCGGATGACGGAAATCCGCTCAATAGTAGCCGAACTGTGCGCATGGCGGGAAATTTCTGCAAGGATCTTGTCGAATTCAAGTCGGGAAAGTGTTTCAGAAGTTATCATCAATGCAACCTTAGAAAATTGTTCTGCCGTATCGGAATGGGAATGTAGCATATCTGTTGAAATTTGACCTCAAGAGAATGATCAAATCTTCACTCATTTTTACACTTCTCAAGTGTCAGGAGTGGATGTCCCTATAATTCCGACCGAAGTGATCATATTGGCAACTTTTATCTATCGGGAGTAAAATTATACATCAAGCGGGCTCTTCGGCTCTTTGACAGTCCGCACCGGCACGCAGCGGGTGTAAATCGTCGTCGTTTTCACATAGGTCTGCAAGATTTTTCGGGAATAATGCCGTACCTTTTGTATCAAAGTTTGTGTATAGTTGCTCAAATAAACAAGGCAAAAAATGCATTATGAAAACCAGACTGATTCTGAAACCCGGCCAGCGTGGCGCAAAAAAACTGTCAGAGAAATAAAGCGAAGACCTTGTATGTGTTCGCTTCTTGTATCAATAAGTAGATACTTTGAGCTGACCGGTTAATAACGAGTTGGTACAATAAAAAGGAGGATACAAATATGAAAGCCCCAGGTGTATTTAAACTGTTGATTGTTGTTATGATGTTTTCTGTGTTCTTAGGAGTAGCGTGTGCGCAGGAAAAAACTCCTGACTCAGCCACTTTCAGTGAAGCAGATGTCCGGGAAATTGCGCTGGAATGGGCGACGCTTGTTGGTCAGGGCAGTGTCTCAGAACTTGAAACATTGCTGAACGATAAATATATGCATATTCACGGAACTGGTCTTGTTGAGTCAAAGGCTCAATTTCTTGAAGCATTTAAAAATGGATCAAGAAAATATGACCCCATCAAGATTGAAGATATGAATGTTCGTGTATTCGGAAGTTCTGCAGTAGTTTCAGGAAAGTTCAATCTGAAGGCATTTGTACGCGGGAAGACAATTGAAGGTGTCAACAGATTTGGACTGATTCTGGCAATAACGGAGCAAGGGAAACAGGTTGTTTCTTTTCAGGCAACAGCCATACCTCAGCAAAAATAGAACACGTCCGTAATTTGTGGAACGTTAGCAAAAAGAGGCGGGGTCTTGAAAATGAAATCATCTGAAAGGAGATCCCCAACAAGACAGTTGGACACCGCCAGCCAAAAAAAAGACTGGGCTTGCGGGCCAACTGCGCGAGCCGTTGCCAGTCATAATATGTGAGATGATATTAGAACGCCCCTTGCTGGAGAGTGCGACAGATTCCATGGCAACTCCTTATGGTAAGATTTTAGTAAGATAAATATTGTGCCGCTGCAACCGAATGTCAAGCTGAGAATCACCGTAAAATGACGCCATACCTCACTTTTTCTCCGCCAGCATTTCATGAGCTGTCTCCTCCCTGATTTTCGTTATCGCTGCCTCAGTTTTTAGAGATCAACAGGACGCTGAATCCTATGAAAATATTGGCGACCCCAAACAGGAGGACGTCCTGTCCGGGCCGTTCTTTTACCATGAGGACGAGTAAGCCGCCGCCGGCAATGCCGAGGAGAATTGCCCCGAGGGAAAATATGCAGGTATACACGGTGTTGTTGATGAGGAGTGACAGGAACCGCACCCAGAGTAACTCATATCCCAACGCGGCAGACCCTGCCCAGAAGAAAAGAGCGTACAGGATAAAGCCGGAGAGCCTCGAATTAACAAGACAGCCTCTGATTAGTCCCGGGGGGGCGCAGTGGTAAAGCCGTGACAGGAAGAGGCGGAACCGCGATTGCTCGTGAGGCGAGAATAACTCCCGTACCTACGGCAAAGCTGATTGAAGCGTTGAGCAAAATGGCAGCGTCAATGCCGGGGAGGGGGATGAACCATATCCCGCAGAGCATGCAGCCAAGGAAGGCGCCAAACGTATTTACGGTATACAGTATTCCGGCAGCAACACGGTTATCTGCCTGCCTGATATTAATGGAGAACTGACAGAGTAGCGGAAGGGTTCCCCCGATCATCAGGCATGCCGGCAGAATAACCGCTGCCACAAGCGCCGAACGCACCAGGAGATGCAACCCCTGACTGGTTCCGGCCCATTGATATGCCCATGCTGAGACTTCTCCTGCGGAGCTGAACAGTGCCGGCGTCGCAGCCGCCATCAACCCGATAACACACTCCAGAATTCCGTACCAGAGCAGGGGGTTGCCGACACGCCGGGAAAGAAGCCCCGACAGATAGGCACCTGCAGCCAGACCGCAAAAGAAGACGGCGACAACAATGCTGAGCGCCCGGGGAGTGGCGCCGATGAGAAGCACCCCTTTCCGGATCCAGCAGATTTCATACCCAAGGGAGGCAAAACCGGATAAAAAAATGACAAGATAAACGATGCGTGGTATCAAAGGGCGTATCCTAACAAGCTTTAAGAGGTTTCTTCATGCACAGACATATTACCACTATCAGCTATCTGCTGGCTGTCACCATCGTACTGCTTGTCCTGCGCTTTCACCTGTTGCCGGCTGTTTTCGCCGGATTGGCCGTGTATGTGCTGACGCTGAAACTTGCCCGGCACCTCCCCAAAAACATGAACCGGGTCGCACACCAGGTCGCTCTGGGAGTTGTGGTCACTTGTGTCATAGCCTGCCTGACAAGCACTGGTGCCGCGATCTGGTCGTTCGTCGGCAGCAGCAACGGCATCGCGGCACTTCTGACAACGGTGGTTGACACCCTCGGGGGTCTCCGCAACAAGCTGCCTGGCTCAATTGCTGACGTTCTGCCGACGACAATAGAAGATCTGCGCGAACAGCTTGTGGCATTACTGGGGGATCATGTCCAGAAAATTTCGGTGGTCGGCATGGAAAGTTTCAAAATATTTGCCCATATTCTGCTCGGCATGGTTGTTGGCGGCATGGCTGCCGTCCACCATTTCCATGAACACGACATGGCACCACCATTGATCGGCGCCTTACGATCCCGGCTGCGGAGCCTCACCACGGCCTTCGACAAGGTGGTCTTTGCCCAGGTGAAGATATCTGCTCTCAATACCTCATTAACAGCGGTCTATCTACTGGTCGCACTGCCGCTCTTCGGTGTTAACCTGCCGATGGCAACGATTTTGGTCCTGCTCACCTTTGCCGTCGGCATGCTTCCCGTAGTGGGAAACCTCGTATCAAACACACTGATAGTCGTTATCAGCCTTGGCATATCGCCTACAGTCGGTGTAGCGTCCCTGATCTTTCTCGTGCTGATCCATAAGGCCGAATACTTCATGAACGCGAGGATTGTCGGCCATGAGGTGCAGGCGACCGCGTGGGAGCTGTTAAGTGCCATGCTGCTGTTGGAGGCTGTTTTCGGCGTTGTCGGACTGGTAGCGGCGCCGGTGCTGTATGCCTGGCTGAAAGCAGAGGTGAAGGAACTGAACATGATCTGACCGTTTGCAAAAGCTCAGTGCACGGAGCAGGATATGCAGGGGTCATAGGCTCTGACAAGCATTTGGGCAATGAGTTCTATCTCCCGGTCCGGCGCACCTTTTGCGGCATAGTGGCCGGCAAGAGCCTGAAGGTCGTACTGAATATTAGCGTGGTTCTGGCTCGTCGGGATCACGCAGTCGCACCGGGTTATCCGTCCGTCTTCATCAAAATCAAAAGCATGGTAAAGTATCCCGCGCGGCACTTCCACCGCTCCGACACCATGACCGCTGCGCGGGATCACCGCCTGGCGCGGCTCCTGCCATGGCGTGCCGGTGAGATCATCGATCAGATCGGACGAATCCATCACCACATGTACGCATTCCACAAGTTGAGCGATAATGTTCATAAATGGATTGTGGTTCACCGGCTTGAGACAGAAACTGATGGCAATCTCCCTGGCCCGGGGGTGAAGGCAGTTAAAGTTATTGTTCAGACGGGCAAGGGCGCCTACGGCAAATGATTGGCGCGACAAGCGGCTCCATTTTGACGTTGACTGTGCGACACAATACTCATTCGTCATGGCTTCATACTCGCACTCTTTGTTCCTGACACCATCGGTCGATACCAGGTCGCCCCCGATAAAGGGATACTCGCCGCCCCCCCCGAGCGAGACGAACTCTGTCTCCCTTGAAAAGTCGGGGATAACGAAGGTGCGGAAGAGCTCTGCCGTTTGCAGAAGATCATCTGTAACGGCTTTCAGGCGGAGGTTGAATTGTTCAAGCTCCGTTATGTCAGGCAGCATCGTGAATCCGCCGACGACGGTTCTCACGGGGTGCATCCGGCGACCGCCGACAGAGTCGCAAAGGTCATTGGCAAGCTGCTTTATCCGCGTAGCGCGCTGCACCACGTCGGGGTGCGAATGGATCAGCGGGAACACGCTCCCGACGCCGAAAAAGTCCGGAGCGGCAAGGAAGTAGAGGTGCAGGATATGGCTCTGAAGAGTCTCCATGTGCTTGAGGAGCAGGCGCAGTTTCTCTGTTTGAGGTGTCGGCACTATCCCAAAGCAGTTCTCTACGGCCCGGATACTTGTCAGGGTGTGGCCGATGGAACAGATACCGCAGATTCTGCCGCTGATCCATGGGGCATTCTCCCAGCGCTTCCCCACGAGCATCGCTTCAAAGAACCTCGGCGTCTCGACCACTTCCCAACGGGCCTCTTCAAGTGTACCATCCTGGATCCTGATCTTGATATTTCCATGCCCTTCGACGCGGGACATGCGATTGATAGTTATGGTACGGGTCGTTTTCATTAAAAACCCCGGAGACAGGCCATGAGGTCAGGCCGTCTCTTTATCTTTGCCATCTCTGATCTGTTCCACGTACTGCACGAACCCCCCGAAACATTCAAGCCGGTCGAGCATAATCTCTTCGGAGAAACCGTATTTCTCCATGATCTCTTTCATCTGTGCCACATTCGCGTCATCGGCGGGACCGCGGCATCCCCAACAGCCGCACCGGTTATTCGGGCACCAGGAGTCGCATCCGCCACGGGTGATCGGTCCCAGACAGGGTTCACCGAGATCGAAAAGGCAGGTGTTCTCATTAGCCTTGCATTCCATGCAGACAGGATATTTTGGCTGTGCGATGGCTTTTCCGAGTGCCATGTTTATGACTATCTTCTCGACCTCTTCCTTCTTAACCGGACAGCCGTAGATCCTCAGATCTACTTTGATAAAGGCCTCGAGCGGTCTGGCGGTATCATTGGTCTCAATCGGGTGGCTTCCGTAGACCTGTTCTTTCACCCACCCGGCGTCGTTGAACCTGTTCCTCAGCTGGTTGACGCCGCCGAAGCAGGCGCAGGAACCGAAGGCCACGACCACCCTGGCTCTCTTGCGGATAATCGCGAGGCGCTCAACTTCATCGGCGCGGGTGACGCTCCCCTCGACAAAGGCAATATCATACCGGTCGGACTTTTCGGTCATAGCCTCACGGAAATTCACAACCTCGACCAGAGCAAGAAAATCGAGGAGTGATGCTTCGTTGTTCAAAAGCTGGAGCTGGCACCCTTCACAGGACGAGAGTTCGAAGAACGCTACCCTGGGACGGGTGAGCGGAACACCGAGATAGGTTCTGGTTCTGTCCAGGGGAGTTTCCATCAGATGGCCTCTTTCAGGTTCATGACGGTCCAGTAGTCAAACACCGGACCGGAGAGGCAGGTATAGGTCGAGCCCACATTACACCGGCAGCACTTGCCCATGCCGCAGTGCATCCGGCGCTCCAGCGAGACGAACATCTTCTGCATCGGGATACCGATCCCGGTCAGCATGGTGCAGACAAATTTGAACATCACCGGCGGGCCGCAGACGATCGCGAACGTGCTCTTCCGGAACGACTCATCATGCGCCGCAGCCATCTGCTCCAGGATAGTGGTGATGAGCCCCACCGGCCCCTTCCAGGCGGCATCAGGCTTTTCGACGATGACTGACAATTCGATGTCGTCCTTGCGCCACATTTCGTACTGATAGGTGAACAGGAGTTGGGAAGGATCTTTGGTACCGTAGATGATAGCCACAGTATTGAAGAGGCTCCGGTTTTCCTGAACATACGCAATGGGCGCACGGAGCGGCGCGAGCCCCAGTCCTCCGGCGATCAGAAGAAGGTTCTGTCCGTGCATCTCTTCCAGTGGAAAGTTTGTCCCGAACGGCCCCCTGATGCCCACATGCATGCCGCGACCGCTCTTTGCCAGAAAATTGGTGAGATTTCCCGCTTTGCGAATACAGAGTTCCACGTCACCCTGGCTGCCCGGTGAAGAAGAGATCGAGAACGGCGCCTCGCCGATGCCGGGCAGTTCCAACATCAGAAACTGTCCGGCCTTGAAGGAAAAACTCTTCCGCTCTTCCGGATCAACAATCCTGATGCGGTACAGGTTTTCCATCTCCGTGAGTCGGTGCACGCTCGTGATCTCAGCCTTGAAGGTATATTCATACATGCCGGGGTCATACCTGCGGGGAGTGTCCGGCTGTTGATTCGCCGCAATGTTGAGGAACTTCAGGCGGGTATCCACCTCAGACCTCCCCGCCCCGGACGCTGGCAATAACTTCAGGGACCGTAATATCTGCGAGACAGGCCTCGCCACATCTGCCGCAGCCGACGCAGAGCGATTCCTCATAGGCTTCAACAAATCCCCGGTGTTTGTGGTAGTAGCGGTACTTCAACCGGCTTGACCGATCAGCCCTGAAGTTATGGCCGCCGGCTACCTCAGCGAAGTCCAGGACATTACAGGAATACAACGTTTTTATTTTCCGCGCCCCCTTGAGATCGATGGTGACGGCTTCCTCCACACCGTAGCAGTAGCAGGTCGGACAGACATTCGCACAGGTTCCGCAGCCGAGGCATTTATCGCCCCACTTATTCCATACCGGAGCCTGAAACTCCATGTCCAGAATCTTGGTAAGATCGGTGGTATCGACATGAGCAGTGATCTTCCTGTTCTTTTCAGCCACAACGTTCATATACTGCAGATGATCGGCCTCTTCTGGCACGCTCGTGTTCACCTCATTGAGAAAATTGAACGCCGTGACAGAGAGGATCTCCACAAAATAGCGGTCGCCGATATCGGTAAGGAACATGTCAAAGCCGTGGAGGGCGCTGTCTGAAGCCATGGAGCGGCAGAAACAGAAGGGCTGGGGGGTACAACCGATACCGATGATGAACATATTTTTACGCTTTGCCGCATAATAGGGCATCGGATAGATGCCGTTCATCAGCACTTTGTCGAGTTTATTCAAGGCATTGATATCGCAGGCATGGAGGCCGAAGAAGACGTAGGGGCGGTCAATGTTGTAATTGATGGTCTTGTGCCAGTCAGTGCCGGCCATTTCAAAAGAGGCGAGGTTTTCCCGATACGGCAGAAAATATCGTTTTGCCGGAAGTCTGGTTGTGGTGTACTGAAGCTTTATTCTGTCAAAACCGGATACCTGCTCAAAGGCATAGAGCGGTTCCCCGTCCCGGTCGAGCCCGGTTTCCACAGGACCGACGATCACATTTTCCGCTGCAAGTAACGCAAAAAATGATCTTAATTCATTTTTATGAAGCACCCTGAACAACATGGTTTCCCTCTATCGAGCGGAATTACTGATGTTACTTGGTTGTACCTCCAATCGGCGAGATGTCAAGTCTATGAGTTGCTTCCTTTCCTCATCCGCTCAATGCGCTCTTTTACCCGGCCCAGAAGCTTTCTGGCCCAGAGGAATTCTGTGGCAAGTATAGCCAGCCCGACCGGAATAACCACAACTGCGGGCCCCGGCAGCACGATCATGGCTATCCCCGCTGCCAGAATCGTGAAGCCGATGACGATTACAATCACTCTTTTTGCCTGCGTTAATGTCCTGAAGACAATATGCATCATTCCGTACACCCTGCAGCGGGAGATCAGTACCTGACCTTAAGGGAGTTCAACTCTTCCCTGGTGACGTCCTTTGCCCGTTTCAGATTCCAGTTGCCAACCCAGGCTTTGAATAGAGCCAGATTAGCGGCACGTTCTGCTTCGGTTGCCCCAAGGTGTTCGTTCATGTTACCCGCTTTTTTGTCACTCTTACCGCTGCCGTCATCAAGACGTCTCATCAGAGCACCGGATTGCGGCCACCCCACGTAGGATATCAGAAGGCTGTAGGAATCCATCCGCATGCCGGTACTTTTATCCGTCCACATTTTCTTGTCTTTAACGAACTCCTCGTGCTCGGGAGAATCCGTGCCGTGGCAGCCAGCACATTGCTTGGTAAAGACCGGCTTGATATCCTGCTGCCAGGTAACCTCTGCCGCCTCTGCCTGAACAGCCCAAATAAAAGCCATTACTCCCAGTCCAATACACAGTTTTTTCATTGTATGCTCCTCTACTGAAATTTCGGCACAAAGCCGTTTAATCGCGGCACTACTGTGCCATCTGCTTCAAAATCTGCTCCAGCTTGCGCAACTCCTCGCCATATCCCGCCCAGTTGCCCTGACGCTGCAAAGTAGTCGCCTTTTCATAAATGCTCATTGCTTCTTTTGCCAATGTGGCGGGAGTCGCTTTCGCGTCCGGTGTTCCCGCTGCAGCTGCTGCGACAACGGTTTTTTTGCCGCCGAAGAGCCGCTGCAGGGCCAACTCCAGATTTTCCTCCATAACCACCTGATCGCCGAAGGCGACAATAACCCGCTTCAATTCCGGCAGACCGGCTTTATCTGCAGCAAGGAACAACGGCTGCACATAGAGGAGCGATTTTTCAATCGGGATAACCAGCAGACTTCCCCGGATAACCTCAGACCCGCGCTGATTCCAGAGGGTCAACTGCTGGGAGATGAAGGAGTCCTGATTGATACGGGCGTCGATCTGTTTCGGACCGTAGATAAGTCGGTCGCGCGGGAAGGTGTAGGCGCGGATTTTCCCGTAATTCTCACCATCGCAGCGGGCGGTCAGCCAGGCGGCAAGGTTGTCACGTTTTGATGGTGTAAACGGCAGCAGCAGAATGTATTCCTCCACCTTCTCGCCCGGCAGTTTCATAATAGTGTAATAGGGTTCCATCGGTTTTTCACCCAGAGCCGGAACCTGCCAGAGATTCTCTTTGTTGTAGAATACTTTCGGATCGGTCATGTGATACGCGGCGAACATGGCCGCCTGCAGCTGAAGGAATTGATGCGGATAGCGCACATGGCTGCGCATGTCTGCCGGCATCTCGGCGAGCGGCTTGAAGAGACCCGGAAACATCCGGGTGTACACTTTTGCCAGGACATCATTCGGATCGCTGATGTAGAAATTGAGTGTGCCGTCATAGGCATCAATGGTCGCCTTGACCGAATTCCTCATGTAGTTGATGCCCCCCTGGATCGATTTTGAATAGGGGAGTCGATCCGAATACGTATAGGCATCGATCATCCATTTCAGCCGTCCCGCTGCATCGACCACCATGTAGGGATCGCCGTCAAAACGAAGGAACGGTGCTATCGCCCTGACGCGCTCGTTGATGTTGCGGTTGTAGATAATACGGCTTTCGGCGGTGATATCTGACGAAAGCAGGATTTTCTCCGTTTTGAATTTAGCTGCGAACAGCGCTTTTTTGAGGAGCGAGTCGATCGGTACCCCACCCTTGCCGGCGTAGGTCGTGTTGATATTACCGGTTGCCGTCGGATAGCTGAATTCCGGCACTTTGGTCTTAACAACCACATAGTCGTTGGACAGTTCACCGAAATAAATCTCCGGTCGCGTTACCTTGATATCGGCCAGACTGACAGGGGGAATATCCTTGACGAAGAACTCCGGCAACCCCTCCTTGCTGATGCGGCTGACCGGGCCAAACGTGATGCCGTTGCCATGGGTAAAGATCAGGCGCTCGTTGATCCAGTTTTTACTCGGGAGATCGGTGTAGGAGAGTTCACGCGGCGACAGCATGACCTGACTGTACTGGCCGTTCACCTTGTAGCGGTCATTATCGACATCGAAAAATTTGTAGTAGGTTCTGATCTGCTGCAGCTGACTGTAGGTCTTCAGCAGCGGGGCGTGATCCCAGAGGCGGATATTTTTAATGGTGGCATCATTGTTGGCGATATCGGCAGCGGTCAGCTTCGTATCGACATCGAAGGGGACGGTTTCTATCTTTTCCAGATCGAAGCCGAAGCGGGTAAATTTGAGATTGTTCTCGATATAGGGAGTTTCAAGTGCCAGTTCGTTAGGGGCAACTTTGAATTTCTGCAGCAGCCCCGGATAGACGCGAATGCCGATGACGTAGAGTGCGACAACGACCAGCGGCGGTAGCAGCGCTACCCGCCAGGCGCCTTTCCAGACCCCGGCGGCCAGCAGTATCCCCGCCAGTGGCGTCAGGAATGTCAGAATTTTACAGGTAAGCAGGCGGGAGTTCACATCCACATATCCAGCGCCATAAAAAGCACCATTATTGGAAAACAACAGCCTGAAACTGTCCAGGTAGAAACCTGCTGCGACGACGCAGGCGAACAGGCCGACCAGAACCGCCAGATGCCGACGCACCTTTTCATCTATCGATGCACCCCGTTCCGTGAGGATGATACCGCCCCGGATATAATACACCACCCCGGAAACAGCGGCGGCGGCCACAAGTGCAAAGCCGGCAAAACCTTTGAGCATCTCCCAGAACGGCAGACTGAACAGGTAGAAGCCGATATCTTTACCGATAACCGGATCAACGGTACCGACAGTGACCCCGTTCGTGAAGAGCAGCACCTCTTCCCAGCGCAGCGCACCCCAGTTTGCAGCAAGAAGAGACAGGACCAGCGTGGCGAGGCCGGCTAACGGTTTTATAAAGCGGATTGCATCGTTCCGGTTCACACGGAAGTTGCCGCCACCGACGATGGAAATGCCGCTGTAGGGGAATTTAACCCTGTTCGCTAAGAGTACGTTGGCCATAATAACGGCACACAAGAGCACGCCGAAAAGGAGACCTACCCCGGTTTTAGCGTAGAGCGTTGTCGTGAAAACAGAGGTAAATCCGGTTTCAACAAAAAAGAGCCAATCCGTATAGTAATTGAGCAGGGAAGATACAAACGGCAGTACCACCGTAACGAGAACCAGAAAGACAATAAATTTGCTTTTAAACATGTGATACTCTCCCTATTCTATTAAACAAAATCCTTCACTGTTTCTTAAACTGCACCCAGATTTCTCCTACTTCCACAGCACAGACAACAACCCATACGACAATGCTGATTCCGACCGCAGCGGCTGCAATGTCTTTGATAATTTTTATTTTTTCGTTGTGGCGTTCCTCGACAAAGTCGCAGAGTGCCTCAATAGCGCTATTTACGATTTCTGTGATCAGTACAAGGCCGGTTGCGATGAGAATCAGCAGCAAATCAACCCGTTGTCGCAATGCGAACGTCGCTATCAGGACTATTAGTGAGAGGATCAACTTGTACCCCACGCTAAAATCCGTCAGCACAGCATAACGGAGGCCGGAGATGACGTTCTGCACTTTTCGCACAGGATTATACCCCTGTTCGCCTGTGCCAAGAAATTTATTTTTCATTGTTGTTTTCCTTTCTCAAAGCGACAACCGTGCAGATTATGCTCGCTTATTTCGGTCAGGCAGCATGACTGCCGCCAAACCAACAACCCAAAAGAGTGCTGTCAAGAAACCTGCCACAACATCTGTCGGATAGTGGACGTGCAGATATAATCGTGAGATGCATACCAGTACTATCAGTATCCCACCTGCTATATTGAACAGGACGAACCACCGTACTCTTGTCGAGGCTCGCAACAGCAGTAATTCTGCCAGTACAAAGGCTGTAATCTGTACCGCATGAGAGCTCGGGAATGAAAATCCGGCCGGAAGCTCAATCAGTGCCGGGAAAAGATCGGGCCGTGGGCGCATGATAACAAATTTTGCAGCACTATTCAGCATACTTCCCGCGACGCAAGCTCCAACCAAAAACAGGGCCTCCCGATTTTTTTTGCGGACAATAAACAAGAGCGCCTGTGCAAGAATTACCGGCAGCAGAATGAAGCTTGATCCTGCCCACGATACATACGAAAAAAACTGATCAAGTCCAACCGTACGACTGGTAGCAAGCCATTCCAGAATCAACCGGTCCAGCCGCTCAATCGGCTCAAGATGAATTGCCCATGCCCCGGAAACCAGAACCGTAAGCATGGCTATTCCGCAGAAAAATGCGGTCTTATACACCCACCACATCCCAGCGCAGGGCATTTTTATTCTCATTTTTTACCTCATACATGAGGCGGTCAGCGCGGCCGATCACCTCGTCTATGGCGGCCGGGGACTTCAGGTACGTCACCAGACCTATGCTAAATGTTATTGGCCAGCAGTTTTCCACTTCATTCTTCAACTGCTGCTGAACTTTCGTAGTCGCAGTCAGTGCAGACTCTTCTGCAGCTTCGGGCAGCAGCAGCGCAAACTCGTCACCACCGAGTCGGGCAACCGTATCTGTTTCACGAATGGCAGCAGAAACAGTCGCAGCCACCAGCTGCAAAAGTTTATCCCCTTCACCATGGCCTCTGGAGTCATTGACCGTTTTGAAGTTGTCAATGTCAAGGTATGCGATTGAAAAAGGCTCATCATAGCGATGGTTTCGCCGTATCTCTCCCGAGACAAGCTCAAAAAAAAGACGGCGATTTGGCAGGCCGGTCAATAGATCCGTGCGGGAAATCTCTTTTTCCCGTTCCAGCGCTCCTTTCAACGCCGACACGACCAGTGACGTCAGAAGAAAAAGCATAAGCTCCATAAAGTCGTTCCAGTACATGGCTAGGTCAAACCTGTAGTAATGCCTGCTTACCATTTCAGCCACTAACCACGACAACGCACTTATACAGGAGAGAAAGTAGCCGGTTGTTCTTCCCAGGAGCCAGGCTGCAAGAACAACGGGAACCAGATAAAAAGGTACAATCGAGTAGACGGACCCATTCAGTGCATCGACCACTCCAACGACACAACAGAGAAACAGTGCTAAAACCAAAATAGCAGATTTATTGAGCTTGCTCAGAAAGTTGACCAGTTTCATTGCAAAACTCCATTCGTTACGATGCACTCACTGATACATGTGCATATAGTGCCCTATTAATATAGATATAACCTATCAATAATCAACGATATGGCAACCGTATTTCTGCCACCGTTCCAACACCCTGCGTGCTGTGAAGACAAAGTGTGCCGCCATGCGTTTCAATGACTTTCTTTGAAATAGGCATGCCAAGACCGGTACCTTCATTTTTCGTCGTATAAAACGGCATAAACAGGTTGTCCATGGTTTCACGGGTCATTCCGGCGCCGTGGTCTTTGATATTGATAATTATATCCGTTTTTTCTGTTGACGCACGTATGGTTACCTCCGAATCATTCGGTGAGGCATCAACAGCATTATCGATCAGATTAACCAGCGCCCTCTCAATGTGAAAACTGTCAATTGCGCAGGTAATCGAACCTGATGGCAGCTGCAGCTTCAGGGTGACCCGGTGCTTGTCGGCTTTTGTCTGGCAGAATTCAATGGCCTTACTGATGGAATTCCTGATATCTACATCATGGAGATCCAACTGAAGCGACCTGGTAAAATCCAGCACGGAAGTGATAATTTTCTGCATATTCAGAGCGGAATCCTCAATTATCTGTGCTCCTTGAGTCATATTTCCCTTACCCTCGCGAATTCGCCGGGCGAATCCGAGGATGGAGATGAGGGGATTTTTCAGGTCATGCACAATTACGGTGGCAACCTGACCAATCGAGGCGAGATAGCGGCCTTGTTCCTCCTGCCTGCTTTTTTTACGGTCACGCTCAGCAATATAGTACGTGAATGAAGCAAATACCCCGGTAAACACCAGGTGCAGTATTCTGTCTAATAATTCCGGAAAATTCGTATTCCATGTGCCAAAAAAGAACGGCAGATAGGCTGCCGACACGAACAGCCAGGTCATAATCGAGCCTTTCAGCCCCAGATGCAGTACACCCAGAAGCAGCGGCAGATAATAGAGCTCTTCAAAAACAACACGCTGAGAAAACTGCCACATTGTACCGAAGTGCAGATAGGTAATCAGCACCGTTAGCGTGACAATGGCAGGTATGTAATAGTAGTTTTTTTTCATGGCCTTACAATCGATAACTCAGCGCCAGAGGCTCAGCGGCGGATCGGTCACAACCGCACGCAGGATATCACTCCGGGAAACAAAACCAACCAGACGCCCGCTGTCATTCGTGATAGGAGCGCCGTCAACACCATTGTCGAGCATAACCGAGGCGATGCGCCGAATGTCGGTCACCGGTGAGGCCGCGACCACAGGGGTGGTCATGACGTCGCGTACCCGACGGTTAAGGCTTTCAACAATCCGTCCGGCATCGATATTGATGGCGGTCAGCAGATCGCGCTCGCTGACTATTCCTACGAGTTGCGCACCGTCGTTAAGCACCGGTGCCTGATGGATGTGGTGATCGCGCAGCGTCCGCCAGGCCCGCGCCACATCATAACCATCCAAAACGGTGATCACCGTGTGCTGCATAATCTGCCCGGCATGGTAGAGCGGCCCCCGTTCAATATCTTGCGGCAGCATGGCGAGGTACGCACGGACGGCCTCTTCGTGAGGTCGACCGACCGGGTGGGTCATAACCTCAGGCTCTTCACCGTCCTGAGTTACCGGGCGTGAAGCCCGTGCCTTTGAAATTGCATGTACCCGGTTCATTGCCTCAAGCGTGCCGCTGAACACCTGTCCTGTTATACCGTAGACCGAAAACATGGCATTACCCCTTCTATTCCTGGTGCAAAATCACTGCGTTACTCCGGCTGCTGCCATGATTTTTGTAAACTTGTCAGTGGCCTCGTTATAGAGTGCCTGGGCTTGCGAATTTTTCTTCCGGTACTCTAAGAGAGCCAGCGGGTTTTTGTCAGCGACAAAGCTCTTGATGGCATCAAATGATTCCGCATACGCCGTATAGGCAGCAATCAAACCGGTTTTCCCGTCGTTAAGAAGGCTCTTCACCTCAGGTGACAGCGCTTCAGGTAGTGCCTTTTTGGCCAGAGATTCTCCAGCCAGCAGACATTCAGCTTTTGCCTTGTCGATAACGGAAGATACGTTGATGCTTACCTCTCCACCTTTGATGACATTCTTCAGTTCATCGACAGCCAGCTTGACAGCCTTGTCCGTAAGAGTCTCTACGTTCATAATCTCTTTTTGGAATGCCATCAACTTTTCTTTGTCGGCAACGGAGAGATTGATTGCAGGAATCTGTTGCTGTGGTGGAGGCGATTTCTCGGTTGTGCAGCCGCATATCGCCATAATTCCATTGATGAGACCAATCAATACAATATTTTTCACGGTGCGAATTCTCCTTTGGCTCAGGTTTAATCATCATTTTCCCCGTGTGTGTTGTCATCCTGAACACTTTTACCAAATTGCAAGACAGTACCGGCCAGCGGAACCTCTAATCTCCGGGTGGTGAAATCATATTTTTTAATGACTGTATCGCTCCATATTCCCGTTAGTACAAGAAGAAAGAGGGCAACAAGAAGGTGTGCCGAGCGAATGCCCATGCCATCTTTAGTCGTTTTCATTCCGGTCAGCATGCTGAGAACCACATTCTCTTTATGCACAAATGTATGAAACAGTATTCCAAGGAAGTGAGCACCGATGATCCCCAACAGAATAAATGAGACTATCTCATGCAGTTCCTCAAAAATCTTGCTGTTCGGAATTAAGAGTCCGGAGACGACACAGCCAGGGACAAGGACAAGCATTGCCAGTATCGCATAACCTGCTGCCGGGTTGTGGCCAATATGCCGCTCGCTGTTCCCTTTAATCATGCTGACCAGATACGCAACCGCTTTTATCGGGCTGTAGATAAACGACCGGAATCGTGAATACGTTGTCCCGGTAAAGCCCCAGAGCAGACGAAAAATTAGCAGTGGAACAAGGAACAGACCAATAAGCATATGCCAGTCAAAAGCCCGGCTCTGTTCAGGAGAGCCAAAGGCAAGCGCAAGCGAAGCGATACAGCATGCCGCCAAAAGCCAGTGAAACAGGCGGATTGGCATATCCCAGACAAGAACAGACTTCATTACACACCTCCTTACCTGCCGCCGTAACTGTGCAATCCTGACAGGAACAGGTTGACCCCCAGATAGCAGAATATGGTGGCGGCAAAGCCGATGATGGAGAGCCATGCGGTGCGCTTGCCGACCCACCCTTTGGTAATGCGGGCATGCAGGAATGCAGCATAGACGAACCAGACGATCAGTGACCAGGTCTCTTTCGGGTCCCAGCTCCAATACGTGCCCCAGGCAT
Organism: Desulfuromonadaceae bacterium; assembly: GCA_049318985.1. Classification (GTDB taxonomy): domain Bacteria; phylum Desulfobacterota; class Desulfuromonadia; order Geobacterales; family Pseudopelobacteraceae; genus JACRCG01. The sequence goes on from JBMOEI010000015.1 coordinate 96,258, forward strand.
AATTGGCCCAGGCCGCGCCGGTGATGATACCGAGCGTCAGCAGCGGAAATCCGACCATGATTGCACGGTAGTTCAAGTCATCGAGCACTTTCATCGGTGGAAACATCGCCAGCAGTCCGGAACCTGCTGAGCTTTCTGCGGACTCTTCACTGCCAGCCTTGATCAGATACATGATCGAAATGCCGCAGGCCACGGCAAAAGCTGCATAGCCGAGGAAGCAGGTGATGACATGATAGAGCAGCCAGTTACTCTGCAGGGCCGGGACAAGCGGCTCGATTCCGGTGTTCATGCCGAGTTGCGCCCAGGCCATACCGAGCAGAGCAAACGGCATGACAAACGCGCCGATAACCCGATATTTGAATTTGATATCAAGCAGGGCGTAGATAAGGACGATCGTCCAGGAAAAAAAGACCACCGATTCGTACAGGTTGGAGAGCGGAGCATGCCCCATCCCCAAATCGTATGATTCCTTCCAGCGCAGGGCTATTGCTACCGACTGGGCGAGTAAACCGCCATATGCGACCAGCATGGCGGCTGTACCGACGGCTTTGGTGCGGCTGGCGAGAAAAGCGAAGAACGCCAGCATGGAGATGAGATAGGCAAAGGTGGTTATATTGAAAAGCAATGAACTGGTCATAATTATTTCTCCTTGTTCAGATCTTTATTGAGCCGATCGACGAGCCCTTCAAAGGCGAGTTGGAAACCGCCCTGATTCTTGCTGGCGTTGCCACCCACGGTGACGGTGCCATGCTGAATTCGCACCCAGATACGGCGGTGCGACAGGAAGAATGCAAAGTAAATGCCGACAACCATCAACAGGCACCCCAGCCAGACAACCTCGACACCCGGATCCTTCGCCACCTGAAGACCGGTGTACATCAGCTCTTCGGCTCCCCGGTAGTGGAGAACCGGCCCGCCACCATGTTGCTGTGCGTGCTGGACATTCAACTCAGGGTGGTTGGCATACACAACAAAACTTTCCACGGTACCGTCTGCTGCGTGCCGCTCAACCTGAGCAGCCGGACCTGACAGCCCCTTGACAAACGGTGACACGTCCTGTGTCGCTTCGGTAACATGAATGCTGCTGCCGTCCGGCAGATGAGCGGAAGATTGACCGGAGACGGTCAAAGAAACAGCATTTTTGCCGCTCAGATTGGTTATGGTAAAATAATAATTCCCGGCGTTGCCGTAACTCGACTGATAAAACGTGATCCCCCTGTAGGTCAGCGGATCATTGACGATCACGCGGGCATTGGTGTAGTCCGGCACCGGTTTGCCGTTCTCCAGCACCGTCAGGATACTCTTGAACTCTTTCGGTGCTCCGGTAGCATATTTTGACATGGTGAACTGCTCAAGCCGCAGGGAAAAACCGAGGTCGAGCTCTTTTTCCGAACGGAGCATGATTTTGGAAACAGTTTCCCCTTCCAGGATATTCACAAAACCTTTAAAGCCGAACAGTGAGCCGATGAGGGCACCGATAAAGATGATAATGACACTCAAATGGACAACATAGACAGACAGACGGCACCAGGGCATTTTCTGGGCAAAGAGATGCCAGACGCCGTCAGCTTCGGTTACAACCGGCTCGGCAAATTCTGTTTTCAGGAAGGTCACAAGCTTCTCTTTCAGCTTCGCCGGGTCTTCCGGGCTTGTGATGCTGGCAACATTGGAGAGCGACCGTTCCAGGCCGTCACTCATGGTTGTTACCGGTTCGGTAATAATCTTCCAGATATGCGGCAGCCGTTTGATGGAACAGGCGACCAGGTTGGCTGTCAGCATGTAGAGAAGGAGAATGAACCACCAGGAATGGTACATATCGAAAAAACCGAGCGCCTTGTAGAGCGATATTTTGGCCGGGGTGGTCTGGGCAATATATTGTTCGGGAATTGTCCCTTGCGGGACGACGGTTCCGATGATCGAAATGATCGCCAGAAAAATCATCAGGAACATGGTCAGTTTCAGCGAGCAGAAAAAATCCCAGAGAGATTTGAGAAAATTTGTTTTTTGGGTTGTCACGGGCAGGTTCTCCTTGAAAAAAGACCGCTATCTCACAAATCAGAAAAATCAGAATGAGCGAGAAAGGCTGATGTGTACGTCAGCTACATGGAAATAAACTGCAACGGGCGAATCAGGCAAGGTTTTGCGGCGGGACAAAAATGGTGCGGTACACCTGTACTAACGACCAGGAGGGTTCCTGAAATTTCTGGATCGCAATCATCGGTGTATAAGCAAGCTGAAAACCCTGACCGGGCGGAGCATGGCAGACGCAGTTGCAGGAGGTCGTATCGCAGCAGTCGGAATGGTGTTCACCGGAGCAGGGACAGGTATCACAGGGCGAAGTGGATGTGCTGAATGCAGATGAAGGCTGTGCCGACGCATCGTCCTCCATGGAGGACGAGTGGGCAAAAAGTGTTGCCGGCAGCGCCAGATAGATGACGATGAGGAGTACTGCAATGGAAATGTTGTAGACGCGAATGATGTTCATTGTATTTATTTTCCTGTGCCGCTCCACAGGCGTTCCAGCAATGGTTTTGCCGTTTCAATCAGTCCGCTTATGCCATTTGTCTGTATGGAACCAAGCACTTTCAGGATAAGCGGGATAAACATCGCTATGACCGCAATGAAAATGAGAATCATAACGATCACGATTACCGCCAGGACAATCAGGAGCTTTTTGCTGCCTTTTAGTTTTTCGATAATAAAGCGGTACTTTTCGATGCCTCCATGATTGTCATAATGGCCATTCCGGTGCCCTCCATACTGCTGTCCACTGTAGTAGCTGCGGTTGTCATGATGCCCGTGTTCTCTTTGCTTGAATAAATCATCAAATCCCATGACGATCTCCTTTTAGACTCGTTATGCTGGATTATAATACCTCATTAACCCTGCTATCCCGGGCAACTGCCGGAAGGGTAAGCGTAAATGTGCTGCCATGTCCCGGCTCACTGTCGAGCACTACACAGCCTCCATGTCCTTCAATTATTGCCTTTACGATACTTAAACCGAGACCACTACCATCACTGTTCCGCGCCGACGCAGCCCGGTAAAACCGCTCGAAAATTTTCTCCCGCTCTTCACTTCTGATACCGATGCCGGTATCAGTGACCTCTATGGCTACCTGCCCGTTTTCCTTGAGTGACGCGATTATGCAAACCTCTCCCCCTTTGTGATTATAACGGATGCCATTCTCCACCACATTGAGGAGCGCCTCTTCGAGGGATGACCGCACTCCCCTGATCTGGAGAGTTTCGTCAACGATGGCTGTCACCCGGATCTCCAGAGATGCGGCAAGAGGAGCGGTAAGACGCACGGCATGAGTGGCGAGATCCTGGACGAATACGGGTGAAAACCCGGTTGCTGCAACCAGCCCGGCGTCCAGTCGAGCAAGGGAAAGAAGGTCATTGACGAGTCGGGTAATGTTCTCTGTTTCCAGCCTGATAGCGTGAATAGCATCGGCATACTCCAGAGGACTCCGTTCCTTCTGGAGTGTCACATCGCATTGGGTGGTAATGACCGAAAGAGGTGTTTTTAATTCGTGGGAGGCATCTGCTACCAAACGCTTCTGACTTTCAAAAACCTGATGAAGACGGTCAAGCATATCATTGAACGATGAAGCCACGCAGGTCAGTTCACGAGCCATCCGGTCGGTGTTAAGACGCTCGTCCAGATTGCGATGGGTGATTGTCTCAATGGTGGTGGAAAACTGGGCAAGCGGTGTCAATGAAGTGCGGATGATCCACCAGGTTGCGAGAGAGAGTATCAGCATTCCCAGAGGAAGGATGATAAGGAGAAAATTGCGAAATGTGGAGACTATGGTCAGCCCTTCAGTCAGTTTTTCGGCAAGCGTGATTTCAAAGGTGGTGTCAAAGGCCCGGTAGTGATAGTGAAGCACCCGTACCGCTTCTCCCGCCGGGCCGATGGCGTTGGCGTAATTTTCTGCCTGGCCTCCGGAGTCAGCACTTGTATTTGTCGGCATAAAAGAAAAATTCTCGTCGGTAAGAGAGGGTGACGCTGCCAGGAGCGCAGTACCCATAATAACCCGATAATAGTGACCGGAACGGGGGATAACATACTCCCCGGCGATGATATCAGAAAGTTCCAGTTCCACTTTGCCATGTTCCTCGTGCAGCAGACCGGTAAAAATCTGAGCCTTGGCGTGGAGAGTGCGATCCACGGAGGAGACGACTATCTGGCTGAGTTCCCCGTAGAAAAAAAGGCCGAGAGCCAGCAGGATCGCAGTAACTCCGGAAACCTGCCAGATGAGGAGCCGGGCAGCTATGGCGGGCGCCGGCCCGGTCATGGCGACGCTTTCAAGATGTACCCGGCACCCCGCACCGTGTGGATGAGCGCTGGCGAATACCCTTTGTCGATCTTGGAGCGTAGATGGCTTATATATACTTCGATGACGTTACTGTCCCACTCATAATCGCTCGTGAAAATGTGTTCAATCAGTTCCGTACGACTCACAACCTTGCCGGCACTTAACGCCAGGTAAAGCAGCAGGTCGTATTCCCGGGCAGAGAGCAGTATCACTGTTCCGGCGCGGGCAACGGTTCGTGCGTTGCTGTCTATGACCAGATCTCCCACGGTGACCAGAGGGGATGATTGTCCCCGGCTTCTCCTGATGAGCGCACGGAGCCGGGCGATCAACTCGTCCAGACTGAAGGGCTTGGCAAGGTAGTCATCGGCCCCGAAGTTCAGCCCTTTGATCCGGTCTTCAACGTCTCCCCTGGCAGTAATGATGAGTACCGGCACGTCATTGCCCTTCTCACGCAGACCTTTGAGAATGGCGAGGCCGTCTACTTCCGGGAGCATCAGATCAAGCAAAATGGCATCATACGGGTATTGCTCTGCCTGAAATTGCCCCTCACTGCCATCATATGCGAGGTCAACAACGAAGCCCTGTTCCTCGAGCCCCTGTTTCAGTAGCCGTGCCAGCCGTTGTTCATCTTCTATTATTAATATTTTCATATTGCCACTCCCCCGATATTCCGGCAAGAGCTGCTACTTTTTCGCACGCTTCACCTCAATCTTGCCAGCAGTAAATACCTTGCCGGTGTTGGATCCTTCAACCTCAACGTATGCACCGGTCACCGCCGTGCCATACTCTTCTTTGATTCGCGTTGCCGGGGTCACCTTGATTTCGCGGCCATTGACAGTCCAGGAACCGATCCTGTCGGCGGGTATTTTCTGCACGATGCCGTAAAACTTGCTTTCGCTCTTCGCAGAACCATGGCTTTCCGATGTTTCCTCGCCTTTGCCGTCACTTGCGAATGCCGGTACCGAGGCAAGTGCTGCCGTGAGTCCGGCTCCAGCCAGAACCCCTACCAACCTGATTACCGTTTTTCGCCCCGCCTTTGTCTGCTGTTGTGATGTCGTCATACTAAACCTCTCTCTCTAATGTGATGTGGGACTCATGTAAGAGAACCCTTGTTGAGACCGACACTATCACGCCAAAGGTTAACGGTTCGTTAAAGCCTGAAAAAAATCGCGCTGCATACTCAAGCTGTTGCTGACGGGCATGTGGCTTACTTTTCAATGGAATGTTCCAGGTGTGGTTGATGAAGCTTGACCGGCGTACCGCGTCTGAGTCGCAGATTGAGCATTTCAACCACCACCGAGAAAGCCATGGCAAAATAAATATATCCTTTGGGGATATGCATATCAAAACCATCGCCGATCAAAGCAACACCAATCAGAAGGAGAAAGCTGAGTGCCTCGAAGAATATTATTAAAAATAACTGGACAGTGAGTGAGTGAATGAATGTAAAGCACTGCCAAATAAGCATTCATAACGATTCTGACCTCTCCGTACTGTCTAATTGTTATTTATACGATTTTGTCTAGCCGTGTTGCCAGTCCAGACCCATTTATTAACTGTAATTTGCGGGTCAGAGTGTCTAAAAAAATACCCAGTGAGTTGAGTCTTAGTTTTTTGTTCCATCCAATATAGCCTCGTGAAGTTTTACCGGCTTCCCATGCTTACGAAGACGCATATTAAGCATTTCCACCAGCACCGAAAACGCCATGGAGAAGTAGATATATCCCTTCGGTATATGCATATCGAGGCCGTCGGCGATCAGCGCCATGCCGATCAGAAGAAGGAACGATAAAGCCAGCATCTTTAATGACGGATGGTTGAGGACCACCGCGCTTATCTTTCCTGAAAAGAGCATCATGAAGGCGACTGCAATGACAACGGCGGCGACCATAACCCATAATTGGTTCGCCATCCCGATAGCGGTAATGATGGAGTCAAGCGAGAATACGATATCTATGACGAGGATTTGCAAGATAACAGCGGTAAATGCCGACTTGGCCTTCTTTTCGACATGCACCTCTTCTTCCCCCTCAAGCTTCTCGTGAATTTCTGAAGTACTCTTGTAGATTAAGAACAAGCCGCCGATGATCAGCACCAAGTCACGTCCGGAGATTTCGTTTCCGACAACGGTGAATAGCGGTGCCGTCATTCCCATAAGCCAGGAAAGAGAAAAGAGCAGCGCGATGCGGATAAACATGGCAAGTCCAAGACCGACAAGTCGTGCCTTCTCCTGCTGATGAACCGGAAGTTTCCCAGTTAGAATGGAAATAAATATTACATTATCGACTGAAAGAACGATTTCCATTGCTGTAAGTGTCACCAAAGCCATCAATACCTGCTGATCAATCATAAATGCATCTCCTCTTCTTTTTAGATTCTTTATAATACACTTTAAAATATTTGTTGTTTATCGCTATTCTTCAGCGATGTTTATATCGCAGAGGTAAAAAAAAGACCTTTACCCTCGGCTCGTTGCCAGGGTAAAGGTCTTGTTTACAGATATCTGCCCCGGTTCCGGGTCTTACGGCCGTATTGACGGAATCCGGGTCGGCCTTTTCGACGGCCGATAACTACTCCCCTTTACTTCAGGTGAACTATAATTTATTCAGTGCACGAGTGTCAAGGGATTTGCTTTCTTACAGCAACAAGTTCCTCAGCTGGCAACTTGATACTTCATGGTGTGTCGTGAGGAGTGCCAGCGGGGTTGCGCCCGGTATGTCGGAGGCTCGCTGATAAATACTCGGGAATTACTGGAAAAAGATGCGTTCACAATGTAGTATGTCGCAAACTTGTTTTACGTAGGGGGGAAAATGACCAAAGCTGATATCTTTGAAAAGGTACAGGAAAATATTGGCCTCACCAGGAAGGAATCCGCCGAAATGGTTGAAGCCGTTTTTTCTATTATGAAAAGCACGCTTGAATCAGGCGAAAGTCTTAAAATATCCGGCTTTGGCAACTTTGTCGTCAAACAGAAAGCGAATCGCCGTGGCCGCAACCCTCAGACCGGCGAGACGATTACCATTGAAGCCAGGCGGATATTAACGTTTAAGCCGAGTGGTATTTTAAAGGATCAGATTAACAAGGCGCTTGCACCCTGAAAAATGGATTGTTCCGATTTTTCCCATTAGAATCAGGTTCTTGACGGATTAGTACGTCGCACATAAGGGGGAAAACGTACTCAGAAGCAGAGACTAACCCAAATGTTGCCGAGCTTCAGGTCTATTTTCTGGAAGAACTAAAAAGCCGATCAACAATGAAATTTTGAATCTCTGGGTTGGCAATAGAGCGGAATCCTCTTACAAGCTCCTGCTCCTGCTCAGAAAGAAGAAGACCATCTACCTTGTCTTTATCAAAAAAAGAAGCGACTGAAACTGACAGCGAGAGGGCAACTGATTGAAGTTTATCGGTGCTAAGTTTGTTTGACCCGTTTTCATACTTTTGCACTTGCTGAAAGGATACCTCAAGAATCTCAGCTAGCTGCTCCTGAGTCATTCCCCGCCTTTTGCGAATTTCGCGCATCCTTTTTCCTATTTCTTGACTCGACAGTATGCTCATGTATTGCACCTCTTATGGTGGCACAATACATCTATGAGATATCAGCTTACACGTACCAAAGCGAGAATATAATTATTATTTACAACTTTTGGTTGTATTTTTTTGATTTTTAATTATATTCAGAGATTCCTAACCACCTCACTCATTTGACCGTGATTGCGAAAATTTGATATAGAAAAGCTCTGCCTTTAAACACGAAAGGAAACATAATAATGCGAACGGGATCTAAGTCAATAGCGACTGACAATCCCTACAATCGATTGGTAATTAATTTTTCAATGATGGAAAATTGGGTATTCCGGTCGAAGCCGACCGGGGTTCTGGCGGGATGCCGACCGGCAATC
>JBMOEI010000016.1:0-102508 GCA_049318985.1 Desulfuromonadaceae bacterium
TCTGATGGGCAAAAATACCGGATTCAGGCTTTATTTTCCGGGCGCTTCCGGGGGGGACAATGTGCGTTGCAGCCCGGTGCCTGTTCAGCATTAAACCAAGTAGCTTTCCGCCGGGCAGAGAGCTGATTGCCTTGTTGATTTCTTTTGCGGAAGAATGACCTTCCTGAACAACCAAAAGAATGTTGTCCACCAGAGGAGCAAAAACCAACGTATCGGCCCCGGCAAACGTCGATTGCATATCGAAAATAATCAGCCGGTTCGGGTAGCGCGATTTCATGTCCGTGACCAGTTCCTGCATGCGTGGAGAACCGAGCAGTTCACTGCTGTCCCTGATCGTCCTCCCTCCTGAAACCAGTAAAATCTTTTCGATGCCGGGCCAGGTGAAAAGGTCGGAAACGGGGCAATCATCGAGCAGATAGTTGATAAGTCCCTTGTCGCTTGGGTACCCGAGTCTCTTATGAATGTCCTGTTGCTGCAGGTCGCAATCAACAAGCAGAACTGTCTGCTGGAATTCCTTTGCCATGATGAGGGCCAGATTGATTGCCGTAGTTGTCTTCCCCTCTCCCGGAAGGACACTGGTTACCATGAGTGTATTTCCGCCTGTCAGCTTCATTCTCTGAAGAATCTGGGCCCGAAGCACTTTATAGGAATCTATTATCAGAGCATCCCCGTCGAAGGCGAGGCACCGATTAGCGTGCAAAACGTCAGGGTCAAGTACGATCGATCGTGATTCCGAATACGTGGGTGAATGCCATCCCGGTTTTGACCGGTCTACTACTTCAGTCATCTGGTCACAAATTATCGGCTCCGGTTGCCCGGGAGGTGACACAACGATTTCTTCAGCCGCAGAAGTGTCGGCTTCACTAGACTCCGTGTGGCTGTTCGCCTCCATGGTCGTGTCTTCTGCTAATGTTTCTATGAGTGATTTATTCTTGATCTTTATAGCCATATCGTGAACCTCCTGAGTGTCGTACGGTGTGAATGGTGCAGTGGTCACGAAGTAGCCATGGCTACCCTGCGCAATAATTTGGCCCAGAAAACGTTAAGATCCATAATCAGGAAATGAAAAACCAGCAACGATACGATGAAGGAGGTGAGCGTCGTCGCGATGATCATTCGCCTCCGCATTATTGCGTGAGAACGGTCAATTTCCGTTATTATTTCCGGCACCGCACCAAGAACCGATACTTTGGTTACCCTCATGAGTTCGTCAATGCCGTATACCGATCCGTCACTGTTTTCTTTAAGAGCTGCTGAACCAACACCCGCCCCGATTCCCAACACAAAACCGATCAAAATAATGGCCGGAATATTCGGACTGAACGGCTTTTCCGGCAGACGAGCAGCTTCAATGAGGGTAAAGCGCTCCCCCAGTTGCTCCTTTTCAAGGCCGTTAGCAACTCGTGCCTCCATGAATTTCCGGGAAAGGTCGTCATTTTTCATCTGAAGACTGTTTCTCTCGGAAATCATGGCCTTATACCCCTCTTCAACGCGAGGGCTCGCTTCGATCCTCTTGCGGAAGCTTTCACGTTTCAGAGAGTAATCCTCCAGTTGCCGTTTGACTGAAGCGATATCACTCCTGTTTGACGCGAGTTGTGATTGCAGATTTAAATAGGTCGGGTTATCCGGCTTGCCTTCGGGTGCCTCGCGGTTGGTGCCGCGCAGTTGTTTGGTCAGCTCCGCAACCTCAGTTTTGGTTTTGATGACATCAGGATGTTTATCAGAGAGGCGGCTTTTCAGGTCAACCAGTCGAACCCGCAACTCGCTCAGCCGTGTTTTATCCTGATTGGCAGAATCGGTGGGAATGGAGCTGAGTTCGGACTGGAGGTAACTTTCCTTTTCCCGTAATGAACGGAGTTGCTCGTTCGCCTGCCTGACATCACGGTCGAGGCTGTCGAGAGTCTGCAGATTAAGCTGGTTGAGTTCCGGCAATGTATTCAGGTTCCGCTGCTTGTATGCAGCAATCCGTGAATCGATGGCTGCCAGCTCCGTCTGGACGCTATTCATTTCGTCTTCCATGAATTGCGCAGTGCCGGTTGATTGCTTCTGACGAACCTGCAGGTTTTCCGAGAGGTACAGAGAGGATAACTCGTTCGTAATCTGCTGTACGACAGCAGGGTTGGTACCGTCGTATGACACTGAAAAAGCAATGGTTGCCTGAGATGCCTGTCCGGAACGAGGGTCTTTTACATCGGCATTAATGGTGTTGAATTTGATGTCCTTGCGCATTTTGGCAACAACTTCTTCAATCGGCTTTTTCTTCTTGATATCCGCATAGAGATTGAACCGGTTTATGATTTCCAGCAGACGGGTCGTACCGATGATCTTCTGATTGATCGACTGTAAGCGCTGGTCGGCATAGCTGGTCACGTTGGCCGAAACGTACTCTTTCGGAATCTCCTGATCTTCAATCAGGATGGTTGATGTCGAGCGGTATTTGGGCGGAATCAGGAATGCTGTTGCCGTCGCGATTAAAAAAACAGCCAGAAATGGCGCAACTATGTACCATTTTCTTCTCTTTATGATGGCAAGCAGATCAGAAATGCCTACATTGTTTTGTTCCATGAAAACCTCACTGATTAAATAGTAAACGAACCTACCGGGTAAACGGATATTTAGCGACTGCCCGTACCATTACTCTATTCTGAGATGTTGTTAGATCGTCGAGAGAGTTATTGACGGTGTAATAGGCATACTGGAGGCCGATATCAACATAGTTCGAAAATTTGTACGTGATGTCGGCGGTCAGGTTGAACGCCCGGTCATCGACCCCTCGTGACGCGTATTGACCTCTGTCCGCCTGGTTAATATTGTATGATGCCGCACACTGAGCGGTCGTCTTATCACTGAGAGTGCGCCCCAGAGAAAGTCCGAACGACGTTGACAGCACGGCGCCGACCTGTCCGGAGGCAGGTGTGAAATTGTGAGCAAAGGTAAAAGCACCGAAACCCTGTTCAGCAGAGTAGTTGAGCGAGGCAGAACCGATTGATTCCCATGAGTCACTACTCCTCTGTGACACTGTTTCAAACGTTGATTGGATTAATTGTCCGCCTGCGGAGAGGTTAATGTTGAGTTGTTCGGTGATACTCCTGCTTGCTCCGGCACTTACGGTATAAATGTCATTGTGTGAAAAGCGATAGAAAGACCTGCTGAAATTTGTGTTCAGAGCACCTTTCAAACGCGGAATCAATTTTCCAAGATCCTTTGAAAAAACCAGACCGGCAGAATGAACACGACTTGATTGAGACGCCGGATCGTCATACTCTTCCTTGTTGAATGAGTACGACAGGGATGCCGAGGTCGTTTCGTCAAGGAGTCTTCGGAGGTTGCCTGAATATCGATACGTGTCGCTTCCTGAAGTCGTCGGAAGTCCCGTCGATGTCGTAATTGTGTCGGGGCGGGTGTTACGGATGTACGCAGCATTCAAGCCAAGGTCATCCCGCTCTGTAATTTTAGTCGTCAGCTGTCCGGTGTACTGGTAATCCGTAGTGGCGATACTTGTCGTTCGCGCATAATCGTGCCAGCTTAATCCTGCCAGAAGATCAATGTTGAGTCGTTCTGAACTGCGTGAAAAGCCAAGCCCCGGTGTAATTGTCGTAATGAAATCATCTTTCTTATTGCCTCTGGTGAAGAAAACATTGTCGTTGAATTCCTCTTTTAATTCACAGGTGGGGTTCAGTTTAACTTCGGCGCCGTGCACAGTGCTGCAATCAGCCAACAGTGATAACAAACCACCTGCAACGAGAGTTCCCTGCATCAGGAACACGCTCATCATGCTTCGGGAGGTGCCGGTATATTGTTTCATAAATGCCGGTTACTTACGGAACTACGATAACATCACCGCGTTTAAGCATGATGTTATCGTCCAGATACGTGCCGTTTACAACTTTTGAATACCGGAACGAGTACACAACCGTCCGGTCATTATCCTGCCGGAATATTTTGATGTCGTCCTTGTCGGCAAAAAGATTTAATCCCCCTGCCATGGATAGAGCCTGTAAAACAGTAGTGTTTGAAAGCAGAATCTGGCGTCCGGGATTATTGACCTTGCCGATGATAAATATAACGAGACTGTTCGATTGCTTGACCTCGACAGAAATATCGGCATCTACGACATATTTGGAGAGCTTTTCAACGAACTCCTGTTTCAGTTGAAGTACCGTTTTTCCGCCTGCCACAATCTCTCCGATCAACGGAAACTGAAGCTTGCCATCAGGGAGCACAACAGCCGATCTGGTGAGCGCCTCATCCCGCCAGACGGAAATGCCGATTACATCACCCGGTCCGATGATATAATCCTGACCGGGCTGTGAGGAAATATTTTGTAATTCCCGTGGAGGAATCGAGCGTCTGTCATCATGTAAGCCGACCAGGGCCAGCAGGCTGTTCCATGAAGATGACGGCCGTGTGACAGTTGCCGGTTTTGTGACAGTTGCAGGAACAGTTGTTGCCGGCACAGCGCTGACCGGTTCGGGCTTGCCTGGTGTTTTTTCCTCTGCATTTACGCCGCTCTCAAGTTTAGCCTGTTCAGCGGCGACCTTTGCGGCAGCGGCGCGGTTTCTTTCAGCCCGCTCTGCCGCTGTTTTCTCCTCTGCAATCCGGAGTAACCCGGCTTTTTCAGCTGTCAGACGGTCCCTTTCGCTCTGCGCAAGGGCCTTCTGCTCCTCTGCCGCTTTCTCTTGTACAATGCGGTCTTGCTCCGCTTTCCCGGTAGCTGCATTTTCTGTGGCACTCCGGTTCAGTTCCTCAGCATTTACGACGGGCTCCGTTGTTATAGCGATTGCCGGTTTTTCAAGTGGTGTGATTTCGGAAACCGCCTCAACAGGAGCCTGTTCGACGGCAGCGGCAGGCTTCTCATCGTTTCGTCCCATCAACCCGGGTAGCCGCTGAAAAAGAGATGTCAGTGGATCTATGCCGTTTTTTGTAGAACCGCCACCGGTCTGCTGTGAGTTTTCAGGAATTATTTCAACCTGATCTGCCGATGACATGCAGGGGAGCGCCAGGCTGAACAGCAAGAAACACAGCGTTTTTAACAGTGAAGGCAGGAAAATCGATTTTGACATATTGTTCTTACTCGCTTGAATGAATTCCGGAACAAATACACATTTCCGTACTATAGCATTTGAATATGACAACCGTGTGTCGGTTAGGTAAAAGTTTCAAAAACATAGTATCAGAGTGTTTTTATGATTTTTTCGGCTTCGCTCCTGCCGGCGAATTGTTCGTTTGATGCCAGCGATTTTTTGAGGGATTCTTTTGCTTCCGGAATCTTGCCCGATTTATACTGCGCCATTCCGAGATGATAATTCAGTACCGGTGAACCGGGAGCGACCGCCTGAATTTTGGCGATCACTTCTACAGCTCTCTTGAAATCACCTTTTTTGTAATAGACCCATCCCAGTGTGTCGGAGACGGTGAGCTCTTCGGGACTGAGCGTTTGTGCCTTCTGAGCCAGTGTCAGTGCCCGGTCGAGACTGGCAGCTGATGAACTCTTCTCGCTCAGCAGATAGGCCAGATCATTACAGACACGCCATGAATCAGGGTTGCGTTTGTAGGCCTGCTCCAACTCGTTCAGCGCCTTATCCATCTGCCCCTGTTTGATATACAGTTCGCTGAATTTTACGTAGCCGATCGGCAACTGTGGCGCTTTGCGCTTCAATTCCGCATACTGGGCCTCGGCACGCTTCAGGTCGCCGGCACGAACAAACAGATCTCCGAGATCACTTTTGATTTCCAGATCGGCCGGGTTTTTGGCAAGGATCCTGTTCAAGGTCTCCTCTGCCTGCGTATACTCTTTCTGGATCATCAGCACCCGCGCCAAACCCCGCAGCAGTTCACGAGAGTCAGGCTCAGCCTTGACAGCCGTCTTCAGTACGTCCAGAGCCAGATTGGGTTCCTTGTTGAGTTGGTGTGCGTCAGCGAGGCGAATCTGCGCCATGGCAAATTTGGGATTTTCATTGACGACCGTGCGGAATTCTGCCACTGCCTTCGAACCATCCCCTTTCAGCAGGAAGATACTTCCCTTGGTAAAATGGGCATCGCTGTTTTTCGGACTTTCCTTGATAACGTCATCAGCATATGTGGCGCTCGTTTCGAGATCGCGCCTGATCAGATAAATCTTGGCCAACGTGGTTTTAATCTGGATCAGGTCCGGCTTTTCGAGATCCTTCCCCTTCGCCATCGCCTCTTTCAACGACTCGATCGCCAGATCACCCTTGTTCAGGTTGGCATACAGCTCACTGAGGGCAAAACGGAGCTTGAAATTTTTGGCGATGGCGGCAATGCCGTCTTTCAGTTCCCGCTCAGCGTCTTCCGCCTTGTTGTGCGAGAGGTAAAAGCCGGCTGCCTGCAGACGCATGTTCTGATCCTGTGGCGCAGCCGTGATCAGGCCCTTGACAGTATCCTTCGCTTTCTGCTCCTGTCCGGCAGACCAGTAGAGCTGCGCCAGCGTGATGCCATGACGGGCTTCATTCGGTTCGATTGCCATAACCTGTTTAATGACACCTGCCGCATCATCAATCTTTCCGGCCCGCACCTTGAGGTCGGCCAGTGCCATCAGTATTTCCACAGATTTCGGATTGGCTGCAGCCCCCGTGCTGAGTGTCGTCTCAGCGGTTGCGGGATCATTTTTCTGCAGGTGTGCTGAAGCCAGCAGCATAAATGCATCCGGTTTGGTGATTCCCTTGGCAATGAGCCCCTCCAGATAGGGAACTGCCGTCGAGAACTCCTTACGCGAAATGTACACCGCACCTTTCAGTAACTGTCCATCAGTATGGGCAGCATCTTTATTCAGTACCAGGTCGGCTTTTTCCATTGCTTTGTCAGGTTGGGCAGCACCAAGCAGCAGTTTACCCATCTGGTACTGAGCATCAAGATCAGCCGGGTTCAGCTCGACCGCCTTGGAAAACAGACCATAGGCGCCGCGCAGATTTCCCTCTTTCATATCGATAAGGCCGAGCATCCGATAGGCGTCGGCATATTTGGGATCAATCTGGGCAGCGTTTTTGAATTCAAGCCGCGCCTTGACGTAATCCGCCTTTTCGTAGAGCACTTTACCCTTGTTAAAAAACTTTGCCTTTTTGACTTCAGGCCCTCCACAGGCCGCCAGTACCGACGCAGCTACGAAAAGTATACAGCACTGCATAAATCTTTTTCTCATACTCTCATTTCCTCCCTCTTTAGATATTTTCATCTGTTGTTGTGTTTTCAGCGGGTTACCAGCAGAAGCAGTGACAGCATAACGGTCCCGGCTATAACAGTATATTTACCGCGCAGCTCGGCCAGCAGCACTTCAAAACTGAAATAGAGCATGATGACTTTTGCGGCGACGAGGCCATATTGGTAGTCGAGTACACTGTTATTCGGCAGATTAGGTACAGCTACGGCCAGAATGATTATCAAAAAATCCATCGGAGAACTTTTAAAACCGCTGGTTCGTCGGGAAAACTTGGAAATAACCAGAATCATTACGGCAAAAATTCCGAACAACGAGTTGAACAACGTGTGCGGAGTTCCATCCAGCCACCGATTTGTCGCGGTTTCACTCAAATAGACCGCAAAAGGCACAAACAGGTAGATTGTCATGCGCAATGTTCGTCCCAGCCAATGTCGTGCGAATAACCAGATCAGTCCGATTGTTACCAGTAATGGCACTGCTGCGACAGTGAGGTAGTGAGGTAGACTCCTGGCCATTAAACAGGTGGAGAGGAACAGTATCGATATGCCGTACACAAAGACCGGAAACGTTCTTTTGATGGCTGTTCCTTTGCTTTTCATGAGTCTGAAGCGTCCGGCGATCCGTACTTCAAAAAAATCGAAACGTTGCGCCCGCCACTCTTTTTTTCGTGCCCGGTGGAAAAACATTAGAATAGCCGCTGAAAATCCCAGATATTCAA
Organism: Desulfuromonadaceae bacterium; assembly: GCA_049318985.1. Lineage (GTDB taxonomy): Bacteria > Desulfobacterota > Desulfuromonadia > Geobacterales > Pseudopelobacteraceae > JACRCG01. The sequence continues at coordinate 7,896 of JBMOEI010000016.1, forward strand.
GCAGGAGCAGCCAGTCTGACTGGTAGCGAAAGAGGAGTGCTGAAATAATCAGGAGCGTCTGAAACACATAGATGACCAGAACAGATTCGGCGTGGTGCAGGCCGAGGCTCATCAGATGATGATGAAAATGGTTCTTGTCGGCGCTGAAAGGCGATCTCCCCTTTGAAATACGGGTTATCATGACCGTGAGAGTATCAAGTACCGGGAAGCCGAGTAATATAAGCGGCAGTACCGGGCTCAAGGTAGGAGTTGTCTGGGTCAGGCAGATCGATAATGAAGCGGCCGAGAAGCCGAGGAACTGGCTGCCGGCGTCTCCCATGAAAATTGACGCCGGATGCGTGTTGAAACGCAGGAATCCGAACAGCACCCCGGAGAGCGCCAGGGCGATCAAGCCGATGGTCTGGTTCCCTTCAAGGTACGCGAGACAACCGATTGACGCGAAGATCAGCAGGCAGATACCGCCGGCAAGGCCATCCAGGCCGTCCGAAAGATTAATCGCGTTGGTCGCGCCGACGATCGCCAGCAGCGTCAAGGGGAGGGCCACAAATCCGGGGAGCAGCACCCCGTCCGGAAGCAGCATGCCGAGAGATCTGATTTGGACGTCTCCGGCGAGAATAATTACCAGTGCGGCTATAATCTGGCCGGTAAATTTGAACCTGGGGGGTATATCCAGGACGTCATCCAGCATGCCGAACGCAACTAGAATGGTTGCAGCTGCGAGATAGGCGGTGACGAAATGATCGGCACGCAGCCAGTACAGAAGCGGCACGAACGCTCCGACGGTCATGGCGATGCCGCCGATGCGCGGCACCGGGAGTGTGTGTACTTTGCGTTCTCCGGGCAGATCTACCGCCACCTTGAAATGAACCGCCAGCATACTGAGCAGGGGCGTCATTGCGATGGTTATAAGAAGTGCCAGCAGGAGTGTTGAAAGAAAGATCATCGGATATATTTACCGGTCAGCAGAGTTCGGAATGTAAGTTCATCCTGCATACTAGCAAAGTAATGTTACGGCTGAGCGTCGATTGGGTTAATTTTTGATAAAGAGTACGTAACAGAATCCTGCACGGAGTAATTTACTCCACTTCTTTAATACCTTTAAAGATCAGAGCAGATGTAATCTCGCCGCTTCCGGCCAGAACCTTCATTTTTCCGGTTTTACTGTTGCGGATGATCATTGTCGGGGTCGAGGTGATCCGGAACTGTTCGGCCAGCTTGATAGAGTTGCCCATCTGCTGGGTAACATCGAGGAAGGAGAGCGGCTTGTAGGCAATTTTCTGGGGGGCTATGGCTGCCATAACGTCATCATTAGTCGGATTTTTTGTTTTTTGAGCAACGGCAAAGAGGGCTTTGCGCAGCTGCAGGTATTTATCCTTTTCATAGGCGGCAAATGAAAGATGGTACGGTACGAAATTAGTGGCTTCAGGGTGGATGATTTTGTCGACAAAGAAAAGCTTCGCTTTGCTCGCTAGCGTGGGGTAGAGCGGCTCGATAACCCCTTCCACCTTGACACAGACCGGGCAGAGCCAGTCGGAAAACATATAGATTTCCACTTTGCTCTGCTGATTGCCGAGCGACAGATTGAGCTGGCCGGCAACGGCATCAGGTTTGGCAATGCCGGAAAAGGTAACGATAAAACTGAACAGCACAACAACAACGATTGACAGCGGTTGGTAAACAAATTTTGGCTTCATGCAAAAATTCTCCTTACGGGTTAAAAAATATCTGACGAGGTTGGTGAGAAGTAACAGGTAGATCAGTGTCGCGATGGCGAGGCAGACCGGACACCAGGCTTTGATGACGTTTTTCTGCAGCAGGATCATGTTGATTTCAGCTCCTCCGGCACCTGCCAGAAGGAGGTTTGAGAGGAATTCAGCAGATGAAAACCTGGGTGTGAGTACCGTCAGCACTCCGGCCAGAGCGAAAAAGGTGACACCAACTGCCGGGAAGGGGAGCCCCAGCAGACGATATTGATGTGTTTCGCTGCAACCGCCAAAATTGCACAGGTCAGTGGCCGAAATAATGGAGAGTGCGATGCCGATAGCCAGTAATGTTAGAACGAAAAGGCGATAACGAATGCCCATTAAACTGCTCCTGCGTTATTTTTTTCCTGAAGAGCCGTACGCAGTCAGAAGAGTCAGCGAAAGCGCTGCGACAACAGCCAGCGACAGCGGCATACCGGGGACCGGAACGACCGGTTCGGCCTGAAGCACAAGGGACCAGTTGAGCAGAATCAGCCCTTCGGCACCGCTGACTCCGTCAACTGCGATCTGGTACGTGGTTCCGGCCTCGGCAACAAACAAGACGCTGCTTGTGTTGTCGGCTGAACCGTCATTGACGTTGGCCGCTAGAGAAATCAGATTGCTCAAAGCCGTACCGGAATACACCGCCAGCAGGGTATCGAACGTGCTGCCGTGAGTGTTGATCGTTGCGACGCCGCTGTTCGGCGCGGTCCAACTCCACCATACGGACCGGTTACCGACGACTCCGGCATGATTCGGCTCACCGGTTTCGGCGGTGGCGTTGAAATTTTGCGCAGTAAGCGCGCCGATATCACCGTTGATAATGGAGCGGTCAGAGAACAGGTCACTGGGAGGTGGGCTGACGGCCGCCAGAAGATTGAGGCGCGGAGTGGTGAAGCCATTGCGACTGTCGGTGACGGAAACACCACTGGAGGTTAAACGGGCAACAGACTGGTCCAGTGAATCATCAGGATACGCCGCACGCAGCACCGCAATTGCCCCGGCTACATGTGGTGCAGCCTGTGATGTTCCGAACATCGTGATTCCGGCTGCAGCAATTTGGGCACCCGGAGCGAGCATGGTCAGATAGGAGGCGCTGTTGGAGAAGCAGACAATTTTGTCCGCTGCAGACGCTGAGTCGGTACAGGGTGTGCCAAAATTCCAACCGCCAATGGAGGAGTCGTACACCGCTCCTACCGACACAACTCCTGGTGTACAGGCCGGACTGGATATGCCGTCAATGTAGGCATTGTTACCCGATGAAGCGACCGCCAGAATCCCGGCGTTCCGGGCATTTGCGATTGGTGTTACATACGGGTTGGTTTCGCTGGAGGAGCACGGAGCGCTGTAGTTGACACTGTCACCCAGACTCATATTGATGGTGGTGATGCCGTAGATATATTTTTTTGCAATGCCCCAGTTGATACCGGCAATAACCGTGCTGTCGGTTCCGGAGCCTCCCGGTAATGCGTTAAAAGAGGCTATCTTTGAACCGGGCGCAACGCCGGCGACTATGCCGGAAACATTGGTGCCATGATTACCGGCGGTCGTTACCAGGTTCGTTTTGCCGTTGACATCCACAGCGGCCACTATCCGGCATCCGGCGGGCACTCCCGGTTTGGTGCAGGAGCCAAAAGCGGAGAGTGTATAGTTGACGCCGGAATCTAACACCAGAACAGTTTGCCCGCTGCCGCTGAATCCTGCCGCTGCAGCAGACGGTTGGCCGATGAACGGCAGGCTTGAGGCGAGGTGCGGAAATACCGGTTTGTCTTCATAGACCGCTTTTATTTCATGTTGCAGCAGGAGTTTTTCCAGAGCTGCTCTGGATTTAAGTCGCTTTACACGCATCGGCAGGTGGGAGTAATCGTTTACCGTTTCTGTCTCTGCAGCTGTTAAACCCGCTTCGGCCGTCTCTTTCAGCTTCTTATAGCGGCCGGCCTTGTACGACAGAATTGTGTCGTCGTCGTGTGCAACTCCCCTGTTGCGGCGCATAGCCACGCTTTCTTTCTCCACATCCTGATCATCGTAGAGGACTATGATGTCCCGGGGAATGCCGGCATCGAGCTTGCGGACTATCGTCTCCGGAACGTCGGCCAGAGAGGCGGCGTTTGCAAACGGTGAACAGAAGATGGAGCAGGCCGCCGTCAGCAAGCAGCAGGGCACTATGTATGAGGACGGTTTCACAGCTGTATCCTCGAAGAAAATTAAAAAATCCGAACCGGTGATTTCTCCCCAATCCGGATTTGATTCCCTGAAGCGGATCATATGTCCCGTTTTCTCTAGTGTGTTTGGCGGGAATTGATCGTTCGGAAAGCTGAAAATATCCTAGCATAGTCATATGACAGCGGTGTTACAGGGGAGTAAATGTTTTGAAATAAATCGGACAGGATCCCGAGGGCCAACCCGGGCATGATTTGTGTCACTGGGGTTACAGATGTGTAAATGTTTCTACAAACGGGGATTAAGCCAAGGGATTGGCTTGATAATAGACTTTCAGCCATTTACAATCTGCGCATGTCGAACCCTACGGTCTTAAAAAAAGGACTTGTGCGTTTAATACCGGTCAAAGGTACGCGCAACGCTTTCCTGGCAAATTTGCTCATTGGTACTTCCCTGGCACTACTGGTCTATTGCATCGAGCAGACCGGCATGGTCGCGCAACTCTTTAACCGCATTCTGTATCTGCTGCTCTCTGCTATCGGTGGTGTGCTCCACTTCAGTCAGTTCTCGCCGTTCACCAGCGAAGGACTTGCTCTGGATGCCCTTGCCGTTGTTATTTCAGTTTCTATCTGGACCTGGTCCACCTCTCTGGTGCTGCGCATCACTGCCAATCTGCTGCTCTGTGCCGCCTTGATTCCACTGACCTTTTTCCTGATCGATAAAAACGGCATACTGCTCAGCGGCGCGCCTATTGTCGCGGCCATTATAGTCGCCATACTGCTTGACGCTGTCGCCGACCGCTTCAGGAACCGCTTACGCCGCCGCATTGTCGTCGAAAAGCAGGAAGCCGAGTACAGCGTCATCCGTCACCTGGCACACAATGTCAAGCCGGGGCTCCAGATCGTCCGCTCACCACTGCTGGCGCTACAGGAACTCCTCGATCGGCGCGGTCTGCTGACAGCCGAACTCTCCCGGCGACTGGATGGTTCGGTTGAAACGGTTGGTGATGCCCTGAACAACGCGATTACCAGCCTGGGTCAGATCAATGCCATCATTGACAACACCCGGCAACTGGTGACCCGTGAAATCGACAGCGAAACACTCTGCAAAACAGAATTGAAGGAGTTGCTGGAGCGGGACGTCTTTCCGCTCCATGCCGGTAAATTCAACATGATTGTTGATGGCGGTCCGGTGTGGACGTATCTGCATCGGGAATCATTCATCGAGGCGATCAACAACCTGCTGCGCAATGCCGAGGTACACGGTTTTTCGGAACCGGATGCCGCCAATGAAGTCCGTTTCAAATTGAGTCAAACCCGCAAAATGGTTGTCATTGATTATACCAACAATGGCCGGCCGTTCCCTGCCAATCTGAGTACGGCCGACTTCCTCTCCTTCGGCAGGAAAGGGGCGGATAGTCCTGGTGAGGGATTGGGCGGGGCCTGGATCGGCAAAGTTATCGAGACACATGGCGGCGATTTTCAGATTATCCGGAACGGACAACCGCTCCATTTCCGTATCACGCTGCCAAAAAGAGGAAACGTATGAAAACAGACGCACAGGTTTTGGAACGGATGCTGGTTATAGATGATAACCGTCCGTATGTGGAAGCACTGCACCGCGATGCCCGGCGCTATGGTATAACCCTGGTTCATGCCGGGAGTCTCGAAGAGGGGCGTGAAATTCTGGAACGGCGTGATGGCTGGTCGCTGACCGGGGTAGTCCTTGATGTGAAATGTCTTAAAGAGCGCTCTCAGCAGGTGCCGGACAGCAGCTTTCTCACCGCCGCCGTCCGCTACTTCGGTGAAAAAGCGCCCAATCTGCCGATGGTCGTACTCACCGGTGAACCGGATCAGTTTCGCAGTCTCAGCGAACTGTACGCCGGAACACTGCGGGTTTTTTCCAAGGGACGTGACGAAGCGGAGATGCTCACGTTTCTGCAGGAGGAGGCCGGTAAGCTTGATTATGTGCGGGTTGCCGGAGCCTATCCTGAGGCGTTTGCCACGGTCAGGAGCCACCTGGGGAGTGATGCCGAACAGGAACTTTTTAATTGTCTGCGCGATATGACCAGTGCTGAGTTGGCCACAGTTAAGAACACGCTCGGCTGTCTGCGCCGGCTTCAGGAGCGGATCTATATCGCTCTCAGCCGGGCGGATGACAGGATGCTGCCGAGTCAATATGTATCCGGTGAGATCAATCTGGTCGGTTGTTACAAGCATCTGGTGGAGAAAGGTGTGGTCGAGCGCTACCGCATCATCGACCGCTTTGCCGAGTTGATCTACAAGATAACGAGCGACAGCGGTGCCCACTCACCCTATGCAGACCCCAAATATCCCCCCACCTCTTACACCGTCAGGGCGGTGGTCTTTGCCCTGCTCGATCTGCTGCTCTGGTTTGGCACTGTCATGGATGAGATCAAAAACCGGTAATTCAAGCCATTCACTTTTTTTATCTCACCGTCACGGTAACTCTGTCGATAGTGCCTGTCGTACCGTCAACAGCTTTGACATTTCGTACAATGAATGCAGAGGCAGCCGGTTTCGACCACCCCGGTACGATATCGCAGGTAATAGTCACCAGGTCCCCGACTCCAACGCCTTTGCTGGTTTTGCTGTTGATATTCACAAAAACGTTCAGTACGCCATCTGATGGGATGTACCTGGAAGTGGTTGTTACTCCGGCGGAGGCCGTCAGCAGTGATTGTTCCACAATTCCCGGCAATGGCTCCCCGCTGGTGGCATCAGCTCTGACCGTCAGGCCGGGAGGGATTACAACTTCAAACTGAATGCCCGCAATGGCTTTTGCGGCAAAATCTCCCTGCAGCGCCAGCGTGTAGCTGGTCGTGTTGGCAGTGACCGTCGGTGCTTCGCTGGTCGTGTCGGGAGTAACCGGCGGTGTCGAAGCGCCACCGCCGCCGCAGGCGGCCAGCAGGAGGGCAGTGCATGCTGATATAGCCAGTTTCTTGATGGAATGCATTGAATGAACCTCGTAAATTGAATTTCTACAGCGTTACTGCAACGATACTGCTTGGAGCGCTTTCACCATCTCCGACTGCTGCCGTCACAACGTAATAATAGGTCTGTCCAGCCGTGAGGCCGGTATGAGTGTAATATGTTTTGCTGCTGTCGGCGTTGTTCTTCCTGACACCTTTCGCCATCAGCTCTGACGGGCTGTTGGCAGCCGTTGTCGAAACATAGATGTTGTAGGTAACGCCGCTGAGGCCGGAACTGTCTTTGCTCCAGCTCAGTGCTACCTGCTGTGTCCCCTGGGTGGCGCTGACACCGGCGGGGATGGCCGGGATTTTCAGGCCGGGCGTGGCAGCGACGACCGGGCCGGTGGTGTAGCGCCCCGGGATCGGGGATCCGGCGGCGTCTTGTACGGCAGCAGCTATCTGGAAATAGTATGCGGGGCCATTATTGAGGCCGGTAAGCTTGAAACCGTCGCTGGTCACATCTTTGGGGTCAATTGCTCTCTGACTGATTTTATTGGTGATAACGTCCGGGGAGTCGGACCAGTACAGAATGTAGACCGGCGCAGTAGAACCAACCTTGTCGGAACCGGTAATAGTGAGTGAAGGAACGACCGGCCATTTGATGGTACATGAACCGTCTCCCGGTTTTACCGACGTTTCGGCCGGAGATGAAAAAGCGGCCAATAGATTTGTCACCGGGTTGTTATCGACGGCAAGAGTTATCTTCTGTGGACGGGCTGCAGCAATCGGGCTGAATGCGCTCTCTTTCCCGGCAACTACCGTGGTAAGCACATAATAATAGGTCGTATCATTTTTAATAATCTGATTATTTATAACATTCTGATCATTGTCATTGAAGGTCAGGGCTGTCAGAGAGGAGGCAATTTTGCTGGCGGCGGTAAGTCCTGTTTTCGTGGTGGCGCGGTAGAGGTTGTAGCTGACAGAGGCGGTGGTGGCTGGAGTAGACACCAGAAAATCAAGTATGACTTCTGAGTCACGGGCGGTCACCTTGAGGCCGAATGGTGCTGCGGGAGGTGCAGAGTAGGGCGCTGCTGAAACAATCCGACTGGCCGGGCCTTCTCCTGCAGCACTCACCTCGGTAACGACATAATAATAGCGTTGTCCGTTAGTCACATTGGTATGGTCAAAGGATGTCCCGGCATAATTTGCAGCAACCTTGTTGCCGGCTTGCATGATTGCAGCCGGATTTGTGGCACAGTACACGTTATATGTAGAAAGCGCCGTGCCGAACGATGAACCGGCCGCCTTGTCCCAGTTGATATTTATCCTGCCGTCCAGTGCCCGGACGGAAACATTTGCCCATGATGCCGTTTTGGCGGTCGAAGTGGCTGTATTAATTGTTGATGATGAATCTGAACCGCCACATGCTGAGAGACAGGTAAATACTGCAATTGTCACCAGCAAAAACCGTATTGCAACCCATATTTTCTCCATTGAATCTATTCTCCTTATAGTTTTCAATTACCGCCCCGGCAGCAGCAGCCGGAAGCCGACCCCATCCCGGCGGGTTGTTGGCGCCAGATACTCACGGTAGCTTGTCCGCAGTTGACCGTTCACACTGTCGCTGGAACCGCCACGCAGAATGCGGTTGATGCCGAAGGGATCGCCCGGGGGATTGTGCCGGGGACTCTGCCGGTAATAGTATGGGTCGTAGCGATCCTGCACCCATTCCCATACGTTGCCGTTCATATCATACAGACCAGGATCATTCGGTTTTTTCTGCCCCACCGGCAGCGCAGCGCCGGAACAGGAAACCCTGCTACAGGCGTAATCGGCCAGCGTCTTTTCATCGCTGCTGCCGGCATACATCTGTTGTTTACCGCCGCTGCGGGCGGCATATTCCCACTCAGCCTCGGTCGGCAGGCGATATTTCAGCCCCGATATTCTGTTCAACCGCGAAATAAATTCACGGGCATCGTTCCAGCTTACTCCGCTGGCGGGGAACTCCGGGCCGTGTACGGAGTGGAGCGGCAGGTCGCTCTCCATAACCGCCAGCCATTGCCCCTCGTTTACCTCGTAAACGCCCATTCTGAAATCATCAACGCAGACCTCATGCGTCGGCCTCTCGTCATAGCCGCCGATTCCGGCGTGATCACCCATTATGAAGCAGCCACCCGTGACGGCAACAGTCTTAATAACAGGAATGGCTGCGCCCTGAACCTGCCGGGTCGTCAGCATCATGAAGACGAACAGCAGGCTGAATGCAGCCAGTAGATACCGTTGTCCGGTTCTCTTTGTTGACTTCATGCGCTACGATTACTCCTGCCGCTGCCGTTTGCTCAGGCCGGTTATGCCAATAAGGCCGGAGGCCAGCAGCAACCCGGCGGCCGGGAGTGGTACCGGGTTGGCGGTAGTAATGGTGGTTGTATAGGTAAGCATGTTGGAGGGAGTAATTGTAGTCGTATAGTTCAACTGGTTAGAAGGAGTTACGGTGGTAGTGTAGGGAAGTGTATTTGGTGCGATTAGAGCTTTTGGTGCCGATGAACCAGCGCCTGTTGCTGACGAACTTGAACCTGCTGCCGTTGCCGCAGGCGTTTCCGCCTGCGCACCCAGATGCACGGTAGCCGTCAGGGAGAGATTGGGAGCTGATGCCGAGTCCAAAGAGGGTGCTGACAGAAGTGCCTGGAGTCCCCCCGAATGTACCACCGGCTGCTCCGAACCGTCGCGCTCAAAATGGCCTTCCATCGTGCTTTTTGCCGGTTGAGCTGATTCCTCGTGCTGCTTCAGGACTGTTCCGAACAGGTCGGCATGATTGCCGCCTCCCAGCAGCTGATCGAGTGGTTGCAGTGATCTGTTCTGCGCAGTTTTCTCGATAGAGATCTCTGCGGTTTCGTTGTCCCCTGACAGGGCTGCGTTGGCCGATACGGCGCTGAGAGAGACAAACAGCAGCGATAATGATGTTTTTTGTGAGAGATTCATGGGCATATTCTCCTTTATAAATCAAAATATTGAGTCATTATGTCGGGGTAAGAGTAGTCCAGCGAGTTGGCACTATAGCAGGTTAATATTACAGACACGCTGAAGTTAGGTAACGATTATCAAACAATTTCAGTTTGCTGGTTAATCAGCAGGGGCGATCCCGGGGGCACCCTGCCACAATAGCCGAGTGAGGATGCTTTTGAATGAAGGGAGAGGTAGATGTCAATTCGGGGACTCAAATACGTAACATTATAGACATGATAGTTTGATAACATACTGTAAATTAAAGCATAAAATAAATATGTATCGTAACGATAAATTATCATACTCTTAACACGAAATTAATATTTACCTGCTATGATGTCTGCCACTTAAATAGATGCAGTACAAATATTCCGGGTACTTTGCTGACCTGTTCCAGGTATCAGAAAGCCCGCCACGATTTTTACCATCTCGTGGCGGGCTTTTTTAATTTCAACGTTCAAAAGAACAAAATGTAAAAGCCAAACCCATCGCAAGGTGGGGACGGAAAGCCATTGGGTCCTACGAGGATAGCCGGGTTGCCTTTCAACGATGAAAGCAGCTCGGCTTTTGTTTTTAAAATTCAACGAAATACAGGAGGTGCGCAGAGAATATTTCAAGAACGTACATAACAATTAAATATCATTCAAAAATTTTAGATTCTTTACGTACAGCTTTGACAGAGGAAGAACAGGGAAAGAAATAAACGGAAGAAAAGGGGAAGGAAAAATGAAAAAATTAGTCGCAGCAACGGCAATTATCGCAGCATTGGCAGGGGCAGGTTCGGCGGATGCGGCACTCTACATCAGCCAGATTTATGGCGGTGGCGGGGCGACAGCAGCAGCACCGCTATACAGCAATGACTGGGTACAACTGTACAACTCGGGAGCAACAGGCATCAACCTCTCCGGCTACAGCCTCCAGTATGCATCTGCTACCAACTTGACGACGTTTGGCTTGACGCATGCTCTGACGGGGACTATTGCATCCAACAGCTATTTTCTGATTCAGGAATCACGCGGCACCGGACTTACGGGTACCGCCGCAGACCCAATCTATAACCAGACTGGCGGAGCGCTGGCATTATCCGCTACTACAGGCAAAATTGCCCTCTTCAGCACAACTGCGATCGGTGCAAGTACAGTAGCTACATCAGCCAATTTAGTTGATCTGGTCGGATTTGGCACCACGGCCAACTTCAGTTTATATCCAAAAATGACTTCTAATCTAAGCACTACTACATCAGCGCTTCGCACTACTGACGCACTTGGTGCTGTCACGTTTGTTGCCGGTACACCAACTCCGAATCCTGTAGCCGCCACCCCGATTCCCGCAGCCGCCTGGCTGCTCGGTTCCGGACTGCTGGGGTTGTTTGGTATCAGAAGAAGAAATATCTAAGGAATGTGGAAAACGGTAATTTTGAAATTTACACAATATTTTCAGCGCAGAGTCAATGCCCGCCACTTATAACTGGTCTATTGCCAGCCTGGATTCACGACTTACAGCTGAAAACGGCCCGGATCGGGGTTGAGGCCCCGTCCGGGTTCGGTTTTTATAACTATTCAGTACACTACGTCAAAAACCTCATGTAACAGGGATAAGCAGGATGAAGGGGATAAAGGCAAGAACAAAGTTCAACATCGTGATTCTCAACGATAATAGTTTCTGTGGTTTTAAGACGTTATCCCCTTTATCCCTTGTATCCCTGTCAAGTAGTTTTTTATTTTCTTTGCCCCAGCAATAGCTTTCTACATCCAACAACAAAGGAGATTTCATGATATCACGAATCAGTACCACATCAGGGTGCCGCTTCCGTTCCCTGTTCCGCCTGGCTTCTTTCCTGCTGGTGATGGCTTTTGCCTGCCCGGCCTTTGCTGTTTCGCCGGATGTCGTCATCAGCCAGGTCTATGGCGGTGGCGGTAACACCGGCGCAACCTATAAAAACGACTTCATCGAGCTGCACAACAACAGTGCCGGTGCGGTCAGCCTCAACGGCTGGTCGGTGCAGTATGCCTCAGCAACCGGCACAACATGGCAGGTCACAAACCTCACCAACGTCACGCTGCAGCCGGGACAATATTACCTGGCCCAGGAAGCAGCAGGGGCATCCGTCACAGCGATAAATCTGCCGACACCGGATGCAACCGGCACCATTGCCATGGGTGGTACGGCCGGAAAAGTGGCATTGGTTACCAATCAGACTGCACTGACTGCCGTCTGTGGCGGTACGTGTGCCTCCAATGCAGTCGTGCGTGATTACGTCGGTTTCGGCACGACAGCCACCAACTTTGAAGGTACCGGCCCGACTCCGGCGCCAAGCAACACGACCGCCGTTCTGCGTGCCGGCAACGGCTGCAGCGATACCGATGTCAATAGCACTGATTTCGCAACCGGTGCAGTTAATCCGCGCAATACAGCGACAGCATTGAATGCCTGCACTGTTCCTGTTGTTAACGGCTCCTGTGGCGGAGATAACGGCCTGACACTTTCAGCAACGCCTGCCAACCTCTGTTCCACGGGTACCGCGTCAGCTGTTACCGGCAGCGGACCCTGGAGCTGGAGCTGCAACGGCAGTAACGGCGGCATCTCTGCCAATTGCTCTGCTCTGCTCTCCTCCGTCGTCAACGGTTCCTGCGGCTCAGCCAGCGGTCAGGTGGCCACATCTGCTCCGACCACCAACCTCTGTTCATCCGGCACTTCCACCGCAGTTACCGGCAGCGGTCCCTGGACATGGCAGTGTGCCAGCAGCACCGGTGGCAGTTCAGCCAATTGTTCAACGGCAGGCACCATCACCATCTTCCACGTCAACGACACCCATGCCCGCCTGACACCGCACAAGATGTCGGCTCCGCTGCACGGCACCGGTTCTCCCCTGTTTGAGGATGTCGGCGGCGCAGCCCACATGGCCGGCAAAATGCTGGAGCTGACGACGGCCACTCCCGATTCGCTGGTGATCGATGCCGGCGACATGTCCGAAGGCAGCCCCATTGGCGATATGACCTTCGCCGGCTGCGCCACGGGCGGCACTCCCGGTATGAGCAGCAACTGCGGTATGACCAAATTCTACGAACTGCTTTCCAATAAATTGAAACTCGTTCCCGGCCGCAACGGTCGCGGCATGGACGCTGTTGTCGTCGGCAACCACGACGTGCGCGACGCCAGCTACATCGGCAACCTGGACGCCCTGCGAGCCAGCGGAGTCGCGGTCATTTCGGCCAACGTGCGTGACATCGCCACCGGCCTGCCGCACTTTGCTCCCTACACCATTGTTAATGTCGCCGGCAAGAAAGTCGGCATCATCGGTTACACAACCGAATCTGCCGAAGTCGGCGCATCGCTGGCCGGCACCCTCCAGGTTGTCAACTGCGACTGGAACACCGCTACAGCTCCCTGCAACCTGAAGACATACGTCGACGAACTGCGCGGCGCTCCCCACAACGTTGATATCGTCGTGCTGGGTGCCCATGTCGGCCACAGCGGCATGGTCGACCCCAATCCCGCCTTGTACGCAAAACTGCTGGTGGATGACGGCGTCACCAAACTGCCGGAAGTCTCCGTCAACGGCCACTGGCACTCCTGGGCCGAAACCCCGGCCTGGCAGCCGGAATCACTCAACTACAAGACCACCATCACCGAGTCCGGCAGTTACCTGACCTACATCGGCGAACTGAAGATTGATGATACCGGCAAGTACCTCAGCGGCTACAACCACCTGCTGCGCAATGCCGATATCACCCCGGACCCGGATGTCCAGACTTTTGTCAGCAATCTGGTCACCCTCTATGACGCCAACGCCGATGCCCTGGGCAAACCCCGCGCCTTCGATGTCGTCGGTTACACCAACGACAACCTGCTGCTGGATAACGAGATGCGCTGGTGGTCACCCAATGAATACCCCTGGAGCGGCAATAACCCGGCAGGTCAGTGGATCTGTGATGCCATGCAGTGGAAAGCCGCTCAGCTCTTCGGTTCCTGCGACCTGGCCATCGAGACCGGCGGCGGCGTGCGCGCCGACATCCCGGCCGGCCCGGTGACCTATCTCCAGGTCTACGAGACCTTCCCCTGGAGCGACGATACCTACGTCCGGATCAACATGACCGGCCGGGACATCGTCAACTTCCTCAAAAACACCAACATGAACGCAGGTTTTTCCCGCAGGCTGCACGTGACCAGTGTGGACGGCGTGCCGACGACAATCCTGTTTGACGGAGCACCTATCAATCTGAGCCAGGTTTATACCGTCGCCATCAATAACTATATGTATGCCCATCCACCGGCAGGCTACACCTGGCTGGACACCGCACCGCTGACAGATCCGGGTCTGGTCCGGGACAGCCTGGTTGAATTCATGCAGACAAATCATGGGACTCCGGCCAGCGCCTATTCGATCGGGAGCCCACGGTATGACCTGAACACCGAGTTCTCCGGCGGTTTCCGCGCCGTTGTCACCATGCTGAACGATAATGACACCCGCCCGACCTTTGAGGACGCCTTCATCCGCTTCCTCAGCGCCACCCCCGAGACCTTGGTACGTCGTGGCCTCGGCAAAGTCCCGGCCGATCTGGTCAACGCCGACGGCAGTATCAACCAGAACCACCACCTGGCCGAAGCGGAGTGGTACCGCAGCTACCTCGGCTTCAAGGCCGGTGCCCTGAAGAACGGCGACATCGTGGAAGTCTGGGGCAAAGGGAGCTTCTTTGACGGCAATCCGGAGTTTGTCGAGCAGGAAGGGATCTACGGCAACGGCATTGAATTCAAAATCCTCGGCAACGACCCGAGCCTGGCCAAACCGGCCTTCAAATCGTCAATCGGTGAGTTCCTGAACGACCACCACAAAAACCACTATGTCCAGTTCCAGGCCAAAAAGACCGGAGCCAGCACGGTGCAGGACCAGTTCGGACAGACTATCACCATCAGTGACCGCACCGCCTATGCCAGCTATGTTCTCCCCGGCGCGGTCAACGATATCCTGCTTATTACCGGCGTTCCGACCATGGAGAACTTCGGCTTCCGTTTCCGCTGCGACAGCGCATCCGTCGTTACCGGCGGCAGCCTGCCGGTCTCATCATCAGTCTCTTCCCGTGTCAACTCGCTGCAGCCCGCCACAACCGCTGCATCAATCAACCTGGCTGCCACCGCTTCCAGCACCTCCGGCATCTACTACCTGTCTCCCTCTGCAGATGCCCAGGTAGCCAGCGGCAATCCGACCACAAACTACGGAGTTTCTACAAACATCTACATTCAGAGTGATAACAGCGGCTTTGGCAACGAACGTGGCTGGCTGAAGTTCGATCTTGCCGCCATTCCGGCTGGATCGGTCATCAACAGCGCCACCCTGCAGCTCTGGAACTGGAAATCAACAGGGGCTTCACTGCCGGTGGAAGTTCGCAGTACCACCGACGATACCTGGGCTGAGGCCGTTATCAACTGGAACACCCAGCCGGCTCCTGGCAGCGTCCTGGATACACAGACACTGACTTCGGGTACGGTAAACATGTGGTACAACTGGAACGTCACCAGCTTTGTCCAGAGTGAATTTACCGGTGACAAGACAGCCTCCCTGCTGCTCAAGCCGGCGACGGAAAATTCGGCAGACGCCATCGCCCCCGGCTACGGCTTCGACTCCAAAGAGTACGCCAGCAACAAGCCGGTTTTGCTGGTATCCACCGGTGTAGCGGCAGCAACCATCATCCAGGTGCAGTATTTCTATCGCTATTCTGCCAACGGCACGACCTGGGGCGCTTGGAGCTCCACCGGATCCCCGGTCACGGCAGCTCCGTACTCACTTGCGTTCACCTTCCCGGGCGGGCAGGGGTACTATGAGTTCTACAGTGTCGCCACCGACAGTACCGGTGCCGTGCAGCCGACCCCGGCCGGTGCCCAGAGCGCAACACGCTACACTTCGACCCCGGCGTATCTGCCGATTGTCGCTATCGATAACCTGTACCAGAAATATGACGGTTCGGCTAAAACGGTTGATCTCATCACCATGCCGGCCGTTCCTGACTCCTCAAGTGTGACCTACAACGGCAGCAGCACTGCACCAACAGCACCCGGTGTCTACACCGTTGTCGCCACGGCAGTTTCCGGCGGCAACAGCTCTTCAATCGCCGGCTCACTGGTCATCGGAAGAGGCGCTGCGACGGTCACTCTCGGCAACCTGGATGCCACCTATGACGGCAGTCCCAAAAACGTTACCGTCACCACAACTCCGTCCGGCCTGGCAACGGCCACCACCTACGACGGTTCTGCCGCTGCTCCGGTTGCCGTGGGGAGCTACACGGTGGCTGCCACAATCAGCGATGTCAACTACTCGGGTTCGGCATCCGGTATCCTGACAATCAACAAAGCAGCGGCTACGGTCTTTTTGAACATTGCCAATAATGGTACTGCCACTGCGGCTGCTACTGCAACCACCAATCCCGCCGGACTGGCTGTCATTATTACCTACAATGGTTCCACAACTGCTCCGGCCGATCCCGGAACCTACAGTGTGGTTGCGGCAATCAACGACCCCGATTTCCAGGGGAGCGCAACCGGCACCATGACCATTGCCACCGGAAGCGGAGCAGCACCGGTACCCGCCCTCGGGCCGTGGGGAATATTGTTTGCCGCAGCCGGTCTTGGCGGCATCATGTTCCGCAAACGCACAGCCTGATTAACATATAGCAGCAGAAGGCAGAACAAACGTGGCCCGGAGTTTATGAGACTCCGGGCCATGTTTGTTTTTACAATATTCTGCTCGATTGCGTTATGTATGAATTGTCACCGGTAATGGATCTGAATCCCAGGTGACTTCGGGATAGAGTGATTTATCAAGGCGAAGATAGGTGCCGTCTACTCCTGATGTGGCCCACCAGCATTCATTGCCACGGTTCGGTAACTCGTAGAACAGGTAGAGGTCGTCATTCTTGTCTCTGGCTAAGTACATGTGCATATCTCCTTAAGGAAAAAATGGTGCTGCGTTAATGGGTTAAGGGTGTGGAAAAAATGGTACTTCTGTTGTTACGCCTCAAGCATCTCTTTTTCAAGAAGACCGATCCTCCTGAGATCCGGGTCTTCCGAATTACACAATTTTTCAACAAATTCTACCCTCTCATGGCAGACAAAAGAACATTCCTGGAGAGGAACATTCAGGTTTTTACTCAGTAATTTATTGAGAAAATTCTGTTCTACGGGAACGTAGTAATAGATGCCGATGGCAACAGAGCCGTCAGCTTCATGTGTGACATAAATGCACATTCCGGTTAAGGACACTTTGACAATGGACAATTTAACCTTGATGGCATCATTTTTTCGGGGAAGGTCGGCTTGATCTATCAAGGTAGGGATTATAATCCTCATGCCATGAGTACAAAAATTAGCTACATTAGCTTCCGCTGATGAGTCAGTTCCCCAGAAAACGGTCACTTTACTCAGGCTATTCGGAAGTAGTTGCGTATAATACCTTTTTATATGACGCTCCTTCATACGTCCTCCCCAAATCTTATGGTTCGATTGAAACCGGCGGCATTTTACCAGCCTTTACTGAAAAATGCAGCAGAAGTTGTTCATCTCATTAAAACCATTCCCAATCATCGTCAGTAAAATCAAGCGCGAGAGTGTTGCCATCATGCCCGCAGACTCTGACGTAATCCTCATCCAGCCAATCCCGAATTCTCCCGCCGATAGGAATTTTTTCTATAGTTTCTGCTAAAGCGCGCATGTTTCACCTCGATATAAAAACTGTTTCACACGGATAACTTCGGATACAATCTGATAAAAATCTGATTTAGAATCTAAACCTCCGATAATACTGGTAAAACCAGGAACCGAAAGACTTTAATAAAAAAAGGGTTGATCCGCCTTTATCCGAAGTTATCAGATTGTATCCGCGTGAAATGGCCTTTGATTTTTCCTGTCTGGTTCCAGTTTGTCCGGGTTAGGGATGTAGGATTTTGTAATTTCCAATTCCCTTGTTACCAGCTCAAATTGTTTACAGATTTTTGCATAATCGCTACAACGTCAGCGATGTCAATCTTGCCGTCCGGGCTTTTGGTACAGGTCAACAAACCCGCCGTATTCGCTACACACCCTGTCAGTGGAGCGACATCACCGCTGGCAATATCATTAGCATTCGGCGTTTCCAGGCCAATGGCAAAACGCAGTGCCTTCAGAGCGTCTTGCAATGCAACGGATGGAATGGCGATAAATGTTGCTTCAACTGTACAGTTGCCCAGTATTCCGGCGGTAGTGTAGGTGGATGTGCTGCGGTTCAATGTCCCGTTGCAACTGCCGGTGCCGGTGACCGTTGCGATCTGGTAACCGCTGTCCGGTTTGATTTCAAAACTGGCGGTTGCACTGGCGTCGATGGGCCCGTTGCCAGACGGACTGATGCGAATGATGCTGCCATGCGGGCCGCTGACAGGGGAAACGGTGAACGTGATTGGCGGAATCAGTGCAAAGTTGGCCGTGATGGTTTGTGCTGCAGTTACGTTCGATACCGTCAGCGGATTACTGCTGCTGATGAAGTTGGCACCGTCGCTCCAGTTGACAAAATAATAGCCGCTGGCCGGTACCGCAGTGACGGCTGATGCCGAAGCTCCGTAGGTGAGTATCTGTCTGGTGACGCCGGTCAGCGAGCCGTTGCCGCCGCTGACGAAGCTGAGCGTGTACGTGTCGATGGCGAAATTGGCGGTGATCTCCTGTGCCGCCGTGACGCTGGTGATCGTCAGCGGGTTGCTGATGCTGGTGAAGCCGTTTGTGCCGGTCCAGTTGACGAAGTGGTAACCGGCGTTGTGATTTGCGCTGACGGCTGTTGCCGATGCGCCAATACCGACGCTCTGACTGGTGCTGCCGGTCAGGGTGCCGTTGCCGCCGCTGGTAAAGTTCAATGCAAAGGTTTTGATGCTGAACGTTGCAGTGACGGAACAGTCGGTGGTTACCGGCGCGGTGCTGTAGCTGGTGCCGGTCAGTGATCCGCCACACCCGGTGACCGTGGCAATGTCGTAGCCGTTGGCCGGTGTGATCGTGATAGTCGCAATAGCGCCATCGGCGACCTGCTGTGTTGCCGGGTTCACTGCCCCGTTTGCTCCGGCGCTGGCGGAGACCGTGTGATTATTCTGGCTGAAATTGGCGATCACGGTGCAGTCTGCTGTGACGGGATTGGTAGTGTAGATCGTGCCGGCAAGCGTGCCGCCGCAACTGCCGCTGACGCTGGCGATGTAACTGCCGGTTGGGGTTACCGTAAATGATGCTGAGCCGTTGTAATTGATAGTTTGTACAGCCAGCGGGGTGATGGTGCCGTTCGTGGCACCGATCCCGATGTTGGGGGTGACGGCGAAGGTGTCGATGGCGAAATTGGCGGTAATGGTCTGGTTGGAGGTTACATTAGTTACTGTCAGCGGATTGGTGACCGTTGTCGTGAAACCGCCGGTGCCGGTCCAGTTAACAAAGTGGTAGCCGGTGGTTGCCGCAACAGCTTCGACTGCCGTTGTTGAAGCGCCGGAGTTGACTGTCTGGCTGGGGGTGCCGGTAATGGTCCCGTTGTCGTCGCTGACAAAGTTTATGGCGTAGCTTGTGACAGCATCAATGGCGAAGTTGGCAGTGATCGTCTGGTCAGTGGTCACGTTTGACACCGTCAGCGTTTTGTTGGTGCTGATGACAGTGCCGCCTGCTCCGGTCCAGTTGACAAAGTGGTAGCCGGTTGCAGGGACGGCGGTCACGGCGGTTGAAGATGCGCCCGAAAAGATGGTCTGACTGGCGGTGCCGGTCAGGGTACCGTTGCCAGCGTTGGTAAAGTTCACCACGAAGGTAGGAGGTGGTGGAGAGATGGTGGTGGAACCGTCGAAGTTGGTGGTGATGGTGGCGACCGGCACACCGATTTTTTCGGCTTTGACAGTAGTGTTGGCATTGGCCCAAAAGTAGAGGTTCTGGGTTACTGAGCCACTGCCGTCTCCGATCAGTCCGGTCAAGTCGGCTTCGGTGTTAAGGCGTGAGACGGCAGCGATCGCACTTGCCATATTGCCCTGGGTTGCAGACAATCTGTTTTTGTAGGAGTTAATTTCCGACGCTAATCCAGTATAGTTGGTGCCATCTTGAGAGTTTAAGAGGGGATAAAGAACACTGGTGCCACTCTTCATGGAAGTCAGTCCAGTTGCTGATCCGGTAGCCAGAGACGCAACAGTAGTACTGCCGCTGGCCCATAACCGGCTGGTGGTTCTGTCAAGGGCAAAATAGACCGCGAACCCGGTAGTGAGTGAGCCGAATGATCCGGGTATTGTTGTCGTAGGGGTGGCGGTGGGGGTGGCGGAGTTGACCAGAGACGAGACTGATCCTAAATCGGTTGCTATTTCAGCACCGGCGCGGTCGTAATAGATACGGATCAGCTCCAGGTCGGCAAAGGTGGCGAAAGCGTTGCCGGTCATGCCCAGAGTGAAGGTGGCGGCAACGATAAAGATGAACAGTTTTTTGAACATGCGTGAATCTCCTGAGTGATACGTTTTCAATTTTTTATTGCATACATTCAAATTAATTAATTAATTTCCCCTGTCCCGGCCTACTTTACTCGTATTCCCTTCATAATTACCGTGCCATTTTTCAGTACAACCGCAGCGCCACTGACGCCGCTGATGGTGGTTACACTGCTGATGCCGCTATAGGCGGCGTTATATCCGCCTTCAAGAGTGACGGTGATATTACGTCCGGAAGTGAAGTTACCGGCTAAAGTCCCTTCCAGCAGCTTTATAATCCTTTCGTTTGTGGTGGCGGTGGCGGCATCATCATAAGCCGCCTGAATGCCGGCGAATTCCTTTACACCGACTTTTGCGGTGACGGCGAAAGTGTCAATGGCGAAATTGGCGGTAATGGTCTGGTCGGCGGTTACGCCCGTTACCGTCAGCGGATTGGTGGTTGATGTTATGAAGCCGCCGGTGCCGGTCCAGTTTACAAAGTGATAGCCGACTGCCGGTACTGCGGTGACTTCAGTAGTTGAAGCGCCGGAGTTAACCGTCTGGCTGGGGGTGCCGGTAATGGTGCCGTTGCCGCCGGGGATAAAATCGACTGCGTATGTTACAACAACGTCAATTGCGAAGTTGGCGGTAATCGTCTGGTCAGTGGTCACGTTTGACACCGTCATCGTTTTGTTGGTGCTGATGACAATGCCACCTGCTCCGGTCCAGTCGACAAAGTGGTAGCCGGTTGCAGGCACGGCGGTAACGGCTGTTGTCGAAGCTCCTGAAATAATGCTTTGACTGGCGATGCCGGTCAGGGTGCCGTTGCCGCTGCTGCTGAAGTTTACCGCGAAGCTGGGTGGAGGAGGTGAAATGGTGGTGGAACCGTCGAAGTTAGTGGTGATGGTGGCGACCGGAACGCCGATTTTTTCAGCTTTGACAGTAGTGTTGGCGTTGGCCCAAAAGTAGAGGTTCTGGGTTACTGAGCCACTGCCGGCTCCGATCAGTCCGGTCAAGTCGGCTTCGGTGTTAAGGCGTGAGACGGCAGCGATCGCACTTGCCATATTGCCCTGGGTTGCAGACAATCTGTTTTTGTAGGAGTTAATTTCCGACGCTAATCCAGTATAGTTGGTGCCATCTTGAGAGTTTAAGAGGGGATAAAGAACACTGGTGCCACTCTTCATGGAAGTCAGTCCAGTTGCTGATCCGGTAGCCAGAGACGCAACAGTAGTACTGCCGCTGGCCCATAACCGGTTGGTGGTTCGGTCAAGAGCGAAATAGACAGCATACCCGGTGGTGAGTGAGCCGAATGATCCGGGAATTGTTGTCGTAGGAGTGGCTGTAGGGGTGGCAGAGTTGACCAGAGACGAGACTGATCCTAAATCGGTAGCTATTTCAGCACCGGCGCGGTCGTAATAGATACGGATCAGTTCCAGATCTTGAAACAGGGCGAAAGCGTTGCTGGAGACGGACAGGGTGAGAGTGGCCGCAATAATGAGGGCAAACAGTTTTTTGAACATTCGTATTTCTCCTGATTGGTTCATTTAGATTGTTTTCTGAGTTGGTGTATAAATTCGGGGGCATACTGGTATTAATTATCGGTCGACAGTATAGCAGACGAATATTACAGATACGCTGAAGTCAGGTAACGATTGTCAAACAATTTCGGTGTGGGGGGAAAGGCTGGAAGTAAATGGAATATTGCGTGCCGAAGCAGCATCGGACGTGCGGGAACAAAACAGGAAAAAGCAAAGGACATTTCACGCGGATAGAATCTGATAAATTCGGATAAAGGCGGATAAAACTTTTTTTGAGTACAGTTTTTTGGTTCTTGATTTTAGCAGTATTATCAATCAGGTTAGTAAGGTAGCTGCTCAGCTCTATCAATAACAAGCTCAACAACCATGTAAATTCCAAGTCAAAAGCATTAACGCAGAGACGCAGAGGCGCGAAGACGCAAGGAAAACCAGGAAAAATCTTAAAATCTTTTGGGGTGAAACTATAATTTCTTCGTTTTAGACGTTCTTAGCGCCTTTGCGACTTGGCGTCTTGACTTGAGGCACCTACTTTCTGGTTGCGTTACAGGTTTAGATTCTAAATCAGATTTTTATCAGATTGTATCAGAAGTTATCCGTGTGAAACGGTTTTTATTTTGATTGGTTTTATGATTTAAGTAGCATGTCCGGACCAAAGATGTTGCCGAATCGTAACACCACGCAATGCACTCCTTGATATATACTCTCCTCCATGCACCCCCATCAGGCGGACATAATTTCACCTCACACGGAAGTACCCGTTACCACTCCCCCCTGGCTCCGCTTTGCGTTGCTCTGCACGCTGTTCCTGCTGGCGGCGGTCTGGCTGGAGCCGCATCTGGTGCCGCTCTGTCGTGCTACCGCTACCCAGGTCGGCATGCTGCTTGGTCTGGTCGGGTACGCGCCGCTGGTGCAGGGCGAACTGGTGAACCTGCCCGGCTTCAGCGTACGGATTGTCTCCGAATGCACGCCGCTCTATGTCTGTCTGCTCTATGCTGCCTTCGTCCTGGCGCAACCTTCGACTCTGGTGCGCACTCTGGCAGGTCTTTTTACCGGAATACTGGTCATCAGCGTTGCAAATCTGCTGCGGATCGCTTTTGTCACCGCTGCCGGTACGGTACTGGCGCCGATTCTGTTCGATATCCTCCATGTCTATTTCGGTCAGGTTGCCATGCTACTGCTGGTTGTGACCGCCTGCCTGCTCTGGCTCCGCTGGAGCGCTGATGGCCAGACGCCGCTGCCGTTCATGCTGCGGGCCGGTTTGATTGCCACGGCTCTGTTTGTCCCCTGGCTGATGATTAATCGGGATTATGTCGCCTATCTTGATACGCTGGTGGCGCTCCTGTTCTCCTGGCTCTATCCCGGCTATCAACTGCTGACACCGCGCCCGCTGCCGATCTACAACCACACCTTCGCCGTGCCGCTGCTGCTTTCCCTTGTCGTAGCCGGATGGAAATCCTGGGCGTGGCGACGCTGTGGTGCATTGATCGGTGGTATCTGTCTGATTGCCGGGTGGCACACCCTGTTCCGGATCAGCCACGTGATCTGGACCGCATTGAATGTGCCGGAAATCGAGCCGCTCCATCAGGCGATCTATCTGCTGGGGCAATTTCTGCTGCCGTTCCTGCTCTGGTTCTCCCTGGATGGCCGCTCGTTGCGGCAGGTGAGGGCGCATCACACAGTTCCGGGCAAGCCGGTAATTACCGCTTTGCTGCTATTGTTCTGCTCTGTTTCAACGGCGCTGGCAGAACCGGTGGTGATGATTTTTCCAACAGGACGCGGTGGTTTTGCCCTCAAGGCTGATAACCTGAACCGGGTGAGCGAAGCTGAAATCCGCATCGATTATAAAAGTGAAGACGAAAAACCACCGCAGGTGAATGGTGCCGGATTGGGGGAGCAGGTCACTATTGCCGTGCAGAACGACCCCCCCGGCTCAATTACTGTCCGGCTCAAAAGCAGTAAGCCTATGAGCGGCAATGTTCAGTTGGCTTTTGCGCAAATTCAGGGGAGCATAACTTTTCTGACCGCCTGGTTGCGGGATGAAAGTGGCATGACGCTGACTCCGCGTATTTCCATTAAAAACCCGAGCGATGAGGAATTGAGCGCCATGGCGGAACGGCGTAAGAAAAAAACTGTACCCGCTGCCGAACGAACTGCTGTACCGGTTCCTTTGTTCACTGCCCCTGTCGCTATTACTGCCGGGGGCGAGCCGACTTCATCACCGGTAGGAGCAGCCGTTGCCAAGGCGCCGGAATCCGAATCCACCCCGCGTACTCTTACTTTTAGCCGCCGTCCGGGTGTGCTGGATGCTTTCCGCAGCTATGCCGGTGAGCGTACAGCGGATGCGCTGGCCACGTTGTTTGAGCGCAGTGACGATATGTTTCGGCAGCAACCGCCGGTGCTGCTTTCGGATGGAGTAGCTGCAGTACTGCTTACTATCCGTACCGGTCTGCAGACCGATCGTGCGCCGCAGTTTTTTATTTCCGGGGGAACATGCAGCGGCCTGAATAGAGGAAATGATGGAAGCTGGGAATTACGGATCGTGCCGGAATCGGGCAGTCTGACTGCATCGGTAACGGTGATGACAGAAACTGAAATGGTTGAATTTCCTCTGACTGTCGCACCGCCGATGGAGTTGTTTGATGAGGGCAGGGCAGGGGCTGGTGAAGCGGAGTATGTTGAAGTGGCGAACCGGTTGGTGAGAGGGAATCAGAAACCTTAGGCCCCAGAGGGTCTCTATGTGTCGGTGTTCATGGCGTTTGATGTTCTGAAAATGCATTCGGGTGGAAGTGGGAAGGGTGGGTATGTCACAAACGATCAAATTCTTCCGGGTCAACATCAGGCACCTTTTCCAGCGCGGCGTGAAAAGCTTCAGCAGAACCTCTCGCTGCACGCTGGGCCAGATATGTTTCGGTAGTCAAGGCGGAGATTTTCTGCAACGGTCAAATCGATTAATTTGGCAAGATGGAGTACGACGCTTGCCCGTTGACCATGGCTGATATCATATTCTTTACGCATGGCTGAATTCCACTCTAACTTGTCTGTACCTTGTCGGCGCTCGCGGTTACGCGTTTGGTCTGATATGTCGGAGTTTCAACAAGCCGCCCGTTGACATATTTATGCAGTACACTGGCTATCAGCGTCTGGTATGGCATACCTTGCTCGGCGGCCCGTGTTTGAACATCCTCAAGATCCCTGGAAGAAAGACGAATATTGATCCTTTTGTCTTTAAGTAGTGCAGTGGCAGCTGTTGATGCGTAACGATCGATGTCAGTCTTTACATTGGTGACAGACCGCCACTCTCCATTTTCGAAGGATTTCAGGAGTTCCTTCTCATACTTCTCATCTTCATTTTTCATTTTTAAATCCCTCCGGAAGATATTTTTTCGTAGCAACCCGGCTTGGAATAATTGTCTTCAAGAACAGTTCGTTGGCAGTCTCTACGAAAGGCACCAGATACACGTAATTCCGTATTCGCACAACAAAAACCCTCTGGTTCGGATACTTCATGCTGTTCGGATGCGAAACAACATCAAGAAGGGCACCATGAGACATGGCTGCCAGAACTTCCTCAAATGAAATATCACGCTCCAATTTAAGCTGGATGTTTTTCTCCGTATTCCAGTTGAATGCCTTCATGAAGTAACCATATCTAAAAGTATGCCTTTTGTCATCATGATTTATTTATGGTGTTTGGTTTTTCGTCTGCATCGCAGAGCTACTGAATGACATTCCCCGGAAGTTAGAGACACGTTTAATCTCGTCACGTACCTGACGAATGGATCATCGATGTATTCTGGTGGTGATTTGTTTCATTGCCCCCTTCAAGAAGGGACCCTCCGGGGTCTAAAAGGGATTGAGCGGATGTGCCGGTGAATGCGATAATCAAAAAAAGGGCCCCGTTGCCGGGGCCCTGATTACATCACATAAAGATCGAATTGCTGCTTACGGAAGCTGGTAGCAAGCTTGATCGCCTGTAGCACCGCAGGTAGTTGGATCTGGCGTTGATACAGGGTAGCCATTATCAGCGCTACGATTAAATTTCATTTCTGCTGTTGTTGCCCAGTAGTTCTTTTTCGAAACCGGGATGTTGGCCGGATCCTGAGCAAAAGTGATCAGTGAACTGGCAAGAGCATTAACCGTAGCGGTATTGAGTGGGTTTGTGTAGATCCAGGCGTCGGTATAGAAGTCATAGAGGCCGTTACGGATGGCAGCGCGGGTTGGGAATACGCCGTTGTACGCAACTGCATGTACGTTCTGGTTATCAAAAGATGTTGAAACGCCGACAGACTGATCAGCATCGGCATAACCGATAGCGCCATTGAGCGAGCCATTAGGAGTTGTAGCAGTAGAGCCGTTGACGCATCTGACTTGATCGGTAGAACCCTGGTTGAAGTAAATCTGTCCTGCAGCTTCTGCCGTAGCAGTGTTCATACCCCAGCCACCATTCATGACGGTCAGGTCAAAGGCGGAGTGGGTGCCGGAACCGGCATGACGCAGGCAGGCGACAACCGGCACATCGGAGAAATAGTCACCCAGGTCTTTCCAGTTGGCAGCATAACCGGAAAAGATGATGCCAACTTGTTCACGAGAAACGTTGGTGATTGGTGTGGCAGCAGGATTGCAGACGCCGTTACCGGGGAGCAGGGTAACTCCGTCAGCCAATGTGCCGGGGAAAATAGAGTCACACTCATGATCGGTGGTGCAGTAGCTGCCGATCAGACCTGCTGTGCAGGCTCTGGCGGTAACGCCGTTGTTGACGAAAAAACCGAATGGAACAACGACGGTGTTGGCCGCAGTCAGGCCGGCTGTGGAAATGCCTTTAGCAGGAAGGGTAACCGAGAAAGGTCCGTTATTTTTTACAGGATTGCTTCTGTCCGTAGGAGATGGACCGAATTTGGCTCCTGTTGAGGTCTGTATGAGTGATTCACCGGCAACGTCAGAGGTACCGACATGAACCGGCTTGCAGATAGTTGAGGATGCAGATGCGTACATCAAACGCCCACCAGCAGCAATATCACAGCCGGTTGCCAGGGTAGCATCCAGAGGTGCTTTTCTGTTTACGGACAAAGGTCCTTCAGCTGAAGCGATACCGGAGTAACGAATATCCAGGTCACGCTTGTTGGCATTGGCGGCGTTCTGCGGTACCAGGGTGCTGGTGCAGTTGGTGGCGGAAACAAAGCCGTGCTTGCCGCCGTTGTTGACCGGAGCAGTAGCGGTGCAGCCGAGGCTTTCAGCAAAAGCTTTGGCATTAGCGTTCCAGTAGAGGTACTGCGCGGAAGCGCCGTAGATGTTCAGTTCGGCAGGTGCGGCCTGGGCGATGCCGGACATGGCGAGCAGTGCGGCAGAGATTGTCAGAGATACTTTGATCTGCTTTTTCATTGGTGTTTCTCCTTTTTTTGGATGGTGGTGGTGAACTGCAAATATGTTTATTCAGCTTCGAGACCTCCGAGGTTTTAGAATCCTCGGAGGTCTGATTTAATGAGACAATTACGCTACTTTATTCTTGCGACGCAGGCCAAACATACCGAGTAGGCCGGAACCCATCAGGAAGAATGCCGGTGGGATCGGAGTGGCGGCGGTTGGTGTGGTGATCGTAGAAGAACCATCAAAGCTGGTAGTAATTGTTGCTACTTCTACCCCAATTTTTTGAGCGGCTACAGTTGTGAGTCCGCTGTTATAGAAGTACAGGCTCTGAGTTACGGAGCCGCCAGTGGTACCGATGACGCTGGCAAGACTGGCTTCAGTTTTAAGACGGTCTGCTGCCAATATTGCACTACCAAAATTTCCCTGTGTAGCTGATAACTTAAGTTTGTAAGAGGTTAAATCCGCTGCTAGACCGGTATAGCTGGATGCATTACCGTTGGGGAGACCGGTCGTCGCGTCGTAGGTAGTGAACAGACCGACAAAGCCGGCAAAGCCACTCTTAGCTGAAGTTAATCCGGTAGCGCCACCATTAATTTTAAGAGTTTGGCCAGTAGTACCACTGATCCACAACTGGTTGGTGGTGCGGTCAAGAGCAAAATAGGTAACAAAAGCTGCTGCTGCTGGTACTCCGTTGAAGGAACCGGCTATTGTCTTCGGGGCGCCAGGTGCGGTCAATGCGGCAACGTTACCCAAGGCCTGTCCGGTTTCAATGCCGGCACGATCGTACACAATGCGGAACAGTTCGGCGTCGCCAAAGGCTGCGAATGCGCTGCTGGCGGAGAGGGTCATCATTGCTGCGGCTACGAGCATAATTATTTTCTTTTTCATGGGGTAAATCTCCTTTTCTTCCTTTTTTAGTGTGGTGTGAAATTGATGGTATCGACGCTTCCTTCTCAATTTCCCCTCAGACAGCCCGGCCATCCATTTTCAGGATCCGTCGGCTTTCCGTCACCCGGTTACCCGTGGTTTTGGCCTATTCTGAAGAGTGGCTGATAAACTGCGGTCAGCCGTTCTTGTTTCGATGTGTGTAAGGTCTCTTTTTCGGTGCACCCCCTTTCGTCGGCAGTCAGCCGCGATATAAAAACAAAAAACCCACTCCAATGAGACCTGGTGCAGTCTGATCAGGTGTTCTGATCTGCGCTGCGGTCTGTGAAGTGGGCTTTCCGGTCCCTGGAGAATTTCCAGGTCAGCTAAAGTTCCCAAATATTCAATTATGTTGTTACATCAGCATTTAAACCTAAAACTAATTAACCGCCGATACACGCCGAGAATTCAAAGGCTTAAAGCAAATTCTGGTTAAACCAAAATGGTTAATCGTTTTTTCAGTCTGAAGCTTGCTTTTATCGGCGTGTATCGGCGTTCATCTGCGGTTAAACGACCGTGTCCGGTTTTTACTCTACAGTTTGTGGGCCGAGCTGTATTTCTTCGTATTTCTCAATCCGCCCGATGCCGCCCTGGGAGAAGTTGATCTTGATGTGCCCGGTGAATTCCTGCTCATTCATCTCCTGAATGATTTTCATCAGATCAGTCATCCGGCTCATCCTGGTGCCCGTTCCCTTGCTGCGGTAGCCGCCTTTTATCAATACCGGTTTGTTTGCATTACCCATCATTTATAGTACCCGGTGCCAGCAAAATTTTACCGCTTCATTCTTGTCAGGCACTGTAGCAAATTAATGTTACAAACAAAGGTCAGATTGGAAAACAGTTTGTTAAGATTTGAACCCGGTACAAAAACAAAAAAACATTTCACGCGGATACAATCTGATAAATTCAGATAAAAGCGGATAAACCTAAAAACGGCAGTTTTATCCACTGAAGGCGCGGAAAAACACGGAAAATGAGAAGCTTAAACAAAAACACTATTCAACCAAATTTATGTTGTAAAATAAGACTCTTATCATAATGTATCTGACGTTATCTGCGTGCAAAGACTTTGAACTTTGTTATTAATGAATAATTCAGACTCAATCAGTCTTGTATGGAGCGACTATAGCAAATGTTTGTTACAAACAAAGGTCAACTTGGAAAAGATTTGGTAAAAATTGAGGAGGGTGGGTTGGTATGATCATGCATACTGTCAAACGGTAAAATGATGATTATCGTTTCGGCAGCGGGGCGAGACCTCCGAGGTTTTTAAAACCTCGGAGGTCTTAATTTACCATATACAATAAAAATAATATTCAAATTGTATTTTTTATTGTATAAGATAAATTATGCTATTCAAAATAGGCGAAAAAATAAAAACTGAACGTAAGCGACGGAAGGTGACCCAGAAGCAGATCGCTGCCGATTTGGGAATGAGCCACGCAACTATCAGCCAGATTGAAGCCGGTATTGTGCAGGACATCGGGATTCGCAAGCTGATCCGGATATTGGACTTTCTTGGCCTGGAGATCAGTGTCCGTGCCGCCGGGGCACCTCCTACCCTGGACGAATTACGCGAAGAAAGGTAGGTTGTTTATGAACATGCCATCATCTCCCGGTGCTCTTGCCGTCTGGGCTGGCAGCAAACGCGCCGGCCTTCTGGACCGCTCGCAGGATCAGCGCCAGTATGTCTTCTCATATAACCATGAATCTGAATCTCCCCGTGCTCAGGTTTCACTCACCATGCCGGTTCGTCTGGAAAGCTGGCTCAGCAGAGAACTTCACCCCGTATTTCAGATGAATTTGCCGGAAGGTGCATTACGGGAAGCCATTCGGCGTGCCATATCAAAACTGACTGGTGATGATGATCTGACCATACTTCGCGTTACCGGCGGCAACCAGATTGGTCGGAACCGATATTCACTTCCCGATGACCTCTTTCCGGCTGTCGTTGAAACTCGTGAATCACTGAACGAGCTGTTGTCGTACCCTGATACTGTTGAGTTGTTCCATGCTCTTATGGATAAATATGCACTTACATCGGGCGTTTCCGGAGTTCAGCCGAAAGTTGTACTGGAAGCTTTTGATCGTGTAACCACCGCCACGAACGGGTTTATAGTAAAATCGTGGGGAAGTGATTATCCACATCTGGCAGCCAACGAATTTTTTTGTATGACCGCTGTGAAACAAGCCGGTCTGCCCGTTTCTGAATTTCATCTTTCTGATAATGGCGGACTGTTTGTCATGAAGCGCTTTGATGTTACTGACGATGGACATTCGCTTGGTTTTGAAGATATGTGTTCCCTTCAGGCGCTCGGTACATCTCAAAAATACAACAGTACCTACGAAAGGGTTGCAAAAAGTATCACGGATTTCGTTTCACCGGAATTCACGCACACAGCCCGCGAACAGCTTTTTGCGACGTTGGTGTTATCCGGCATAATGAGGAATGGCGATGCCCACCTCAAAAACTTCGGGATACTCTATGATCATCCGGGAGCTGCAGTCCGTCTGGCACCGGTGTATGATGTCGTGACCACCGTGGCATATATTCCCAAAGATGTTCCGGCGTTGGCACTTGCCGGTACAAAAAAATGGTGGTCACGCAAGCTGCTGGAACAATTTGCCAGAGCCCACCTGGCACTGCCGACAGGTAAAATCAGCCAGATCATCAACGAGGCTTCCGGGGCGGTTGCTGCAACACGGCAGGCACTTTCCGAATATACAAAAGATCATCCCGAATTCCGCGAAACCGGTACCCGTATGCTGTCTGCATGGGAAACAGGGCTATCTGGTCTTCAATAACGAAACAGGGTGAGACCTCCGAGGTTTTAAAAACCTCGGAGGTCTTAATGTTCTCCTCTTTTCACCTCCCCCCCGCCTCAAAAGTTTACCAGAAATTATTCCAACTGAGATTTGTTTGTAACATTGCTGTGCTAGGTTGTGGCGCTGAATGAAGGTTGTACCTTCTATTTCAGCCGACAAAGGAGCCCGGCCCAATGCGTGAATACCTGAAAAATATACGAGTTATCTCAATCTCTGCCCTGATCGGCCTGCCGCTGGTGGCCTGTTCTGCAGCTCCGGTCGTTGTCCGGACGGGTGACAAGGCGGAGATCAATTTCACCTGTCGTCTCCAGAACGGCGAGCTGGCCGCCACCACCTGCCCTGATGCCTCTGTCACCGGCGAAACAAAAGCGCCGCTCTATATGACCCGTCATGGTGCAGAAGATTCCGTCGCTGTTACGGCGGGGCCACCATCCCCCAATGCAAGAAAAATGGATTGGCAACCTTTCGAGCAGGAAATTATTGCGCGGCTGGCACCGAAAATTACCGGTTTGAAAGTGGGGGAACCGGTGCAGTGGGTTATTGCGGCTGATCGCTATCCGGTGTCAGCGCCGAATGAAAGACAGGTCAAGATGGCGCTCGTCAGGAAACGCGATAAAGAGATGCGTCTGAGCATTGAAGAATATACCAACAAAACGGGCAAAGACCCGGAGGTGGGGCAGCTTTTTGTAATTGATAAACTGGTTCCGGGGAAGATAGCTGAAGTGAGCGACAAAGAGGTGCTGATCCGTTTCGCTCCGGCTGATGCAAAAGATCTGGTAACCCCCTTCGGACCGGTGACGGTACGTGAGTTGGCTGACAGTTATGAACTGGTGATAGCGGCAGAAATTGGGCACCTGTTGCGTACCGGGCCGATGGTGGGTCGCATAAGTGCCGTGGACGGCGTATCCATGACCATCGATTATGGTCACCCCTTTGCCGGTGAAAAATTAAACTGTGACGTAAAAGTAGTTGCAGTAACTCACCAGGAACGAAAAGAAAGTGCAGTCGCTACTCCGGCTGAACCGCCACAGGCACCTGTCGAAGCTGCTGCCCCGCCTGTAGACCCGCAGATTAGCGCGCAAACGGAAGAGGCGTTACGCACAATGAATGCTGACAAACAGGCGGAATTTGCACTGTCGGCCGCACCGGGCGACCTGGCCACGGTGAACTATACGGCCATGCTGGAAGATGGTTCGGTCTTCTACAGTACCCGCAAAGCGGTGCTCGATGATGCGGCGACGAAAAAAGCGCCCTGGTTTTCAGCTCCGAAGGAGTACTTCGCAGAGATTGTGCCGGTGGGCAAAGCCGCGCTGTTTCCCGGCGTGGGGGAGGCACTGGCCGGCATGACAGTTGGCGGCACGAAGCGGGTGGTGCTGCTGCCTGAACAGGCGTTCGGCCCGAGTGATCCGCAGAAACTGCAGAAGCTGCCGCTGGTGCGCACCATGCCGCGCACGGTCACGCTGCCTGCTGATGAATATGTCAAGCGCTTCGACGGCTTCCCGGTTGTTGGCAAAGAGATCAAGGCAACCCCCTATTTTTCCGCTAAAGTGGTGGCGATACGGGAGCGTGAAGTTGATCTGCAGCTTATGGCCGAGAACGGCGCAATCCATAACGAACCGTTCGGCACCACCGTAATCAGGGTTGACGGGGCAACCATTACCACCACACTGAAACCGGTGATCGGAGCAATCTTTCCCGGCCAGAGCGGCTACGGTGTTATTACCGTCAGCGATGCCGACAGTTTCACCGTGGATATGAACAATCCCCTTGCCGGCAAGACGGTGACAATTGATCTGGAGCTCACTGCTCTGACAGCTGCCGCTGCCCTGCCGACCGGTGACCTGCCGTGGCTGGAGGAGCATGACGCCGCACTGGTCCGGGCAAAAAAAGAGGGTAAACCGGCGGTGCTGGTGCTGCACGCCGAGTGGTGCAGCTTCTGCAAAAAACTGTTCAGCGAAACCATGCCGGACCCGCGTGTCAGCGCACTGCGTGACAAGTTCACCTGGATCAAGGTCAATTCCGACAAGCTGACTGACTACAAGAAGATCTACGGTCAGGAAGGGTACCCGATGATTGTGCTGTTCAAAGCCGACGGCAGCATTGCCCAAAAGCTGGATGGTTATCAGGAAGCGGCACAGCTGCGGGCCGTGTTGCAGGAAGTGATGTAGACCTATAAACGGCATTTGAACCGCCGAACACGCCGATGAACGCCGATAAAACCAGGCTTTACGTAAAAAAACAAGCCAACCTTTTTGGTTAAAGCAAGAATTGATCTACGTCTTTGATTTTTCGGCGTGTATCGGCGTTCATCGGCGGTTAACTGCCGTTTCTCGGTTTATTTGTAAGGACCCACAGGGACTAAAGATGTATGGCATACGCCCTGGTGGAAATATCAACATTTTGGCTATTGCAGCTGGGGCGGAAGCCTTGCGCCCCTACGGATGTGAATAATTTTAAGAAAATTGGAATTTCATGAACCAATCACTACAGAATAAATACCGGAATCCGAAGCAACTCGCTCTGCTGTGTTTCTGTATCATCATGTCTGCCACTGTTGCAGCGGCGGAAGAACCGTCTACGCATGAAGCCGCGCCGCCTGCAGCTGTCGAGCAGGAGCAGACCTTTACCGTCCGGCGTATTATTATTACCGGAAGTGCCCTGTTCAGCGACGAAGAGCTGCAGAAACAGGTCAGGCAGTTTATCGGCAGAGGCAGGACGGCGGCTGATGTCGAGGGAGCGCGAGATGCGCTGGAACGCTATTTTCATGACCAGGGATATCCGACAGTGATGGTCAATATTCCTGAGCAGGCGGTGCTGAGCAAGGTTATCCGCCTGGAGATCATTGAAAACCGTGTCGGTACGGTGACAGTGACCGGTAACAAATGGTTCTCGACGAAAAAGATCCTGCGTGAGCTTCCCTCCATCGCCCCCGGACAGGTCATCAAACTCCAGCATTTGCAGATGGAAGCGAACCGGATTAACCGCAACCCTGATTTCAAGATGATTCCTGACATGCAGCCGGGTAAAGTGCCGGAATCAGTCGATATGACTCTCAAGGTAACTGAGCAGATGCCGCTGCATGGCAGCCTGGAGTTGAACAACCGCTCCGGCTACGACACCTCGGTTCTCAGGCTGAACGCAGCGCTCCGGTATGACAATCTCTGGCAACGTGACCACTCGTTCTCGCTGCAATATCAGCTGTCGCCGCAGGAATTGGGCGAAGTGAAAGTTGCGTCCGGTTCGTATACGCTCCCGGCGTTCTGGGACCGTGACCATAAAGTCGTTCTCTACGGAGTCTGGTCGAACACGGCCACCGCTTCTGCGGCAGGTTTCAACAACCTCGGTAACGGTAGTATCTTTGGTGGCCGCGTGATAATTCCGTTACAAAGTGTGGGTGACTACAGCCACACGGTCGTGCTTGGCGTTGACTACAAAAATTTCGAGGAGGAGGTCGGGCTGACCGGTGCTGAAGCGGTCAAAACACCGATCAGCTATCTCCCCGTATCCGTCGCCTACAGCTCTTCGCTTCACGGTGAGAGCGGTACCACCTCTTTCAACGCGGGGGTGAACATGTCGTTCCGGGGAGCGGTGTCTGATGCGCGCCAGTTCGAGGATAAACGCTATAAGGCCCGTGGGAACTACATCACCATGACAGCCGGCGTGGAGCGGAGCCAGAAGCTTCCGGGCGATTTCTCGCTGCTGGCAAAGCTGGACGGCCAGTTGACCGATCAGCCGCTGATCTCTAACGAGCAGTACACTTCCGGTGGTGTGGAAAGTGTCAGGGGGTATCACGAGAGTGAAGCCAGCGGCGACAATGCCCTTCACGGGGTGTTCGAACTGGCGGCTCCGGACCTGCTCAAGAAGGTTGGCAAAGATCGTTTCAGCCTGACCCCCTACATCTTTTACGACGGCGCCGGATTGTGGGTAAAAGATCCGCTGCCGGGTCAGGATTCTCTCGTCGGCCTTTCGGGGGCCGGTTTCGGCGTTCGGGGCACCTTGTTCGGTTCACTCGACTATCAGAGCGACTATGGCTTTGCCCTCCGTGATACGAATCGTACCGATGCCGGGGATTCATACCTGCATTTCAAGGTGAAGTGGCAGTTTTAACCCCCTCCCTAACCCTCCCCCTCCTGGAGAGGGGACTTTTTGTTCCTCCACCCAGCGGGGGGAGGTCAGGAGGGGGGATTTGATGAACATAAATCAACAGGAACCTATCCGCATGAAAAAGAAGAACCGCATATCTGAAAAAATGCTGCGCCGTCGGGTCTGCGCACTGGTGCTGGCGGTTACGCTCGCGTTTTCACCTGCACTGGCTGCCGCTGCTGCGCCGACGATTCCCGGTTTTTATGGCGCGGTGCCGATGCCGAATGCACCTGCTGCCGGTACGTTGCCGGTACTTCTGCCCGGTGGCACTTTAAACGGTGCCACGGTAAATCCTGCTGTCGGTACTACCTTGACGGTCAACCAGAATGCCCCCCAGGCGACCATTGACTGGAAGTCGTTCAATATCGCTCCCGGTTCGGTAGTGCTCTTCAACCAGAAACTAAATGGCGTCGCCCAGCCGCAGTGGGCGGCGCTCAATCGTATCTATGACGCCAACCCGAGCCTTATTTTCGGCAGGCTGCAGGCGGACGGCAAGGTCTATCTGCTCAACCGCAACGGTATCCTTTTTGGCCCCGGTTCTCAGGTGAACGTCCATTCTCTTGCCGCATCAAATCTCAATATCACCGATCAGAATTTTAAAGACGGTAAGCTCCGCTTTACGGCGGCACCATACAGCAGCAGTCAGGGTGCGTTCTCGGCTGATGCTTTTGTTTCCAATTACGGATCTATCACCACCGACAGCGGCGGTTCCGTATTTCTGGTTGGGCCGAATGTTGTTAATGCCGGTACGATCAACGCGCCATCCGGCAAGATCAATCTGATCGGGGCCGGGCAAAAATCTGATGGCAGTGGTGAGGTGGAAACCTTTGAACTGACGGTTGATGCGACCGGCAACGACGTAACCTACAGCGATCTGCAGCAGGTTCCGGGTGAAGCCTACAACGCAGCAACCGGAAAGCTGATCACAGAAAATGGCGGCCGGATCGCCCTGTATGGCGGGAAGGTGCAAAATGATGGTTTGATCCGCTCGGTAACTGCCTTCAAAAAAGGTGGCGTGGTCATTCTGGCGGCGCGCGATAAGGTCACCACCGGGGTGGGGAGTGTTATCGAGTCGCCGATTGCCACTTCGATTGATCCCGTTACCGGAAAGGCGGAAACTGCCGATCCGCAGTTTGGCTTTAATAACCCGGCCGTTATTCTTAAAGGGTTGTACGCTGACGGAGATCTCAATCCAAACTCCTTAAGCACTATTGAACACCAGGGCGCAATAGTTGCGCCGTCAGGTGCGGTGTCCATGACCGCAAGAGACAAAATTTTTCTTGGTGACAGCAGCAGCATCAACGTGGCCGGACTCTGGCTTGACCGGCCTGCTTCAGCTAACGTGATGGAAGTGCAGCTCAACAGTGTTGACTTGCGTGATGACTATGGTCAGAAAGCCGGAACGTTGCTGGGGCAGAAGATCAAGGTCGATGTTTTGACCGGATCAAATGTCGGTGCTCTGAAAAACAATTACCTGACGCTTCAGACCGGGGCCGAAGAGCGTAGTACCAAGGGCGGCAGCATAGTTTTTTCCGGTACGAGCGATCAAATGTCCCTTGATCAACTGATAGTCAAACAGGGAGCGCTGCTTGATTTTTCTGGTGGTGGGATTCGCTATGGCAGCGGAGTTATGGCAACTTCGCGGCTTATTTCCGGAAACAGAATCTATGATATAGGGACTGCCCCACAATGGCTCAAATATAACCTCTTGGCGGACAGCCAGACAAAAAGCTATGCGCGCTTCGGGGTATCTCCCGAAGAATTCAACGGACTTTATTTAGGTGGCGGCAGTTCGATTGATGATCGTACCATAACCGCGAGCAGGATAGTGGGGAGCGATGCCGGAAGATTGCTCTTAAATGCACGGGTGACAGCGCTGGACGGTTCCCTGATCAGCTCCATTACTCGTGGGCAGTTTCAGACGAGTGTCACTCGGTTTGTTACTCCTGATTTCAACGCATCAGACTATCAGATCTATCTGATCTCGGTGAAGCGTGGTCTGGAAGAGCCGGTAGGCGGTGCCGTAACTATCGGCAATAAAATTCAATCAATTATTGGTGGTGAAACAGAATACCAGGTAAATCCAGTTGTTGATTACATATCACTCAAAACGACTACGGCACCTCTCGCTGCCGGTTTCGGTGTAACTGATACTCTTGACCGGCAGACAACGGAGATTTCAACGTCGCTGCTAAACAAGGCTGGTTTGAGTTCACTCAACCTCTTTGCAAAAAACACGATTTCAACTGAAGCGGGGGCGAGGCTTAGCCTGCTTCCGGGTGGCAGTTATGTCGCCCGGACCAGTCGCATCGAGTTCGGTGGCGAAATTGAAATTCCGGGTGGTTCGGTTGAAATGTCGAACAGGCCGATTATCAGCAGAAGTGCTGAAAATCTGCTCAATCAGCCGCTGGTCGAGTCAATTTACCTGGCGCCGGGCAGTATTGTTTCGACAGCGGGGCTGCGCATTGATAATAGTGCTGCGGGAATGGCGCTTCATCCGGTGACTGCAACCAGCCATGCCGGTGGCGGTACCATACTGATTCAAGAGGGAACCGAACGGGGTACTGACACGCAATTAGGATCAACTTCGGTCGGGCACAGTCTGGTGGTGGCCTCAGGAGCGAAACTTGATGTTAGTGGCGGTTGGATTATTGACACCAAAGGGACTATCAGCGGCGCTAATGCCGGATCACTGGAGTTGAAAGCAGCAACGCTCAGCCTGGCAGGAGAACTTGTCGGGGCCTCCCTGCCGGGAAAAACCGGCGGAGAAATCAAACTTCATGCCGGTGAAGTGACAGTGGCAGCGCGCGATCTGGTACTTCCTGCCAATATGCCGGTGGACGCAACGATTCCCGAATATCTGCTGAATAAACTGGTATTGGGAGTTGACCGGCTGAAAGAAAGCGGCTTTTCACGCATCAGTTTGAGCGCTGTCAAAGATATCACGTTTAGTGACGCAGCCGTCCTGGCACCTTCACTGGTCAAGTTGGCGATGCCGGTCCCCGCTATCGCTTCTCAGAGTTCAACTGCAACAAATACGGCCTTACCCGCAGGCAGCAACCCGACTGTTGCCGAGTACACGGGACCCACATCAATTTCTCTGGCAGCCGGCCGAAATATTTACCAGGGTACCGACTCCTCAGGTAGAGAAATTTCAAACAGCAGCTCTGCCAGGATAGATCTGCCGGGCGGCACGGGGGTAACGGTTGCACCAGGCGGAACTGTTGCGCTGGCGGCACCGTACATTGACCTTGCCGGAAAGATTGAAGCGCCGGGAGGCAGTGTAACCGTCAACGCCGGTAATAACCTTACCATTAAATCCGGCAGTCAGATTTTGGCAGGAGGCTACAATAAGCCGGTCGCAACAATGATTGCCGGTCGACCTGTCGGGGCTGCGCCCCAGGCGGGTGGGACAGTATCACTGCAGGCATCGGGTGATGTTACTCTGGAAAACGGTGCACGGGTGGATGTGTCCGGATCGGCACCCGTAGAACGGCTCGTGGCTGGCTCAGATGGCGTACCGGTTACGGTTGTAACTGCCGGTGACCCCGGTTCGCTCTCGCTGTCTTATTCAGGATCATTGACACTCGACGGTGAGATTGACGGCGCTGCCCGCTTGAATGGAATCCGGGGTGGAAACCTGTCGGTTAAG
Source organism: Desulfuromonadaceae bacterium (assembly GCA_049318985.1). Lineage (GTDB taxonomy): Bacteria > Desulfobacterota > Desulfuromonadia > Geobacterales > Pseudopelobacteraceae > JACRCG01. The sequence continues at coordinate 46,607 of JBMOEI010000016.1, forward strand.
AATTCGGCGAATGATCTGAGCATACGGGCTGAAGATCTAAGCCTCTACCAGCGTAGCGGTTTTGATGCGCTCACTTTTTCAAGCCCGAGCTCACTCATTTTTCCGGAGCAGCTCGATGTAACGGTCGGGAGGAGCCTGACCCTGGATAGCAAACTGTTGCAAGGTGCAGCGGGCGGAGATGTTACCCTGAATTCACCCTGGATCACAGTGAGCAACAGTTCCGTACTACGTTCGGATGCCCCGAAAACGGTCGATGCCGGCACGGGAAGTATTTTGCTTTCAGGCGGATTTGTTGACGTTCAGGGAAGCATCCTGTTGGATGGTTTTAACGATGTGACCCTGCGGGCAACGCGTGATGTGCGCTTTTCGGATCGGGTATACACTGTGGGCAGTGACAGCAATTTCTGGGCGGGTGATCTTGGGGTAACCGGCAATCTGACCCTTCAGGCCTCACGTGTGTATCCGACTACTTTGACTTCATTCACTGTCACTACTCCGGGCACCGCAACGGTTTTGCCCGGTGTTATCGACTCAACTCCGGTATATTCGGCAGGTAGCAGCCTCACTATCGCTGCTGCCGGTGGTATCGAACAGCGTGGCACGTTGTCAGCTCCGCAAGGTAAGATCGTTCTCGATGGCGGTGCCAGCGGACGGGTTGTACTGGCTGACGGAAGCAGCACCAGCACCGCCGGAAATGCGGCGGTACGCTACGGCAGTTATGACGGCTCCACCTGGATGACACAAGTTGAAAATCATACGGACGGCACTATACGAAACATTGGATCCGAAATTACTGCGGCTCCGCTCACTTCGGTTACTTTGAAGGGCAAAGAGGTTATCGTTGCCCGGAATGCGGCTGTAGATGTCTCAGGTGGCGGTGAAGTATTCTCCACGTTCTTCCAGTCCGGCATACCGGGCACCCTGAATCCTCTCACCCTGATTGACACGACAACTCAGAAAATCAAGGTCGATCCAGCTACCAACAGGTCTATGGCGCAGCGCTATGTTATCCTTCCTGACCATTCGGTGACTCTCCCCGGCGCTGCAGTGTATCTGGATGCCGTGCCTGCTCTGGGGCTGGCGGCGGGAGTGTATTCGCTGCTCCCGGCAGACACGTATGCTTTTGTGCCTGGCGCATTGGTTGTCCAGGATGCCGGAATGCAACTGGTGACCGGGCAGAACATGCTTTCAGCCCAGGGATATCAGGTGGTGGCCGGTTACGGAACGGTCACGGATACAGCGATCAGTTCACAGACAAACAAAGGATATATTGTCAGGAGCGCCGCCGATGTTCTCAAGGAAGGGGATTTTGCGACCAGGCGATTTACTTCGGGAAATAGTGGCGACTTTACCTTGACTGCACCGAGCGCTGCTCTGAACGGCACTCTGAGTGCACAGCCTCTTCAGGGGTATCAGGGTGGGGTTCTCACATTGAGCGCCAAAAACGTTATTGCCCGGAACGGCGCAGCCCAGTCAGAAATACCTGTTCCCGATACGCTGATCGTTGATACCGCATCAGTCACGGGGTTCGGAGAAGTTGTGCTTGGCAGTCAGGAGTATGACAGCGCTAACAAAAAATATTTCGATACATCGGTCACGGTAAAGAGTGGCAGTACTTTGCACGCGTCTTCGGTGACATTGCGCGCCAATACCAGCGTGACCATCGAAGCCGGCGCGGAAGTTCTGGCAACCGGCAGCAGCGCGGGCGGCATTGCAACGGTAGAGGTACAGAACGGTACCTTCACTCTGGAGGATACCGCCGGGATCCATGCGGCCAATGGTCTGTCATTCAATGTCGGCGCTCTGTCGCTGCTCGGACAGTTCGGCGGCATAGCACCGTCAGGTACGCTGCAGAAGGCTGATCGAGGTTCATTCTCTTTATCCGCCAGTAATCTGACGTTTGCCAACTCAAATAATGATGCCAAACAGGCAACCATCAACGGAGTAAGCTGGGTCAATCTGACCGGCTACGACAATCTGACACTGGCCAGTCGTGGCGATATGAGTTTTCAGCAAAACGCTGAGATGACGGCAAAAGGTACTTTGACGCTGGATGCGGGACGCTACACAACAGCAGCGGATGTTACAGAGTCCTTCAGCGCTGCCGGTAAGCTGACACTGCTCAATTCGGCAGCCGCTGCAACCTCTCAGACCGGCTCCACCAACAGCAGTCTGACATTCACATCAACCGGCGCCGGTATCGATATCAGTCCGAAAGGGAGCGGCATCGCCTTCGACCAGTTCCGCACGGTAACGCTTGACAGTGACGGCGACCTGACCCTGCGTGGGGCGGGCAGTGTCAAAACCGCCCAGGATCTGAACATCACGGCGGCCAGAGTGACGACCTCTTTTTACAAACATGATGCCGATCCAGCCAATAAAGCCGACGTTGCCATCCCCTATACCGCTGCTGCCATAACGCTTGATGCGCGCAAAGGTACCGTCACCATTGCCGGTAATGGCGGCACGGCAGGCACAACAACTGCGCCGGGAGGTTCTCTGGAGATTCTGGGAGCATCTATCATCGTGGGCGATGCGGCCAAAAAGAACGCGACCGTTCTGGAAATGCCAGCCGCCCAGGTGAAACTGACTGCAACCGGTGATATTACGATTCTTGAAAATGCCGGCATCCTTGCAACCGGCAGTAAGCAGGTTTCAGTGCAATCGGGTACGGCCAGCTATTTCAACGGTGGTGTGATTGCACTGCAGAGTTCCGCAGGCGCAGTTAATCTGGCCGGGAAAAGTCTGCTCGATGTTTCTGCGCATAAAGAGAGCGGCGATGCCGGTGGGATTCTATTATCGGCGGCGACTAAGGGTGTGACACTGTCCGGATCAGTCAAGGGAGCATCTGAAAAAGGGCAGGGCGGTTCGCTGGCAATTGACAGCGCCACGCTGGCCGGAGTTGGCGGGCTTGATGGTTTGAGTACGACGATGACGGCTGGTGGTTTTACCGATCAGATCAACATCCACTACCGTTCCGGTGATCTTGCTCTTGCCGCTGGCAAAACTATTACTGGGCGAGAGATTGTGATTGCTGCAGATAGTGGGAAGATCAACCTGTTCGGCACTGTCAGCGCCGACGGTAAGAAGGGGGGCGAATCGGGTGGCCGGGTGGAGTTGTATGCCGGTACCACACTGACCATCCAGGCAAAAGGGATTGTCTCTGCTACGGGGGGCGCTGACGCCGATGGCGGTGAAGTAGTCCTTGCCGCTGAAAAAGGGGTGCTGGCACTCAATACCGGTTTGGTTGACGGTTTGATTGATGTATCCGGCGGGTCGACTGCCGGGAAGGATGGAAACGTCTATTTACGCGCTTTGCGTGATGAAACCAGTTCGGCCGGGGTGAAGATGGATCTTCGTGGTGAGATTCGCGGAGCGTCCCAGGTTGTTGCGGAAGCGTACAACTTCTATGACACGAATACCGTTACAACGACGGTTACTGCCAACAACGCGGTTACCTCCACAACAAAGAATACTGTTCCAATCACTTCGCTGAATTCCGTCACCACATCTGCAACAGAAGGTGGCGTCACGACCACGATACAGTCGGATTCTGTCATCGATACGGTATTAAGCGATGCCACGAAATATATGGAGAAGGCGGATAGTTTCAGGAACTCGCTACTTGCTTCGTTAACCAAAAAACCAAAAGAATGGGATTCTGCAAGCTCCCAGTTCCATCTGCGTCCCGGTGTTGAAATACGGGGAAGCAACGTTGATTTGTCCACTACTGCCTGGGATCTCACCGGTGGTCGTTATTACAGCGGTCGCAGTGATGCGGGGGGAACGAAGATTGTCAATGAACCGGGCATTCTTACCTTGCGCTCTACAGGCAACCTGAATATTAACGCAAGCCTGGTGGATCACCCGACGGAGTTAACTACATTGTATGGCGGCAGCAGCTCAACAGACAGAACTATGACTTCCACCTGGGGCATCAACTTTGTTGCCGGCGCCGCTGGTGGCGCCAATTACCGGGCTGCTGAAACCGGAACCGGAACCGTACTTGCTCCCAAGACAGGCGATTTGACGGTTGCCCAGAATGCGGTCGTCTACAGCGAAAATGCTCCAGTCATCTTTGCCGCTGCCAACAACGCAACGTTATCCGGTACGTCGGAGACAGTCGGGCCCGGCTACATGATCAATGGCGCAATGCAGTACAATCTGGGGAGTTATGGCGGGACGGTACGCGGCATAGTTGGAAATGACTTCAATCTTGTTAAGAACGGTAGTGCCGTCCAGACCGCTCTGGGTGATATTGATATCAGGGTCGGCAGGAACCTCAATCTGGGAACCCAACCAAAAAGCGGCGCAATTCGCACCACCGGGGAATACGATAATGCGCAGGAAGTTGAAACAATACCCGACAGTGGTGTCAAAGTTACTGCCAGTACAAAAAGTTACTGGACCTATCATAATGGTGGCAGCATCAATTTAAGTGTGGACGGATCGACAATCGGCAACCTGAATGCGATCAATGGTTGGGATGGTGCATATGTTGACCCGGCTGTTTCGTTAGCGGCAAAGTCACGGTACCCGTGGTATCTGGCCGCCGGATTCGGTGACGGTGAGGAATCGGGACAGTTGTCCAGTATCCCTGTTACTGTCGGGATTGCCACCATGGGTGGTGGAGATATATCATTGCGCAGCGGCGGTTCAATGACCACTCAGATTGGTGCATTCGGAAGATCCACGAAAGGAGATCTGAACGTTATCAGTGGCGGCGATATGCTTGGTCGATTCCGAATTATGAATGGCAGCGCAACTTTGATGAGCGGTGGCGGTTTCGGTAAGAACGATTTTATCAACAATCCGACACTACGTTCGGTAATCGAAATGGGTGCCGCACAGGTCAGAGTTACAGCGCAAGGTGACGTCAGTCTGGGCGCGGTACTGAACCCAGATAACAGTCGGGAGCGTATTTTCCCGTCATCTGCAGCCAAAAAATGGAATATGACCTACACAAGTGATTCCAGTGCTGCGATCAGCTCAGCAGCAGGTGATCTGACCTTTTACGGAACAGATGGATTCAATGCCTACAGTTTTGTCGGCTCCAATCCGTTATTAGTCAAAGAAAAAATTCTCCCCGCCTCCTTTACCCTTGCGGCGGCTGGAGATTTGAAAATACGCGACGGTTTTTTTCTGGCACCGTCAACATCGGGAAATCTCCAGTTATCTGCAGGTGCCAGCATCAACGGTGCTGATATGATTTCCGGGTTCAAGATGGTTGACGTTGATGTGAATAGTTATTACGGAAGGCAGGTTGATAGTGGTTCTCAGAAATCAGGGTTATTGAGCTCTGACCAGGGGAGTAGTGTCGTTAACCACCTGAATGATCCTGTTTCAATTTCAGTCAAGGCGGGTAAAGATATCGACACGCTCAAGTTGGTGCTGAATAAAAAAGCGCTGATATCGGCGGATGGCGATATCAGGAAGCTTGATTTCATCGGCCAGAATACCGGTGTGGATAGCGTGACGATTGTTTCAGCCGGCGGTAACATCGATCAGGGAATTCTCGCAACCAATACCTCTGAAATCAAGGTTGGCGGACCGGGCACTCTGCTGGTTGAGGCTGGCAGAGATATCAACCTGGGCAATTCAAAAGGTATCGAGTCGATCGGTAACAGTTACAACAGCGGTTTTACCGGTGAGAATACCGATAGTGCCGTTATCATCAGCGCCGGCGCCGGGAAGCGCATGTTGCCAAGCGACGCAACCAGCAGTGCGACCAGTGTGGCAAAAGATTACTTCGCGATCCTGCGACAGGCTGGAGACGATTACTCCACTCTTAAGGCGGCTGGAAAGAGTGATGAGGCACTGCTCCGAATTGAGGACGCCAGAACGGAAATTAAAAAATATTTTGAGGCGCCTGCTGCGAAGGGTGTTGACAGCATCGGCAGCATAACCATGACCGACTCACTGATCCGTGCCAAAAAAGGTGACATCTACCTGATGGCCAGGGGTGATGTCAATGTGGGTCGATCAAACGTTTCCGATTCTGCTCAGGGGAAGAAGGATACCGGTATTACCACGACGTTTGGCGGCAATCTCAATATCTATTCCGGTCGCGACCTGAACGTCAACGAGTCGCGCACCATGACCTTTATGGGGGGCGATATCGTCATCTGGAGCGACCAGGGTGATATCAATGCCGGGCGTGGTTCCAAAACGGCTCTCAGTTCAGGTGGCAGCGCCCAGGAAATCAGGGATGCTAATGGTGTCCTGATCGGCCTGCTCTATCCGGCGCCATCTGTCGGTAGTGGTGTCCGCGCCAGTACCTACGATCCGGATGGTTCCACCGGGCCGATGCTGGCTCCGGCGCCGGGTGATATCTACCTGTTTGCTCCGACCGGTATTATCGACGCCGGTGAAGCGGGAATTGCCGGTGGTAAAATTACTTTGGGAGCGACCCAGGTGGTGAATGCCAAAAACATCAGCTTCTCGGCCGGTTCGGTCGGAGTGCCGACGTCAAGCGACAGCTCGGTCAGTCTCGGTTCTCTGGCGGGCAACAGTAATCTGGCCGACAGCAGCAAAATGATTGAGACCGCCTCGGCCGGTGGTGCTTCGAAAGATGGCTCCAAACAGAAATTGACCCAGGCAGCGGATGATTTTCTCTCGAAATTCCTTGATGTCAAGGTGCTTGGCTTTGATATGGATACGATCAGCAGCGATACGGATACGAAAGAAGAGTTGGAGAAGAAAAAGAAGAAATAACCCCAATATCGTTGGGTCGCCCGGTTTTGACGTTATGTATCCGTAGGGGCGATGCCGTCGGCTCGCCCTGGTTGGTATATCATCAATGTCGGTTGTTGCAGCAAGGGCGACCCGCCGGGATCGCCCCTACGAAATAATCTTATTCCGGAAGCAGTCCTAAAGTCCCATACTGGTTTTCCCGCACGTCTACTCCTGCCGCTATAAATTTTACCCAATATTAACGTGACTGACGTCAAACAGTAACATAGGTAGGTTATAGTACAGCGCTTGTAAATGTTGTGCCGTCTTGAAAAACGATGCAGAAAAATCGAAACGCCGAAAAAAACTGGAGGAGCTTCATGGTACGAAATGGTTTGCATAGATTGACAGGGATGGTGGCACTGATTCTGCTGCTGACGCTGGTATCCGGTGTTACATGCGCGGATGCCTGGTGGGATAAGAAGTGGCAGTTCCGCGAGAAGGTATCTTTTGACCTGTCTGAGAAGGGTGCCGCTATCAAGGAAAATCTGCTCGATGTGCCGGTGCTGGTGCGCCTGCATGGCGGGAATTTCCAGTTTGCCAACGCCAAGAAAGACGGTTCCGATCTGCGCTTCGTCAGTGCTGATGACAAGATTCCGCTCAAGTTCCATATCGAAAAATTTGATCCCAAGCTGGCCATGGCGCTGGTCTGGGTTCGGGTTCCGCAGCTTGCCGGTGGCGGTGCCCAGGATTCGGTCTGGCTTTACTACGGCAATGAATCGTCTGCACCCGGTCAGGAGGCCGGCGCTACCTATGATGCCGGTCAGGTACTGGTCTATCACCTTGGCGAAGAACAGGGCGGGGCCAAGGATGCCACTTCCTACGGCAATCACTCTGCAGATTTTGCCGGTGCTCACTCTGTGCCTTCGGTAATCGGCAACGGGTATAGCTTCAAAGGTGGCGAGAAGCTGGTTGTGGCCCGGTCGCCGTCGCTCAATTTTGCCAAAGGGCTATCCTTTTCAGCCTGGGTCAGGATAGCCGAGCCGCTGAAAGATGCCCATCTCTTTTCCTGGCAGGACGGCAGCCAGTCGATCATCGTAGGCATCGATCAGGATAAGCCCTACCTGCAGGTCGGCACTGTTGTCAGCGAAAAGAAAACGGGTCTGGCCGCGAAAGCCTGGCATCATCTGGTCGTCGTTGCCGATTCTGAAAAGAAGAGCGGCACCCTGTATATGGATGGGAAAGAGGTCGCTACGATAGCTTTGGCGGGGGCACTGCCGTCACCCGCAGCGGATATTGCCATCGGCGCTTCAGTGACCGGCCAGAATGCGTTTGTGGGCGATCTTGATGAAGTCCAGCTTGCCAACGTTGTCCGTCCGGCCGCCTGGGCTGCTGCGGCCTTTGCCGGGCAGGGTCCCGATGGCAAACTGACAACGTATGCGCAGGAGGAGAACGGTTCCGGTGGCGGTGAAAACCTGACCATCCGCCTGATCAAGGTTACCGCCCGCAGCATCACTTTTGACGGCTGGATGATTATCGGCCTCTGTACTTTCATGCTCTTCATGGCGGCCGGCGTGTTCGTCAACAAATATATGCGGCTGATCAAGATCAAGAAAGGGAACGAAGCTTTTGTGGAGAGCTTCAATAGCCTCCACGATCCGTTGGATCTGGATCAGGAGGATGAAAACTTCGAGAATTCGACCCTCTTCAACATCTACAAGGCCGGCTATAATCAGGTTGTAGCCTGGGCCGAAAAACATGGTGAGGGGAAAGAAGAGGTTGTCCTGACCAACTCGGCCATGAATATCTTCCGCGCTGCGCTGGACCGGGCCAGTTCCAACGAAACCCGCAAGATGAACGCCTGGATGATCGTGCTGACGCTCGGTATTTCCGGCGGTCCCTTCTGGGGTCTGCTCGGCACGGTCTGGGGCGTTATGAATACCTTCGCCAGCCTTGCGGAAGCGGGGGAGGCCAACCTGTCGGCCATCGCACCGGGGGTCGCCTCGGCACTGGCCTGTACGCTGTTCGGTCTGTTTGTGGCGATACCGGCACTGTTTGCCTACAGTATTCTGGTTATGCAGATGAAGAATCTGAATATTGAAACACGCCACTTCATCGAGGAGTACGGCCTGAAGGTCGAAGGCTTCCATGGCAAGGAGTCAGCATGAAAGCGCCTGCGGATGATCTTGATGAGGTTGTAGAAATCAACGTCGTGCCGATGCTTGATCTGGCCTGGAACCTGCTGGTGGTGTTCATGATCGTTGTTACCGCCTCGGTGCAGGGAATCAGCGTCAATCTGCCGAAGGCGAGCGCTGCGGTCAGCAAGATAAAACCGAGTACCAAGGCCATCACCATCACGGCAGAAGGAACCCTCTTTCTGGACAGTTTTCCGGTCACGCTCAGTGAACTGGAAGCACGTCTGCGCCAGTTCAAGGCGGCCGATCCCAATCTGCCGGTGCTGGTGCGCGGGGATGAGAAGATCTCCTACAAAAGTGTCATCGATGTGCTCGACCTGCTGCAGAAGCTGGAGATCACGCAACTCGGGCTGGTGACGCAGAAGCTGGTTAAATAGAAATCCCCTCCTCCCTAACCCTCCCCCGCTGGGTGAGGGGATGATAACTCCTTCCCCCAGCGGGGGGAGGTCGGGAGGGGGGAATTGATTTGGCGTTCTCGTTCATCGGGAGCGGAGGTGATTACGTCATGACAGTAAAGAAAAAAACAAAAAAATCATCCTATCAGAGTTTCCTGGTGCCGGGAATGATAGGCCTTTTCTTTCTGGTCGCCATCGGCTTTCTGGTCAAAGTGGTTATGACCGATTCCGGTCCACGCCAGAAACAGCAAATATCCACGGTTACTCTGTTGAAGCCGCCCCCCGAGGTGAAGGAAAAACCGCCGGAGCCGGAGGTGCAGAAAGAGGCACCCAGGGATACCATGACCGCGCCGATCGAGATGGCACAGCCGCAGAATCAGGCACAGGATCAGCAGGATGCACCACCGGCCGGTACTGACCTGGGGGTGGAAGGTGACGGTGCTGCCGGTTCGGACGGTTTCGGCCTGACTGCCAAGGGTAAAGGCAAGGGGCGCGACATAACTCTTAGTGGCGGTGGCGGCGGCGGTTTGAACAGGCTGGCTCTGATGTCCAAGTATGGCTGGTACACCAGTAAGGTGCAGGAAGAGATCAAGAAGCAGATGCGTAAACAATTTGACCAGGATGGCGGGATCCCGAAAGGGAAGTTCCAGGCAACCATCAAGATTCTGCTCGACCCGAAAGGTTCAATCATCAAATATCAGATTATTGCATCTTCGGGTAACGATAAGATGGACGAGGCGCTTAAAGGCTCGCTGCCCGGTTTTAAGATCAGCCAGCCGCCGCCGGATGGGATGCCGTCCGGCATGACGGTCAGGATAGTTTCGCAGGGGTAGGAAAAATTATAATTTGAAACGGAGAGTTTTTGATATGCGGCATCACGCGAAGTTTGTCAGCACCGTTGTTTCCTTATTGTTTCTGGCTGTAACCACCACGACCGGAGCTGCCGCACCGGGTGACGGAGTTGAGGCACTGCTTGATATTTTGAGCGCCAAGGGTGTCATCTCCATTGAAGAGGCAACCGCTTTGAAAAGTAAGCCCGGGACTGCGGCGATGACAGATTTATCCAGAGTTATCGAACTCCTGCAGAGCAAGGGCACCATCAGTGCGAAAGAAGCGGAAGATTTGCACCTGGGAAGTGCCGGGCAGACAGCCCGTGAAACCATGAAACCGGTTGTACCTGCCGCGCCTGCCGACGGCGTGCTGGAGAGTTCGGTCGTGGCGTTGCCGGAGAAAGAGATCAGGCCGGTTATCGAGGTGCTGCGCGAGCAGGGGGTGCTCGGGACAGATGAGGCCGCCCAGTTGGTTGACAGGATCGGCAAGAAGTGGAAGGCGGAAGATGATGATCGAATTGCCTCCAGTGATGATGAGTTGGAGTATCACCGGACAACATTCTCAAAAGAAGTAATTCTGTCCGAAATTGCCCTGTTGCGTCAGCAGGCGGTTATTAACAACGATGAGGCCGGGCGGATCAGGGAACGATTTTTACGCAAGTTTTCCATGGAGCAGATCGCCGGCACGATTGATGAAAACATGCGCCGTGATGTGCAGACGCAGGTGGCCGAGAAGATCGTTCCGATTCCGGAGTGGACCAGGCGCGTCAGAATTGGCGGAGACTTCCGCCTGCGCTATGAAGGAAATTACTATGGCTCCGGTAACGGTGTCTTTGTCAAACCTGATAATACGACCCAGCTGCTCAACAGCACGGTCGACCGGGAGATGGTGCGTATCCGGGCGCGTCTGGCAATCACTGCCAGGGTCAATGACGAGCTTGAAGTCGGCTTTGGTCTGGCAACCGGCAATACAACCAACCCGGTCTCCACCAATGCGACACTCGGAGACTCGCTTAACAAGAAGAATTTTCTGCTCGATACCGCCTATTTGAAGTGGGACCCGTATGCAACAGTCACCCTGTGGGGCGGTCGCTTCGCCAATCCCTGGTTCAGCACTGATCTGGTCTGGGATCAGGATCTCAACTTCGATGGCGTGGCCTTTTCCTATAAACCGAAATTCAGCCCGACACTCAGCATGTTCCTGACCGCAGGTGCTTTTGCCATACAGGAGGTAGAATTTTCCAGCCGCGACAAATGGTTGTACGCGGGACAACTCGGCCTCCAGTACCGCGACGACAAGAGGTTGACCGCCACAGTTGCCGCAGCCATCTATGATTTTGCGCATGTCACCGGTCGTGCGAATGAGCCCTCCCGACCGGGAGTAAACGATTATACGGCGCCGCAGTTCCAGCAGAAGGGTAATACCCTGTTCGATATTGATCCGTCTACGACGATCAAGACTGCGTATGCCGCTGAATTCCGCGAGTTGAATATCGGCACGTCAATCAATTTCGGCTTCTGGGATCCGCTGCGGGTGGTACTGACGGGCGATTATGTCAACAACTTCGGCTATGATTCTGCCTCGGTGAATGCCTTGACGGGGCATGCGGTAAAAAAAGAGACTGAAGGGTATCAGTTTGGTGTGACGGTCGGGTATCCTTCAACGCGGGAACGCGGCCAGTGGAAGCTGCTGACCAACTACAAACATCTTGAGTCTGATGCGGTGATGGATGCATTTACCGATTCCGATTTCCACCTGGGCGGCACCAACGCCAAGGGATGGACTGCCGGAGGTGACCTCGGTATCGGTAACAATACCTGGGTTTCGACCCGCTGGATCACCACCAATGAAATTTCCGGGCCACCGCTGGCTGTTGATGTTTTCCAGTTTAACCTGAATGCGAGGTTTTGATTAAGGGTGAAGGGTGAAGAGTGAAAAGTGAAGAGGTAAAATAGATTATGATTTATTACATTAAATTCAATGAACTTCTTTCTTCGCTACTCACACTTCAGTCTCTGTTTTACCGGCTGTTGCTCCTGACGTTGTTGCCGGTCCGGATACTTGCCATTGATGCATGGGCCGGCGAGCCTGCCATAAACGTGACTCGTGCCGCTACGGTTAACGGAGTCGCTATCAGCGTTCAGGATTTCCAGCGGGAGCTTGATCGTATTCAGCGTCAGAAAGGGATCAGTGTCGAAAAGTCTGATGAGGTGACGCAAGCCACGGCGAAACGCGAAGCATTGGAGAATCTTATCAGTCGGGAGATTCTCTATCAGGAAAGTGTGATGCAGGAAATTACGATTGAACCACCCGTCGTTGAACGCGAAGTTGATCAGGCGAAAGCGAAATTCGCCAATTCAGAGCAGTATGCGGAAAATCTGCGCCGTATCAATATGACTGAAACCATGGTGCGGGAGCAGGTGACGCGCGGGCTTGCCATGCGTGAGCTGATTAATCGCTCTGTTGGCAAAAATAACGCTGCAACTGACGAAGAGCTGAAAAAATATTACCAGCAGCATCAGGATGCGTTTACTGCACCTTTTGATGATGTCAGGGAAAAAGTCAGGAGCCTGCTGCTTCAGGAAAATAATATCACCATGCTGCAGCGATATGTAAAGAGCCTGCGGGATGCCGCAACGGTAGTAATCCTGCTGTCAGGGGAATAATTATAACACAAAGAAAGGAGATCACCATGAAACTTGAAGAGATCAAAGAAGTGGCAAAACAGCATAACATCAAGGTGGGTAAAATGAAGAAGTCCGAACTGGTGCGGGCTATCCAGGAAGCGGAGAAGAATGACGACTGTTTTGAGACAGGCATGGTGAACGAGTGCGGCCAGGAAACCTGTGCATGGCGAGAGGATTGTCAGTGAGGTGCCGGAATTTAACACGATTGTAACACTAAAAAGATTAAAATCGTGGTAAATACTCTTTGCAGTTAAATCTATTCAGGTGAGTAATTTACCCGGAATCAGGAAAATATATGTTTTCAAAGTATAGTAAAGAGCAGCTTCATGCTGCAGCAGAGGCATTGCGAGTCTATAAAGAAGAACCTTTTATCCGTCACGAATGGGAAGAGCTTGTTTCCCGGTTATGCCGCGACAATGACCCTGTTCTTCGTGAAAAAATGACGAGAGAGATGCAAATCATTGTGGAGAAAAACCCCACCTTTAAGAATTTTGGGATGCTTTAGCAGCTTCTGTTCAAGAAGAAAAATTTTTAGCATACGTAAAGCCCGCTATGAAGAATATTCATTCATAGCGGGCTTTTGTGTGGCAGCCTGCTTTCGCTCGTTCGGCGAGACCTCCGGGGTTTTCAAAACCCCGGAGGTCTTTTTCCTGTCTACATGAAAAACAATCAGGCGTTCAGGCGTTACTTCTGTCTTCTTCTGATCCCGACAAGCCCGAGCAGACCGGAACCGAGCAGCCAGGCTGCAGCCGGAATCGGTGTGGGCGTTACGTCGATGTTGGCGCCGACGGTGTACGTTGCAAATGTGTCAACGGTGCCGGGGAAAACCAGTTGCCCGGCAGCGGCAGTCAGCCCATAAACTCCGCTAAGATAGGTAATGTCGGGATTTACTGTGACCGGATGCTGCCCAGGATTGATTGAAGCAAACATATCGTAGACACCGGCTGTTGACGCTGTTCCGCCATAGAGTGTTGCTCCGACATGATATGTTTCGCCTTGCTTTAACAGTACGGGAGCAGCAAGGTCTGCGTAATGGAAGTATGCGCCCTGGATGGATTCAGGGGAATAGTTGGCGCTTTCGGCGATGGAGACCGATGCTAATGCTGCAGTTGTATTTGTGGCGTTCCAGATGCCGACATAATGATTCTCTGTATGCCGTCTGTCAATATCCGCATCATAGACTCCGAGGCGCGTGAGATACAGATCCCTGTTGGCCTGGAAACTCCAACCGATAACAGAATACGGGAGATTCGCCGTGGTTGCCGCAGCACCATTTTCCTGAAGTATTGCCGGTACAACCGGGAAGTCTATGCCGTATGCGGCCTGTGCCGAGCCGACGCCTGCTGCCAGAGAAGCTGTTACAAGCGCTCCGAGCAGCATGCTTTTTAGTATGTTTTTTCTAATATTTTTCACTTAATTTCTCCTGTTCTTCCATTTTTTGTATGTGTCTCAAAGCTGAACTGCTATTCAATTGTTATGTATGGTTTTTGATTTGGCCTGGCACCTCCTTTTGTGAGCTAAGGGATCAAGAAATTGAGGTTTTATACCCTTAGGCACATATGAATGAATCAGTTCTCTCTACGGAATTATTTTCAGGCTGGTGGTGCGCGGTTGCGCGTTGAATTTCCGACGGCGACGTCGGAGCGTATGGCTGGAGAGATGAAGCGGGAATGTGAGATAAATGTGGATTGCGGAGGAATTAGTACTAACGGGTAACCGTGCATGCATCGATACGAGGCGATGAGACGTTTCTGACTGCTGCCGTTATGCCTTGAAGCGGGCGATGAAATCCGGTGAAGCGGATCAGTCTGATCATACCAGGAGCCATCCATATGATGATGCAGTTCGACAATGCCGGATTGCAACACAAGTAGCATCAGCGGGATGATCAGCAAAAACCGGAATTGTATTTTTGATAGAACCTGCATACTGTTCCCCGTATTCAATGAATCAAGATCAGCTCCCCAACGCAAAAAAGCCCGCCTGGTGGAGATCCACACAAGCGGGCTTTCCGGGGCCTGATAGTTCAGGTCGGCAAAGTACCCACATGTTTATTCGATTGGTTTTTAATGAGGCGAAGAGACCATAGCACACAATTATTACAGCGGTATGCCATGTTTGAAAATGTTATGTAACAATATAAATACTCATAATATGCCGTAGAATGGCGCTTGGCAGGCTTTTCCCGATGTGTCAAATACGAAATTCCCCGTCTCTCATCTGCAACAAATCTTTGCCAAAAAGTAATCTCACCGCCTCATACCTGTAACATTGCTATGATACTGTCCTGAAACTGATTTCACTGTCCTACAGAGCGCTGTAGCCGGCCGGAGTATGTTATGACGCTTGAAAGCAAAATTACTGCACGCACCGCAAAGATTGGGGTTATCGGCCTCGGCTATGTTGGCTTACCGCTGGTCATTGCGTTCTGCAAGGCCGGTTTCAAGGTAACCGGGTTTGACGTCGACGAAGAAAAAGTAGCGATGCTCTCCTACGGCAGAAGTTATATCCGCCATATCGACCTCAACACACTCGATAGAAATACACTGCTCCGTTTTACCCCCACGACTGACTTTGCTCTGCTGAGCGATATGGATTGCATCATTGTCTGTGTGCCGACTCCGCTTAACAAATACCGTGAACCGGATATGTCCTACGTATTCAAGACTACTGAATCGATAGCAGAGCATTTGCAAGAGGGGCAACTGGTTGTGCTTGAATCAACAACCTATCCGGGCACAACCGATGGTGAGATGCGGGAGATTCTTGAACGAGCCGGCCTGAAGGCGGGCACCGGTTTCTATCTGGCTTTTTCACCGGAACGGGAAGACCCCAATAATAAAAACTTTTCCCTGAACATGGTGCCGAAGGTGGTCGGCGGCTATTCTCCCGCCTGCCTGAAAGCAGCCTGCACGCTGTATGATACCATTATCGACCAGACGGTACCGGTCTCGTCAACCCGCGTGGCGGAAGCCTCCAAGCTGCTGGAGAATATCTACCGCTCTGTCAATATCGCACTGGTAAACGAACTGAAAGTGCTCTTTGACCGGATGGATATTGATATCTGGGAGGTAATTGAAGCGGCCAGGACCAAGCCGTTCGGATTTCAGGCTTTTTATCCAGGACCCGGCCTGGGTGGTCACTGCATCCCCATCGATCCCTTCTATCTGACCTGGAAAGCCCGTGAATTCGACTGTCACACCCGCTTTATCGAACTGGCCGGTGAAATCAATACCTCCATGCCGGATTACGTCGTCGGTAAAGTCATGCTGGCGCTCAACGATGCCGGCAAGCCGGTCAAGGGTGCGCGAATTCTGATTCTCGGTCTGGCCTACAAGGCGAATGTCGATGACGACCGCGAATCACCCACCTACCGGCTGATGGAAAAGCTGGAAGAGCTGGGAGGCGTTGTCAGTTATAACGATCCTTATGTTCCGGTCATTCGGCCATCGCGTGAACATGCCAGATACGCAGGGCGGCGCTCGGTACCGGTCAGTGGTGATTTTGATCTGCTGCTGGTTGCCACGGCGCATGATGAGTACCGCGAGCTTGATCTGCTCTCGTTTGGTATTCCGGTGGTGGATACACGTAATCTGATAGGTGAGAAGCATGAGAACTGTTATCGGGCGTAGGGAAGATTGATACAGATATGTTTATCATTGGCGAATTACAGGAATAAATGAAGAATTCATCCAATTACTATACTTTAGGACTTTGTTTGAAGCGGGCCTTCTTCCTCTGTCTATTTGTGCTGTCGTTTGCAGTGCCGGTGCATGCAGTTGAGCCGTGGGTTGGTATTTTCTTTTCACCACAGGCAAATACCAATAATTCACATACCGCGTTTATGGTCGATTTTGAAGCCATGGTGAAAACTTTAAAGGCCAAGGGTCTCAATACCATCGTGTTCGATATGAATTACGGTGCCTTTCATTTCACTTCGGATGCCAAGCTGAACAGCTATTCCTATTCTGCAGCAAAAGGTTTCACCGCCGCCGAGGCCCGCCGGATGGCCGAGATCGTCAGGGCCAACGGTATGCAGGTGATGGTGGCATTGCAGGTTCTGACCCATTCGGTTGGCAATGTCTACCCAGAGGTCTATCCAGAGTACATGTTGCCTGGAAAAACGTGGCAGCTGGGTACGGCTTTTAAAGCTTATGATTATGCTCAATACGGCGGTCGCACCTATCGCTGTGTGACACCACATACTTCGGCGATAGGAAATGCTCCGCCAGCAACCGCCTACTGGACAGCTACCCCCACGGATACGCGGGATCCTTTCAACAGTGCGGGCGAGTCAGTGGTTTTCAAGATGGTTGATGAGTTAATTGCGGCATTCACCGTCAATAATATCAAACCGGAAGGGTTTCACATCGGCAGTGACGAGTTGGGGTTTTGGTATGACAATCCTGTACAGGCGACCGGCAAAAGCTCTGCTCAAATTTATGCCTCGGCCATTACCAGCGCCTATAACCATATCAAGTTACTGAACCCAATCATGGAAGTTATCATGTGGGGTGACATGCTAGACCCGAAGTGGAACGGTTCGACCGTTCTCAAGAATACTGCCGTTGCTATCGATCTGATTCCCAAGGGTCTGATTATTGCCGATTGGAGATATGATACCAGTCAGTTGTTTCGATACGAATCCGTCAAGGCGATATTTCCTTCATCTGGCGAATTCCTTGATAAAGGTTTTCGGGTCTGGCCCACTAGTTGGAGCGATGTCAAAGGCACGACTGATCTGGTCTGGACGGGAAACATGGAGCAGGCCAGGACGGGAAAAGTTATGGGCCATTTATACAGTACCTGGCTTAGCGGAATTGTCCCGGGGCTGAAATCATTACTCGACAACCCCAACATACAGATTCCTGATTCGGTTTTACCCGGGATTAGCGAAAGTGACAAGACAACGTTCAGGCAATATTATCGGGGTCTTGCCGACTCGATAAACGCGACGTCTAACATTGCCGGTCTTAAACAGTGCCGGGGGAGCAATTATTTTTGCGGTACGTATCCAAATTGTGAAGATAACACCATGAAGGACGGTCTCTACGCCAGCGAATTCAGGAGTTATTCCTGCAACAATAATGTCAGTGTTTATAGCGCCATTAGCTTCCCGAATGATTATGTCGGATATTGGAAGTTTGATGGAGATGCTACAGATATCTCCAGCCGAAACAGCGGCATATTGATGAATGGAGCAGCCATTATCAACGACGCTCTACGAGGTCAGGTTGCATCCTTCTTGAAAGACGGTGCGTATGTCAAAGTAAAAAATAGCGACCTCTTGAATATGGGTACGGGAAGTTTGAGCATCAGCATCTGGTTCAAAGCGGGAACATCAGCAGATCTTGGAACGCTTGTTTCAAAAAGCCCTAACTTGAACAATTACTCATTGTTTCTTCATTCTGATGGCAGGATTCTGCTTGAGACAAATAGCAACAATTTTTATAGATATTCGAAGAGTGGGGTCAACTATCGAGATAACGATTGGCATCACGCTGTTGTACTTTTCGACAGTAGCATACCCACGGTTAATATATATGTCGATGGGATGCTCTCAAATGGACAGTCCATGTTCCTTGATGGCGGAAACATCAAGTCAAGCACGTCAGATATGTACATAGGAAACAATAACGGGTCAGGTCAGTATGAATTTTCCGGATACCTGGACGATCTTATGGTCTTCAATCTGGCACTATCGCCTGCACAAGTGAAATTGATTTATACAAAGCAAGTAGTTGGCCCAAAAGCACCACGACCGACAACCATACTTAAGGCTACTCCTCTTAGGTGAGATTAGCTGGCGACCTGAAATATTGTTAGATTATAAAACAAAACGTACTCAATGATATAGCGCCGCATACGGCGTGGGGCGCTAATTAGCTCAATTCGTGAATTAAAGGAATCAAGTGAATAGTCATGTCTCCTGCCTGAAGCTGCTTATGCCATTGTGAGCATGACTGCATGTTGCCTGATATCATCGTTCCTGCTGCTTGTGGTATTTGCCATATTCGCCCCCGGTTTTCTCTTTACCGAGGATGCAACTCGCAAGGCAGACGCCGTGGTTCTGTTTGTCGGACCGGGCAACGAGGCCAGAGTAGATGAGGCAAGGTATCTGATCAAGGAAGGGTATGCTCACTATCTCCTTATTCCCTCCTCGGGCGAGATCTTTACGGCTGACTCCGCCGGGGTACTCGTACATAAAGTGGCAGACCAGTCGCACGGGAATCTCAATCATCGGATCATGATGGCGGCAAATTATAAGAAGTATTTAGAAAACACCCACATTGAAACACTTGAAGCAAAGCGGATGCTGGACGATTTGGATCTGCGATCAGCCATGCTGGTTAGTTCGGCTTTTCACATGAGAAGGATACGTATGATAGCTGGGCGGGTGTTCGATGAACGGAAATATTCGATCAGTTGCAACCCGGCCCGTTGGCAACAGGAGTTTACGGTGGCTGACTGGTTGAATGCAGAACGTCGGAAAATTATTGTCAGTGAGTATGTAAAGATCGGGTGGTTTCTGGTGTATGGAGTGTTTTAGCTGTCTGATAAATTTACAGTAACTCGGAGTTCGAAAATTTGATCGGTATCTGTGAAAATCAGGCAGCATGGGATGGGGCTCTTGAAAACTCCTTTTACCATTTCATCACCTACCGCTACGGATGGCTCAAAGCGTGGGCATCTGGGACGCCTGAACTGAAACCTCTATTTATTGCCGGTATGAATGATGACGATGGGTGCGACTTTGTTTGCCCGGTATATGTGGACACAAAGGCGAGGGTATTAACAGGTGCTGTAGGTGTTACCCCTGGTTTCTTATCCGCTAATGTTACTCCCAATGAAACTGTAACGTATCTCATCAATGTGGCAAAACGAGAGAAACTCGGAAAAATTGTGCTTCAAATACCACCTGGTTACAGCTACTCCAATAATCTTATTCAGAAAGGATTTGTACTCAGAAGGAAAGTTTCGTTCTATGTTCTGCCGGTCAATTGCTTCAATACTTTTGAAGAGTATGTTTCCTCAATTAGTAATAAAGGAAAAAAGAGCGACATCCGCTTTTCTCTCAAGGCAGGATTGAAAATTGAGACAGCAAGCTATTCTCCTGAAACATACAGGCGATTTGCTGTATTTCTCTCGGATATGGCGGCAAGGAACCGGGCCAGCCTCCCGGGGGAACGTATGTATGAAGTGCTGAACGATTATTATCCAAAAGACTCGATTTATTGGATTGCTACCCACAATGGAATGGATGTCGGTTCAGCCCTGACATTTGCCTGTAAAGATCAAATCTGGATCATGTGGCTACAGGGGGGTGAGCAACACCGGAATCTGAAAGTTGATACATACTTGTATGCCGAGATTATCAGATATGCCATCGACAATGGCTTTCGTGTCGTCAATTTTGGCACATCTCCTATCGATACGCCACTCGGTGATTTCAAACGGAGATTGGAGGCACAGTTGGAGTTTCATGAGCTGTACGAGTTAGATCTCAATATATCTGAAGTAATCAAGCAGTATGGGAGCAGTCTAAAAAGGTACGTGAAATCAAAATATGTTACCCACGAATAATATATTGCCCCGAGCAAAAGCGAAGTTACTTCGTGAACTCAGTTCGTATATGGACAGTTACAGTTTGTATTATAATCTTCCTCCTTCTGGCAGAAAGGTGCAAAGACTGTCTGATTGCGCACGTATCGGGAAGCGGACAAAAATCAACAAACATATTGAAGCCCCTTCACCTTCGTATATTGAAATCGGGAACGATGTTGAGCTTGGTTGTTTGCAGGTCAAGAAAGAGAAATATGTTTTTATAGAACATGACGTGCAGGATTTGAACGGACTCAGATGCGATCAGCACTGTATTAAAACTGCGCGCAACGAGTACGTTGGTGAAAATATCGCAGGTAATATTTTGACACTATCGGTAGATTTTGAAGCCGGTGTCTCACTAAGTCATGCCCCCCCGGAAAATTGGGAGTACTTGCGGAGCTATTGGAATAGTAAAGAGTGCGTTCATCGATTAGCGGAGCTTTTCAAACGATATAAAATTCCCGTAACCTGGGCAATCTGTGGGCATCTTTTCCTTGACAGTTGTACTGGGGATCACGGTTTTGAAGAACAAGACTGGTTCGGGGACTGGTTTCTGCATGATCCATGCACCAACAGCCAAGCAGATTCGTCCTGGTATATGCCAGATGTAATTGAAGAACTGATTAAGGTACCTGATTTTGAAATTGGTTATCACACCTTTGGACACTCTCGATATCACTATTGTTCTGAAAAGACAGTCGAGAGAGATATGGAACTTGCGGATCAGATCAGAAAGCAATGGGGACTCAAGCTTGATAGTTTTGTCTTCCCCTATAACGAATGTGGTTATTTTGACCAGCTTAAAGATAGTGGCTTTAAAAATATTCGAGGCAATATCGGACTAATTTACCCATCTCATGGAATAATTGATTTTAAAGATTTCAAGTTTTTTAACACGACGCAGATGTTTGCTCCTGAAACTATGGACAGGTGCCTCCAGCAACTTGATTGCCTGGGTAGTCAACCAGCCAACTACTACACTCACTGCTATCAATGGGCAGAGTTTGACGGCTGGAAAAAATTGGAAGAATGGCTCATGCACATTGCTCAATTACGAGATATCGGTAAGATAACAATCAAAAAATTGGGTGATTTTACTTTATGAAGAAACTGATTGAATACCTAAAAAGAAAATACAAAGGTTTGAATAATCTGCTTTGGGGCAAGATTATTGTTGTGGCCAGTCTTTATGAGTATGTGATTGACGATTCAGTCTTTGACTTGTCGCCACGAATACCTGGTAGCTATATCACAATTGATGAAAATAACTTTGAAGAGCATCGACACTTATTTTTGAATGAAAATATGGATTTGAATCTGGATCGGATATACGTCCACCATGACAAATGTATCGCATTTGTTGTTGGTTCCGATATCGCGTACAGGATGTTTATGAGCACAAGAAAGACTTATTATGAACCGGCTATTAATGCAAATTATGAAATACCATCTGATGCCGTTTTTTTATACGACTCACAAACTATGAAAGAATACGAAGGAAAGTCGATATATTCTTCTTCGTTTCCACATTTTTTTTCCATTGCATTAACTCTTGGAAAAAAGAGAGTGCTTGCATGTGTTCTCGACACGAACATAGTGCCGTCAAAAACGTTACTTAAATTTAAATTCAGAGTCATGCAAAAAAATATCTATGTTCCGTCACTGGGAATTACAAAATCATGGGGAACGCTTTGAAAGAAAACCATCTGTTCAGTTTTGAAGTCAACAGGAAAACAATTGGGAAAAGTGCTGCAAGCAGTGTCTTAGTGCAGTTGTTGACTAGACTGAAGGGGCTGATTACTATGCCTATTCTGACTCTGCTCTTGGCGCCAGCTGAACTGGGTACGTTCAATTTAATATTGGTAACCAGTTCTGTTGTAACACCTCTGATCACACTCAATTTGACAGATGGAGCAGGTGTCTTGTTTGCTCAGGAAAAAAATATCGATGCCATCTCTAAAATGTATAATTCAATACTCAATTTAGTTTTAATTATTACTGGGTGTTCTTGTTTAATAGCGTTGTTTTATTATATTTTTTTTGCTCAACATGATTCCAATTTACTATTGATCAGCCTTCTAGTCCTGTCAAATGTTGCTTATAAATTACCAATATTTTTATTGGCTACATACCAGAAGACCGAAATAATTCTCAAAAATACATTTTTTAAAGATATTGCAACTGCTGTATTTACTGTAGCTCTGGTCTATTTAGGTTATTCTTTCACAGGAATGGTGTTAGCAATCTTTGTGTTCCAGATTCTTTCATCAATACAGATGTATACCAAGATATATTCAAATATTATTTACTCCTTTCATATAGACACAGTTATTCTTAAACAATTACTTAAGATGTCACTACCTCTGCTACCGGTCTTCTTTTTTTCCTGGATTGTCCAATCTTCCGACTCGTACTTTCTTGCATACTTTAGCGGAAGTGAAGCTGTGGGTAAATATTCTGTAATCTACGGAATTTCTGGCGTGATTTTATCGATAACATTTGCTTTGAATTTTTTCTGGTTTCCCATGTCCGGGCGTCTCTGGATGGAAAATCGCAATCAATATATGAAGGTGTTTACAGTCGTATTTGCAGGTATGTTGACAGTGCTTTTGGCTTCTGTGTGCTTGTTTGAGCTCAATTCTAATATACTCTTGACTACTTTTGTTCGTCGAACGAGCTACCATGATGCCTATATAATAATGGGAACAATTGCGTTTGCATTCTCAATGCAGGTCATGATCACTCTGCTGACAGCTCCGCTTTATTCCAACAGGAACACCAAGGCAATTTTTTCTGCATACCTTGTCGGCGGAATTATTAATACAATTCTGAACGTCATTCTTATTCCAAAAACTGGAATTGTAGGTGCTGCGGTGAGTACAGCAGTAGCTTACCTTGTTATCGTTATTGTAATGGGGATCTTAAACTATCGTCTGGCTGGATTCTCATTCATCGACTCTCGCCTGAAGTATATAATACCCATTTTTATAGCTGCTTGGATCACTTTTGGATGGTTGCGTGAACATATTTCCACTCTGGAAATTCTTATTACTGATGTTATCTTTGCAACATTAGCAATAATTATTGTTTACAAGTTGGGTATGCGTAACGAAGAACGCGATTATATATCAACATTTATTATGAATTTTCGGACGAAACAGGTTCAAGGGGCTTGAAATGTCAAAGACTATAATCATCGGGGCCGGTTTGGCCGGACTGAGCGCAGGCTATCATGCACAACTGAATAATCTGGAGTACGAACTGTACGAAGCAGACGCACGGGTTGGCGGAAATTGTCAGACCATCGAGAAGGACGGTTTTTTCTTTGATTACTCCGGTCATCTGCTGCACCTGAAAGACCCCTATTTTCAGGGATTGGTCAAGGATCTGCTGACGGATAATCTGAAAGTAATAAACCGTAATGCAATTATCTATTCGCACGGAACCTACTCCCGCTATCCATTTCAGGCTAATCTGTTTGGACTCCCTGCACACGTCATCAAGGAGTGTCTGCTGGAATTCGTCAAGGCCTATCATGGTAATGAAGACCTGCCCACACGGGATTACCGCACCTTTCGGGACTGGATCGTGGCCAAGCTTGGCGAGGGTATCGGTCGACATTTCATGTTTCCATATAATGAAAAGCTTTGGACCGTACCGACTGAAGAGATGACCTGCAACTGGATGAGTGAATATGTGCCGAAGCCAAACCTGGAAGATGTGTTCAACGGTGCTTTTGAAGATCAATCAAAAGGCTTTGGCTACAACGCTTCTTTCTGGTATCCCCAGCGGGGCGGTATTCAGGCGTTGTGCGATGCCTGGGCAGCACGGGTTCACAATATTCATCTGAACGAAAGTGTGACCGCCATTGATACCGCTGCAAAGGTAGTCAGGTTTGCGTCCGGAGCATGTGCTACTTACACAAAACTGGTTTCAACCATGCCGCTGAACAAGTTAGTGGAAAAACTGGATGGGCCTGTTCCTGCAGATGTGCTGAACGCAGGCAAACAGTTGCGACACAATTCAGTTCTCATTGTGAACCTGGGTGTAAAGGGAGGCGACCTGACAGACAAACATTGGATATATCTGCCGGAGAAAAAATTCACCGCCTACCGGGTTGGTGTGTACTCAAACTTCACCGCTGCCATGGCACCTGCTGATACGACTTCCTTTTATGTCGAGATCGGCTATCAGCAAGGATGGAATGTGGACAAGGATGCACTGGTTAATAAGGCCGTGGAGGAGATGGTTGAAATCGGAGTGATCAGAAGCCTGGATGATATTCTGGTCAAGGATATCCTCGATCTGGAGTGCGCCTATGTCATATACGATCATAACCAGAGCGAGAGCCGTAAGATCATCATGGATTACCTGAACCAACACGATATCGTCAGCGTCGGCAGGTACGGTAATTGGGAGTATTCGGGAATGGAAGAGGCAATGCTGCAGGGGAAAGATGCAGTTGAGGCTGGAGCATAGTCATGTCTAAGCAATATAAACGTATGAAATTGCGTGTTACGTTATGAAATATATGGTCCAACTTGATAGCCTTCGCGCTTTCGCCGTATTGGCGGTAATTTTTCAGCATACCTGGTTGGGTGCGTATGAACTGGGTGCAAAGGGGGGTCACCTTTTCTTTGTACTGAGTGGCTTTCTGATTACCGGGATACTGCTAAATTACCGAAAAGAAGTAATTTCAGGTACTTCTATACGAACACTCTTTGCAAAGTTTTACTATCGCAGAACGTTACGAATCTTTCCGGTGTACTATATAACCGTCATTTTGATTGCCCTGCTGGGAGTAAAGAGTGCTCGCGAATCGTTTGTCTGGAATCTGACGTATCTTGCCAATATCAAGGCTGTCATTGATGGTTCATTTTCTAACTCAATTGCCCATTTCTGGTCCCTCTGCGTGGAGGAACAGTTTTATCTTGCCTGGCCGTTCATGATTTTATGTACAAGTCGTAAGTATCTGAAAACAGCCATTATTGTGACTGCTTTCGTTGGACCTCTGTCACGACTGTTGTTGGCTATATATTACCCCCATAATTCTATTGCACCCTATGTGCTGCCGTTCTCCTGCCTCGATTATCTGGCCTTGGGGGCGCTGCTGGGATATGCGCGAAGCGAAGGCAGCGCCGACCGTTTTGCGCTGTGGTCACTGCGGATAGGTGTCATTGCGTTTCCGCTATTTTTTGTTCTTTCTGAGATTATGCGGCTACCATCATACCTTACTTTTATGTTTGGAACCGTCGAAGCACTGTTTTATGTGGGGCTTATCTACCAGGTATCTTTGGGTATGACCGGGATGGTGCAAGCAATAATGGAAAACAATTTTTTGCTCTATCTGGGAAAGATCAGTTACGGGATATATCTGTTTCACCCTTTTGTAGCAATGCTGGTTACAAAAATGATCTCTTTGTCCGGGGGTACTGCAGGGAGTGGAGTGGTCAAGTTCACATTGACTACGATATTGACAATAGTGTTGGCCGGTTTGTCATGGCATCTTGTGGAAAAACCGATAAACATGCTGAAAGATACTTTTAACTCCAAAGAAAAAATCGGCGTCTCATTGCCGATTATGGAATAAAAATATGCGCATATTGATTGTTGGAAACGATCCAAATGAAATTGGCGGTGTAGCCAACTATACCAGACCGCTTGCGACTAAATATGCTGAGATGGGTCATGATGTTTTTTATCTATACTCAGGAGCATACGCCAGTAAATATAATATGCGCTTTAGGCCATACATTAAACGTAATAGGAACAATTTCCCTTTTGAGTGTGCGGAACTTTTTAATTCAAGCTGTCTGCCATTCAATTATGGTCACCCACAACGCGACATTTCCATGCCTGATATGGATGAAGTGATCAATGATTACCTTAATAATATTAAACCCGACGTAATGCATGTTCATTCCAGGCTCGGTTTACCATTTTCCATAAACCGGCTGGCCAGTAATCTAGGAATATCCGTAATCAATACGATCCATGTTTACGGCTACATTTGTCAGAAGCGAGTTATGATTGATCATCTGGGTGAACCTTGCCGAGGTCCGTTTGATTTAGTGAAGTGCTCTATTTGCACAGGTAAACAGGATATTGCAGCCGAATTTCGTCGTGCGAGGATCAGGAGCTTTAAGGAGTTTGTCAAAGCTAGAAGCGGCGTATTGTATGGACTGATGCAGCGGACTAAGCGCACAAGTAAAATCGATTGGTCGCCGGGGGTCGTACGAAACGACATATCTACTACTGAACGTAGTGCAGATCCAGTCCTTGCGGAATTACTGCGGACAAGACTTGAAGCTGGACAGGAAACATTGAACAGGTTCAGCGACCTAACCATCTGTGTATCTAACGACGTACGCCAGACCTTAAAAAGCTTTGGTGTAAACGAAGCAAAACTTCATGTTCAGCATATCGGTTCGACTATTGCAGAACGACAGAAGCAATCAGATCAGTCACTTTGTGAGCCAATTGTAATCGGTAATATCGGTGGCGTAAATTATTACAAGGGAACTCATGTTTTTCTGGATGCTATTGCACGCTTGAATCGGAGTGATTTCAGGGTAAAAATTTTTGGAAAATATGATGAAAACTATGTTGCCAAACTGATGAAGGGGCGCGAAAGTCTGCCGATTGAGTTTACCGGACGCTACCATCCCGATGAATTGCCGAAAATACTCAAGCAGATTGACATAATGGTGCTTCCATCCATCTGCAACGATACCGCGCCACAAACCATTTTTGAGTCATTCAGCGGCGGAGTACCAATCATTGCATCCAACATTGGTGGCTTTCCCGATTTTATTGATCACGATGCGAATGGATTACTGTTTGAGCCGGGCAATAGTGAAGATCTTGCCGCCAAGATTGACTACATACTGGATAATCCCGATAGGATTTATGCCTACAAAAAAAATATTCCGAAATTGAAGACGATTTCAGAAAATGCTGCTGAACTAATCGCGCTGTACGGTAATTTATTTTCCAACCGCACGCTATAAGACGCTGCATAACGTGTATCTAAAGGTTGTTATTTTGGAGATATCAGTTGATTTCTAATTGGTTGATTGTTCTGGTTTTATTTATTGTGTACGAGGGTTTCTATCTATTGCCTGAAAGCCTGGTTGTTATACCAGGCGTCTTCAGACTTTCAGACGCATTTTTTGTTATGCTGCCGCTCTTTTGCCTTTTTTTTATCAAAAGCCTATTGAAGGCTTTTCGTTCTTATCGTGAAGAGTCTTTGTTGGTGGTCGGCATCTGTGTAGTGATGCTCATAAGCCCTCTCATGGCGCATCTTTTTTTTGACCAACCGTATACACAAGGTTTAATACTTGTGCGACAGAACTTCGTCTGGCTCTCATTCTTCACCTATGTATTGTTTTTAAGGAATATTGAAGGTCTGGAAACATTAGTCAATCTGACGACCGCACTGATTGGCATATATGTAGTCATACTATTGTTGACCAAATATTTCCCCGATTTAGGGCTCATTCATTTTACAGAAAAATATTATAGCAAGATCGGTGGTATGAGGCGCTTCGGTGATCATCGCCTTTTTTTCCCCTATGGTTCGGTGCCAGTGTTTATCTATTGTGTAACTCTCGCCCGCCTGCTGTATGCCCGCAAAGAGGTGAGCGCGATCAGTAAATCGTGCTGGGTGGGATTATTGTTTGTCGTATCCTATGCGATTCTATCAACATACACCCGGACGCTGGTTTCTTCGCTTGTTGTGGTTACGGCCTTTGCACTTATTACCTGCAAGCAGCGGATATTGAAATTCGCCGCCATTGCTCTCAGCCTCGTATTCGTTTCTATTCTTGCGCTTGGTATGGCAGTGTCGGAAGAAAATATTCCCATTATCGGAGATACCAAACTGGCTAAAATGGTTCTTCAAACAAGCAAGTTACAAAAAGAAGCCGGTAGAGAATTTCAAATGTCAATGTACCTATCAGCTCTCATGCGCTCCCCTATAACCGGTGTGGGGAATCTAGCCACTCGTAAGGATTCGGAAAAAGAAATAGGAACAATGACAACGTATAGAAAATATGGGTTTTTCAACGGATCTGACCTTGGCTATATGAAGATCGCTGGTGAAAGCGGTTTAGTGGGCATTGCATGGGTTGTCTGGTTTTTTTCGTACATGTACCGCAGCAGCAAACAGACACTTACTAAGGCGGTAGCTCTCGGAAATGTACCTGTTGCAGAAGCTATCTGTCGAGGGAGCTACTATTTTCTTGTCTACTTGATTTTTACTGGTTTCACCTTTGCACACTTTGTGTTGCCTAACGGCATAGCCATTGTTGCCTTTTCCTTGGCCCTCATGGCCGTAACGCGTGTCTCGGTGAATCAGTTGGCCGCTACAAACACTATGACTGATGGCACGGTACGTTGATTACATGAATTCCTTGGTAGCGATAATCATAGTCAACTACAACGGACTGGATGACACTGTCGAGTGTCTGAATTCGTTACGATTATCAACCTATCAAAATATTAAGATTATCGTTGTAGATAACGCTTCCCGTAAAAACCCACTTCCCCTTCTCGTACATGATTTTCCGGAGGTCTGCTGTATCAGGAGCGAGATCAATCTGGGCTTCACCGGTGGCAATAATCTGGGGCTTGCCAAGGTTGATGAGTTTGACCCGAAGTACATTTTTTATCTAAATAACGACACTGTAGTCACTCCGGATACATTAGCAAAGCTGGTTAATTTTATGGAGCAACACCCGGATGTTGGTATCGCTGGGCCACTTGTATATTGTTATGATGAGCCTAAAATTATCTCATTTTGTGGAGCGGATATTGACCGCAATACAGCTAAAATATCTTTTAAATTTAGAAATGTTACTCTTGATGAATCTATATTATCTGACGATGCTTTCTACTGTTCCTTTATTGAAGGTTCCTCTCTGATGATAAGAACTGAACTAGTAAAGATGATTGGCGGCTTTAATGACGATTATTTTTTGACATCAGAGGAAAGTGAATTATGTATTCGAGTGGCAGATATGGGATGCAAGCTTGCGGTTGTAACTACATGTTCTATTTTGCACAAAGTATCAAAATCAATGGGAGCTGGATCCGAATTGATAAATTATTTTGTATATAGAAACAAACTTTATCTGATACGCAATGTCGCCGTTAAATTTGGCATGAAAGAATTTATTAATGTATCAAGTAATTATCTTCGCTCTCTTATTTCGCTATTAATTAGGGAACGCAACATCCCCGCTGCTAAGGGCCTGATATCAGGCGTTATTGATTTTTTACTGGGGGTAACTGGTCCAGGCAGATTTCAAACTAAGCTTCAGTGAAATTTTAACTATTTAAAATATTTTTACTAAAGGATAATTAACGTGAATATTAGTGCTCTTATTCGTAAATTTGTTCCAGCCAGATATTTCCTTTGCTTGTCTTATTATGCTCACAAGTATAAAGGAAAGCTTGAGCCGGAAATGGCCATCCTTCGAGAATTAGCTGGCAATAAGCAGAGAGCCATTGATGTTGGAGCAAATCGTGGTTTGTACACTTATGCCCTCTCCAAAATTTTTAATAAGGTTGAAGCTTTTGAACCAGTTCCAGAATACTTTGATGCATTGACTAAATCTAAGCCGGGTAATGTTTCATTACACAACATTGGTTTGTCTGATAAAGGTGGTGTTCTGGAAATAAACATACCGAAGGATAATTATGGTGAGTCTCCAAGTTTCATAGATTTCGGAAATGATTCAATAAAAAAAACAGTTCCAATTAAGTTATTGGATGAATATCAGTTTTCTGACGTGTCCTTCATAAAGATTGATGTTGAGGGATACGAGAGTTTTGTCATAAGGGGGGCAGAACAAACAATTCGGAAAGATAAGCCTGTGTTACTTGTGGAAATTGAGCAGCGGCATCTGGACAGGCCGATTACAGATATCTTCAATATGATTATCGAATATGGGTATCATGGCTACTATTACTTGGATGGAAAGTATGTCGACGTTTCAAACTTCTCATATGAAAAGGACCAAAAACCATATCTGGATAATTTGAAAAACAAAAAGTACATAAATAATTTTATTTTCAAACCAAATCATAATTAAAATGAGAGTCGCATTTTTTTCAGGTTGTATCGAATATTCTGTTTGTCTCGTCAACGCCCTTTGTAACGAGGTTGAGATTGATTTCTTTTACAACGGGGATTACGTCAGACAACGTGATGCGACGATTTTAGACCTTCTTGATTCTCGAATCAACCGGATGGAGATAAACCAGTATCGGATTCGAGATCCAAAAAACTATCTCAGCCATCGCAATCTCGCTCGAAAGTTACGTGAATATGACATCGTCCATGTCCAGCAGGGCAATGTCTGGCTCAGTATGAATCGCCATCTGTTTAAAAATGTCCCAATGGTCTGCACGGTTCACGATCCGACACAACATGTTGGCTTGCGATTTGCCAACAGTTACTACCAGCATCTGGCGCAACGTTGGATTGCACGGCAGTCTTCTGCATTTATTGTTCATGGTGTGAAGATGAAGGCTGAACTGACCATGAATTTCAAGCTCCACTCAGATCTGATATCAGTTATTCCTCATGGAGAATTCTCGTACTACAAAACGTGGCGATCGGAAAATGATCCGCTGTTTCACGCTGCAGCAGGAAACAAGCGATTGCTGTTTTTTGGGGAAGCAAGAAAGAACAAGGGACTTGAATATCTGATTCGAGCCGAACCCCTTATAACAGAGAAATTCAAGGACTTTACCATCTGTATTGCCGGTCGTTTTACCAATGAACCAGGTAATGATTTCGCTTTTTACGCAAAGTTGATGACCGATCCATCTAAATACGAAATATTCAACAGGTATATCGCAAACAATGAAGTAGCAGAAATTTTTGAGCAGAGCGACATCGTCGTTCTGCCATACGTAAGTGCCTCACAAAGTGGTGTCCTTGCTCTCGCACTGGGGTTTGGAAAACCGGTGGTTGCTACTGATACCGGTAGCATTGGAGAAGTGCTTGAGCATGGTAAAACTGGCCTGCTTGTGCTGCCAAAGGACCCAACGGCCTTGGCAAATGCGTTATCAGAATTACTCATCAATGATGAACGCCTTGAATCCTTTGGAGAAAATGCCGTTTCCGTAGCGCAGAGTACTTTAAGCTGGGAAACCATCGGAAGACAAACAACCGATGTTTACAGGTCATTGCACTGAGATGAAATCTGAATACAGAAAAAAAATCATCATGGTCGGTCCTGACCTTGCTGGACAGGGCGGCGTCTCCCGGGTTGTAACGATCTGGCAGGATGCCGGTTTTTTTACCGGCTATGATTTTACCTCTATTTATAGTTGCAGTGATGCCTCCAACCACAAATTCATAACACTGCTCAAAGGGCTCTGGCGCTTTGTGTCACTTCTTGCAGGTGCCAACCTTGTCTATATTCATAGCTCTGCACATACAAGTTTCTACCGTAAGAGCCTCTTTCTCCTGCTCGCTCGCCTGTTTGGCAAAAAGGTGATTCTGCATATTCATCCCTCCGGCTTTTATGATTTTTACTCAGGCACTTCCGGTGTTTCCCGCAGTTACTCCACGTTTGTACTCGGCCAGGTGTCTATCTTTGTTGTTCTTGCAGACGAGATGAAACACAATATTTCAATCCACTTTCCCCGCACACCCATCCATGTTTTGCGCAATGCTGTAAACCTCAAGGAAATGGCAGACTGCGCCGGAATTCAACGTCAGACCGCTGAATTGCTGTATCTTGGCTGGTATATCCGGGCAAAAGGTGTCTATGAACTGGTGGATGCAATCGGAAAACTTAAGGATAGGAGGATTTCGGTTCATCTGAATTTCTACGGAACCAAGGAAGTTGCCCAATTGGCCGAATATGTCCGGTCAAAACAATTGACTTCGGAGATTACTGTTAATGGCTGGATTGGCGGCGATGATAAGCTGAAGGCCCTGTACGGAAGCACAATGCTGATATTGCCCAGCCATTCTGAAGGTATCCCGAATGTCATTCTGGAGGCGATGGCCACCAGAACCCCGATTGTCGCAACTTTTGTCGGCGGGATGAAAGAGATTCTGCGCGATGGCGAAAATGCCGTGACGGTGGCGGTGAACAACCCGCTTGATCTGAGTGAAAAGATTCAACTTCTGTTACAGGATAGTGTACTGAGAACCCGTCTGGCCGAAAATGCCTACCAGGAAGCAGCAGAGAAATACGATGTTCCGGTGATCCGGAGCAGTTTCAGGAAGATCATCGAGGAAGCCGGCCAATGATTTGCCCGCATAAAATAGATCTTCAACGGACGGATATACAGGTGGAAGATATTGCTATGAGGGAATCTCTATGTGCGGAATAGTCGGAGCTTTCTCCACTGAACCAGGCTGGTCTCTCTCCGAGGCGGAGCTGTGCGCCATGCGGGACATGATGGTTACACGCGGTCCCGATGATGCCGGAACCCATTTCTTCCGCGATGAGCAGTTGTTCGTAGGCCTGGGACACCGCCGGCTCTCGATTATCGACCTCTCCCCGCTTGGTCATCAACCCATGAGTACTCCCGATGGTTCCCTGACGATTGTCTTCAACGGTGAGATCTTCAATTACCGCGAACTGCGCGACGAACTTCTGGGTGGCGGCTGTGCGTTCCGCTCTCACAGCGATACCGAGGTGCTGCTCAATGCCATCCGTGAGTGGGGACTTGACCAGACACTCAGGCGCATTCGCGGCATGTATGCCTTTGCGTTGTTTGACCTGCGGGATCGATCCCTGACCCTGGTGCGCGACCCACTGGGGGTGAAACCGCTCTATCTGAACCACCAGGGCAAAACCATTTTTTTTGCCTCCGAGATCAAGGCCCTGCTGGCCATGCCCGGTATGGAACGGAAACTCAATCAGCAGTCGCTCTACCATTATCTGACCTTTGCCAATGCCCCGGCACCGGGCACATTTTTTGAGGGAGTCGCCAAGCTGGAGGCGGGCTGCTGGCTGCGTATCGACAGTGATGGTCACCTGGAGAAGAAGCAGTACTGGGAGTCGAGCCGCTTTAGCCCTCATCCCGTACCGCTGTCCGAGCAGGAGTATGTGGATGAGCTCCGGCGACTGCTGCGCCAGTCGGTTGCCCGGCGGATGGTTTCGGATGTGCCCTTCGGTGTTTTTCTGAGCGGTGGTGTGGATTCATCACTCAATGTGGCCCTGATGGCGGAACTGATGGATCGCCCGGTGGATACCTTTTCCATTGGGGTTGAAGGTGATCCGGGCAACGAGTTCGACTATGCACGGTGCGTTGCCGAGCGGTTTGGCGCACGTCACCACGAGATCACGATTACGGATGATGATTTCATCTCCTTTCTGCCGCAGATGTCCTTTCTGCAGGATGAGCCGCTGGCCGACCCGGTCTGCGTGCCGCTGTATTACCTCTCCAAACTGGCCCGCGAGTCGGGCACAACCGTGATCCAGGTGGGGGAGGGGAGTGACGAGATTTTTTCCGGCTACCAGATGCATCACTATTTCAACCGGATTGACCAGTCGTTTTACCGGCACTATCTGAAGCTCCCCGGTGTGCTGAAATCGATCGGGCACCGCCTTGCGGGTGGAATGATCTCAGCGGAAAAGGAAGACAGTCTGCGGCGGGCGATTACCAATGATCCAATATTCATGGGGAATGCCATCGCCTTCTGGGACAGTGAGAAGAGCCGTCTGCTGCGGAAGCCGCACAGAGGGCAGACCTCCAGCGGCCTGATCAGGGATATGAAAAACCGGCTGAATATTGACGACCCGTTATTGCGGATCATCAATATCGAATTGAAGAACCGTCTGCCGGAACTGCTGCTCATGCGGGTTGACAAGATGAGCATGGCGCAGTCAATCGAGACCCGCGTACCGTTCCTCGATGAAGATCTGGTTGAATTTGCCCTGCGGATTCCGTCGTCCCTCAAATATAAAAATGGTGAGACCAAGTACATTCTCAAGAAAGCTGCCGAAGGGATTATTCCTGACGATATTATCTACCGTTCAAAGATGGGTTTCTGCGGTTCAGCAACCAGCATGCTGAGTGAACGGTTGATTCAGTATTCACGTGACGTTATTCTCTCAAGCCCCCTTACCGCAGAGCTTTTTAACCGACCGTTTATCGAACAACTGTTCGCCAATCATGAGCACCAGAAACGCTTTAACAGCATGAAAATCTGGAATTTGTTAAATCTGGTGCTGTGGCACGACTGCTGGTTCTTGAAAAAATAGAGTTCTTGGAATTCGAATTTCGATCACTCCGATAATTGCAGATCTAACTTCCCATAGAGTTTTTCCATCGCAGCTAATCCGGCCTTCGCATATTTTTCCCATTTCGGACCACGTTCTATGAGATTTTGCCATGCCGGTTGAATGTCAAATGGCCTGCTTTCCTGTAGTACTGACAATATCTGATGTGATTGGTATAAATCCTTTGGCCGCTTTGCATCTGCTGATACATCTCGCACCTGGGAAACAATCAGTTTGTGCAGGGCATATCGCACCGGTTGCGGAATATTGACAGGAACCGGTATTGAGTCCAACAATACCGAAGGTACAGGCGACTCAATCAAATACGAAAGATAACTGAGCGGTTCGGCTGCACAATTGAACCGCTTGATGAAAATCGGCGCATTTGTTTCCTCAGTTTTGGGCGTCAATACATCAAGTCGAAGCTGACTTTTTCGTATGGCAAAGTTAGTTGACGGTTCTTTATGGTTCAGTCTCGGTACAGGGTAAAAACCCATCTGCAAGCTATCCAGGGCGGCGGGAATATCTGCATGTATTACTGGAATTGCTACTGCCACTTTACGCTCAACAGCTAGGTCAACATCCGTTGTTCTGGTTGTCTCAGCACTCCAGCAAACGCCAAGCATCAACCCTGCGGCCTGAAAAGCGTGTGTTCCGACAAGAACCCCGCCATTTTTAAACACGCCTGTATCTGCAAGGCTTCGGATTACTCGAATCATCGCCTTATCAGTCGGCATTTTTGCGCCGGCCATTATTTGACTACTTAAGCGCTTGAGCTTTTCTCCCATTTCAACAACTTCGGATTTCCCTGAGGCGTGGTCTCGCATAAGGCGCTCTGTCTGATCGTTTCGCTTGCCTACGTATATTTCGTCAAGTTGGCCGCTCGGATTGTAAACTCTGAAATATACATATTCATCCCCTTTGATATCTTTGATCGAGAATGATCCTTTCAAGCTCGATATACTTCTTGATGCCTCCACGATCTGCAGCACGTCGATCAGTTCAGCGTAGAGCGTTCGGCTTTGTATGTCTATTTCGTACATGATAGCCCCTCCTCGATTTACAGTTATACCATCTTTATATAAAACATGGTATAACCACAAGAACAATTATCCCTAACTCCCCTCCCTGATACTATGTGATTAGCCTGAGATCAAAGCTGAAAGGCATTATGGAAACAACTTGTATTTCATTCATGTGTGGGTGCCGTGGATTGATGAGTACATGGTTAGTATTGGTATGCCAGGAGGGTTCCAACGTCAAATCTCCCTGAAACGGAAGATGTCTGCCTCATAAACTCCTCTGCAGGAGAACGGTGAGAATAATCCATTGACAATCGGACAAAAAAGACCGAGTGTGTGGTTATGAATGGGAAAGAATTTATAAGGCGAGTGCGCAAAATCGGAAAGAGCAGGGGTATTGCGTGTTCGGTTGATGAAGCGCGTGGCAAGGGAAGCCACATAGCGCTTTTTCTTGGTGACAATCTGACCATCGTACGCAACCCGAAAGACGATTTAAAATCGGGAACTTTTCACGCCATGCTCAAGCAGCTTGGCATCTCTATTGACGAAATCATGGGAGCATAATATGACACGCATGATATATCCAATTAAACTGACCCCAGATACTATTGATGGGGGGTTCACGGTAACCTGCAGAGACTTTCCTGAGGCGATCACTCAGGGTGAAACGATTACAGAAGCTGTAATTGAAGCATCCGACGCTCTTGAGGAAGCTATCGCATCCCGTATGAAACGCAACGTAGATATACCAGAGCCATCGAACAAGAAGCAGGGTGAATACATGGCTACGGTCCCTCTTTCTACCTCATTAAAAGCGGCTCTGTATAGTGCAATGCGGGAAGACGGCATCAGCAAAAGCGAGCTTGCCAGGCGGATGTCGATTGATGAAAAAGAAGTGCGCCGAATGCTTGATCCTCGCCATCCGTCAAAAACACCAGGCATGGAAAGAGCGTTATCTTGTCTCGGTCGGTCAGTTGTTGCGGAATTTGCAAAGGCGGCTTAGGAGTCTAAGAATCATACCGTCAACAGATTCACATCAATCTCCCTGAAACGTAATATATCCGCTTCAGAAACTCCCCTGCAGGAGAATTCCTCCTTCCAATCGGTAACCGCTTTAAAAACCTGCTCCACCACTGCCTCTGGATTAGCTATCCCCCACCTTCGCCCGATAATCTCAAGGCTTTTGCGACCTCGATAAAACGGCTCGATATCGAAGAACAGGACATGCTCTCCCCGGTTCCCGATGTCGGGAACGAGATCAAAGGCTGGCGAAAGCCGCCATTTCTCCTGGTGATCATATACCATCCAAAAATTCTTCAGGTGGTCGTCCGTATTGCCGATGATGGCGTTAAAGACC
This sequence comes from Desulfuromonadaceae bacterium, assembly GCA_049318985.1. Lineage (GTDB taxonomy): Bacteria > Desulfobacterota > Desulfuromonadia > Geobacterales > Pseudopelobacteraceae > JACRCG01. The sequence goes on from JBMOEI010000016.1 coordinate 83,629, forward strand.
ATCTGGCGGTACAGGCGTTCGGAATCCTCACGCGGATTACTGCTATATTTTCGTACTATCTCCAGTACATCCTGATAGCGCAGATTGTAATACCCCTGTGCTTTCAGCAGGGTCTGCATGCTGATCATATGCCGTCGGCCACCAGGAATGACGTCAAAGCGCCGGACGAGGAGAACCGGTTTTCCGCCACATTCGACGAGTGTGGCCGGTGGCACGATAAGACCGGCTTTTGCGGCCAGCGCGATGGTTGCACCCTCAATCTTTACGACATCTACATGGTCTTTGATACTCGGGAACTTGGCAATGTAGTGGATATCTGCCGTTTCATCATACACCACGACCTTCGGTCGGGCACCGCCGGGCGAACTTCCAGCCCCCAGCAGCATGGTGAGTTCAGGATCTCGCAATTCACCATGTTCAAACATTTCGGCAGCTGTAACAAGTGCAGAAAGGTTACGGACAGAGATTTCCGTCGCTGGCGGGAGCGGCTGTTCATGACCTGTGTATGACAGGGCACCGAGACCAGAGTTGCTGATTGCAAGCAGGAGATTCGGCAGATTCTGGTCGTGCCGGGGGATCTTGTGTTTGCGAACGAGAAGGTTGCGTCCCCAATCGTCGGGGAGACTGTCCTCGAAGACGCCGAAAATACCGGGATGGTTAATTGAAAAAGTATCAGTTTTCAGCGGAATCGAGACCGGGTCAACAGCAAAGGTATCGATCCGTTCAAGAAACTCCTGCTTATATCTGAATGCACCTTTTGCCTGGCCGTTGCTGCTGATTTCGCACACCATCTCGCCAACAGGGAGCTGTGATCCGGTTGATTGTTCCCATACTCTAAGCCGATATATCATGATCGCCTCGATGCACGCCTACGAACAGGGGCTTTTGTCAGTTCATATTTGGCAAACAGGTCTTCTGGTGCTGCCAGAACGGCATCGATATCACCTATGCGGTCGAGTATTTCCAAAGCTGTCGCCCAGTGTCCGATCAGAACGCTCGGATCGCCGGATTCCATTTTGCGCAGAGTAGGGGGGCTGACTCCGATTCTGGCGGAAAACAGTGCCTGGGTTTCGTTGCGTCTCAACCGTTCGTCACGTAATCTCAGGCCGAGGCTCTTTAATTTTAAATCAATTTCTGACATATTTTTACCTATAAACATAAGTAGAATTTGTTTTATACAGTAAAAAAGCTTCTGATGCAAAATTTAATTATAATTATAAACAAGATCCAGCGTTTTTTTAAGTTCACCAAACATTCACCCACCTGTTGTTTCACTGTAACAATCGTCTGCTATCATGCCGCAGTTTGAAAATCCTGCAGACTTGGTGGTGAAATGCTCCAACTTACGCAAAAATTGAAGAATGGCGACATGCAGGTGCTTGAGGTGCCACTGCCGCAGGCTGCTGCGGGAACAATTCTGGTCCGTAACCATTTTTCCCTGATCAGTGCCGGAACCGAGGGAAGTACGGTCAAAACCGCCCGTGCCGGGTTTGTCGCCAAGGCCAAGGAACGTCCCCAGCAGGTCAGGCAGGTTATGGATACCTTGCTTTCGCAGGGTCTTACCCAGACCTACCGGGCGGTGATGAAAAAACTGGATGCGCACTCGCCGCTTGGGTACTCCACATCAGGAGAGGTTATCGGGGTCGGAGCGGAAGTCAGCGGGTTTGTCATCGGCGACCTGGTTGCCTGCGGCGGTCTCAGCGCTTCGCATGCCGAGGTTGTCTCTGTGCCGGCCAGTCTCTGCGTGCGTCTCCGCTGCGGTGCCGATCTCCGCCAGGCAGCCTATAACACGCTGGGTGCGATCGCCATGCAAGGGGTCAGGCAGGCAGACCTGCGTATCGGAGAATCATGCATGATAATCGGCATGGGACTGCTCGGGCAGTTGACCGGGTTGATCCTGCGGGCCTCCGGTGTCCGGGTGGTGGCGGTTGACATTGATCCAGGGGTGGTAACAGTCGCCGGAGAAAAGTGCGCCGATCTCGCTCTCTGCCGCAATGATATCGGGATCACTGGATTAATTAACAATTTTACCGATGGTCTGGGGTGCGATGCGGTCATTATTACCGCTGCCACTGCTTCGCTTGATCCGGTTAATTTTGCCGGCGAGATTGCCCGTAAGCGGGGCACGGTGGTGATCGTCGGTGCCGTGCCGACCGGCTTTGAGCGCGACCCGCACTATTATCGCAAAGAACTGCAGCTGAAAATGTCCTGCTCATACGGCCCGGGACGCTATGACCCGGCTTACGAGGAGAAGGGGATCGATTACCCGGCGGCATATGTCCGCTGGACGGAAAACCGCAACATGCAGGCGTTTCAGGAGCTGATCTTTTCCGGCAGGATCGACGTTTCCTATCTTACTACCCACCTGTTTCAGCTCGACGAAGCGCCCGATGCCTACGACCTCCTGATGGAGAAGAGTGCACCGTTCCTCGGGATTCTGCTTCAGTACGACGTCACCAGACCGATCATTGTTTCGCCATTGGTCCTGAAGGCGCGGGCAGAAAATGCTGTAAGCGGGCCGGGGAGGGCGATAGTCGGGTTTATCGGGGCCGGTTCATACGCCCAGAGTCATCTGCTCCCCAATATCGTGGTTGGGCAGAATGTCATGTTAAAAGGGGTGATGACAGCTACTCCGACCGGTGCCCGCTCCGTGGCTGACCGTTATGGTTTTCAGTTCTGCAGCGGTACTGCGACTGACATTGTGGCTGATGAGCAGATCAATGCTATCTTCATTGCGTCCCGTCACGACTCGCATGCCGGCTATGTGCTGCAGGCGCTCCGGGCAGGTAAAAACGTTTTCGTCGAAAAACCGCTCTGTCTCTGTGAAGAAGAACTTACCACCATTACTGAAGCATGGCTGGCTACCCAAGGTTCCGCACAACTGATGGTCGGCTTCAACCGACGCTTCGCCCCGTTGGCACAACAGCTGAAAAAAGAATTTGGCACTGGACCGCTGGCCATGACCTATCGGGTTAATGCCGGTGCTATTCCGGCCTCCTCCTGGATTCAGGATCCACAGGTGGGTGGAGGTCGGATCGTCGGAGAAGTCTGCCATTTCTTAGATTTTATGGTTTACCTGAGCGGTTCACTGCCGGTCAGCGTGCACGCAACAGCCATGCAATCTCCTGCCAATCTGCTTGATACCGTGAATATTTCGCTTACCTTTGCCAATGGTTCCGTTGGTTCAATAGCCTACTTCGCTAATGGTGACAAAGCGGTGTCCAAAGAGCGGATTGAGGTATTCGGGCATGGTGCAGTCGGCATCCTCGACGATTTTAAAGTACTGACGATTCATAGCGCCGGAAAAAAGAGTGAGAAGAAACTCTCTGTTCAGGATAAAGGACAAAAAGAAGGAGTTGTGCAGTTCATTGAAGCGGTTCGGAAAGGAAGCGTGCCGCTGATCCCCTTTGCGGAAATTCACGCAACTACTCTGGCTACCTTCCGGATGCTGGAATCGATCCGTACCGGTCAGACCTGTTGTATTTAATCCTGTGTCACGTCTGCTGAAAAGTTTCCGGTTCTATCTGACCCGCTTCAAACGCGCCTCCCTGGCAGAGTTGATTCACCGGGTCGGGCAGGCCGGAACGCACTATCGCGCCGGTTTTCGGGCCGGCCGTGGTCGTCTGCCGTGCCGCATTCCTACAGCGGATCTGCAAAATATCGGCGCACTTATCATGCCTGCGTTTACTGGTTGTGTTGAAAGTGCAGAGATTGAGCGAATTCTGGCAGGGTTTCGCTTTACGCTGAACTTCGATCCGGATGCTCTGGTGCATTATGAACGTGAGTTGCGCCACAGCTATTGCGCCTCAACTCGTTCTATCATCGGTACTCAGGTGGACATCCGGGCGCTCTGGGAACCGGCACGCCTGCAGCATGTGACGCTCCTGATCGCCCGGCTTCAACAGCACCCCGATGCACCGGATAATACCTGGATCAAATCGTTTGCCCGCAATGAAATTATGCAGTGGCTGGAGGACAACCCCTTTCTTCGTGGTCCTCATTATCTGTCCGCCATGGAATGTGGATTGCGGGTGCCGGTGTTTTTATATGCGCTGAAAAGCCTTGATAATCTTACCAACGGCGATGCCGAAAGGATTCTCACGGCTGTTTTTCTGCACGCCTGGTGGATCGAAAAAAATCTCTCCCTGTTTTCATCTCTTGGAAATCACACGGTCTGCGAAGCGATGGGACTGGTTATTGCCGGGGGCATACATCGACAGACGGATGCAGGCCAACGGTGGTTGAATACCGGCATCACACTTCTTAAACAGGAACTTCCTCATCAAATCCTCACTGATGGCGGACCGGCGGAACAGTCCTTCGGCTACCACCGGCTTGTCCTCGACATTTATTGCCTCGCCATCAATTTTCTGGAGAACAATGGCTTAAAAAATTGTGCTGACTTCAAGGGGCGGTTACTGCTCGGAGAGGAGTTTCTAGCTTCGTTCCGCGTTTTGTCAGGCCACTATCCTGCTCCGGGCGACTATGATGATGGCTACGCCATCGCACCCGGACTGTCTCCACAACGATTGATACCGGCTGATAAGCGCTCAGCTTGCCAAACCTTTGCAACATCGGGTTACTCGATCATACGCGGCAGCAGTGATACGCTGTTGACGTTTGATCATGGTCCATTAGGAATGGCGCCACTCTTCAACCACGGTCATGCCGATGCACTGTCGGTGACACTGTCTGTTGGCGGCATACCGTTTCTAGTTGATAGCGGAACCTACCGCTATAATGGCAGTGCAATGTTCCGGCGTTATTTTAAAGGAACCAGGGCGCACAATACCGTAACTATTGATGGGGTTGATCAGGCCACGCAGTTGACAAGTTTTGTCTGGGGGAACCCCTATAATTGTCAACTGGAGCAGGCCGTTGAAACAGCGGGTGGGCTGCTTGTTGAGGCCAGTCACGACGGCTACGCCCGACTTAAAAACCGGGTGCGCCACATCAGATCAATCCTGAATGCGCCGGATGGAACATGGCAGATTACGGATCATTTTCAGGGGAGTGGTCAGCACTGTTTTGAACTTAATTTTCACCTCCATCCGGAGGTCACCTTGTCCGAAGTTGACGGTGGTTGGCTGGCGGAACGTAATGGTCACCGCATTCGTTTTGAACTGGAGTCGGGACGTTTTCAGCTGCGTCAGGGAGAGGATGAGCCCCCGCTGGGGTGGTTTTCTCAGGGGTACAACCAGAAAGTGCAGTCTCCGTTGCTTCAGGCAGTCAGGAACGGTTCGCCGACCGAGATGGCTTTTATTACCAGAATAGCTCCGTGTGGCGTCACGAAAAATTAACCAAATCGTTTGGTACTCTCCATACTGATGTAACATTCGTATGCTATAGTAATCACAATTGAATATATGGGCATTTCGCTGACCTGAGAACTCTCAGGGACCAGGACACCCGGATCGTTAACAGAGGTAATTCTTTGTGCGGTTCGGGTGTTTTTTTTTGAATAAAAAAACAATATGGAGGCCAGTATGTCATCACATGAAAACCGTCTTAAAATTTTGAATGTGTGGGTCGATCCGGTTGATATGAATGGGGCTCTTCAAAGAGTGGAAAACTTTATCGAAAAAGGGGATCGGCCGCATAGTGTTTTTGCCGTCAACCCGGAGAAAAATTTTTCAGTGCCGCGTGATCCGAATTTGCACAAAGTGTTCAGAGATGCCGATCTCTTGATTCCTGACGGTATCGGTGTTGTGATGGCGGCTCGGATCCTCTACAGAGTCAGTTTGTCGCGTGTCCCCGGCGTTGAGATGATGGATGAAATCTGCGGTCTTTCAGCAAATAAGGGGTATCGGGTATTCATCTATGGAGCAAAGGAAGAAGTGAGCGCGAAATCAGTTGAGGTGCTGCAGAAACGGTATCCTTCACTTGAAATTGTCGGTCGGGCCAACGGATTTGTTCCCGCCGAAGAGATGCCAAAGCTGATTGAGCAGATTAATGCTTCCGGCGCCCAGGTGCTTTTTCTGGCACTCGGCTCACCGCGCCAGGAAAAATGGTTTGCGACCTACGCCAGCCAATTACTGACCGTGCGAGTCTGCCAGGGCATCGGAGGGACACTCGACACGATCGCCGGTACGGTCAAACGCGCTCCTGAGTTCTGGTGCAACATGAATATGGAATGGTTCTATCGTCTCATGTCGGAACCAAAGCGCATTGCCCGGCAGAAGGTTCTGCCGATTTTTGCCTACCAGGTGTTTCGGCAAAAATATGAAATGGTTTTTCACTGATTTCCACAACTGTTTACCAAACTTTAACCTCCCCGTAACGTAACCTCAAAACTAACCTGTTACTATGAACCCGGATGAGTGGTCACTTTTCCGGGTTCTTTAACGCCGGAATGATAATTTTTACTAACGAGGTACTAATGAACGTCCTACTGGTCGCCGGAGCCCGGCCCAATTTCATGAAAATAGCTCCTATCTACCGGGCATCACTGGCTCATGAACGGGTGAAATGCAGCATCGTCCATACCGGACAACATTATGACCATGCCATGTCTCATGGTTTTTTTGAGGAACTTGGTATTCCGAATCCTGACTATCATCTTGAAGCCGGTTCCGGATCTCATGCCGTGCAGACGGCCAAGATAATGGTGGAGTTCGAAAAAGTCTGCCTGCAGGCGCAGCCGGATCTGATTCTGGTGGTAGGTGATGTCAACTCTACGTTGGCCTGCAGCATTGTTGCCAAAAAAATGATGATCAAGGTCGGGCATATAGAAGCAGGTCTGAGAAGCTTTGATCTGGCCATGCCGGAGGAGATCAATCGTATGGTGACTGATTCTATCTCGGACTGGTTTTTCGTCACCGAGGAGAGCGGCGTGACGAATCTTCTCGCGGAAGGGAAATCTCGGCAGAGTATCCATGAGGTGGGACATGTGATGATCGATAATCTCCTGCACCAGGCGGAAATACTCAAGACGACACAACCATCGGCGATCATTGAACGGATGTTGAGTGAAGTCAAAGGGCCGTATCTGTTTATGACGCTTCACCGGCCGTCAAATGTCGATGATGGTGCGATCTTCTCCTCAATTGTCGAGGCGATCAACAGACTGGCAAGTGCGCGAACGATTTTCTTTCCGGTACACCCCCGGACCAGACAGATGATGGAGCGTCATGGTGTTAATTTTTCCGAAAATGTTCAGCTTCTGCCACCGCTCGGATTCCGGGAATCACTCGCCCTCTGGAGCGGGGCCGAGGCGGTGTTGACCGACAGTGGTGGACTGCAGGAGGAAACTACCGCGTTGGGAGTGCCCTGTATCACTATTCGAGAGAATACCGAGCGCCCGATAACAGTCCAGCTGGGAAGTAATGTTCTGGCCGGTACCAGCGTAGCAGGGATTTGTGCCGCCTACAGCGAGAGCCTTACAAAGAATGAGCGGGCAGTTGTTCCCCCCATGTGGGACGGCCGGGCTTCGGAGCGGATTTGGAGCATTCTGATGCAGGATGCGGGGAGCGTGTATGCGTAAGGCAGTTTCGTTGCCAGTGCTGGGGGGAAGTCTGCTCTTCCTGGCATTGGCGGCGATAATGTATAAAAGTACAACCTCCTACCTGCTGGGTAAATGGGGGCTGGATGACTTTACCTACAGTTATTTCATGCCGCTGGTGGTTGCCTATCTGATATGGGAAAAGCGCACGGAGTTTGCTTGTGAGCCACCACGCCGCACGTGGGTCGGTATACTGCCGGCGCTGCTGGCGATTACTTTCTACTGGATGGGGGAACTGGGTGGAGAGTATACGATTATGTTTATCTCCCTCTGGTTGCTGGCAGTAGGAACCCTCTGGTCGGTCATGGGGTGGCGCAAGTTGCGCGTGATGGCGTTCCCGGTTGTTCTGGTTCTAACCATGGTGCCGCCACCGGATATTCTCTACGGCAACCTGACGTTGCGTCTCAAGCTGATATCATCGCAAATCGGTGTGCTCATGCTGCAACTGTGCGGCCTGACCGCTTATCGCGAAGGTAATGTTATCGATCTGGGCTTTACAAGGTTGCAGGTAGTTGACGCATGTAGTGGCTTACGCTATTTTTTCCCACTGATTATCCTTGGCATATTGCTGGCCTACTTTTTCAAAGGGGCCGTGTGGAAGAAGATCGTCATTGTCCTGTCAACAATCCCCATCTCTATAATCACTAACAGCATGCGAATCGCTTCGGTCGGAATTCTTTACCAGTTCATGGGGTCAGCGGCGGCGGAAGGGTTCTTTCATGATTTTTCCGGCTGGTTCATCTTTATGATAAGCCTGGGGATTTTACTGTTTGAGATGGCTGTTCTCAAACGGATTATTCCCGAACTGGACAAAAGTACTCAAAATAAAGCGGATAATAGCGAAAGTCAGGATGCTCGCATTCCGGAGCAAAAGCACTATTCCGGGCTGTTTCGGCATGTTTCAGTGCAATTTATGATAATACTGCTGCTGATGGGAACTACCGCTGCAGGAGTGCAGAGTGTTTCAGGCAGAAATCGCTTTCCTATGCAAAAGTCGTTCAGTGTTTTTCCCGATTCTGTTGGGAACTGGAGTGGTAAGAAGCAAAGCCTGGAAAAAATGTATCTGGATGCTTTGGAACTTAGTGATTATCTGTTGTCCGATTTTCGCAACAGTCGGGGCGAAGTGGTTAACGCGTATGTTGCCTACAGTGATTTCCAGTCGAAAGGCAAGGCCAGTCACTCTCCGGCTACCTGTCTGCCCGGCAGCGGATGGGAGTTGAAAGAGCCGGTCAAAATATCTGTGGCGGACAGCAGTGAACGTGCAATCACCATTAATAGAACAATGATGGTTATGGGAAATGAGCGACGACTTGTCTACTACTGGTTTGACCAGCGCGGCCGAATACTTACTGATCTTTACCAGATAAAAATTTACAATATCGTCGACTCAATTGCCCTCAATAGAACCGATGGTGCGTTGATTCGGCTGATAACACCGTTGACAGCAAACGAGTCATCGGAAGTTGCGGAAGTCCGTCTTAAAGATTTTTTCAGGCAATTTAATCCAGAGCTGAGTCATTTTTTGCCAGCCAGCGCTCGTTTGTGACAATGCCGATAGTAAAAAATAGTCCGATTCGAAAGGAATAAATCAAATGTCAAAACACGATCCGTCTATCACTTTCAAGTACATCTTCAAGTACGATTACAACCCGGTTTATGTCAATGGCGCCCACGGCGGCATTTCGCCACGCGGTGAAATAATCGCCAACTTTTATCTGGAGCGGCCGCCGCTGCCCAATGAAATTACTCATGCCATCAACCCTGACGGTTCAATCGGTGCGGATATCATCGCCGTTGATCCGGAAAATCTCAATAGCAGTATCGTACGCTATGTTTCAAATGGCGTAGTTCTCAACTATCAGAATGCCAAGGCGCTACATAGCTGGTTGGGTGAGCAAATTGGGGCGCTGGAAGTAATGATGACAGCACAGGGAGAAATGAAAAATGGCTAAAAAAATCGGGCACGACTATTTGAGCTTCGTGGAGAGAGGGCTGATGTAAATCATCTGTTATCAAGGGAGGTAAGGCTATGTCGCTAGACTCTATTTTGCCACCTTAAACGTGCAAAACCTGACACCAACAGAAAAGGGGCTACAGATTTATCTGTAACCCCTTGATTTGTTTGGTTGCGGGGATAGGATTTGAACCTATGACCTTCGGGTTATGAGCCCGACGAGCTACCAGACTGCTCCACCCCGCGACAAGTGAACGCAACTTATACCAGTATTGTGAGAGATATGTCAATAAAAAAACACAAAGAAGTAATTTATTTCAGGAGCAACAATAAAATCAATCTTTTTCAGGGATTGCGATTGCTCCTTTACCCAGTTTTGCTGCAAGTTCTTTCGCTGCCTCCGGATCAAGATGCTTGCCGACGCGCACACGATACCAGGTGCCTTTGTCTCCCAGATGAGACTCTACTATACCGACATTATACCCTTTCGCCGTCAGTTTACTGCGTAGTGCTTCAGCTTCTGATTTGAGACTGAATGAAGCTACCTGAACGGTGTGGCCGCTGGTTTCCGGGTGAACGGCGGTTGCCGGTTTTGCCGGAGTAACCTTGACCGGCTGGATCAGGGTTGTTTCATCCGGTTGGGATTGTGCCGGTTTGGTCACATTCGTGGGCATGGCTGCCTGAAGAGGCAGCCTTGCAGGTTTCTCCTCTTTTGTATTGATTCCGCTCCCCATGGTATTACTTTTCTGGCCACCTGGAAGCGTCTTGTAAAAGCTGAGTGGCGGATCAATCGCAGGTGGTGACGCAACAGCGGATGGCGGTTGAGCTGATGTATTATCCACCTGAGGCTGTGGTGTTGCCGGCGGTTGTTGCACGGGAGGCGGTTGTGCTTTGACCGGTTGCGGATTGTTTTCAAGGCTTTGCTGCTCCATTGCGGCCTTAAACGCTTTTTTTGCTGAACGTTGGGAAAGCATCCAGCCGCTGCCAAAGCCAACTCCGAGACAGATGATTCCGGTAATCAAGACGGCAAACAGTACCGCTGATGAAGACTCTTTTCGAGGCCGGCTTTGCCCCGCTTTGGGAACACTGCACGACGTTTTTGGCTCACTGTAATCTATGCGCATGGTGCCTCCACTACATCCGTTCCGGTGCAGATATACCCAGGATTGAGAGGGCATTTTTCAGGGTTTGGGCCGTCCGTTTCAGTAGATACAGCCGTGCTTCCGTAAGAGAACGGTCCTCGCTGATAACCCGGTTTTTATTGTAGAAACTGTGGAAACAGCCGGCAAGTTCACTTAAATAATAGGTCAGGCGATGAGGTTCAAAATGATCAGCACAATCGTTGACCGTATCGGGTAGTGCTGCAAGAAGTTTGATCATCTGAAGGTCCTCCGGTGTCGAGAGGCAGTCCAGGGAGGCACGTGCCGGTTTTTCCGGTGCAATGAAACCTTTTTCGTCAGCATTGTCAAAAATACTGCAGATACGGGCGTGGGCGTACTGAACATAATAAACCGGGTTTTCGTTGGTCTGCTGTTTTGCCAGGTCAATGTCGAACACCAACTGGGCATCAGGCTTACGCATCAGAAAAAAGAAACGTGTAGCATCGCGCCCGACTTCATCAATGAGGTCGCGCAGAGTTACATAACTACCCGCCCGTTTGGATATTTTCACCTCTTCACTGCCGCGCATGACGGTTACCATCTGATGAAGGACGTACTCGGGCCATTCCTGCGGAATGCCAATATCAAGAGCCTGAAGTCCGGCGCGAACACGGGTGATGGTGCTGTGGTGGTCGGAGCCCTGTTCGTTAATAACCCTGGTAAAGCCGCGTTCCCACTTGGCCTGGTGATAGGCAACATCCGGTACAAAATAGGTGTAACTGCCGTCTGCTTTACGCATGACACGATCTTTATCATCGCCAAAATCGGTGGAGCGGAGCCAGAGCGCGTTATCCTGCTCATAGGCGTGGCCATTGGCGATCAGCTTCTGGACAACCGCATCAACTCTCCCTTCGCTATAGAGAGAGGATTCAAGAGTATAGACATCAAATCTGACGTCAAACGCTTCAAGGTCATGGTCCTGCTCACGCCGTAGCCAGGCGACAGCAAAGTGTCGAATGTCATCAATGTTTTCAGGGTCTCCGCAGGCGGTTGTCCTCTGATCGGCCGCCTCTACAGTTTCCCGGTTCAGATACGCTCCGGCCACATCCTTGATGTATTCGCCCTGGTAACCGCCTTCCGGCCAGCGAGGGTCATCTGGTCCGATGCCGAGACAGCGCAGTTGGACAGAAAGGGCAAGATTGCTGATCTGGACACCGGCATCATTGTAATAAAATTCACGGGTTACATCCCAGCCGGCGGCATCGAGCACACGGCAGAGAGTGTCACCGATAGCTGCACCGCGGCCATGGCCGATGTGCAGCGGGCCGGTCGGATTGGCACTGACAAACTCAACCTGCACCTTCTTCATTGCACCGCTGGTGGTCCGCCCAAAGCGGTTGCCCTCTTGCTCAATTTCAAGAAGAATGGCCTGCCATGCCGTTTGAGTTATGAACAGATTGATAAAGCCCGGGCCGGCGATTTCGCTCCTGGCCAGCAGGCCGTCGCCATTATCCAGATGCCTGATAATGATCTCGGCAACCTGGCGCGGCGCTTTACGTTCGCCTTTGGCCAACTGCATCGCTATATTACAGGAAAAATCCCCATGTTCCGGATTGGCAGGGTGGCCGATGATAATGGCTGGTAGCGGTGATGTCGTCAGTTCTTGTGCCGCGTGGGCTTTTTGCAGTGCAGATTCAAGCAGAGGGGCTATTCGGTTTCGCATCATTGTTTTGGCTGCTCTTTCTGGTCGGTGACTTTATTCTCTTCAGTTATATCCTTAATGCTGACATCCCTGGAAAAATCGGGGCACCTGGACCCGTTGTCCTGAATGCTGAATCGTTTTGAGCAGTTTTCACGCCATGCACAGACAGCGCATCTTTGAGGAGACATGACTAAATCCGATCTAAATTCTAGATTTCAATTAAACAGGCTGAACCGCAGAGGGTGCAGCCAAAAGTAGGCGCTTCCAAGCGAGGTTCGCAGGGAAAACGGTATAGCATGTTCGTAATAAATGTTTTCAGAATTGCGCGTGGGCTAGAAAATAAAGTTCTGGACTATTCTCCGCGTTCCTCTGCGTACTCTGCGGTAAATGGTTTTCAGGATTTACGGCTGTTTCTTTTCCTGCGGAAACTGGTAGATAACTTCATTGCTGCGCACAAGGCCAAAATCCTTGCGGGCAATGCTTTCGAGATAGCGTCGGTCTGATTTAAGCGCCACAATTTCGCGCTTCATTTTATCATTTTCAGTTCTGCTATCGGCCAGACGCGCTTCTATTTTGTTTTTGTCCTGTTTGAGTTCAAAAATCCGCAGTAAACCCTTATCACCAAAAACGGTGAAGAAAAGGATGAATGCGAGGCATCCGAGCGGAATGAAATACATTTTTTTTTGCAGAGGCAGGTTAAACATTTACCCTTTTCCGATCCTTTGGGCAAAATATGCCGCCGTTGTTTTGAGACCGTCATGCAGGGCAACCGCCGGTTCCCACGCCAGCTTTTCTCGAGCAAGGGATATATCGGGCTGACGCTGTTTCGGATCATCCTGTGGCAGAGGCTGAAATATAATTTTTGACGCTGAGCCGGTTATTGTAATGATTTTTTCAGCAAACTCAAGGATTGTATTTTCTACCGGGTTACCAAGATTAACCGGTCCAATAAAGCCGTCACATTCCATCATGCGGATCATCCCATCGACCAGATCGGAGACATAGCAGAACGAACGGGTTTGAGAGCCGTTACCATAGACGGTAATGTCTTCATTACGGAGTGCCTGCAGGATGAAGTTTGAGACAACGCGACCATCGTTTTCGGCCATGCGCGGGCCATAGGTGTTAAAGATGCGGATGATACGGATGTCTACATTATTCTGGCGGTGGTAGTCCATCATCAGTGTTTCGGCAACCCGCTTCCCTTCGTCGTAGCAGCTGCGAATACCGATCGGGTTGACGTTGCCCCAGTAATCTTCAGTCTGCGGATGCACATTGGGGTCGCCGTAGACCTCAGACGTGGAAGCCTGCAGGATACGGGCTTTGACCCGCTTGGCCATGCCCAGCATGTTGATGGTGCCCATGACGCTGGTTTTAGTGGTTTTTACCGGGTTGTACTGGTAGTGAATCGGAGATGCCGGACAGGCCAGATTGTAAATGCGATCAACTTCAAGCAGGATCGGCTCGGTGATATCGTGCCTGACAAGCTCAAAACGATGGCTGTCCATTAAATGGATGATGTTGTTCTTGCTGCCGGTGAAGAAATTATCAAGGCAGATTACGTCATGCCCTTCGTTCAGGAGCCGTTCGCAGAGGTGTGAGCCGACAAAGCCGGCGCCACCGGTTACCAGAATACGCATGTTATTTCACCCCGCCGCTGCAGCGCCCGAGCGGGACATAGGTAAAGCCGCCGGCAGCCATCCGGTCAGGTTTGTACAGGTTACGGCCATCCACTATAATTGGTGCTCTGAGGGCGGTCTTGATGCGATCAAAGTCCGGATTACGGTACTCACTCCAGTCGGTGATGATTGCCAGAGCATCGGCGCCGTCAAGGATAGCATACTGGTTGCTGCTGTATTCAATCCGGTCGCCGAAATAATGACGGGCTTCTTTGAGTGCTTCCGGGTCATGGGCGCGCACGGTGGCTCCGGCAGCAAGCAGACGCTCAATGATGGTAATGGACGGAGCTTCGCGCATGTCATCAGTACGGGGTTTGAAAGAGAGTCCCCAGCAGGCGACGATGCGCCCGACCAGTGGCAGCTCTTCATCGGGTGATCTGAGCAGTTTGATCAGTTTATCAGCCAGCACTTCTTTCTGGAGTTCGTTGACCTCTTCAACCGCTTTCAGCAGCAGGAAGTCATAGTTTGATTCCTCGGCGGTTTTGATAAGAGCCTTAACGTCTTTGGGGAAACATGAACCGCCGTAGCCGGGGCCGGGGAAAAGGAAGTCGTAGCCGATACGCGAGTCGGAGCCAATCCCCTCGCGAACGGCCATGACGTCTGCTCCCATCCGTTCGCAGAGCCCCGCTATCTGATTCATGAAGGAGATGCGTGTGGCGAGCATGGCGTTGGCGGCATATTTGGTCATTTCGGCGCTATGGATATCCATAACGATCATACGGTTCTGTTTGCGCATGAAGGGGTCGTACAGCTCTTTCATTATTTCAGCAGTGCGGACGTTGTCGCAACCGATGACTACCCGGTCCGGCTTCATGAAGTCATCAATTGCAGCCCCCTCCTTGAGAAATTCAGGGTTGGAAACGACGTCGAATTCGAGTTCAACGCTACGGGCGGCCAATTCTTCCAGAACTGCGGCGCGAACTTTGTCGGCGGTGCCGACCGGCACGGTCGATTTGTCGACGATTATTTTGAAGCCGTTCATGGTGCGGCCGATGTCACGTGCGACGCCAAGGACATATTTGAGGTCGGCTGAACCATCTTCGCCCGGAGGGGTACCGACGGCGATGAAGCAGACCAGAGATGCCTTGACCGCTTCTTCCATATCGATAGTGAAAGAGAGGCGCCCCTCAGACTGGTTACGCACGATCATCTCTTTGAGTCCCGGTTCATAGATCGGAATAATACCCTGTTTAAGATTGTCTATCCGGACCTGATCTATATCGACGGCGATGACACTGTTACCGCTTTCGGCAAAACAGGCTGCTGCCACCAGGCCGACATAGCCGGCGCCAAAAATACATATTTTCATGATCTTCTCCAGAGGTAATAATTATTCGATACTCTATAACACACTATCCATCTGAAATTCCAGGTTTAATCGTTATTTATATCATTTTTTAATCTCAGCGCTTCACCATATGCCTCGCTCCGTGAAACCCCTGAAATCACGGCGGCTTGTTTGGCAATATCTTTAATTGAAAGTGAACCGTCAGCCATCAAACGACCCAGGACAAGCTCCAGAGACTCGTTCTCTTGCGGTGAAACAGCGCCCGGCGCAATTAACAGCACCACTTCGCCGCGCACGACACCCTGCGAAACGGCGGCAATAACCTCCGATACGCTGCCGCGAATACACTCTTCAAACATCTTGGTAAGTTCCCGCGCAACGATCACCTGCCGTTCTCCCAGCAATTCGCGAATATCGGTGAGGGTATCTACCAATCTATGCGGGGCCTCATACAGTACCAGCGTGCCGGGGAGAGCGCTCATTCCGGAGAGGAAGGTACGGCGCTTCCCTTGACGGGACGGTGGAAAACCGGCGAATGTAAAGGTGTCAGTCGGCAGACCGGAGGCAGAAAGGGCCGTGATGGCGGCGCATGCTCCCGGAAGTGGTACCACTGAAATTCCCTCGGCGACAGCATCGCGGACCAGTTGATATCCCGGGTCAGAGATGCAGGGGGTGCCTGCGTCAGATATGAGCGCCACCGATTTTCCCCGGCGCAGCGCATGTAAAATCCGCTCCCCTTTGAGCTGCTGGTTGTGGTCGAAATAGGAGGTCAGCGGTTTTGATATGCCAAAGTGGTTGAGCAGTCTGAGCGAGTGTCGGGTGTCCTCGGCAGCAATCAGATCAACTTCGCCAAGAATTCGCACAGCCCGATAGGTCATGTCTTCGAGGTTGCCGATCGGTGTGGCGACAATATAGAGGGTAGGGGTTGCCATCAGCGTTGTGCCAGCGCCAGTTTCAGCGCAAGACCGGCAAATATTGCCGCCGCCGCGCGATTAAGCAGTTTCTGGGCAAACGCCGATTTTCGGAAATGCTCGCCAAAAACTCCGGCCAGAAGGCTGATCGCGCCGAAAATTATGATCGTTGCAATGATGAAAATACCCCCCAAAAGCAGGATTTGCGCCGGCAAAGAGCCTTTGGCCGGATCAGCAAACTGAGGAAGAAAGGCGAGAAAAAAGATCGATACCTTGGGGTTGGTAATATTCATGATGATGCCGCGCCGATAGAGGGCGCCGGAGTTGAATCGAGAAACTGCTGCTGTCGCACCGGTTACGGTTCCGGCACGGAATGCCTGCCACGCCAGATAGAGCAGATATCCTGCGCCGGAAAACTTCAGGACAGTGAAGGCCAGAGCCGATGCCTTGAAGAGAGCTGCCAGCCCGAATGTCACCGCAGCGGTGTGAAACAGAAGCCCGGTGCAGAGCCCGAGCGTCACGAGCAGACCCGCCTTGCGTCCCTGCTGTGCCGCCTGAGTCATGACAAACAGGTTGTCCGGTCCGGGAGAGAGCGCCAGCAGGATTGAGGTAGAGAAAAATATGAGCACTGTCTGTGGGTCAAGCATGCGTATCCCCTGCTGTTTGTGAAAGTAATTTTTGCCATAATGGTGTACAAGGAAATGGCTGTCAAGCATGACATCAGGAAAAATACAATCCGTGCAGCCTATTGCACACGCTGAGGACATCCGATGACCAGAATAACACTGAATAAAAATGAAGATCGCCGTATCAAGTCCGGACACCCCTGGGTATTCAGCAATGAAATCCATGAAACCTCCGGTGACCGCTCTGCCGGGATTACTGCCGAACTATATGATGCCGCCGGCGGCTTCATCGGTATCGGCCATTATAATCCGCATTCGCTGATCGCCTTCCGGCTGGTTTCCCGGCAGCGGGAGGATATCGACTCCGCTGCGTTTTTCGAAGGGCGGATTGCCGCCGCGTTGGCACATCGCCAGGCCCGTTATCCCGATTTGACCACCTTTCGCGCCGTCTATGGAGAAAGTGACTTCCTGCCGGGGCTCGTCGTTGACAAATACGGTGATTACCTGTCGCTGCAGTTCCTTTCTGCCGGGATGGATTGCCGCCGCGAGCAGATTGTCGCAGCACTCCGGAACGCGGTGGCACCGCTCGGCATTATTGCCCGTAACGACGTGGCGGTGCGTAAGCTGGAAGGTTTGGACGAAACGGTAGATGTTCTGTGGGGTGACATCCCCGACCGGGTCGAGATGGTTGAGAATGGTCTCCGTTTTCAGGTGAACCTGCGGGAAGGGCAGAAAACGGGCGGGTTCCTCGATCAGAAGCAGAATCATCTGCTGCTGCGTGAAATATCTGTCGGAAAAAAAGTGCTCGACTGCTTCTGCTATACCGGCGGCTGGGCGATTCATGCTGCAACGTTTGGCGCGCTGTCGGTGTTAGGAGTCGATATTTCAGCGCGGGCGGTGGGGCAGGCGAGCAGTCACGCCAAGCTGAATAAAGTGTCCGACCGGGTACGCTTTGAAGAAATTGATGCTTTTGAGCGGTTACGTTCGCTACATCAGGAAGGGGAGCGTTTTGGAGTAATCGTCATGGACCCGCCCGCCTTTGTTAAAAGCCGTAAGAACATCGCCGAGGCGACGAAAGGATATCTGACGGTCAACCGCCGGGCGCTGGAACTGCTGGAACCGGGCGGCTACCTCATCACCTGCTCCTGTTCATACCTCATGGGTCGCGAAGCGTTTCGCGATATGCTGATTCAGGCGGCCCGCCTGGCAAAACGGGAGGTGCGGCTGGTGGAAACGTGCTCTCAGGCGGCGGATCATCCGGTACTGCTGTCATTCCCGGAAGCGGAATATCTGAAGTGCTTCGTGCTGCAGGCGGTGTGACCGGTGTTTCTGGCCCTGCTCGTTCTGGCGCTTCTCTGTAGCCACCCCGCTGCTGCGGCTGTAGAGATTGACGTCGCAACCCCGCCGACTATTATGGTTGGCGGGGACCGCGATTACCCGCCGTATGAATTTCTCGACAAAGATGGCAAACCGGCCGGCTATAATGTCGACCTGACCCGCGCCATTGCAGATGTTATGGGGATAAAGGTAGATTTCCGGTTTGGCGGCTGGTCGGAGATGCGCAACGCCCTTATTGGTGGCTCCGTCGATGTTTTGCAGGGAATTTCCTTCTCGGAAGAGCGCACCAGAACAGTCTCCTTTTCCCCTCCGCATGCCATCATCAACCATGCCATTTTCGCCCGCAAGGATACTCCTGCAGTCAGTACGATTGAAGAGCTGCGCGGCAAGGAAATTGTCGTGTTCCGTGACGGCATCATGCACGATTATCTGACCTCGCTCGGTTTTGCAAAAAACCTGATAATGACCGGGACACCTGCTGATGCACTGCGCCTGCTGGCATCCGGGAAGCATAACTATGCCGTGCTGGCCATGCTCCCCGGTATGTACATCATCCGCGAACACAAACTGTCCAATCTGGTCCCGGTAGCGAGGAGTATTTCGACCCGGAGATATTGCTATGCGGTCAGAAAGGGGAATGAAGAGCTGCTGGCCCGCTTCAACGAGGGGCTGGCCATTCTGAAGAAAACCGGCCAGTATCAGGAAATTTACGATCGCTGGCTGGGAGTGCTCGGTCCGCCGAAAATAACCCTGGAAAAGGTCGCCTGGTACGCTGCCATGG
>JBMOEI010000017.1:0-101716 GCA_049318985.1 Desulfuromonadaceae bacterium
GTGCAGATGATGGAGGAGGTGGGGGATTCTTCTGCTGGATGAGAAGGTCAATAATTTTTTGAGACATTTTTTCAGTGTCTTTAGTGTTTTTGAGCTTGGGAATGTCCTTGATGATGGCATCTACGTCATCGATGAATTCTTGACCAAAGGCGTCATCCATCATCTCGTTGCAGATTTCCTCAAGGGGGAGTATCGCGCTCTGATTAAGCAGTTTTCCCCTGCCATATGCCATAACTTTGCAAAGCATGGCGTGTGGCAATTCTTTTGGCTCAAGGTTTCCCTTGTTGACATAGTGAGTGGTGACAGCATCAAGATTGAAGCGTGTCCCTGGTCGTTCCTTTATGCTCTCTGTTTCAATCCGGATATCCTCAATGACGTTCATCATGTCGCCGAGGAACCCGGCAGGTTTACTTCCTGTCGTATGGTTTTTATGCCCGATTTCATGAAATACGAGACCGGTCATAAGCATTCGCCCAAGCGGTGTAGCCGGCATACGGGCAATATTGATTGCAGAACCATCAGAAGCGCAGTTGGAACGATCTCCACTTACGGTTACTTTTATCTTTGAGTCGCGACTTAACACCATTGCCAGGCCTGCGAGCTCTTGATCTCGTATCATCGTGTTCTCCTTGTCGTAGTCAGATACCGTAACAGTGAGAAAACAATCCCGGACGGGGAATGTCTTCTCCCTGCCCGGATCTTTTTGAAATTGATTAGAAGTCCCAGGTAATCGGTGCAACATCACCTGAGTTCTGTGGATTGATGAGTGCCGCCGGAATAACGTATTCCGGTGCATCTTCAATGATCTCTTCTTCGATCTCCGCCTCAACAGGAACATCCCGGCCAATATTGGCGAGCTGTCTACCCACGAGCCCGGCCACCATATTTAGGTCAGTACCTTTAATGGAGCCGTTTTTCGGGAGTTTCGCCAGAGTATCGTCAATTACCTGGATGGTATCGACTATTCCTCGGTCGAGAAAAGACAAACCAGCCAGTTTTTCGCGAATGGCTCTGATGGGTCGGAGGGCTTTTCGTGTTACCTCCTGCTTGCCAACAAATGAAGTTTCATATGCTTGACGGGCTGCCTGCCTTACTTCATGACAAAGCTGCCCATACAAACTCCCCATCTCTTCATCAAGACCATTATTTTCGACATCTGCCGGAGCATTTACAGAAATTGCTGCGTAGTTGAAGGAAATGGCTTTTTGAATATGGCTTGGAGGTTCTATTGCTGCACGTATGATTGATGACCATTCGGGGGGATTTGAGTTAATCCATTTTTCGACTTCTATGTCATAAACTGACAAAAACTCTGCTTTGGCAACATCAAATGCCCCTTTAATCCTCTGTAGTTCCAGGTTTAGTTCTTCAACCTTCTCTTTTGGCACTGCATACCCTGCTCCGACGAACCGCACACCATGTTGAAGGCAAAGCCGGTCGGCTTCACGTTTTAGTGATGCGAAGATCTTAACTGCCTCGGGGGAGATAATACGTTTGCTGCCAAGAGTAGCAAGGGTTCCCGGGGGGAGCTTGTCAACATTGATGCCGTTGCTTGCAAGATCTTCCAAGTGAAGTGCTTTTCGCCCTTGCCAAAGTGATACATGTAAAACTACGAGGATCATCTGATCAAGTATAGTCTGGATTTCCATGGTGTTTTCTCCTTTTCCGTTGTTTGATCCGTACAGACAAGGAGACACCCCGCAGGGGATGTTTTCCTCCCTGCCTGGGTTGATTGGTTAAAAATCCCATTTGATAGCGTCAGGTGATGCGGGCGCTTCGTTCCAGTTGACGATTGGGGTTACGCTTTTCGCGGGAACAACGGGCACATTTGGTTGAGAGGCCGGTGCCACCTGCTGTTTCTGGCTGGACCAGCCTTTTTGCTCTGTGTAGTCGTCCACGAAGGAGTAACCCTTGTTTTTTTTCTGATCGATTATCTTCTGCAGGTCCAGATTGTTTCCCTGTTTTGCAGCGTGTTGATGGATCAGCCCGGTTTTCCCCCAGAAAGTGTGAATTTCACAATTTCCGGTAACGGACCCAATCCAGTCTTTACCGCCAGATACTGACGATGCACGAAGATGAATTGCATACACGGTGTTCGGTGAAAGATTCGGGATGCTCATAGCGTCACCCCCTGAATTTGGGGTGATGCAACACCGAAGTTGGTCTGCACGAGGGTATGAAGCATTGCCCTGACGTGCGGATCGACTCCGTTCCCGAAAGCCTTGTCGAAGCTGTGATATAACGGCGGGACATCATTTCTTGCCCAGGACTGAACCAGCTTTCTCCCCCAACGAAGCAAGTCGCGGATGGAGATTGGTCCGGGGCAATTGCCGTCACGGTACGCAGCCCGGATGTCGGCAGCTGTTTTCACCATGGCCTGCATGATTTTTGGTTCCAGCTTGCCTGCAAAGGAATTCTGCAGGATTTTCTCTTCAACTTCAGCCGGTGGATACGACATTTCCCACTTTTCGAAGCGATTGAGCGACGCCAGATTGAATATGTTGGTTGCAGTGTAAATATCCCCGCCAAGGCCATCACCACGAGTATTCGCGGTTGCTGCCATGTAAATGCGGGGTGCTGGCTTGACAATGGTACCATCATCCAAGGTGACAACCGCACGCTCCAGCATTCGATGGATCGCCATGATAACTTCAGGGTTATAGCCATCGATTTCGTCGAAAACGATGGCATACCCTTTGGCGTAGGCGAGCAAAAGATTGCCGGGAATGAATACGGTATCGCCATTTCTGAGTTGCACTCTTCCCAGAATATCGTCCGGCTCAGTTGATGCCTTTGCCGAAACGATTACCGTGGGAATATTGAGTGCAGCGAACACGTTTTTCAGGGTTTCTGTCTTACCGCACCCTGTCGGTCCCGAAATCCAAAGAGGATCGGGATTAGGCTCTGTCAGCCATTCGATAAAATCTTTGGCCAATTTTGCGTCCCATACATAGCCGGCGGTTGCCTTGGGCACCAGAGGGTGACCTGGGGCAAAACCTTGAAGTGGCATCTGCGAAGGGAATCCGAAAACGTCTTGAACGGTGTATGTTGCCGGGGACAGCTCGTGAGTTGAATTATCCATCAGTGGTCTCCTTTTGAGGTAGATATCCATCCTCGACAAGGAGACAAACCTCCCCTACAGGGATGGATTGTTCTCACTGTCAGGCGGTTTTTTATGGTGGTTATTTATTTTTCCATGCGCTCACTAGACGTGGACGTCCATCCTCTGCAATACGTGCGACCAATGTGATGCCCGCCTCTCTGAATTTGACTTTAAGAGGCTTGTCAGTCAGAAGAGAGGTAACAATTGGTAGTAACGAAAGCACTTCAATGGGGACACTTCGTTCAAAAAAGCGGTTTGTGGCATGGAGGGTAAGTGATGCGCCTATCATTTTTGCACCTCCATTGTGGAAGCTTGCTGGAACGGTTCAGGAACCGGTACAGAAGTGGCAGCCAGAATGAAGCTGAAAAACAATGCGGCAAATATCATCGTTATTAACAATGCCGTCAGCAAAAAGCAGAGTATATCTACCATCCTGGCCAGAATAATGCCGAATGTGATACGGGCAGAGTAGTTCTTTAGATCATATGGCAACATAATGAGGTTCTCCTTTTCATGAGAGCGACACGCCTCCACGAAAGGAGATTCCCCTTGGGGAGCGTGAATTGCCCCCTGTGGGTGGTTAAATTATTCAGCAAGTAATTTGACTTCAAGCTTGACGAACCCGGCCTTCGGTTTCGTTACCTGCTCATAGATGTCAGGGAAACTTGCTTTGAGTTTTTTGCTATCAACGGTTACTGATTCGCCTACAGTTGTTGCAACAATCGAAAATTCATCGGTAATGGACTTGAAAGAACCTCCCGTATAGCTGAGGAGGCTGTCTTTAAGTACATTCAGCTGCGACTCGATCGTTTTCTTCTGTGTGTTCAGTTCAAGAAATGCCTTGCCAGCCTGGAGGATCTCCAGAGGTAGTACCGCTGCTGATCCCATCGGGTGTGCAGAGCATCCGGTTCTGAATTGACAATATCCACAAAGAAAGCTTGCTTCGGTCTTTGGTTCACATTCTCCACGCATTGCGGCGAGGATATGTTCACCTTTTTGTATCAGGTGATCAAAAATCAAAGCGTTTGGTTTATAGCTGTTGAACTCCCGGTATTCTCCTGCATTAAGATCCACAACCAGCACAGAGCCACCGATTTCCACGTCATCAGCGAGATTGAGTTTCAGCAAGCCCATTTGGACCTGCAGTTGATCAACCCATGATGAATATGGTTCTTCAGGGATGCCGTTGGTCGATTTCATCTCAACTACATGTAGCCGTTTGCTTTCCCTGTTCGCATAGAACAGAAAATCGATGTGACAAAGGATTTCAGGGCATTCTGGATGACGCACTTCAACTTCTTCCTCGAAGTTAACGCCACCGGTTCTGAAAAACTCTGCGTACATTGATTGGGCTACATGACCGCGAGTAAAGCGGAGCAGGGTCTTGATGTCGTGGTTTGCCGGTACTTGTTTGCCAAGTGCCGCTTTGCGAGGGCAACCCGCAATATCGGAGGCTCCGACGTACAGGGTACGATCACCAAGGTGTGATGAGAGTTGTTTTTGGTGTGATTGGATTGCGTTTGCGAGAAATGAATCAAGTTTGCTCATGGTTCCGTCTCCTTTGTGTGCAGTGGAGAAGACAAAACCCCCGGGTGCGGGAATTTTATTTCCCCCAGCAGGATTGTTGAGTTTTGGGCAACAAAAAAGGCGACTACCTATTACAGGGTCACCTCAGGTTGCACTCTTTAGATTGTCAGTTATGTAGAAAGTATCAACGTTTCCGGTTCTGGTACACCGCTGACAAAAGATCCCCAGCCCAGTCAGCAACTGCAACGCGGTTGTGAATGAGTTCCGGCTCTCTGTTGAAAATACCCCCTACCGGCAGTTCATCTGCAAATTCCTTCATAACGTAACGGTTAAAAATATGAAGATCCGAGATGAGTGCTTCGTGAGCGTACGAGCGATTTTTATCCAGATTTTCCGTCAGTTCACGCAACTCGTTTCCGTCAACACGAAGGCGAGCAATCTTGAGCTTGGTTTCCATTTCAAAAACCTTACAGAAGTAGCGTTCGGCGGCTGACAGCAATTTCTCCATGAGACTGCAAGCAACCTCATTTTCCGCTATAATACGGACGACCATTTCAAAACGGTCGAGAGCTGTCATATCGGCATTGTGATACGTCATTACGTACTCCTTGATATTCTCTGGCAGCATCGAGGCCTCCCTTGTTGTATCAGTTTGCGATACAGGAGGCAACCGTCCCTTCAGGGAGATTGTTGTCTCCCGATCAGAGTTGGTTGTTGTGCCAATAGTGGTTTAGACCATAAACGCCATTAGTGAGGCTACTGTTACCAATGAGCCCAAAATGACGCCTGTGATGATCCGCTTAACATCAATGATGGTGGTATTCTGCTCTTTTTCAGAAGCGTATACCGGCACCTGACATCCATTGATTGTTACGAATTTGATGATTTTTGTTGTTTTCATAATCTTATCTCCATTCTTGTAGGGTTGTTACCCAACGAAGGAGACAAGATTTCCCCGGCAGGAGATTTCGTTGTCTCCTTGCGGGGTAGGGTTAATGGTTGATTTTATTTACAGAAACTTTGTCCATTCCTTCGTTTTGCCATCCCATTTGAAACCAAGGGACTTAACGAAGCTCCGTCCATCTGCATCGCTGAATGAAGGGGCCGCTGCAACCAGGTTGTCCCTGATTTCATACTTGATTCCCTTCGCCTCCAGTGCTTCAAGAAGCTCGTGCGGATCGACCAGTTTTGATGCGGTTGCCGGTTTGGATTGAGGCTCTTCGACTACATGCGCCTCTTCAAAGACCGGATCTGTTGTTGGTGACGTCTGACTGGATTTCTGTTCTTCAACAGCATTCGTTCGAGCAGCAACCCTCATATACAGCGTTGGGTCTTCCTCGATGTCCTGGGTGAAAATGTCAGAAGCGGCGGTACTGGTAAGGACTGCATCTACCAATCCACGTTTTTTAGCCATTTTCAGACAGGTATTGTAATAGTCGGCGGGGTTATCGTATTCGACCTTTTCCCCCTGGCGAGCTATCATCCAGTTGCCACTTTCATCTTTTTTGGGGCTATAACCACGGCCGCCAATGATTTCTTGCGCCTTAACCGGGTTCTCCTTACGAAGATCCCAGTACTCTTTCGGAACAGGCATGTTCGTCAGCTCAGTAGGACCAACACGGAAGCGGTATTTGCCTTCCATTGTCGAACATGAACCAATACCTGTGCCGAGACGCTGACCGGTAGGAGAATAGAGTGTCACTTTGATACGGTATTCCCTGTGTCCGTGCTGCAGGTCGATGGTATCGACTTCAACGTCGTTTGCCAGCCTGAATGTCAACATCAGTTTTTCAGCACCTGGCTTCAAAAGAGCCGGCTTATCGCCACATCCGGGAATTACGCCAAAGTGTTCCCCATTTTTCATTACTTCCTTCATAATGTGTTGAATGAGGTTCACCTGGGATTTCATTTCCGAGATGCTAACAGCGAAACTGGTTAGTGAAGATGGTGCTGCTACCTGCGTAGATGGAGGCGTTTGAGGTTGATTGAATGAAATGATTTGAGCTGCTGCAGTCATGGTCCCTCTCCTTTTTTGAGTTGTACTCAAACAGTGAAGACAGACCTCCCCCAGCAGGGTTGGTAGTCTCCCTGTCGAGGTGGTGATTGATTATGCAGCTGTCAGTTACTTTGGTGATGGTGATAATGGCCAGTCATCGTCATCGAATGTTGACGAATTTTCCTCATGGATGGGAGATGAATCAATCTGTTCGCTATTAGCTCCAGATTTTCCTCCCAGCATGAGCATTTTTTCGCCGACGACTTCTGTTGTGTAACGATCTTTGCCAGTTTTGTCCTGCCACTTGCGAGTTTTGAGTTTCCCTTCGAGATAGACACTTTTCCCTTTTGTCAGATATTCACCAGCTACTTCAGCGAGTCTGCCGTAAAGGATAATGTTGTGCCATTCTGTCCGTTCCTCCAATTCGCCACTTTTGTTTTTTACTTTCTCACTGGTTGCAAGTGCTAAAGATGCCACTGCTGTCCCTGATGTCGTGAACCTGATTTCAGGATCACGGCCAAGGTTGCCGATGAGTTCAACTCTGTTTAAACTTGCCATAATACTGCCTCCTTGTTGGTTTTCCCAATCATCGAAGACAATTGCCTATCCCTTGAAGGAGAGAACAAAGTGTCTCCCTGTTGGGATGTGGTAGATTCCGTCGCTTGTAAGGCTTGTCACGGATTTTGATAATAAAAAACCCACTCTGGCTTTTGCCGGAAGGGGTCGTTTATTCGTAGAATATGTTCCAGATTTTGAACGTACCTGTAGCGTCGAGATTTAAGTCATTTTACCCAAACGACTATCGGAAGAACGCAAATGCTATTCAACCGAAAATACACCTGAAAGGGGCAAGATGGCCTGATCTTTCAGAACGTTTCATCCCATGTCTGAGGAATTTCTTCCAGGACTATAACCTGTGAAGTCTAACCGTGGCAAAGCCGACGGATTCTCTAAAAAGAGTATAAAATATCTGTTAACCGTTAATCTTCATTACAATTTATAAAACCCAGCAGCATTCATCAACTAATGCTGAATGCTACTCTGCCTTTACCACTTTCGATTGATTCTTTGTTTCGACGACATCCTTACTTTTGGGAAAGGGGTTGTTATACCCGCGCGGCGGAATATAGTTCCATGCCAGCGCTTTACTGATTTCAGCGTTAAGAATATTAAGCTGTTCCTTTAAAGCCCTGTGCCGCTCATAAAAACCTTGAGCCTGTTCAAAAGTGAAGATTCGTCCCACTTTCATCCGCATCTGGTATATGAGGTTGTCGCTGGAGCGAAGAAGGTTGATGAACTCGCCCGTGTCTACGGTGGTGCTTTTTAGATATTGGGTGTTGGGATCTTTAGCTTGGTCAAGCTTGTCCTGCATCCACTGCTCTGGTGTTTTTTTTGGCCTACTTTGAGACGACTGTTCCTGTCTTGTCGGTTGCATGCCCTCGGCTCCAGCCGGTTGTTTGGTTCTCACCTTTTTGTTTGCCATAAATTCCTCCTGTCGCAATTAGATTTTACCTGCCGCACGCATGGCAACTCCACTACCAAAGCGCTTGGATAATTCGTTAAACACCGTGTCGTCGAACCTCTTCATGTTTTGAACAATCGATTCCACCGCATTGATTTCCGCTGCTACGCTTGCATATTCCGAACGAGCGCTAGAGACCAGTTTCAGCGTGTTTTCCTCCAGCATATCCACCAAAGCCATGCCGCCTTCGAGGATTTCCATTTGACACGTCTCTGGTGAGGAACCTGATTTATTATCCTTTTGTGTAGATCTGATATGACGTGCCAGCTCATTGAGTTGATAGGTGCGCCCCAGTAGGTCAGATAGCATATAGAAACTGAAGGCTTTTGCCGTTACTTCTGACAATTTCCCGATAACTTCCGTTTCAGTATTGGTTGCAACTGCATTCTTCAAAATGAGGGATACAGACATCGGCGTAGCTTGCAGAAACGCTTCTTCAGTGGCGGTTAAGGCGGTTTTACTTTTAATCTTTGTGGCGATCGATTGCATATTGTTTGATACAAACGTAATCAGGTTCTTGTTGGTGTCTGAAATAGTTGTGCAGGCTCCTCCTAATGAATCTCTCCCTTGGGCAGTTCCTGTCAAAAATGAGTCATAATTTTTGTTCGCGTCACAAGGCGGGATGTATTTAGCCGAATAAGTTGTGCCGGTAGAAGACGGGCTGCTGATAATGACATCTCCTATAAAGCCTCTCATCAGCTTTGCATATTCACTACTCAACCCTTTCTTACTTGCCAGGTTTTCCAGAACAGATCCGCTGCCAAATATCTGGACAATTTCAGTTGGGCAGCCAGCAGTCGCTCCTGATGCAGCCTGGTTTATAGCGTTTGCACCTGGAGCTGGAGCCGAGCCGAGAAAACTTTTTCCTAAGCTCTCAAATGATTTGCTGACATCCTGATACAAGTCTTTTGCACCGCTCGATACCATAAAGTCTGTCTGAGCCGTCTTGATCTCTGCTTGCATGGCGCCATTCATTACAGACGAAAACGGACTGGCTGCGGTTGCCACTAATGCTTTAGCTGCCTTACAGTCGTTAAGTTGCAGGCCGTTGAGGCGATCAACGATAGCTTCAAGCGTATTTATGGTATCTGCAACCTGCGGAGCCAGCGTTTTCAGTGCAATATCGAAAGCTGCTGCCGGTGCTGCTGCAAGTATGTTTTGAAGTTTCTGGACAAGGTAATCAGTATTCATGAACGAAAATCCGCCCATAAACATATCAATGCCGCCACATCCGGATTTGAGTTTAGGCAATGAAGCTGATACCAGAAAATCGTTGCTGTTTGGCCATCGAGCGGAAAAGCTGCCACCGGTATAGTAGCCACGCTTGGAACCCTCATAATAGCTGGGAGACGTAGAGCTTTTTTGCTGAATCCAGTCATCAACCCAGCCACCTGACCATGAAACAGTCGGAGACAGTGCAATTGACAGTGCTAAGCTGGCTGCTGTCGTTTTAAATAGTATTCCATGCTTCACAAAGTTCTCCCTTGGAAAAGATCTAAAGCAGCGACTGATTTTTCATCTTCGCTTTTTGATGTCATATCCCCCACCTCTCTGGAAGTCATATAAGGAATACTCTTCCGGGGTGATCTCGCCTTTCAGCAGCCTGACAGCCCGATACGTCTTGTCCTCGATTTCATCAGCCGATATGACTCCTGCTGATACCGGAAAATAGTCCTGATTTCCTTTCTGAATGAGAATGATCGTTGGCGTGATTTCCACGTTAAATTTCGCTGCCAGCGCCGGATTCTCATTTATATTGACCTGCTTGACCGTCCAATTGCTTGTTTTGGTAAACCAGTCCAGTATTTTTGACTGTTCGTCGCAATAGCTGCAATCAGGGCGATTGAAGTAGACCATCGCAAATTCATCTCTGGCTTCCTGAAGTTTCCGTTGTCGCTCGTCTGCTATCTGTGATACGCGTGCCAGATTGCCGGGCGTGGTGATCGGGTAGTCCTTCTTGGTGGTCAATTCCGGGTATTTCTGCCAGACGTATTGCGCGACGTTTGTGAAAGCAAGGGCCTTCTTCCTGGCAATTTCCTGTACCTCGTAATACTCTTTCACGTTTCCTTCAGTCGGTGTTTGTACCGCTTTTTTTTTCACGGTATCAGCAAAGTCCTTGAACTGATCAGGATGCATATTCCACATTTGATCATAGGTAAAATCCTTAAAAGTCGCAGCCTGCTTAGGCTTCTCAGTGTTCTTCTCTGCCTCAGTTGCCCCCGTTTTCTGCTCCGGCTTTTCGTACCACCACCAACCTTTACCGGAGTCAGAGTAATACCCCGCATGAGACGTGCCTGCAAAAGACAGAATGATCGCGAAAACGGCAAGATTCCAGCTGGTCATTTTGCTGCCTCTTTTAACTTGATGTCCTTGATGAGCTTTTTAAGGATTGCCGGTTTTGTACTCTCGAACTCAGATGGTAACACTCCAAAAGCTGACGCTCTGAATGGTATGAGCAGCCAGTTGGTGACTTTGTCGTTGTCGCCGATAACAGCAGTTTTGATGGTAAAGTAACTCTTCGCCATCATCTCTATTGCTGTTGCGTCTTTTATTTTGCCGAGTTCCCATACGACGGTGAAAATGTAGTCACGCTTTGCCGCTTCATCACCAGCGGCGGCCAGGACAGATGCATCACGACCAGCGCAGATCTCTTGAATTGCTTTCCATAGCCCTTCCGGTTTTACATAGACAATTCCATTTGCCATAGAGACAGCCGTCCAATGAATGCCGGAAGGTGTCCGCTCAACCTGATTAACCTGATGTTTTATCAAGGCGAGTATATTGTCTGCGTCATACCAGGACGGTAAAACGACCTTTTTCGGCTTGTATTTTACTTTTGGTTCGCTACCAAGTGGGTGATCAGTCGCTTCATGTTGTTCTGTCTGCATTCGAAAAGATGGATCTTGTACCGGTTCCAAGGCGAGCGGTATGGTTGGGTTCGACACCACTTCCGCTTGAGTCTCTTCCAACTGGGTGTCAATATCCGCTTCCTCTTCATCATTTTCATCAAACTCAATTTCCTCGGCTTCTTTCTGCAAAGCGTTGCGGCTGATAATCGCACCAAGTTCGTCGTTACGAACTTCTTGGTCACACTGTTTCAAAGCTGCCGCCAGCGGATTATTTGGACTCATCTGATGATGTCCTCGAATTATCCGATCCAGTTCACTGCGATTTGGCAATTTCACATATTCAGGGATGCTTGAAAGGATGATCAATGAAATCTGTGGATGATCACCTGTAGAGTAATATTTGTTGTGATGGGCCGGGATTTTCCCGAGGTCGTGTCCAAGCGCTGTGATCAGGACGTTTGGCAGGAGTATTTCCTCACTGGTCTTTCCGACAAATTTGCGGGCAACAGCAAGTGAATGCTGATACAGGGGAACCATTGCCAGCTGTGTGAATGTGCTTTCATCGAAGTCTGAGTCAGGATCTTTGACATTGCAGCTGCTACGTACTACAGAGGGACACGTTCCTTCATTGTCCAGCATCACTAAAATGTTCGTTATAATTGTTTTTCTCGGCCCTTTGATAATCGGTTGTGGTGCAATAACGTCATTGTAGAAACTGGTAATCTCCACATGGGTGAAGACTGGCATTTGTACCGACTGTTCTTCGCTCTCCTCTCCAACCTGCTCTCTCCAGTACTTTGCAATATTTTTTAAGTAGACTTTAGTTCCAGCCCAGATGTTTGACACATTTGATAGCTTGGTTTGCTGAGATCCTTTATCCTCTGTAATCCGGAATGGCAGGAATTTCGGTATGAAAACTTCCTCTATGACCACTCTATTGTCAGATTCCGAGTCGGGCTTGCGGTATGACCAGATACCGTATCCAATCATTGCCGTTCCTGCCAATCCGAACATGATTAATGCTGTGTTCATTTTTTCTCTCCACCTGAACCCTGTGATGGATTTGCCGAGGGGAATATTACCTCTATTCTCGGATCGGTAGCTGGGAGCGTCTTCCCCTTGTATCTACCTGAATAGGTCAGCATATAAAAATCCTGCGGCTGCAGGCGCAATATGTTCTGTGCGTCAAGGACATCTTTTTCTTCTTCTCTGGTTGTCACCTGATTTGAGCCATAAATACCGGTCAGCTTCTTGTGTTTTCCAAAGTGCCGGACAACGTATTCAGATGTTTCGGCATCTGAACAACGCATGAATATCTTGGTATTGGTGTTATCGAGAATTGATTTCCCGAAGTCTTCACCGATGGCGGCATAAATCTGGTTTACCGATTGGGCAAAAGCATGGACCATAACATCAGCCGAGCCTGCTTTGGCAAAGAGGTCTTCTATTCCCTGGTAGAAAAGGCTTTGTGCCTCGTCGATATAGATTGCGAGGGGGGGACTAACCTTCTGCCTATCGGAAAGATACACCCTGCCAATAAAGGACTGGATCATTGAGAGAAGCACTTTGCCAAGGGTTGTAGCGGCCTCCCTGGTTATCATAGCGCCGGTATGGACGACCAAGATGACGCTTTTTCCTTCTTCCAATCTGCTCATAAAACGGTTTGAGTCGGCCTGGCCGATTATTTTGCCGATATTGCCGGCCGACAAATCCATAAGGCACGTACTGAGAGATGATGAAACTTTTGCATAGTATTCTGGCGGCTTTTCAAGAATATCCTCCATCATTTCTGCTGTTCGCATTGCTTCCCGCGAGCCTATTTCTTTGAGGATTCCGATGGTTTCTTCTATTTTTGATCTCCGTATAAGCTGACGAATAGAATCAAAGTTTTGAGATGGAAGTTTGCCTTTCCAGTTCGCGATTATTATGTTCGCGGTAATGACGGTTAGTGTGACCATTTTTGCAAAATCACGGTAGAAGGGTTCTTTTCCACTCTGGATGCCGGAAATAATATGGCCAACCAACTCATCCGGCATGAAGTAGTATGCCATCGGGTCTACAACTGCTGAGTATTCTGGGAAAATGGGGGTGATGAGCATCAGGTCGTCCAAGCGATCCGCTTGAATTGTCACTTCGACAATCTTGGCAAATATTTGCTGATCACCTTTTGGGTCAAAGTAGACAACACTGTTCCCCTTGTGGATGTCCTGTTCGATCAGGTTTTCACAAAGGCGGGTCTTGCCGACTCCCGTTGTACCGAAAACGAAGGTATGGCGTTTTCGGACAGAATCTGGGATTGAAATGGGAACAATCTTTGTTGGATGTTCCATCTGCACGCCTATACCAATATTGGTAATCAATGCTGTTGGTTTATTTTTTAATGCTATTGGTTTATTTTTTGATGACAACTTGAACATGTTCTCTTAATTCCTTTCCAACCGTGTTGATTGCAGATTTAGGAATGCGTTGTGGTGTAACTATTTCGCTGTATCCACCTGCAATCCGCCGTTGGCATTTAATTCCTGCCACCCCGGTCAGTTGATAGAGTAAGCGTGCCGGTAAATCCCGTGACGTTCTGTTCAGGACTATCCTCACTCTAGCGAAAGCCCTGCCTGCAATTGGCCGAACACTGGTTACTAGGAACCTTTTTGTGTCTCCTATGCGATAGAGGCTGCGCTCGTGAGGCGGTTGATATGTCAACGGGCACTCTCCGAGGAGTATCACCCTATTCACAAAATCGTCTATTTCCAGCATTACAAAGAGGACATTGTTATTGGCAATCCGGCTGATTGTTCCGGTAATGACTTGTCCTTGCAACTCACGCATCGAGTGGTATTCGTTGATTGCCTGTCGCCTCTGCAATTCCAGTTCAACGTTGTAACTGATAGCTCGTCTCAACTTTTTTGAGATACTTCCCACTTCAATCGTCATCGGATCATATAATCCCATTAAGGCTGTTACGTTCAGTTTGCCTTCTTGTATCCGGCAGGTTACTGGTGACCGGTATGCTTTCGTCAGGGTACTGCTTATAGCTGTCTCTACGGCATCCAGAACTATCGGTTCAGAAAGACTATATTTGTGTGTCAGCTCATCTGAAAGCAGTTCCACCGAAGACCTCATCCCATGGGGTAACAGCCGTTATGCCGCTTATGTTGTGGGCAAATTGCTCTTCCCGTCGTGGTGGTATGTGTTCTCGGACACCTTGTTGCTGTATGACACGCAAAACCTTGGCGGCGTACTTGTCTCCCTTGGACGGTGTGCGTGAGTTGTAACAACCAACCGCACGCCAGGTGTTCCCATAATCCTGAATACATTGCGCCAGTATCCAAGCTCCTACTTTAACGTTGGTGCATGGATCGGAGAGCTCACCCCATGTTTGCCCGAGCTTTTTTGACCAGATTGAGTTGATCTGCATGATTCCATAATCATAACTTCCGTTGGTATTACGGTTTATTGCGTTTGGATTGAAGTTGCTCTCCGTTTTGGCAATGCTCCACAACAGTTGCGGGGATATACCGTAATAATTGCCTGCTTCCTCAAAACAGAAGGAGTGGGCACTTAAAGGCATGGCAATCAGAGTTGAAGCGGTGAGCAGGATTTTCTGAAGGTGCATTTATCCCCCTGATAGGAATATCTGTAAGGGGGGGAAGGTGAAGCTGTGGCGTGGACCAATGTAATGGTGAACTACGCTATTGTTTTCGCAGCGATATCTCTGCGCATCCAGGTAACAACGCCTATCTCTCAAAATATTTAGAGGAAGCACTGCAGCTTGGTTTAAAGCTGATCCGTTGCCCCAGGAACGGAGGTCTTTCTAACCCGGACATAGATGAATCTTACTTTGTTCAGCAGGATGCGGCATCCTCCCGAGCAAGAAACGAAGTATACGCTAAAATTGGTAGGTCAATAGAAGCACGAGGCTGTGGAATTCATCATATCAAAGAAATAGCCAAAAAATACACAGAGCCAAACGAACACTGGACAAAAGGTTTAAAAGTCGCCCCATCTTCTGAAGATAAAGCTATTGCTAAGGCTATAGCCGAATGGGCAGACGGAGATTCTATGGCTGCTCACATTGCCTATGGCTTAGATTATTTTTGTACTCGAGATTTTGGGAAAAGTGGCGGATCTAAATCAATTCTGTCACAAGCGAACAGGGAGTGGCTAAAAACAACCTACGCGGTACAATTTACCATTCCAGAGGAACTTGCAGTTATCATCGGTTAATTGTCGCATAAGTACACCGCAAAAAAACAAATACCACAACAAAAAGAAGCCCTGAGAGCCAACTCGGAAACGGATTATGATTCCTATTAATACAATAGCTTGAGTAGCTCTCAGGTGCTCTTGGTAATACCGATATTACTTCTTTTTAGCTGATGCCTTAGCTTTGGGAGCTGGCTTTGCGGTTTTGACAGGTTTTGCGTTCAGATCT
Source organism: Desulfuromonadaceae bacterium (assembly GCA_049318985.1). Taxonomy (GTDB): domain Bacteria; phylum Desulfobacterota; class Desulfuromonadia; order Geobacterales; family Pseudopelobacteraceae; genus JACRCG01. The sequence continues at coordinate 15,430 of JBMOEI010000017.1, forward strand.
TTGAGCGCTTTACCTGGAGCGAACTTGCCGTTTGTTTTCTCGGCAATCTTCATCTCCTTGCCGGTCTGTGGGTTCCGGCCAGTACGAGCGGCACGTGTAACGGCACTGAATGTACCAAAACCGACGAGAGTGATTTTGTCACCAGCTTTGAGAGCTGCGGTAGTTGTAGCGATGAAGCTGTTGAGAGCTTTTTCAGCTTGTACTTTGGTTAATTCAGCACCTTCGGCGATCTTGGCAACGAGTTCTGATTTGTTCATAAACCCTCCGTTAAGAAATTTTCGTCAGTTATATTTACGAACATTATGAAAGTCCAGAAGAAACAATACGTTCAGTGCTTAATGGCATATTTGTGGTAATACTTGCTTGAATGTCCTGCACTTGGCGCGACATCACCTTCTTCATCAAATCATGTTAGCTATCAGTGCTCTGAAGCACTATTTTTACTGATAACGGCTTTATAAGCTAGGTACGCCGATAGGACATGACAAATCCAACCGAGAACTCCGCCGGTACCTATCCACAGCCCCGGTGTAATTATTAGCCATATGATTCCAGCTACAAAATTACCATTATAAAATTGACCCGAGCCAGGGAGGACAAGACTCATAACAGCAGCTATTCCCGGTGTTTTTTTAATCATAAGATAATCCTTTGTTTAAATGACTACGCACTAATTGTCTTCTGAATTCAAGACAGAATTATATAAAAGCCGCCAGTGTTAAGCTGGCGGCTTTTAATGTGGCTAATCCAAAAAGAAGTGATTTCACAAAATTATATCTACAAAGAACTGCTAATCATTACCATTCGCTTCTATCATGAGTTGATCAAAGCGCTTACTGAAAGATAAATGTAAAGTTTCACTGGAAAATTCGCGTATTCTTGACGTCTTATGGACTATCCACACAAGAATTAGATGATGGATAGCCATCCAGAAAGACGCGGAAGCGCGCTCGCGTCGGAGCCTTGCCTGGTATGCATACTCACTCTCGCCTTGCTTTTTTGAACCACCACCAGAACTTATTATGAGGATGATGCCCAAGAGATACATAAATGAAGTGAAAAACTTAATTGTGAGCGCTAAAAATGCCATTCCGATTGTGCGATTGTAAATGAAAGCAGACTTTATTGGAAAAAATATCAAAGCAAGAGAAATGCATGAAACAAATAATATAAAGATAATTGTGCTAGTTTTATTTAGAAACATAAAAAATATGAATGGTACAAGTATCGAGCTAACTGTTAATAAGGCGTCCGTATAATCAACGAAAATATTCAGCGAACCATTTTGTTGTAACTTTATACCAATAGAGTACATAGCAATAATTATTACTAAAAACACTATACCTACCATTATTGCGTACTCACCAGAAGCAGAACTATTTTCTTTAGCGGAAGTTGTCTGATTTTTTGAAGGGTTTTGTAAGGCACTCGACGTTTCGGATGTTTTGTCCACTTTATTTACATCAACACTCTTGTTGGGTGAAGATTCTTGTTCGTTAGGAACTTGGCCGACCTGAAGTGCTTGAATACGTTCTTGGTAACTACTTAACAATTCTGATCCGTCAGTAATCTCATTTCGAGTTTTTATCCATTCTCTTTGATTTGCCTTTACTATTTCTTTGCTGGCTGCAACTGAAAGCGCAGCATTGTAGGCTTCGGCTAACTTCTCGTCTGCTGAAGACAATTCTTCATTCGAACAGATCATCTTTTCAACATTAGTTGACGCGTTGTTGCAATCAAAGCTCGCTGTTTGAGCTACACAAGGCAATAAACAAACGGCTAAAATGAAGAATATTTTTTTTATCATAAATCTACTCCTCTCAAAGATAAAAATAACAGTAACTGTATACACATTCAAATCTAATTGACCATCTTTATACTGTTTCGCACCATAAAGCAATAAATAGTAATTAAACATTTAATGTAATTTTTCAAATGTACATGGGATAAAAAAGTGCCCGTAACACAATAAATGCTCTATTTATTCGAAACCTACTGATAAAAAAGTCTAAATGAACTAATAACGCAGCAAGTTTTTGAGAATATGACCCAAAGAGATTAAAAGCTGATTTTATTGGGTTTCATTGACATACTGTGTTATTTAGGGTATTAAATGTTTAGCTAGCCTATCATCTTAATTAATTTTTTTTACTATAAGGTTATATTTTTCCCTGAGTATAACGATTCTCCCGCTTTCCAACGGGCAGTGTATATTGTGTCTTGCGCTTGTTGTGGGGCTCTGAAAACAAAGTACTTTAATACCTGACAGACGGGGATGGATTTCTATCTAGCCCATCAAAATATGGAGAATATATATGGCTATTTCTTTGTCAAAGGGTGGTAATGTCTCATTATCCAAGGAAAATCCTGGTTTAAAAAACATTCTAATTGGTTTGGGCTGGGAAGCACGTAGTACGGATGGAGATGATTTTGATTTAGATGCAAGCTTATATATGCTGTATGAAGGTGGAAAAACGCGTGGTGATGAGGATTTTATTTTTTACAATCAACTAAACTCTAAATGTGGTTCAGTTGAGCATACCGGAGATAACCGTACCGGTGATGGTGATGGCGATGATGAACAACTGAAGATATATCTGGATAAAGTACCTCCTGCTGTTCAGAGATTAGCGTTAACAGTCACAATTCATGATGCCGTTGCTAGGAAACAAAATTTTGGCCAAGTTTCAGAAGCTTTTATCAGAATAGTAAATCTCGATAATGATATTGAAGTTGCACGTTTCGATCTATCGGATGATTACAACACTGAAACGGCTATGATCTTCGGTGAGATTTATAGGCACAATGGAGAATGGAAGTTCAAAGCTGTTGGCCAAGGTTATAGTGGTGGACTTGAAGCGATGTGTAAACAATTTGGAATTAATGTCGTTTAGTGTCGTTTAGTTGAAAAACAGTTAAGCGGGATTAAATGCCTTCACAAAAAATTACATCAGCGTTCTGATTAGGTATCCATTAAATAGGAAGGAGAATAATTAATGCGTCGTTTACCAGTTTACCTTGTTTTAGATACTTCAGGCTCTATGCACGGAGAGCCAATCGAAGCCGTAAAAAATGGGGTACAGGTTTTAATTTCTACACTCCGTCAGGACCCCTATGCTCTTGAAACAGCTTACTTAAGTGTAATTACTTTCGATAGTATTGCACAACAACTTGTTCCGCTTACTGAGCTTGGTTCATTTCAACAGCCTAATATTCAGGCGACTGGAACTACATCCCTTGGTGATGCCTTAAGCCTTCTTGCCCAAAAAATCGAGCAAGAAGTAGCCAAAACGTCCAATGATACAAAAGGCGACTGGAAACCCCTCATTTTCATAATGACAGATGGTGTTCCGACTGATGATTGGCAAAAAGGTTTGGATGAACTGAAAAAAGTAAAAACCGGTGTTATCGTTGCTTGTGCTGCCGGACCTGGTGCTGATACTGCAATCCTCAAACAAATCACAGAAGTTGTTGTTCAGCTCGATACTGCTGATTCAGCAACAATTAAGGCGTTCTTCAAATGGGTGTCCGCCAGTGTTTCATCGGGAAGCCAGAAAATTGAAACCGGCTTGGGTGATGCGGCAACGTTAAAAGACCTGCCTCCACCACCACCAGAAGTCAATCTGGTAATTTAAGGAATCGGAACATAGAAATATAAGGTTTAAATCTCATCTTCCGGCCATCTTTGCCGCCCCTTCAATCGTAAAATCCTCAGCGTAGCCATGCTACTTCTGAGTTTTTACTAAGTCAGGGACAACAAATCTGACCTGAGCCTGAGCGTGAAACTGGTACATTCAGTAAATTCCGAGTTCCCTAGAGTAACGATTGTTGATGGTGAAGTGGTTTTCTAAATTGAACGGAACCAGCATTTAAAGCAAGATTTCAAATGCGATGTCGATATTAAAGAAATGAATGTGTCGTTTTGACCTTCTAGGTGACCGTACACAGACCACTTGTCATTCACTTATGTGGGATCCGACTGGAAGTTTAATGCCATAGGGAAACCATTTATACTGGCGACACTTTCGTTGGAATCTTAAAGGAGATACAAATCTATGAGCAGTCGCAGATTACCTGTCTTTCTGCTACTTGATACATCAGGTTCAATGCGTGGAGAACCTATTCAAGCTGTCAATAACGGGCTACAAGTTCTGATTAGTGCCTTACGTCAAGACCCATATGCTCTGGAATCTGTTCATATCAGCTTGATAACTTTTGATATAGAAGCAAATGAAGTGTTTCCTTTAACACCGCTTGACCAAGTACGAATTCCAGAAATTGAAGTCCCACAAGCGGGCGCAACATTTCTTGGAGCTGCGCTTGAGTTACTAATTGACAGCGTTGACAGGGATGTAATCCGAACAACTGATGACAAGAAAGGGGACTGGCGTCCCCTTTTATTCATTATGACTGATGGCAGTCCGTCTGATATTCAGGCGTATCGGGAAGCAATTCCAAAAATCAAGCACCGCAATTTTGGAAATATTATTGCATGTGCCGCTGGACCAAAAGCTAAATGTGAAATATTGCAAGAACTAACAGATTCCGTTGTCTGTATGGACACGATGGACAGCTCTGGGCTTTCCAATTTCTTTAAATGGGTTTCAGCCAGTGTTGCCGCTGGAAGTAGTAGCGCGGGTGTTACAGCTCAAACTACGTTGCCACCTCCTCCGCCTGAAGTTCACATTGTTATATAGACTGATTCAAGGGATTTATGTATGTCAGTGAAACTTGCAAAATTGTCCAATACATCGACTCCAGTACAAAATTCAACGCCTACACCCACTCAAAATCCACACCCAAATCCGACTCCTAACTCTGTAACAACTCCATCACCATCATCTAATCCGACACAGCCCCCGACATTCCCCCCCGGTGGCGATATAGACGAACTTCGCAAGCTGGTCAACACCAGAGTATTTGAAACTTATTGCGATGAGAAAACATGGGGCGATCTATTACGACATGGAGTAAACAATTGTGGCGTTCCAGCAGATAAGTCCGCTGTAGTCATTGACATGGAACTAGAATCAAATTGTTTTGTTAACGAAAAAAAACTGCTCGCGGAACTTGAAGCTATGTTGCGACAGTTTACGGCAAAAGATAAAAAACTCGACCCAAAGGAAAGTGAAGATGCAATGCAGTATGTCTGTAAAGCCCGTGCCGGATATGCAAAAGGTCTAAGATTTGACGTAGCACAGAATTACATTACAACATACTGTCGTGCAAACAGTGTTAAAGTTAAAAAAGGTTTTTTATCTTGGGGTGTTCCGTAAAGATTCTCAAACAATGAATCACCTCGCAGCAAGCTACGAGGTATCACTTCAGTAATTGATTGCTCTCATCGAAGCAAGCTTCGGGGAATTTGACCCGGATAGATTTAAATTATTTAATCATAAGATAGCAATCTAAATGCCAGGAGATTTTATGAATCAAGCAGACCAAGCATGGCTGGAAAACCGTGTTGCGGCAGCAGTGGACGATGACTTTTACCTCGACCGAGACGAAGAGAAACGTATCAAGGAAGAAGGTGCCGCGAAAGGCATTTCCATAAAAGATATCGAGTTCGTTGTCCGTGCTGAACTTGATAAGTCTGGTTCCGTTTGTGAGCGTATCCTTCTAGACGAATTAGAGCGCCTTCTTCACCAGTTCACTGACAACGACAAGGAACTGGACAATAAGGAAGAGCGTGATGCACTGGATAAGGTTTTGAACGCAGAACCTGGCAAAAAGAAAGGTCTTGACCCTCGTGTAGCAGAGGAATATGTAAACGCCTTCTGTAAAGTGAATGGCGTAAAACGTACATCAGACAGCAAAGCCAAGCAGATTCCTATAATTGCTGTAGTAGTGGTGTTAATTGCCATAATCATCGGCTATTCAGTAATTAAAAAGCCAAATGTGATTACCAAAGTTGTCAATGGCGGTGCTGTTGTTCAGCTAAAAGATAATGACCGGGCTGAAATTGATGACTATATCCGTAGAGCAACTCAGTACGTTGAAAAATCACAGTATACCGACCCACCAGAGAAATCCGCCAAAGCTTGCCTAGATTCAATCAAGCAAATCGACCCTAATGGTCAGTACAAAGGTGACGAAGTCAAGGCTATTGCAAGCAAAATCGTAGGGCATTACATTTCGCTTGCCGATAAACGCTTTGCTGCTGGCGATAAAGCAAACACAATCAAGTGGATTGAACGTGCAAAACTTCTTAATGCTGACATGGAAACAATCCGTGAAAAAGAGCGGACTTTTGGCTTAATCAAGAAAGAGAACTGAAATTTTCGACTAGCACTGACAGTAAGGAAGCAATGACTCGCTTACCAATAATTGTTCTTGTTGATTCGTCCGGAAGAATGCACGGGGATAACATTACAAGGTCTAATAAGTTGATAAATGACCTTGTAATGTCCCTTCGAGCCAATCCTAATGCACTTGAAACAGCATATTTCTCTGTTTCCACGTTCAATCATACATTTACGCCAATGCTGGATTTTCTACCAGTTGCATTGTTATTTGATTTGCCTATTTTACAAGCGTATCCGTCTACCCCGCCAATGTTAGGTTCAGCATTAACATTGTTGTCAGACTGGATTGGAAAGCGAATTATCCCCCCCGATGACGCTAAACCTATAGTTTTGTTCTTCTGGGGTGGTGGTTGTACTGACAAAGCGGATTTCAATGAAGCTTTATTGCGGATTGATAAGATTAACTGCGCTGTTGTTGTGGTTCCGCTATGTCTGCCTGCAAAGGAACAACAGGCTATGCCTTCTAAATGGATAAAGCTTGAATCAACCATGTCTGATACTGATATTATCAAACGGGTTATAGAAGAAAGCTTTTCGTTTATTGAAGCAGAACCAAGTACTGGTGAAAATATATGTACAACATTACCGGATTTACCGTCAGAAATTCGAATTAATTAGATGAATATCTTCAATTTTTAGGAGGTCTTATTTTATGCGTCGTCTTCCTGTTTTTTTCGTACTTGATTGTTCCGAGTCAATGGCTGGTGAAAATCTCAAAAAAATGGAAGATGGAATCGGTATGATTGTCCGTGACCTTCGTCAAGACCCCAATGCTCTCGAAACCGCATATCTATCAATCATCGCTTTTGCCGGCATAGCTAGAACAATAGCCCCAATGGTTGAAGTTTTTGCTTTCTATCCTCCAAAACTTCCAATTGGCAGCGGGACAAGCCTGGGTGCTGCGTTAAATGAATTAATGCACCAGATTGATTCCCAAGTTGTCAAAACTACTCCTGAACAAAAAGGTGATTGGAAGCCCATTATCTACCTGTTTACCGATGGTAAACCGACGGATAAGGTTGACCCGGCGCTTCGAGCTTGGCAAGAACGTTATGCCAGCAAAGCCAATCTTATTGCAATAGCAATGGGGAAATATGCTGATATTGCAACACTTCAAAAGCTTACGAATACTGTACTTATATTTGAAGATCAATCAGAAGGTGATTTCAAGAAATTCATTTCATGGCTCTCTGCTTCAGTTTCTTCACAAAGCAAAAGTGTCAATGAAGGTGTAGATGATGCTGTAAACCTTTCGAGAATTGACAGCAACGTTATTTCATTAATGAAAAAGGGTGATACTCCCCCACCACCACCTTCTGACCAAGATTGTGTTGTTTTGACCGGTCGGTGTCAAAAGAGCAAGAAGCCATACATTATGAAATATGACCGTCTTCGACATATCCTACCGTTCAACGAAGAAAGGCGTGGCGAAAACCACTTTGAGTTGACCGGTTGTTATCCAATTACAGAAGAGTATTTCGAATGGTCAATGCCTGAATCCCAAGCACTTAAAGTCAATTCTGATGAACTTGTTGGAAGTCCTGGCTGTCCATATTGCGGAAACTTCACAGCCTTCGCGATGTGTCGCTGTGGCAAACTCATGTGTATTAACAATCCCGGTCCTGCTACGTGTCCCTGGTGCGGAAATCAATGTGATTTCTCCGGTGGTGGAGACGGTGGTGGATTTGACGTTCAACGTGGCAGGGGGTAATAAGTGGAAGAAACTGCCAAGGAAACCAAAACGGTCCATCGTGACAAAAAAGACGAATGTATCAAAAGTCTTTTTCGTGAGAGCGGAATTTTGCATTATCGAATTTCTTCATTGTCACAAGAAAAACTTGTTAATTTCATTCAGACTCTTTTGCAAAATGAAGATGCACAATCAGCGGTTTCAAAATTTGTTTCTGAAATTAACCGACAAAGCAGCATTATTCTAAATCCACCTGTTGAAATTACAACCCCAGATTTGCCAGTAGCCGACCCAACCGCCGAACAGGTGAGAACTAAAATTTATACTCCAAGTGGATACATGATGGTCAATGAAGAGTCTGTATTGCCGGCATTCGCTAATTCAACAAATTTTGCTAAACCAACAAATCAGCCACCCGCAAATACATTTCAACCAACTCTAACGGGTTCGCTTGCTCTTACTTCTGACCCACAAGCACTCCTGAATCAGCCAGCTACATCAGTTTCTTCTGCAGAAAGGCAAGCTGTGATAACTCAATTGGCACCACCACCAATTCCGCAAAATTCAGCTTCACAAATGACAACACTCGCCCCGGTAAATCCGGCATCAACTTTGCTGGTTCAATTACCCCCTACGCCTGCGCCGGATCAAAGCAGTCCAGGTGCGGTGCCTCCGGCAAGCACTCCAGCGCCGAAACCACCGAACCCGACGCTTGAGCAAATGCGAACGACATTTACAGTTTCAGCAAACGGTAAAGCAAATGTTAATTTTGTTGGGCAAATTGAAGGGAAAAGTTCCAGTGGTAAGCCTGTGGTAATTATTGACGTTACTGTACCGCCTGAAATCGGACTTACTTTCAATAAAGAAACTTCGGAATTAATCGGCGTTCCACTGGTTGCCGGTGAATTCAAGCTTACGGTTCATTTCCAATTTGAAAACCATGAACCCGGTAAGCCTACACCGGACGGTGAATGCAATTTGATAATTAATGCTGATCCCAAAACGCTGTGGAAGAATTTACCTTCCGATAATACTGATGAATATTGGAAGAAAGACGAAGATTTATCTTCAATTGTCGGCAAGGACGGATTGGATATAATTGTTGCGAGTAAACGCGGTCGTTCACATGCCCATGCAGGAACGTGCAGGGATGATGATTTCTGCCTTATGCAAGACGAAGACAGTGGTTGGCGAGTAATCACGGTTGCTGACGGGGCTGGTAGTGCTAAAAAATCCCGACAAGGCTCTCTGATTGCTTCACGAACTGCAACCGAATCTGTCATGAAGGCTATTTCTTCTGAACGTGGGAAAAAGCTTGATGAAGCGATAAAGCTTCGTGAAACCGATTCATCTTCTGCTCAAAAGGCTATTCGGGACGAGCTATATTACCTTTTTGGTCACGCAGCAACAGAAGCTGTTCATGCAATTGATGCTGAATCAAAACTTAAAGGTGCTGCTTACAAAGATTACTCCACCACTCTTATCATCACAATCCACAAGAAGATTGCAGTAGGTCACTTTGTAGCCGCTTACTGGGTTGGTGACGGTGGCGTTGGAATTTACCGGAAGGGACAAGAAGTTAAGGTTCTCGGAAAAGCGGACAGCGGTGAATTTGCTGGTCAAACCAGGTTCCTTGATGCGGCAATGCTTGCGCCGCAAGAGATTTCGAACAGAATAGACGCCAAAATCGTAGCTGATTTCACTTCAATAATTGCTATGACTGATGGCATTACTGACCCCTGGTTCGAAACGGATGCAAATTTTGAAAGTCTATCGAAATGGGACGAACTCTGGGCTAATTTATCAACAGTTTTTGCCACAAATCCGCCGGCATCTGGACTTTTGAATTGGCTCGATTTCTGGAGCCCTGGCAACCATGATGACCGCACAATAGCAATTCTCTATCCTGCAGAATTCGCTATTCCGGTTACTTTGGAGGCTGGCGCATGAAAACAATAAAAGTTACTTCTGCAGGTGGCAATCAGATTGAATATATTGATGATATGATTGGTTCTGGCGGTATGAAGGATGTGTACTTTTCACCTGACAAAAGTTATGTAGTAGCATTTTTTCGGGACAATGTTGATTACCAGTCAAAGGAACGCCTTCTTAACATAGTTGGAACGTTCCGAGAAAGAATCATTAATCAACCTGGTGGCGATTATTGGAAAAATCTCTACTGTTGGCCTTATGATATTGTAGAACATCAAGGGAAAGTTGGTGTTGTAGCACCAACATACCAGAAGAAGTATTTTTTCCAACATGGGTCAAAAAACAATGATTTCCTTGGAATAAAGGGCCAAGAAAAGCAAGGAAAATGGTTTGCTTCAGCTTCAAACCAGAACCGCTTTCTTGATACTCGTGAACGCGGTGACTGGCTGAATTACCTTCGCATAGGTATTCTGCTGGCAAGGGCGACCAGACGTTTGCACGCGGCCGGACTTGCCCATTCGGACCTGTCTTATAAGAACTGTCTTGTTGACCCTGTAACTGGGAGCGCTTGTATTATTGATATTGACGGTTTGGTCGTTCCGGGTAAATTTCCTCCTGATGTTGTTGGAACACCTGATTTTATTGCTCCAGAAGTTGTAATGACAAGTCATCTTTCAAAGTCTGATCCAAACAGAAAATTACCTTGTATGAATACTGACCGTCATGCCCTTGCGGTATTGATTTATATGTATTTGCTTTATCGACACCCATTACGTGGTGACAAGGTTCATGACCAGGACCCTATGAAAGATGAAAGTCTGTCGATGGGTGAAAAAGCCATTTTTGTTGAACATCCGTCAGATGCAAGCAACAGGATAAAAGTCAAAAACGTCAAGCCGAGCGAATTGCCTTGGAAGGATACTGGTAAGATACCGTACACGGTCACAGGTCCATATCTTGTTCCGTTATTCAATAGGACTTTTGTTGATAGCTTACTAAATCCATCACAACGCCCTACGGCTGACGAATGGGAAAACGCACTGGTGAAAACTGTTGACCTGATTCAGCCCTGTCAGAATCCAAACTGTGAACAGAAATGGTATGTTTTTGATAACAAAACTACTCCAATTTGCCCCTTCTGCGATACTCCATACAAAGGGAAGCTTCCGGTTCTGAATCTCTATTCTTCCCGTCAAAAAGGAAGTTTCAGACCAGATAACCACCGGTTAATGGTCTATACAAACCAATCATTATTTCAATGGCATGTTAATCGTAATGTATTTCCGAACGAAAAACTTACTGATGACCAAAAGAAACGTGTCGGTTATTTCGTACTTCACAATAATTCCTGGTATCTGGTGAATGAGCGTCTTCCAGACTTAATGGATGCTGCCACTAAAACCAAGATTGCCGTTGGAGACAAAGTTGAATTGAAGGATGGTCTTCAGCTTCTTATGTCCAATGAAGATGGTGGCCGTCTTGTTGTCGTTCAGATGGTAGACGGGCAATAATATGGGCACCTGTGGCTATTGTGGACAGGATGCGGGCTTTTTCCGAAAACAACACGACGAATGCCAGCAAAAGTTTGACCGTGGGCTTTCCCAGATGGTGTCTCTTGCCAGCAATGTGGCTAGAACCGGCAATGGTCTTCAGACTTTGGAACAACAACTTAATGGCATAGCAGGGGCATTATCTCCAGTACGTGTTAATACCCGTCAGGCATTGATTCGTGGTTGGGAACAAGCCGTTGAAAGTATCTTGAGTGATAACGTCTTAACAGCCTCAGAAGAGGCTCAAGTTATGACTTTTGTTCAACAATTTGGGTTGGATCAAGCGGAACTTAACTCAAATGGCGCTTTTACGCGATTAGCATATGGGTGCGCCCTTCGTGATGTTTTGGAAAAAGGCACAACCTCGCGTGCTGTAATTACGTTCCAGCTCCCGTTTAACCTTCAAAAAGGTGAATCTCTGGTCTGGTGCTTCCGTAACGTTGCCTGCTATGAAGAAAAAATCTACAAACAGCGGGTAGGGAACTCACACGGAGTCAGTTTCCGTGTAATGAGTGGGGTTTATTATCGAGTGGGACAATCGAAAGGGTACACCCAAGAAACTTCAAAAACCGAGCAGGTAGATACAGGAATACTCGGGGTGACAACGGAGCATATCTATTTCGCTGGACAGAAAAAAAGTTTTAGGATTCCATACAAAAAAATCGTATCTTTTACACCTTTTTCCGATGGCATAGGTATTTGCAAAGATACTGCTAACGCTAAACAACAAACTTTTATAACAGGCGAAGGATGGTTTATCTATAATCTAGTCATGAATTTATCCCAAAGGGTCTGAAAGGTTTTAAACGTTCACAAGAATGATGACCCGGTCAGCTAAAAAATCACTGTGTGGTCAATAATTTGGATTACAGTTTAGGTTCTTTGCAGGCGATCTCTTGTAAACCCACTGAATGGAGCGTTTTGTATTTGTAGCTACAGAAAACTTACTACTCGTAAACCACACAATCGGACATTACCAAATCTCACCCGATCGTTACAACTACGGTACATAAGGGAACAACACAAACCAAAACATTAGAACAAAGAAGGTTTATTAAACGTAGAGCAACACTATTTTGCCATTGAATGCACGAACAGATTTAATAACCACCATAATAAAACATGTGAGGTATCAATGCAGATAAAAATTAAGGGCCTAACAGAAGAAGAAGTACTGAAGAGTCGTGAACAGTTCGGCTCCAATGAAATTATTCAGAAGGAGAGAGATACCTTCTGGGGCAAAGTGCTTGATACCATCAAAGGTGATCCCATTATTCAGATTCTCTTTGTTGCTCTAGCTGTACAACTGGTTTTCTATTATTTCGGTTTTGTACACTGGTATGAGCCGTTCGGAATTTTTATCGCCGTGACGCTTGCAACTCTAGTCGGAACATGGAGTGAATTCAGTTCTGAAAACCAGTTTCAGGATCTCCAAGAAGAGGCCAGCCGAATTCACTGTAAAGTGTTTCGCAACGGCTCGGTAAAAGAGATACTTATCAACGAAATTGTCGTTGGAGATATGGTTGTGCTGCAAACTGGAGACAAGATTCCCGCTGATGGCATGCTGGTTGTCGGAGAGTTAAAATCCAACCAGGTGTCGTTGAATGGGGAAAATGAGTCGACCTGCAAACTTCTGGCTCCAGAAGGCTTTTCATATCAAAGCAATGAACACGACGCTGAAGGTTCACCTTTAATGAACCCCTATAAACTCTATCGTGAATCAGTTGTTGAAGATGGCGAAGCAATTATGCAGACAATGAAAGTGGGAAAAAATACTCTTTCCGGCTCACTTTCCATGGGAGAGGAAGAAGAGATTGACTCTCCACTTAAAGCAAAACTTTCTGACCTTGCGAAGGGTATTTCAATGTTCGGCTATATCGGCGGTTCTGCCATTGCTGTCGCCTTCGTTCTGGTAAAGGCCTTCCTCCACCCGACGCTTGCCGCCGGTGCAATAAGCTATTTCAGCATGGCAAACATGGTCAACATCGGTCCTGATATTGTTCATGCCATTATCCTTGCGATACTGATTATTGTCATGGCGGTTCCTGAAGGGCTTCCAATGATGATTGCGATTGTCCTTTCTCTAAATATGAAAAAACTGCTTAAGGACAATATCCTCGTACGTAAAATGATCGGGATTGAAACCGCCGGTTCGCTCAATATACTCTTTTCTGATAAAACAGGAACGATTACTGAGGGGAAACTTAGCGTTGTAAATTTCTATTCTGGCGATGAGGAGGAATACAGCACTTATGACTCTCTTCCGGCAGAACTGAAAGAGTGGGTTGATATATCTTTATCTGTTAATACCAATGCTTCCTACAACAAAAAGGATGACGGTTCTATTCAGATAATCGGCGGAAATGTGACCGAAAAGGCTCTTCTTCATTTTGTCCACGATGAGATCAGGAGCCACAATGTCGAAGCAGTCAACCGTATCAATTTTAACTCCACCGACAAGTTTATGGCAACGCAGGTGAAGGGTAGTCACAACTGTACACTGGTTAAAGGTGCGCCTGATATACTGCTGGACAAATGTACCACCTATTATACAAGAGATGGAGCGCAGGCTCCGCTTACTGCTGTCGAACACAAAAAGCTCAACGCTAAAATGGACTTTTATGCAGGAAAAGCGATGCGGGTAATTGCAATTACCACATCCACTAATGAGATTATTCCTGTTGAATCAACTGTCTGTGCGGTTCATGATCAGGGAATTCTTACACTGGGCGATATGGTTTTTGTCGGACTCGTCGCTATCCGTGACGACATAAAACCAACTTCAAAAGAGGCGTTCAGGTTGATGTCTGAAGCTGGTGTGCAGGTAGTTATGATCACCGGTGATCGCAAAGAGACAGCTCACGCGATAGGTCACGATATGGGGATGTTATCGCCTGATTCGCTGATTCTGAGTTCACAGGAACTTCAGGCAATGAGCGATGACGAAGTGAAAAAAGCGCTTCCTCACCTGCGAGTTGTTTCACGCGCACTTCCTCACGATAAACTTCGTCTGGTAAAACTGGCTCAGGAGATTGGCCTCGTCACCGGTATGACCGGCGATGGCGCAAACGATAAACCCGCGCTTGAAAAAGCGGATGTCGGGTTCAGTATGGGGAGCGGCACTGAAGTTGCTAAAGAAGCATCGGATATTGTTATCCTTGATGATTCTCTTGATGCGATAGCTAAAACCACGCTTTATGGCAGAACCATCTACAAATCAATCCAGAAGTTTATCAAGTTTCAGGTTACCGTCAGTTTCGGCGCTGTTTTGATTGCGTTTATTGGTCCCTTTATCGGTGTGGATCTGCCGCTCTCCATGACGCAGATTCTCTGGGTAAACCTGATTATGGATACGCTGGCTGCCCTAGCGCTTGGAGGCGAACCTTCACTTACACGCTATATGTTAGAGAAACCAAAAAAACGGACAGAGGCTATCATCTCTCTAGAAATGTGGAGCGCGATAGTCGTCACCGGTCTTTTCATTGTAGCCTCGGCGATTATCTACCTTAAAGTCCCTGAAGTTTATCGATTTTTTGGCAGCGATCTGAAAATATTCCAGACAGGGTTTTTCCTCTTCTTCGTGCTTGCCAACGTATTGAACCTGATCAATGTCCGCAACCAGAAGCTGAATATTTTTGAGCATATCACTGAAAACCAGTATTTCCTTCCGGTATTCGGCCTGATTGTCGGTCTGCAACTGCTAATGACCTGGTTTGGTGGCGATATTATGAGAGCTTATGGTTTAAACTTTATGCAGTTTGCCTTAATAGTTGGCTGGGCGATGCTTATCTTCGTGGTTGATGCTGTCCGGAAGGCTTTTTTGGGAGCGATTATGAAGGATTTAACCTGAAGCCCGCTTTTACCACGAAAATGAGCACACCCCGTCGCAAGCAGCGAGGTTCTATAATTAATCATCCCAAGGAGTGGGGAATTTGCCCCTCAGAGATTCAGTGTTATTGGAGATAAAATGACTGTTCAGGAAATAAGGAGTAAAGCAATAAAAATATTTTTTATACTGCTTTTAGCAATGGTTGTTATAACTGCTGGGTACTTGACTTTCGTACTGAACTGGAGCTTTTCAAAAGGTGATAGAGTTGGTGTTGTTCAAAAATTGTCAGAGAAAGGTTGGCTCTGTAAAACATGGGAAGGAGAGTTGATGATGCTACCAGTACAGGGGATGGTACCAGAACGATTTCTTTTTTCAGTACGTGACAAAGCATTAGTAAATAAGATTAATTCGTCTGTAGGTAAAAGAGTGTCTATTACCTATGAACAGCATAAAGGCATCCCAACGACATGTTTCGGCGAAACAGAATATTTCGCGGTAGATATAAAAACCGTGCAATAGTAAATATATTTAATTGACATTGTATTATAAAAGTTGACATAAAAAGGAACTTATCATGAGTCTTAATCGGCCGCTATAATCTAAGTTGTCAAGGAGATCAGACAACCATGAAAATGGATAAATTATATCTGCACAACGACGAATGGAAAATACATACTAACGGCGAAAACTGTGTAGAGAGACCTTCGACGACTTTTTGCCGACTATGCAGTCCTTTTTGTATTAAATAATTTCCAGACTACGAACAGCAATAAGTTGCTGTACGAGTAATAAAATAAAGTATCGAAAGGAGTCTAATTATGGGGATTTCACTTGAAAAAGGGCAAAAGATTTCACTGGAAAAGTCTGCTGGAGGTAGCCTTGCTAAAATTATTATGGGCTTAGGCTGGGATGCAAAAAAAACTAAGGGTTTTCTGGGTTTTGGGGGAAAGGAACAGTCTATTGATTTAGATGCATCTTGTGTGCTTTTTGACGAAAACAAGAAAATGATTGATTCAATCTGGTTCAAACAGTTAAAAAGCCTAGATGGAAGCATTGTTCATACCGGTGATAATAGAACTGGAGATGGAGATGGGGATGATGAACAAATTATAGTGGACCTTACTAGAGTACCAGCACAGGTCAAAACTATTATGTTTGTTGTAAATAGTTTTACAGGACAGAACTTTAGTGAAATCGAGAATGCATTCTGTAGAATCGTAAATCATGCTAATAACGTTGAAATCGCCCGATACAATCTAAGTTGCAACGGGAGTCACACTGCTATGTTAATGGCAAAGGTATACAGGCATAATAACGAGTGGAAAATGCATGCACTTGGAGAAAACTGTAGCGGAAAAACATTTGAAGCTTTAATGCCTGCTATGCAGGCAAATTCATAGGAAGAAGGAGGAACAACAAATGGCAATTTCTCTCAGCAAGGGCGGCAATGTTTCGTTAAGTAAAGAAGCACCAGGACTTAATAAAATGTTCGTGGGGTTAGGATGGGAAGGACGTGCCACGGACGGAGCCGATTTTGACCTAGATGCTAGTGTCTTTATGGTAAAAGCTGATGGCAAAGTAAGGGCTGATAGTGATTTTATTTTTTATAACAACCTGAAATCTGCAGATGGATCTGTTCAACATATGGGTGATAACACCACAGGTGCGGGAGATGGAGATGACGAAGTAGTAAATATTGATCTTCAAAAAGTACCCACAGACATCGATAAACTTGCATTTGCAGTTACTATTCATGAGCCAGAAGTCCGTAAACAAAATTTTGGTATGGTAGGATCGGCATATATCAGAATATGTAACCAAGAAAACAACACTGAAATTGTTCGCTTTGATCTCTCCGAAGATTATAGCACTGAAACTGCAATGATTTTTGGAGAAGTTTACCGTCACGGCACCGAATGGAAGTTTAAAGCAATTGGACAGGGGTTTAATGGCGGTCTTGGGCCGCTGGCACGAAATTTTGGGGTAAGTGTATAACTGTTAATTAATATACTGATAAGGCACAGTTTTTGTCATTGTGTGCCTTATCAGTGCCCCCCACTCCCGCTAGAGCTTAAAGGCTAAATGCAAGGTGGGCTTTTATGTCGCTCTTACCAGGCGCCTTGCAAACGACGAATCGTTCTTCACCCTCTCACCGTATTTTCTTGGACGTCCCTGGTTTGCCGGTACGTTCAGGCGCATGAAAGAGCGCTGTGTCTTTGCGCACCTAGCCAATCTTGCTAAAGTCCAGTATAGCAACCACAACATCAAAAAGCGGATTGTTGGACTTCTGAATAGCGTAACCAGTGGTGAAGGAATTGTCAATCGCTTCAGCGGTAGTGGGAAAGTGTACGTTTGTTCTAGGAGTCGTAGCGGTTTCTTCTGTTGGATATCAAGTGCGCTAAAACTAAAGAAATCCAGATAGATCTTTTTACTTATTATTATGTCTTGTGATTTTATCTAATGCGAGGTGTTGACAAATGGAACTCTCAAGAGGACAACGTGCCAAAATTCAAGATGTTGTTGGTGGGGCTATAAAGTTTGATATGTTTCCTGCTATTGAAAGCCGGGGGTTGTCCATAGATTACTCCGTTTTCGGGGTGGATGCCGCCGGTAAGCTTGCCGGTGATGAATATATGTGCTTTTACAATCAGACTGTTACGCCATGTGGTGGTGTGAGGTTTTCTCAGGGCGGTGGCACTCATACGTTTTCGATAGATTTGAACTGCTTACCGTTAAAAATTGACCGACTGGTGCTCACTGCAAGTATAGACGGTTCAGGCTCGATGTCTGAAATAATATCTGGTAACGTGCAGTTCAAAGTCAATGGCAATCTTGTATCTAGCTTTCCATTCACAGGTTCGGACTTTGCTTCAGAACGAGCGCTTATACTTGGGGAAATTTATCGAAAAGATAGCATCTGGCGCTTTTCAGCAACCGCGCAAGGATTTGCAGGCGGCTTGGACGCACTTGTCAGTCATTACGGTGGTGAAGTGGCCGGAACACCCTCACAGAGTTGCACCGTTCACCCTCCAACATCTTCACAACCTCCAATGCATCAACCTGCATCTCAGGAACCACCACAAAAGCAGAGTCTCTTTTCACGCATAACGGAAGGCTTTACACAGAAAGCATCTCCCGCACAGCCAACAGTCCAAATAACTCCTGAACAGAGGCCAATGCCCAGTGTTTCGCTTGTAAAAGGACAAAAAATATCGTTAGAAAAACAGGCTGGGGCACCATTAAAAAAGATAATTATGGGCTTAGGTTGGGATGTGAGCGATGATGATTATGATATTGATTTGGATGCCTCTTGTGTAATGTTCGACAAAAGAAAGAATGTGGTCGATGCAGTCTATTTTGGTCAATTAGAAAGCAAAGAAGGAAGCATTGTTCATACGGGTGACAACCTAACAGGGCAAGGAGATGGAGATGATGAGCAAATAATTGTTGACCTCTCTAGAGTTCCTGAAAACGTAAAGTATCTAGTATTTGTGGTAAACAGCTATCAAGGGGATACCTTTGACGAAGTTGATGATGCGTTCTGCCGTATTGTAAATCAATCTAACAATAAAGAAATTGCACGTTATAATATCAGCTGCCAAGGCAGTTATACAGCATTGATAATGGCTAAACTCTACCGAGAGGACAACGAGTGGAAAATGCAAGCACTTGGAGTAAATTGTGATGGTGAAGTATATGATGAAGTGATACCAGACATGCAGACAATCCTATAAATAGCCGTGTATGCACAAAATTCGGAACAATTCTTGTTGTTGATTTTAATATCTTTAGGGTAAATTGCTCCGCCCCTTGTGTCGTAGCTCACGTTGCCTTTAAAGATTTTTGCCTCACAATAGGAGCCTGTCACAACACCAGATACAATAACCATACCCCGTCCGTTTGCGGCTGGGTTGTTCATTCGCATTAACATTTCCGATAATATTGCTGTTGCTGTCTATTTCAATATAATTCATATGGGTTACAGGCATAATAACGAGTGGAAAATGCATGCACTTGGAGAAAACTGTAGCGGAAAAACATTTGAAGCTTTAATGCCTGCTATGCAGGCAAATTCATAGGAAGAAGGAGGAACAACAAATGGCAATTTCTCTCAGCAAGGGCGGCAATGTTTCGTTAAGTAAGGAAGCTCCTGGAATCAAAAAAATTATGGTTGGTCTCGGATGGGAGGCCCGTGCAACCGACGGCGCTGCTTTCGACCTGGACGCAAGTGTTTTTATGCTCAAGAATGATGGCAAGGTTAGGGCCGACAGCGACTTTATCTTCTACAATAACCTGAAATCTGCAGACGGTTCTGTGGAACATATGGGTGACAACAAAACTGGTGCCGGCGATGGAGATGACGAAGCTGTGAAGGTTGATCTGGAAAAGGTGCCGGCAGAGGTAGATAAAATCGCCTTTACGGTCACCATTCACGAAGGTGAAACCCGCAAACAGAATTTCGGTGGCGTGCAGAACGCCTATATCCGCATCGTCAATCAGGACGGCGACAAAGAAATCGCGCGTTATGACCTCTCCGAGGATGCAAGCGTTGAAACAGCAATGATTTTCGGCGAAGTCTACCGCAACGCAGGTGAATGGAAATTCAAGGCGATAGGTCAGGGATTCAAGGGTGGACTTGACCCACTTGCGAAAAGCTTCGGCGTCAACGCATAACCTGACGCATCTGACTTTAACAAGGGCACAGCTATCAGGGCTGTGCCCTTGGTTCTTAAATATTTAAGGAGCTATTATGCCAGATTTCAAGGTTATTGGTTCAGTTGACCCTTTCCTTCATGTCTCTCTTAAGCGTGGGGAGAAAATCTATGCCGAATCGGACGCCATGGTGACCATGGATGCCACGCTGGAACTGAAGGGAAAGATGCAGGGGGGACTGATGTCGGCACTTGCCCGACGTTTAGCGAACGACGAGTCATTTTTTATGCAGTCCATTGAAGCAGTTAGCGGTGAAGGCGAAACGCTCCTCTCACCCAACATCCCTGGCGACGTTGAAATCCTTGAGGTGGGTGCAACGCAGTATAATCTCAACGACGGCGCTTTCCTGGCTGCAACAGACGGCGTCGATATCCAAGTACGCACCCAGGGGATCGGCCAGGCGCTTCTGGGGGGAACTGGCGGTTTCTTCATCATGCAGACCGCCGGACACGGCACTCTGGCTGTATCCGGTTTTGGTACCATCTTCGGCCTCGACATTACCGCCGGCAATGACGTGATCATTGACAATTTTCACGTAGTTGCCTGGGATAGCAGACTAAACTACAACATCTCCGCTTCCACCTCAAAAAGCGGCGGTTTTCTTGCCAGTCTGGTGAGCAGCGTCGCCAGCGGCGAAGGCATAGTCAATCGTTTTAGCGGTAACGGCAAGGTTTACGTCTGTTCCCGCAACCGGAGCGGTTTTCTCGGGTGGATTGCCAGCAAAACAACCAAGAACCGTTAACAAGTTTACAGGAGGGAAGATGCAATGAGTCAATCACTTCAGCCGGGCGGAAATATAACTATCGGCTCTTATTCAGGAACAGTTGTCGTTACACATGACAGCGATTCCAGTCTCAGTGTAAACCTTACCGCTTTTCTCCTTACTGATGCCGGAAAGGTGCTGGGGGACAGCGGGATAGTTTATTACAATCAGCCGACGGGTCCCGGCGGTGCAGCCACTTTTTCAGCTCCGCTTGAATCCGGCGGCGTTAAGACGCACAGGATTGATTTCGACCTGAAAAAATCACCGGCAGGAATCACCAAACTGGCGGTTACCTTGACTGAAGATAATCGATGCAGTTTTGCGGCAGTTAAAAATCTCAAGGCTGAGGTCCGCTCCGGAAATGATGTTGTGCACCTCCCCCCCGGAGTTTTTACGGTTGAAAACGGGATTATCGTGCTGGAGCTGTACGTAAGGAATGAACAACCGAAAGTAAGGGCGGTCTGGCAGGGTTATGCATCCGGACTAGACGGGCTCTGCAGTCATTTTGGCGTAGACGTGGAGGATGATTCCGCACAAAGCAGCCACCCGCCTGCACCGGGACCGTATTCAAGCACATCACCGCCTCCTCCGCTGGAACCGGGAAAAATCAATCTGCAAAAAGTTAGCGGAAAGGTTCAACTCAGCAAGGGGAGCAAGCCGGTGCTGATCAAAAAAACCCCGGAAATAACCGCTTCCGTCTCATGGAGTTCCGGCACTGATTACGATGTCTACGCCCTTGTCTACACTCAGGACAACCGGCAGATAGACGTTGCTACTTTTGGCGCCCATCTTGGCAACACAAAAACACCACCGCTCATGAACTTCGATAATGGCGCCGTGAAACATATGGGTGATGTCGGAGCTGGTGGTTGCTCGATCAAAACTGAGATTATCAAGATAAGACTGAACGATAAGATTATTGCAGTTGTTCCGGTCGCATATTCCGCTCAATCCAACGGAACAGGTTCGTTCTATCGCTATAAAGTTTCCATGACCATTGACAACAATGACGGTACAACTGTAACAATATTGGCTGACAACGCTAACAATAATGATAATGTTTATTCCTGTGTTCCTGGCATGATCCTGAATACTCCGGATGGTGTGGTGATCCAGCATTTAGAGCTTTACAGCAAACCGGGTTCGGAGAATCGTCCAAAACTAAAATTAAAGGATGGGCAGATCGAGGTTGTCATGGATGCCGGGCCGCTCAATGATTACAAATGAATTGGGAGAATAGAAACGATAATGAGTACTTCTATATGGTTAAACAAAGGTTTTTCTAGCACCTACAATGTACTCAGCCTCATCCGGGAAGGGGATATTGACCGGCGTTTTCGCCTGCTTTGCAGTCATACCAGCACAGAGTTCATTGGTTTTGCCGCTGCTGACGACGCTTACATCGAGCCGACACTCAAACTCGATGACGACTATCTCGCCTGGTGCCTCCAATTTTGCCGGGAGCAGAAGGTAAAGCTGTTCATCCCCGCACGGAGGTCATCGTTCATAGCCCGCCATGCCACACTCTTTGAAGAGACAGGTACACGCATAGCACCTGTCTGTCCCGATGAATTACATCAGACCATCGACAACAAGGGTCTCTGCTACGACTTCTGCCGCGGCCACGGACTCCCGATTCCCGACTATCATATTGTTACGAACTTGGAGCAATTCGACGCAGCGTACGACCTTTTGAAGGAACGCCACCCGATTGTCTGCTTCAAGCCTTCAGTATCGGTGTTTGGCCTTGGGTTCAAGGTGCTTACAGAAAAGGGCAGGGAAATCGACCGGCTCCTGAACGGCGACGTCTACAAGATAGGTCTGGAACTAGCACGCCGGATTTTCGGCGACCAGCCTGAGTTCAGGGAGATTATGGTGATGCAGTACTTGGGAGGGGACGAGCGGAGTGTGGACTGTCTCGCTGACAGGGGGAAACTACTGCGCCACGTCATAAGGAGAAAGTCCGGACATCCCGGAGGTGCCCAGATCCTGGAGGAGAACAAAGAGATCAGCGCCATTAGCGAGCGTCTCACCACCCTCTTCAGCCTGAACGGTCTCTACAATATCCAGTTCCGTGAGAGCGGCGGTATTCCCTACCTGCTTGAGATCAATCCCCGAATGTCCGGCGGAATTCATTATACCAGCCACTCCGGCCTTAACCTCCCTTACTGGGGGATCTGCTACGCCCTGGGGCTATGCGGAGAGAGCGAAATCCCTTCACCAGTAACTGGCGCAAAAGTCGGCAAAGCGGACATCGGTGTTCTGGTATCATGACTGTCGCCACAACCCACAAAATTGAACTCCACAGCGGCTGCCTTGATATCCGGGTTGATAGCAGTCGGATGGAGCTGGATAAACTATGCGGCTATGCATCGCGCCAGAACAGGAAGCGGAGTTTTCTCTTTATCAGCAAGGTACTTGGCAAACATTGGCCTGCGCGCCCTTCGGAGATGCGAGAAGTCTATCGCCTGCTGGCCGCCGACCTTGCCGATCTTCCGGGACCGGTGCTTGTAATCGGCATGGCGGAAACAGCCACCGGATTCGGCCAGGGAATTTACGACTCGCTGCTCCGTCTTACCGGCAGAGAAGATATCGTGTACATCAATACGACCCGCTACCACTCGTCCAGACGCACCGCCTTTGATTTTCAGGAAGTACACAGCCATGCCACCGATCATCTTCTCTATCTTCCCGAAACGGCGGAGGGGCTGAAGATTTTTGCCACCGCAGCCTCTCTGGTTATCGCCGATGACGAAATAAGCACCGGCACCACTGCCTTGAATCTGCTCACCGCCTATTTGAGTGCCAACCCGACCCTGCTCGAAGCCCGCTTTGTCAGCATTACCAACTGGCTGGGGGCGGAACGTGACAAAGAACTACGCGAAGCGGTGGCTCCGGTCAGCCTGGATTATTCACAGATTCTGCGGGGAACCTTCACCTTTACTGCGACACCCGGCTTCAGTATTGACGAGGAGATTGATGTGCGGGGAACCACGGAGTACAAAGACCTTTATTTTTCAGCAAACTGGGGGCGCTTCGGAGTGAACAGCCTTCCTGCGCCTGATTTTCAGAGTCTGCTTGCCGGGTGTGAATTAACCAGTAACGACCGGATTCTTGTCCTCGGGTCGGGTGAATTTTCCTACCCCCCGTTTCTACTGGCGGAGTATCTGGAAGAGCGTGGTTACGATGTCCGTTTCCAGACAACCACCCGCTCCCCCATCATGATCGGCAACGATGTTCAGTCCCGACTCCGCTTTATTGACAACTACGGCGACGGTATCGCCAACTTCGTCTACAACGTGAGGCAAGAGGATTACACCCGGATCATCATCTGTTATGAGAACCCTGAACTGCCGGAAGAACACCGACTACCCGCCATGCTCGGCGCACACGTTCTGCATCTGATTGGAGGTGCGCCATGAAACCGTGTCTTTTTCTCGATCTGGATGACACCATTTTTCAGACCATGCGAAAGTGCCCCCCCGGTGCGCGGGTGGAAAACGCTGCCAGCGGACGGGACGGCACTCCGCTCTCCTTTATCACCGGCAAGCAGCTGGCTCTGTTTCGCCTCTTTTCCGAAACAATGCGGGTCATTCCGACAACGGCCCGGAGCCTCGATGCCTTCAAACGTGTACATCTCCCATTTGAGCATGGCGCAATCCTCGATTACGGAGGCGTGATTCTCGATGCCGCAGGCAATCTGGATGTCGAATGGGATGCCGCAATCAGGGGAAAGGCGGCAGATGTTCACGGTGTGATGGAATATCTCTGTGCGGAGATAAAAAGATATGCCGCCAGACGCGCCATGTCCCTTTCAGTTCGGATCATCGGGGACTTCGGCATTGACTTTTATATCGTAATAAAGCAGCCGGAAGCCGATATCTCCATACTTGAGGAGCTGCACCGCGAATGTGTGCTACCGCTTGCCCCGGCAGATTTCTACGTTCACTTTAATGACAACAACATCGCGATCATCCCTAATTTCCTTAATAAATCCAACGCGGTAAAATATTTCATCGAGGAGCGGCTTCGTTCTTCGGATGACTCGCTCATCACGCTCGGCATGGGGGACAGCCTCTCCGATCTCCATTTCATGGGTATCTGCGACTATCTGATTACGCCGTCAACCTCCCAGATTTGCAGGAAATTACTGTGAACTGCGTCGGAAGCGGCAGCTATCAGGTTGATGATGTCCTTTTTCTGATGAAAGAGATTCAGATGCCAACGATTGAAATACGGGAGAAGGAACGTCTGATCCAATCCGGAAAGCGGCATTACAGCGAGATGATAAGCCAGGAGCAACCTCCGTCATCCGCCTATCTGCGACTTTTCCATGAGGCTTGCCGGCATAACAATCCCCGTTTCTGCGCAGACCTGATCCGCCTGGCGCGACATCTGGCGGCGAGTGTTCCGACCGAGATTACGCTTGTTTCCCTTGCCAGAGCAGGAACTCCGGTAGGGGTTCTGCTGAAAAGGATTCTGGAGTGTTACAGTCGGCGGAGTGTAAAGCATTACTCCATTTCCATCATCCGTGATCGAGGGATCGACGCTAATGCCCTGCGCCACATACTCCGCACCGACCGGAGAGACCCGGCAGGCGTAGTGTTTATCGACGGCTGGACCGGCAAAGGGGTGATTGCCGCCGAACTGACCAGCTGGGTCACAGCTTTCAATGAGCAGGAGGGGTGTAATCTCTCCACTGCGCTGCACGTTGTTGCCGACATATCCGGCACCGCTGCCGTAGCGGCAACTTACGAGGATTATCTGATTCCATCGGCGATCATGAACGCCATCGTTTCCGGTCTGGTCAGCCGCTCCATTTTGAACAGCGATTACATCGCCCCGGACGATTTTCATGGCTGCGTCTGTTACCGTGAATTTGAGGAAATTGATCTCTCCCGCAGTTTTGTGGATGACGTGATGGCATTTGTTCCTGGATTGTGGGATCAGCTTGCAGCGGGACCGTCTCTTCTCTCTGACTTTACCGAGAGAGACCGTCTGCGCGGGGAAAGCCTGAATTTTCTTGCAGGAATCAGTGAGCGTTTTGATGTGAAGGATGTGAACCACATCAAGCCGGGGATCGGTGAAGCGACCAGGGTTCTCCTGCGCCGGGTGCCGCATCTCATTCTGCTGCGGGACGAAACCGAGCCGGAGGTGGCGCATCTGCGACTTCTTGCTGCTGAAAAAAATGTAGCTGTTGAAGTGGACTCCTCCCTACCTTACAATGCGGTAGCGGTGATTGCCGAAGTGGGGGAGTAACCCTGGTAAGGATATAAAGAGTTACATTAAGGACAACCGGGGTACAATATGAAAAAAATGAAATTTGTCCGTCTGGGAGCTTCACTGTATGTTCCCGCCAGCAGAAATGATCTGGCAGCAATCGCCAATCGCGCCAAGTACCCGCATCTCCGGTCTGTGATTTTCTGTACGGAAGACAGTCTCAAGGAAAAGGATGTCCCAGCGGCTCTAGACAACCTGGCGGAGACCCTTCATGGGCTGGAAAGTGATGACCGACTGCTCCGCTTTGTCAGGGTGAGAAACCCGAAGGTTCTCGGGCGCTGCCTGCAGATGGACGGCATTTACAAGATTGACGGTTTTGTGCTTCCGAAGATTACTCGGCATAATATTGACTTGTATTGGACACAGTTCAATGAATCAGACCGGTTCGAGGTTATGCTGACGCTCGAAACCGCCGATTTTTTTGATATGTCGGAGATGATGCTTTTTCGTGATCTGATCCTGCATGAAAGTTACCACCGGCGCATTCTGTCGCTCCGTATCGGAGGCAACGACCTGCTCAATTATCTTCGCCTGCGCCGTCTGGCCGCCAATACAATCTACAGCACCCCGCTCCGCACAACAATCTCGATGATGGCCACCGGTTTTATCCCGGCTGGGTTCAATCTCACTGGCCCGGTGTTCGAATCCCTTAACGATGCCACAACGTTAAGTCGCGAAGTAACTGAAGACCTCCAGCATGGACTGCTTGGTAAAACCGCGATTCATCCCGATCACGTGATGATTATTGAAAAACATTACCAGGTCTGCCGTCAAGATATGGAAATGGCTGAAGCCATCATTGATCGAAACGCGCCAGCTGTATTCGGTATGCACGGGCAGATGTGCGAGCCATCGACTCACATCAACTGGGCGAGACTGATTATTGAAAGAGGCAGAGTGTTTGGCGTGATCTAACAGATTGCGCTGTAGGAGTATAGAAACAGTAGCTAATAATCAATTATCATAATAACTCATTATGGACATTAACCCTACAAAAAACCAAAAAACCAAAATGTTACAGGAATTACTTTCAAATATCAGTTGATGGAGTATTGAGTCAATTCATTGATTGCATTTGCTATATCCTGTTGATAATCAATCATCTGAGCACGTCTATCATCGTCAGGGTGTACTATTACAGCAGCCTCCAAAAGAATTGCAGGAGATAATGCAGTTTTAAGAATTGTCAGTTCATCAAACAAGAAAATGCCATTTTTACCATCAATCAACACTCTATTTTCGCCAGACACATGTTCAGAGTGGTGAAGTGAAGGTGAAATTCCGCGCTTAACTAGTGCTGCACCAAGTATCTTGGCAATTTTCAGTGATTTTTTGTATTGCGGATTGAGGCGGGAAACAAAAATTGAAAACCCTTTAGCCTTTTGCGAACAGTAACTTCTCTTCGTTCCAGATCCGCTTATCGTGAGGAATTGAAGCTGAACTGAATCATGATGCACCGAAATCATGATGTCGTCTTGTTTTGCTATCGCCGCTCTCTGAATAAGAGGGAGATTCTGACCAGTTGTGGTTAGTATACTTTTATTACCAGCAGCATTCAATGTTTCAAAAATCCGCCGTGAGAGAATTTGATTATATCCGCTTTCTTGTTTCCCGCTACAACTAATAGCACCCGGATGTATTTGCGAGTGCCCAGGGTCAACTACAATTATTGGCACTGTAGCTGTATTCGCAGTACTCGGCGAAAACAAATATAATAAAAATAAAAAAAAATACATAACGACTGAATATTTCAGCATCTCATAGCACTAAAATCTGTTCACACTTGCCTTTATAGATAACTCACCTCGGTTTTGTATTGATAAATTATAGAAGCTTTGCCATGGAAGCTTACATAAACGGATTCACGACGATCTCAACTGGTGCAATATTATCTTATCCGGCAAGTCTATTTTCCCCATCTCTGCAAGCGTAGAGTCAATAATGGATTTTAGTTTCTTTATTACATCCAACCCTTCTTTATCGAGGGTTATTTCAATGCTTCCGAAAATGGACACCATCAAGCCGAACAGCATCCACAATTCCGACCTTGCCTCTGTAGATCAGTCCTGACGAAGATCCTGCCTTTCGATATTTGTTACGAATACTGTTTTCCTCCTGACGGGGAAATGGGTTTTCCTTTAAAAACGAGAGGCCCGTCCATTGTCAGTTTAACGGTATCCTTATCCCAAACCAGCCATGGAGTGGCTTCACTCATGGAGCTAGAGGTTACACCCGATGGCTTTAATATGATATGGTTTTGGTCAATCTCGATGAGCCCGATCACATATGTGTACTCAAATCTGGGAAGAATTCCGAGCAAACCGCTGAAGAAGCCACATTCCTTTTTCAGATTGAAATCAAAGGCACATTCCACAACCTGACTCCCATATTCCATACGCATTCTGGGTTTAAGTGAAGCCACAGATACCGCGCCGTTCGTAATGGCAGAATACACGCTGCACACAAGAGCTATTCTTCCGCCCAGGTGCATAGATATTTCAGGGTTTATTTCAACAGTTTCCACGCCGGGAGCATTTTCGCTGGCACCGGTAACATCACCCGTATGAAAAACATAGGGATCTTTGAGAAAAGATCCCGGATCGTCGGGGGCGCGGATAATCTTCATTCTGCCGTCAGGGAGCAGGATTCCAATACGTAAATCAAGATCGTCGTTGTCGTCACGGCCATCCCCATTGTCCACCCAAGTTGCTCTGACAATGATTTTGGAAGGGGCGCCTTTTCCCTTTTGCAAAGACACCTTGTGCAATTCGCCCTGCTTCGTCAGTGTAACGAGTTTTGGCACTGATGATTCCACAAAACTTTGAGATTCGGGGGCAGTTACTGGAGATTTCTCTTCACCACCGAAATGTTTTAGTAGCGAGGACAGACCTCCGTTGAATCCCTGACCAACCGCACCAAAACGCCATTGACCATCACGCTTGTAAATTTCTCCGATGATTACGGCTTTTTCATTTTGGAAATCGGTCCCAGAAAACAAGAACGTAGTGTTGCCAATATGCATAGAACTTGAACCTAGCTTGCACATTGTTCCTTCCCCTTCAATGGATGCGGCAAAAACCAGCTTATATATGAAATCTGGCAACCGCGAAACGTCAGTTGTGAATAATGATTTTCCGTCGGAAATTTCCAGTGCCACCTCGCCGCTAGGACTGGATTTCTGATTGTAGAATATCATATACCTATCATCGGATAACTGTTCGTTGACATCCAAACCAAAACAGGCAATATCGACATTCATCCCCTCCTTTGCAAGTTTTAGTTCTATCGGGAAGGCACCCGTACATCCCATTTCAACCAATTTACCCTTCTGTCCTCGAACATATTCGGTCATTGCGTCCAAACCTCCTGAATATTAAATCTATTTTACAAAATAAGAGAGGCGGCACAACTCACTTTACAGATTAAAATTTGACCTATCTTCTTTTTAGTAAATAAAAATGTTTAGGTGGGTTAAGCGGACGCCGATGGCATGGCATCAGGAGCCTAATGTTGATAAGTGTAACGTTTTGAGACATTATCAGGTCACATTAGCTCACGCTCCTATGATTACTAAATGTCCAACGACAATGGAATGTCGGATTGTGTAGGTGGCAATTTAATGTTAGTTGTTAATCTGGCATCAATGTCAAGCAGTGAGCTAACTAACAGTAAATTTGGTAAGCTATGAAAACAAAAAATCACATAACCGCAAAGGGGAAGCTATGAAATCAGATCTCTACACTAGAGTTGTTCTCACCATTATTGCAGTATGCTTACTTGTGATAGCCGGTAAAGAAATACATATAATTCCTAATGCACAAGCATATAACGATGATGCAATTAAAGTAAATATTGTCAAAGTGAACGGAAATAATATTTATAGTAGTGCAGTACCAGTGGAAATTAAAAAATAGTTTTATAATGGATGCTATTAGCATGCGCCAATGAATGTTAAATAATACATTTTGTAACATTATGTCTACATAAACGTACGTTTTTGAACTGATTGTCTGATTATTTTACAAATATCGGTGATTAGCGCAATAAAGGCAGGAATGTAGTTTATTATGCCTTATAAAACCCCGTCCTTTGGGCGGGGTCAGCGTTCGTTGGCTCTGCCTGAAATTATGGTTTTTGCAACATAGACAATTTTAGATGGCCTACGGGGGATAGCTCCAAAGTCGGGTTTTTCTGTTGCAATGCCTTGCCGTAGTAACCTTTTTAACTAAAATGGTGAGCCGCCCCCCTTCGGGGGGGGCTAAGCAAAGCCCCGTCCTTTGGGCGGGGATTCAGCCGCCGTTTACTATTGTTCTTCTATAGAATCTAGATGTGTTACATCGCTAATTGGATATGGCGCATCATCCTCCGCCAGATTCAGCACATGTAGGTAAGCACAGAGAATCCTGTTAAGGCACTGCGCCTCTTTGTTATGACTAGCAAGTTCCAATTTACGTATACCAAGTCTTGCCAACCTGATATCATTAATCGTTGGTGGCGCTGAACTTATTTCCATCATTAATCCCGTTACGTATATTCGACAACACTTGATTATTACTGTGAAACTTCACAGCGCTGCGGAGTAGTTCAATCTCAAGTGTGAAATATCCGGATGTCATATTTGTTGAAATACCCGCTATTTTCCAAAGCTGGTTTATGAATCGCATTTGGTTCAAATGTTAAAATTCGACGTGTTTTTATAGTAACGAGTTGTTTAGGCTGAAGATCTGCCCTTGTGGTCCTTCTTCTTTTTGACCTCAAAGTTTCGTAAACCAGTAATCTTCAACTTTTCACCACATTCCGATGTTTTTTTCACCACATATCCTGATTCTTTAAATGAAACTTAAATTCACTTCAAATTGTTTTCGTAATTTACCAACCAAGTTGCAGCGTTTTTTACATACCTTGCTGTTCCTGCAGTATCCCAGTTAATGAATAGCCGAGTAAATCCCCCGTCTAAAATTGCTCGCTTTTTGTTTTTATCATGTATTACAGTTACAATCTTGCCATTAGATGCATATATAAGTGGCTCAACTTCGTTGCTTTTTGGAAAAGTTGCGACGGTAACCCCTTCATACAAAAAGTCCAGCCCAACAGTAATCTGGTGGTCAACAAATCCCTTCTTTGAATCTGGGGTCTTTTTACCCACCACCTTGCCTGCAAATGAATAACCTGACATTTTAACATCAAATAATTGTTTAGATATTTCATTAATATCAACGTAAAAAGGCCAATTGTCTCCCAAAAGGTATAATCCTTTTCCTGAATTGAAAAAGTCCTTGATAGCATCAAAATAACCTTGATTGAGTTTTCCAACGTTGCTACTAATCACCCACAGTTGGCATGATTTGCTTAATACCGCTTTGAATTCAGATAGCGATGGTGGCTGGTCTATCCAACGATGAATTGTAAATCCCTTTTCTTGTAGTGCTTTTTCAGGTAGCGAGAAATCAAAGCCTTCACCGGTGTATAAGTGTAACACTGCTATTTGGTGCCCGGTGAAAGCACCGTCTTTTGCTAAATCAAATTCATTACCATCCAAATTTCCAAACTTATCCTTGTTTAAAGCGCGTTGTCTGTCGAAAGTATTAAATGGATTGCAAGAATTGTTACTACCTTTTTTCAAATTCACAGCTTTGGTTATTTCTTTGGGTAACGGTGGAAGTTCATCTAAACTACAGGTGACTTTTCCTAATTCTATCCGTTGACTGCTTACGCCTATACTACCAGAAACCCATTGAAAAAATGATTTTACAGATTGTGAATCTAACGATGCTAATTCAACTACATTATCAGTTATCATTTTAAGAACAAAAGTATTAGCATCATTACCGGCAGCACAAGCAACCACTATTCCGGTTGAAAGCTTTTTGAACTCAGTTATCTCATTATCAAAATCATCAGTTGGTTCTCCATCGGTCATTATGAAAATAATAGGTTTCCAGTCACCTTTGACATCAGTAGTAGTCTTCTTAACCTCAGTATTTATTTTAGTACATAACAATTTTATCGCAGCACCCAATGAAGTACCAACACCTTCAGCTTCCAATTTAGGGATTTGAAACTGAATTAATTCTGTAAGAGGCACAGGCTGTTGGGCTGTCGGACCAAACGTAATAATACTCAAATAAGCGGTTTCAAGAGCATTTGGGTTTTGTCGAAGTGCGCCAATCATTGTGTTCAATCCGTCCTGGACTGACTTTATTGGCTCTCCACGCATTGAACCGGAAACATCTAACAGTATATATACGGGCAGTCTACGCATTATTGCTCCATTGAAGAATGAATCGTTGTGCTTAAAAGTCCTATCAAGGTTGGTAAAAAATAAACTGAACTACATTAAATAAAATAATACCGACAGAGACTATACATAATTTCTATTCTGAGCAGGTCCAATGTTTACGCCGCAGTGTTTGCATTTAATGGCACCATCAAGCACCTTTTCCCTACAGTGCTGGCATTGCATTTCAGTCTCCTTTCTTCAGTAGTCTTTTTTTGGCGTGCCACCGCTTTGTACCTATGGAATTTTGAAAATAAATTCTAAAATTCCAGCGCCGAGAACAACTATCGTGCATAACAAGGAACGTTCCTTAATACTTAGTAGAAACACCCAAAAGAACAGGATTATCTCATCAATGTATGGAAGCGGGTCTGGAATAAAAAAATCAATCAGCATTATGACTAGCAGGATTCTTAGCCACATTGAGCCCCCTTTTAAATGTAGCTAATTTAGCAAAATTCTTAATACTACTCCAACACATTATTTTCTTTAACATCTCAATACTCACATCTCAATACTCGCCCCAAAATATTTGCAATTTCATTCCTGACGTCAGTCAAAGACAACATACGCTTGAGTCTCTGTATGCGACGCCACCGTTCAGTCTCAAGCGCATGCGAATTTTGACGCAGCGTACAGAAGCAAGCGCAATAAATCAAATGCGACTATAAAATTAGAGTAAACGAATCAGCAGAAAAATACCGATCATTGTAATACCGATGGCAAGCTTGCCAGCGACTCCAATGGCCAGTCCCACCACCGTTCCAAATCCAGCTCTACTTGCCTCATCTATGCTGCGCTGTAACGACAACTCTCCTATCACAGCTCCCACAAACGGCCCGAGAAGGATTCCCGGAATTCCAAGAAATATCCCTACAATCCCGCCAACAGCAGCACCCACCATAGCACGCCGCGAACCTCCATACTTCTTTACTCCCAATATTGACGCGGCAAACTCAACTACATACGTCAGGGCGGCCATTCCCGCTAAGGCCAGTAGCGTCCAGAGCCCTATGTAGCGAAAGCCTTCCGCCCAGGCTCCGAGGAGTAATCCCAAAAATAATAGTGGAGCCCCCGGCACTAAAGGCAACAGCAGTCCCGCTAGTCCGGTGAAGGTCAAAATTGCGCTGAGTATCCAGAGTACCAATGATTGATCAGCCATTATTATTCAGGTCACTTCTTAATATAAGCATTCAGCCCTATAGTGATAGGCTTGCCGTCCACTTCGGCTGTAGTGACAGCGTTTCCCCGTGAACTGGCGACCACCAGAGTTTTCCCCGATGATGATGGAGTTGGTGTCTCCAGGTCTATTTCTATACAGAGTTTGTTGCCTTTGATTTCGACGGTCATTGCCATGTTGATTGAGCTCCCGTAAGTCAGTTATTTAATAGGATCAAGTAGAAGTTTTACGAACAAGATGATTCTGATCACATTCCGTCCACTCTTTCCTTCAGTTCCTTACCCACCTTGAAAAATGGTGATTTCTTTGGCTTAACTTCTACTGCAAGCCCCGATTTAGGATTGCGGCCAGAATATCCTGCATATTCTTTGATAACGAAGCTGCCAAAACCTCTAATTTCTATTTTCCCACCAGCGATCATCGTGTCAGTCATGCTGTTAAATATGGTGTTGATGATTTCTTCTGACACTTTCAGAGGGACACTTTTCTTTTCTGCTAAAATAGTTATCATATCAGACTTATTCACGTTTCCCTCCAAAGTGTGTGGTTGCATTGTATGGGGTGCAATCCTATTGAGAATCTGGAAACTATACAGAACGCTGCAGTTCTATGCAAAAAAACATCCTGCCATCTCCAGCTGTTTATACTTTGTTGGCTTTCAGCTCTTTCAATGGATAGAACGTGCCACGCCAGTAAATGCCACCTTGTACAAGGTTCAAAATCATTGTTCTGATCATGATTACTACAAAAAGAGCGGTCGCCAACGGATATCCAACTGCATACCAAGCTCTCGAATGATGAAACCGGGCACAGTCAGCATACATCAACATGGAAACAATGATCACGGCGAGATTCATTCCCCAGGTCACGCCACTGGTCAGGAAAAGTGCGACAAACGGCCAAATGCTACAGAGTGTATGAATGATTGCACCACATACAACCATAGAAATGTTGTAGTCAGCCCCAGAGAAGGCGTTCTTTTCCAGCCCTTTTATCGCCTCAAAGGTCGAGGTGTACCACTCTACCGCCAAAAACTCAGGGGCGTATGCCGCATCTTGGCGGAATCCACTCTTTTTGATTATCTTGCCGAGTTTTATATCATCGTCTGGGCGAAGACGGATAGTCTCATGGCCACCAATCTGCCGATAGGCTTCCGATCGTACCATGTTGAAGGCGCCGATCCCTATGTGGTAGCGACTCTTGGGGTCTTTTGCTTTCCATGGTCGAGAAAAGAGCGAAAAAACAACGATGAATGAAACTCCAAACATGCCGAGAAATGTGGAGGGCATAGACATGGACGGGGTGGCTGCAAAGTGGTCGAGGCTATCCCTCTCCATATATGCCACTGCACGGGTAACAACAGTCGGTTCCATGACAATGTCTGCATCGGTAAACAGTATATAATCACCGGTCGCATGTTGACTGCCTGTCCAGAGGGCATGGTTTTTACCCAGCCAGCCATTGGGAAGACTCTCAATGTGGATCACATTTAGGCGGGGTGTAGATGCTGCCATGTCATCAAGTATCTGGCCGGTTCCATCTTCTGAACGGTCATCAACCACTATCAGCTCGTAGTTCGGATACCCAAGGTCAAGCAGTGACTGTAGCGCCGTTCGGATATTGCGTTGTTCATTACGGGCTGCAACGATTATCGAGACGCGCTTTGGGTTCGCATCCGGTACAGGCGGGATTTCTCGCAGTGCTTTAACCGAGCGGTTACCGATGAAGAGTTCGATCGCCGCCAGCAGGGTGAGCGAAAGAGTCACAACAGCCAGCCAAAATAAAAATCCCAGAGGCTCCATTCCAGTCACGCTATTTCGGATATAGAAGTGATATGAAGCATCCGCACATTTTTATAGATCCCGAACTGAAAAACGGTCAACTGCACTGACCCTGCTGATCTCGACGTTATTGGTTGATCCTCCGGAATAGATTTCACTGGCAAGCCAGGCTAATTCATCTTTTTCAAGATCGCTGGCAACGCTGACCCACCAGGCCTTGCAACTACCCTGAGAGCCATCGCTCCAGCGATACCCCCGCTCCTTGAGGGTGTCCTTTTTATCAAACGGTGCCCCTACAGCACAAATCTTCGAGGTCGCTTGTTCGTAGTTGTCCAACAATGCTTTAAATGCTGGTGTATTGCTTACCGGCAGCTTTTCCAGGAGGATCCCAAGCACACCCTCGGCATCATTTAGCGCTCGATGGGCGTTAATGAACCTACCAAACTTGAAAAGCAGATATTCCAGCACCCGGGTAGTAATTCTCTCTTCCTGCCAATTGATCTGGTTGACGGTACAGGCCCAAGGGACTCGCGAAAATGAAGGGAAACGGGTTTCAACAAATTTACGGTCAAATCCTGCATTGTGAGCAATCACCATGGTTGCCTGAGAGGCAAAGCGGTCTACATGCTCATCATTAAATGAATGCCCACGAACCATGTCGTCGGTTATACCGGTTATCGCTGTTGTTTCATCAGATAGTGCCGTGCCGGGGTCTTCAAATCCTGAGTATCGGTCAGTAATTCTTATTATGTCTGCCGTAACTGGATCATATTCAAAGGCGACAATTCCGACCTCAATTATTTTGTCCACGGCATGATTAAGACCGGTTGTCTCCGTATCGATGCAAATGCCAATACGTGAATTAGAGACCGACCTCCGGGTAAAACGGGTGTCAGCATCAAGATTCATTTTGCGGAGCACCTTGAAATCACCTGAAGCGTGAAGTGCTGCGACGGCTATTTCCGCCTCAAGCGGATTCAGTGGAATGTCTTTGGATGTATTTTTCAAAGCGAACCTTGTCTTTAATATTATTTTGCCGCAGCTAAAAGGAAGCTGTATTGATTATTTGTTAATAGCGTCTTTCAAGACAGCACTCGGTTTAAAGGTTAATACACGACGGGCGTCAATGGTAATAGATTCTCCTGATTGCGGGTTACGGCCCCGACGATCATTCTTTTGCTTCACCACAAAACTGCCAAAACCCGATATTTTCAATGTTTCGCCCTGTTCCAGAGTGGATTTTACAATTGAGAATACAGCTTCAAGCATCTCAATCGACACCTTTTTTGTCATACCGGTGCTTGTGTGGAGCTTCTCAATAATATCTGCCTTTGTCATATTTTTAATTCCCCCCCGTAAGTAGTACATCCTCTGTTAATTCATGACGCCATATTTCGCGATCCAGGCAAGCGTGGCTTCTTCTGCTTTTTGCCTTGCTGTAATAAATTCGCGTAGCAGATGGCGAAGGTTATTTGCTTGGCTGTATAATCTGATCAGATGACAGCGATCTTTAACGGAGTTTTCATTGGGGTCATAGTGTTGCATTTTCATGGTAACTACCGCCTTTCTGATGTTTGAGAATTTAACTTACTGCCAGATTAAATAGAAGCTTATTTTGCTGATTCTTCTCAATTTTGTTTAGTTTCAATATGAATTTGTCAATATGAATTACTCAAGTATATAGCGGTATTTACGCTTCTGGATTCGTGGGATTGGTCACAAAAAGCCATTGATCCCTATTATACCCATGAGTGTAGTGGTCTAGGAAGCAGCTAACGTTATTTTGGCCGGCGGCAAAGGTGTTGTCCAATTTGGCGATAAAAAGCGGGCCTGTTGGCAGTGTAGATAACGAAGTCGCAACTGGATTTGCTATACAGTAAACAAACAGGACTTTGATTTCAGTAAGGAAAAATGTGGCGAACGGCTTTCTGATAAAGTCACCCGCTCCTCTTTCGCCCCAGAATTCAGTTTAATCTGATGGTTCTGTCTGGTTTGATGGGAATGGCCGGTTGACTTTTTGCGTGTATTTCAATACTGTTGCGATGTACGCTAATATGTTTTTTCATTCTGCGACAACGCTATCAACAAATGCAACTTTGTTGGCATGAACGACTTCGGGTCCAACAGAGATAGTCATTTAGGCTGTCGCCCCTCGTACATCGCAAGAATTTGATTGAGCGGGTGAAGAGTACCAAGACGGATTTTGAACAAGATTGAATTTGTAAAGGCGGCCTTATGGTCGCCTTTAAAGTCAGTTCTTTGTATTGCCTTAATGTTATGCCTGATTTTAAACATTTGGAGGATTACGTGGCTTCACTTGAAAAATATTTACTTGATGAATATCCGTTCAATAAGCGTGATATTGATGATATTGAAAAATTATTGGCTACAGCAATTAAACCGTATGAAAGCGAATTTCATGAAGAATTTGCCTGGCCTTACAAAATTGTAAAGGGTAAAAATACAGAAATAGATAAGCTTTCAAATAGCACAACTGCCATGATTCTAAATGCTCTGTTACGCTTAGGAAACTATTTTAAACCTACATCGAATGATGAATTTGGTAATATCTCAAAATTGAGCGTTTTCCCAATCAAGCTAGGTAACGATTCAAAAAATTCAATACTAGATCTTGTTAAAAAAGCCTCAACATTACTTACTAATGATGTTTTGAAAAGGGGTACCGACGGCAACCTACATGTAAAAACGACTTCGACTACTTTCGGGGACGACGATATTTTTACATTCGCATGGTTAGCGGAAGTTAGCCAGGCGGATTGGGGAAAAATAGATCATAATATTGAAGAATGGAAAACTATAGGTACAAATATATGTAGTACAGCAAAGAAAATACTTGATGACTGCTGTAATAAGTTTGAATTTCCTCCAGAAAAATTATTCAATCCTAAAGATTCAACCCCTTTAGAGCACGCGTTTCCAGCACTTAGATTGATTCAAATTATCCGTCAGATTAATGGTAAAGAAGATGGAGCCCTGTCTGACTATTGTGCATATTTTGAAAAAATACTGCATGATCAATTGTCGTTTAGCTCTATTCCAGATAGTCGGTTCGATCCTGCCGAGTTGATGTTCTGCCTTGAAGGTATGCTACTTTGCCAGAAGAATGTTGTGGATCGCACGTTATTTGATCGTGTTTTTGATGTACTAAAAACCGTACAGCATACAAATGCGTACTGGCGTCCAGTAAAACCATATTTAGCGACACCACAAGGATTAGTACTTTTCCCTGTGAGTGTGGAAGTTGCCAACTCGATGCTTAGGGCGTGCGCTATATTTGATGGTAATCAACTACACGATACCTATGGTTCTAAATGTATAGATCTTCTTCGTCGATATTGGCAGTGGTTGCGAGCGAGAGCCGTAAGATTTCCAAAAGATGGTAATGATGATTTACTAGGTTGGCATTCTGAGCATGTCAATGAACCATCTGTAATTCATTTATGGGAAACAAGTCAGGTGATGGAGTTTCTACTAGCATATCGAAATGCACTTCATTTACATATTGCTCGAACTACTTTAGTGCTCTCTCGCTTTGCCTTTGACCCTCCAGAAACAATAAAAGCATGGTCTGATGTAGGTACTGAATTAGGAATCGAATCAAAATGTGAACCTGTTTCATCCTTAGGAGAGAGCCTTAGGGTTTATAAAGACATCGGAAATAATTTCATAGGCCCGCATCTTACAGGTTCAAAAGAAAAATACTATTCCATGTTACTTTATGGTCCACCAGGAACTGGAAAATCTACCATTGCAGAAAATATTTCTGCAGCCCTTGGATGGAGACTTATCAAGATTACTGTTAGTGACTTCCTCGAAGGTGGAGGGGCACAAGTAGAGGCAAGAGCCAAGAACATTTTTGAAGTTCTTATGTCTCAAACACAATGTGTTGTCCTGTTTGACGAAATAGATCATTTATTATTAGATCGAGATTCTGAATATTACCGTGAACAAGATACAGTATTTCAATTTATGACACCCGGTATGCTCACAAAGTTGAATGATTTAAGAAAGAGAAAGAATACTATTTTTATTATTGCAACTAACTATGAAGACAGGATTGATCCTGCGATTAAACGCATAGGTAGAATTGACAAAAAATACCTCGTCCTTCCACCTGATAAAGCAAAGCGGATCCAGTTATTAAAGGACTTTACTGATGATGTGGCATTTACGACAACTCCTGATCATGACGACTGGAATAGTTTGGCAGATAGTTCATTACTCCTTGGATATACTGACATTAAGCAAACAGTAGAAACTTGGAGAAATGGAATAGAAAAATCTGTTAGTACGCTTATTGATGAATTTGAGGCTAGAGCGCGAACGATTTCCTTAGAAATGTATTCTTGCAGATTTAATGTTAAGATTGAAGCTGTCCAGTCGCCGCTATGTGAATTCTTGGCGTTGGTCGCTTTGCGACTTGAAGTCGAAAAAGAGCTAAGTGGACAAGAGAAAAGAGCAATAGAATCAGCCTCTAAAATAATAAAGAATGCAACAGGTGATGTGCCCATTGATGTTGAAATAATCAAAAAATACGGTTCTGTACTTGATGATAACTCAATAGTTAAAGTTCTTGCTGTAATTAACCAACCATTCCAGGGCGAATAATGGCACGGTATTTATAGAATAGTTATGATAGAGCAAAAACATCTATTACAAGCAATTAAATGTGCTACTGGAGGGAAAGTAGCTACTTATATAAGTGGCCCCATTACTACTGGACCAAGATTTATTGAATGGTACATTTCTACGGGGTATTTATTAGAAAATGACTATAAAACTTATCAACAAAACAAGCAAATAAGTGTAGTTAATTTAAATGAATCTGATTTATTTGAGGCAGCTAAATCATTACGGAATAATTTTACTGGCCCGGTGATCGAACCAGCAAGTCTTCATATTTCTTGCTGGAAACAGAATGATTATTATTTGTTTTGGACTGAACTTATGAGGCGCTTTGTCTCTCGGGTAATTGCATTGGATGGATGGCAATATAGCATAGGATGTGTTATTGAATTCCACCATGCAATAAAGTGTGGAATTCAGGTTGAAACAGTTAATGGTGAACTGTTGAAGGAAGAGAATGCACGGAAGTTAATTATTGACGCTGCAGAAAATATTGAGTTGAGAGGTGCATCGTTTGAGCTATTAAAGCAAATGGCTTTGAAACTTAAATCTCAAGAGTTAATATATGGAGAAACAATTGCCTAAGACTCAAAGTAACTTTCGTAAAGATGAATCACTAAATCGCTTAGCTGATTCGATCAATGTGGCTCAATTTATCAGTTATTCACCTGGAAAAACTCCTAAACAGGAATACGCTCGCGTACTCGGTTTTTTGCCGAATCATAAATTTAAAGGCATTCGAATTGGACTTGAAGAATTAATGCGATCCAGTCCAGAACTGTCCTTGAATGTAAGAAGCTTTACTCCCGAGGATCCAAGAAGTAATGAATTCCTCTACGGGTTAACTAGTGTTGACGATGTTGAAGCAGCTGTTAGGAGAATAACGGGATCTGGGTCACATGTTATAGTTAACGAAACGGTAAATGTAAAAGATGGTGGGGTGTCTGGTGTCTGCTGGGGAGGGACTATTGAGTTTGCGCCTGACGACACACCAAGATGTGTAGAGAAACCCGGTGTAGCATCTCTACCTAAATTGTGGGCGATTGGGATGTTGCAGAAGGCGTATGGATTTTGTTTGGACGCTATCGATATGGGGCCTAAATATCGATTTGAGTTTAGCATTCATCCAAAGCCCCGCGGATGGAAGCACACCCATGTTCTTGGGTGGGAGCTTGAGCAGGTTAGTGAACTGAACATCGAACCGTCTTTGCAGTGGCCTAATCAATTTAGTAGGCACATTGGGGACAAAGCGTATGGCTTGCTACTCGCGGCTGAAATTGGACTCCCAGTTCCAATTACAACTGTTATAAGTCGGCGAATAGCTCCTTTTACGTTTGGTAAAGACACGGGTAGTTCTGAAAGGTGGATTAGGACGTGCCCAATAGAGCAAGTGCCAGGTATGTTTACCACTCATCATGGTTGGCTCGACCCTTTTGCTCTTTTAGCAACAGAAGATATCAGCGGAAACCAAATAGCTTCAGTTCTTGCCCAGCATGCTGTGCCTGCAATTTATTCTGGTGCGTTAATTGTTGATGCTAAAGGGAACCCCGTTGTTGAGGGAGTCAGAGGTGAAGGAGAAGATCTGATGAAGGGGGTAGCACTTCCTGAAGAACTTCCTAAGAATATTGTTGATGACGTATTGAAAGAATATGAGTTAGCATTGAAACATTTTGGGCCAGTTCGATTCGAATGGGTACATGATGGAAGCCAAGCATGGGTCGTACAATTGCACAGAGGAGCAACTACTACTACAGAATCTGAGTTAGTGTCTGGCGAAGCCTCAAAATGGAGAAAATTTGAAATTTCAAAGGGGTTAGAAGCCCTGAGAAATGAGCTGAAAAAATTATCTACTGATGAGGGTATCATACTCATTGGCCAGATTGGTTTGACTAGTCATATCGCTGATGTTGTACGTAAGGCTGGTAAGCCTGCAAAGCTCAATTCTCCAATTAACAAATTACAGCTAAAATTGCAATTGCACTGATAGGAATCGGCCCTGTAATAACAAAGAGATCAAAAGGCGGCCAATCGATCGCCTTTGATGTATGTGCGCCCGGCAGGTCGCGTGGCAAGTGCCATCGGTTCATCTATGGTGACTGTGAAGTGACTTGATGGCCTGCTTTTCCAGAAACCATTCTATTTTATCCCGGTTCTTCTTGAACGGAGTATGTCGCCCACTCAACCAATCAGCAAGTTGTTCTGGGTCACGGCTCATTGCTTCGCCAAGACATTCCAGATTCATCCCATTTACCCGTTTATACCACGCAAGCCGCCCCACGGTGTCATCTGGGCAGTCGAACGGAATATAACCTAGAAATTTGATAATACTTGGATTATATTGCAGTTCTGGTTCGACACCGTGTTCCCAGTTGTATATTGACGACACGGTGGCGCCGATGATCTCGGCAACTTCTCTTTGGAGGAGTCCGAGGTCCATTCGTTTCTTGCGGATATGCTCACCGACTGTGCTTGGAAGCTCTGGATAACCGGGAATTGGTAGTTTTGGAAGAGGGATTATGGCAGAGAAAAGATGCCTGTCAGGAACGTCAAAAAGTATGCAAAGAGTACCGCATGTATGTCCCTGTGGGTATCTCTCCGATCCGACCCACCCCTGCACCTGCACTCCGGTTGCCATTCACCGCTACCGTTCCCGCATCTCCGGCCCGCTGCTCGACCGCATCGACATCCATATCGAAGTACCGGCGGTTAAATATCGCGACCTGGCCGACCGTGGCGAAGCCGAAAGCTCGGCTGAGATCGCCAAGCGAGTGGCACGTTCGAGAGAAATCCAGTTGGAGCGCTATAAAGGCACCAAAATCCACTGCAACGCCCAGATGACACCCCGTTTTATCAAAAAATACTGCGAGCTCGACGCTTCCGGAAACCGAATGCTGGAACTGGTCACTGATCGCCTCGGGTTCTCCGCCCGCACCTATACCCGTATCCTTAAAGTGGCGCGCACGATTGCTGATCTTGACGGCAGTGTCACCATTCATGAACAGCATATCGCTGAGGCGATTCAGTATCGGAGTCTGGATAGAAAGACCAGTTGACGCGAACTGCAGAAGAAATCACAAAGCGCTCTACAGAGAAGAGGAATAATTATGGTTCAGGTCACCAGATTCGACGACAAGATAATTAGTTTCATGCGCCAACACGGTGCGGAAAAAATTGGTGTTTTTGGTTCTTATGCCCGGAATGAAGCCGGTCCCAACAGCGACCTGGATCTTATGGTCTGGTTCAAAGAGCAGAAAAGTCTCCTCGGTGTCATTCGAATAGAACGTGAACTTTCAGAATTCCTGGGGGTTAAGATTGACTTGTTGACTGAGCAGGCGGTCAGCCCCCATCTGATTGACCGTATAAGGAATGAACTCAAGGTGATTTCATCATGATTCGAGACGATCAGGTTTATCTTGCGCATATTGAAGACGCTCTGGAGCAGATAACCGCATACACCAATGGAATGGACGATGAAGCGTTCAGAACAAACCGCTTAGTGCAAGACGCGGTCATAAGGCAGTTCGAGATTGTCGGTGAGGCAACCAAAAATATTTCGGCTAGGTTTCGGGAAAGTCACTCAGGCTTGCCCTGGAAGGATCTCGCAGGTTTTCGTGACAAATTGATCCATCAATATTTTGGTGTTGACCTGTCAACCGTCTGGCAGTCAGTAGTTGACGATGTTCCTTTTTTGCTGGATGAGGTGCAGAAAATAAAAACTGGCGGATA
This sequence comes from Desulfuromonadaceae bacterium, assembly GCA_049318985.1. Taxonomy (GTDB): domain Bacteria; phylum Desulfobacterota; class Desulfuromonadia; order Geobacterales; family Pseudopelobacteraceae; genus JACRCG01. The sequence continues at coordinate 59,103 of JBMOEI010000017.1, forward strand.
GCCAAAAGCACTGCAACGCCCAGATGACCCCACGCTTCATCAAGAAATACTGTGAACTGGACGCCTCTGGCAATCGCATACTGGAGTTGGTCACCGACCGCCTCGGTTTCTCGGCTCGTACCTACACCCGCATCCTTAAAGTAGCCCGTACCATTGCCGATCTGGATGGCAGTACAAGCATTCACGAACAGCATATCGCCGAGGCGATCCAGTATCGGAGTCTGGATAGGAAGACGTTGTAGGCTCATTTAGACGTCAAAAATAAAAGAGTCACTGGACAATTTGCAAACGGTGAGACGCCACAAGCTTTATTGTGACAATCCAATTGTGCACCCAGCTTTTCCATAGTTTTTATCATTCAGGAAAGAAGCCGCAGTATTTTTAGGTCCAGAAAGGTTATCCGTGAGCACTTCCTACCGATACTTGTTGTTAATGCGGATGATCCCTCGTTATCCCAACAAGATTGATACCGCCACCATTGCTTCACTTTTAGAACGGGATGGCATGACGATCCACCTCCGATCTATCCAGCGTGACCTGGAAAAACTTTCTCAATCATTCGAAATCACCTGCGATGATAAACATAAACCTTACGGTTGGTCATGGTCAGCTGATGCCCCGTCACTTGATATACCTACTATGTCACCTACTGCGGCACTGGCGTATCGAATGGTCGCAGACTTCATGTCGGATATGTTCCCAAGAGAGATCTACGATCAGCTTAAACCGCACTTCCGCTACGCCGACACCTTATTGAAGCAGACAGATAAGGACACACTTAAAGATTGGCCTGATAAAGTTCGGACTGTCGGCAGAAGTCAGCCACTAATGCCGCCTAACATCTCAACAGAGGTATTTGCTGTCGTATCCGATTCCCTCCTAGATTGCAAGCGCTTCCAGGTAAGTTATTTGAAGAGAGGCGAAAAAAAAACGGTATCCTGGACCATAAACCCGCTGGGAATCGTACTACATGACAGGTTAATAACCCTCGTCTGTACAGTAGGGAATTACCACCAGCAAAAAGATGTTCGTCAGTTACAGTTGCATCGGATTATAAATGCTACGCAGCTTGATGAAACAGCACTTTTTCCGGAGGAATTCACACTCGATAAATATATTGCTGAAGGAACCTTCAACTATCGAGTCGGTGAAGGTACGATTCAGTTAGTGGCAATCTTTGAAAAAGACGCCGCCATTCATTTGGAAGAAACGCCGTTGTCAGAAGATCAGCAACTGACCGATCAAGAAGATGGATCGGTTTTGGTCAAAGCGACAGTAGGTGATACACGACAGCTTCGCTGGTGGTTACTTGGATTCGGTGGCAGAATTGAAGTACTAGAGCCGTTAAGTCTGCGTGCCGAGATAAAAAATCACGCTGAAAAAATGATTTCCAGATATACTTGATTCTTAGCGACAGCAGTTGTCGCAGCCATGTGCTAAGTTCTTTCCGAACCAATTGGAAAGGAGCTACAACATGGAGGCAATTTGCAAAGCTGATTTTGATTTACGCGTAAAAGCTTACAAAATTGCTGATGAGGCAATGACTCAAGCCAAGAAAGAGAAAAAGTCTACGAGTGGGATCATTGTTCCTGAAATAGGCTTCCATGATATCTACGGAGTATGGTTTTTTGGACGTTTAAAAGAATCGATTCGCCGGATCAGCCTCGATCAATTTGGGGTTAAACTTGATGAGCAGATGCACGTTTTTGTTGATGAGGAACCCAAAAAGATTGGAAATGGCATTCATGATATAAAGGTCTACGGAAACCTGTGCAAATTATATAAATGGATAGCGCAGGGTTATCACCGTGGGTTAGTGGTTCAAGCAGATGACGAGGCAGGCAATTCTGACTCTGAAGTATATTGGCAGAGTGGAACGTGGTCGTGGGTCCTTAATGAAGATGATAAGGCGCGGCTGTCGCAAAACAATAGCGTCAATAGAATCTGGGAACAAGGTACATAGTTTAGTTGCCTATAAGAGAAAAATACTAACTGTCAATCTGCTGATATCCATATCATCGGGAAAACGGGGATTGCTTTAGAAAATGAGGTTGTTATGACAAAGATGATAAACTTTAAGAGTTTAGACGCATTAGCACCTGTCGAAAAAGTGCTTAATGAAGCCGGAGTTGCGCTTAATGATACGCAAAGAACGATTAGTACTAGCGCAATACCTGAGGTTTTGGGTGGTGTTGCAGGTGCTGGGATCGGCGCAGCAGGTAGCTTTGCCGCTCTGTACACTCTCGGCACAGCAGGTCTCAGTGCTGCTGGAATTGCGTCAGGTTTGGCAACAGCCGGTGCTGTTGTCGGTGGAGGGATGGCTGCAGGAATCGGTGTATTAGCCGCCCCAGTTGCGCTTTTAGCCGTTGCCGGTTATGGAATTTTCGCGAGAAAAAAGCACAAACAATTGATGCAAGCAAAGGAAATGCTCCTCAAAAGAGCCCTACAGCTACGCGACGGCATTATTCAACAACTTAAAGCTGAGTCTGAAGCGAACAAAGACCGCCTGGACTATCTAAACAGTTTGAATACTATGCTTCAGGCAGTAGTTCGAGACTTACAAGCTGATTTGGTTTGAATCGGTTGGAGATTATTTCAATGACTCAGCAGGGTGATAAATATAATAAAGTGAATGTAACCGAAAGCGATGCAGAACTGCAAAAAGTCATTCTCTACCAGCAACGCACAGTTGATGGTATTTGCAATTCTACAATTTCAGTTAAACATCAGGCCGATTCGTCAATAGCCTCATCAGAAAAATTATTAAGGTCACTGGGGAAGTCCCTACCAGCGCAACATCAACATGTTCCATCAGGCGTAATATCTGTTGCACAACTCCGCTCATGGCAGAACATTTCTTCAGAGGCCGAAGATTCTATTCCAGGCGAAGTATCCATCACCGATCTTTTGTCAGATATTGAAATCGCTACAGTAGAGAAACAGCATGAAAGACTTCGACGTGAGTTTGATCTTCAGCATAAACTGGACTGGCTAGACTACGGCATTGCAGGAGTATCCGGAACTTTAGCAGCAATGGTGGATATTTTTCTTGTAAGTATACCGAGATCACCTGGTTTACTTGGTGGAAGTGGTACTGAAGGCGGGTCGCTCTCTGACTTTTTCAGAAATCACTTGAAAAGCAAATTTAGTCCGCAGGAGATAAGAACCCTAGAGAAAAACAACTGGGTTCCCTATGACGCTTCAACGTCAACAAACCTTACAGAAAAAGTTGCCGGATTAGGACCTCGCTCACATCGCTTCCACTCGCTTGGACATGACCCCATTCTCGGCTTTATATTTGGCGTAAATGATACAATGCGTGGGACAATGACAGCTATCGATTCTACCGGTAAAATAATCTCTCAGGCCATTCCAGGAGCACCAGCCGGAATGACATTGTTTGATGCCTTAGTACGCCAGATAGGACACCTCAATTCGGATATAGGAACAAGCGCGGGGTTACCGGCACCTTTTATGCCGTTGCTACAATTGATACAAGTCGGTTCGTTTGGTGAAAAGGGTCGAACAGTCGGTGAACTCTCACGAGCAATGTACGCAGCAGGGTATGATTTCGGACACTTCATGGCAATGTCGATTCCGGTGTTAATGATAGAAGTAATTGTCAGAGTTTTCTACTTTCTCAAGCGTCTTCATGAGGGCCACAGTTTCATAGATTCGCTTCCATTCAATATTCCTGGACAGCCGCACAAGCCGAAGTTGCAGACTATGCTCTTTATGGCACATACGATTGCAACAGCAGCTAATGCAGGAAAAGTGGCTTTTACGCATAACCCCCTTGCCATTAACTTCCCCCAGTGGATTTGGTTCATCAAGAGCGCTATGCACCAGATTAAATGGATTGCATGGGCTAAAGAAGACGAACGCTACGATCATGTACAAAAGCAGTTGGATAGTGACTGGGAAGTTGTAAATGCCGATTTATTGGTTGAATGGGCGACGATTGGAGAGCCGATAATTATTGGTTAACCCCCGCAGTAATAAGCTGATTCTAACTTTTTCGATCGAGTTTTGCCGTTTGTTGTCAAAGCTCATCTTGGCGCAATAAAAAGTTACTGCTGTTATCTTATGGAGAAAACATGACACCGGTAAAAGAAAGAAGAGAGCCAATAAATCCAAATTATGCAAGGTTCTATGAATTTGATCCGGTAAAATCAGAATTCTGTTTGAAGTGTCCAGCAAAATGTGGCACCAAAAACTGGAGTAAAGTGTTAATTCGCGTAAGGGGAATACCTGTACATACAAATTGGGCAAAGGCACCGAATAAGAGCATTACTACGGTTTACATTTGTGAGTCTCCATCAAATAGAGAATTCAGCCATGGCCTACCGAGTGTAGGAAAGACAGGTCAAGCTATCTATAAGGATAATTCTGAAAGAAAACTATCGAAAGGTTGGCTTGATGAACTTGATGATAAGGTATACAGAACTAATCTAGCTCGATGCCAAGCAGATTCTGGACTACAGAAGCGAATAGACAGTAAAAAAAATGATCGTGTGAATGATGCAGCAGTTTATTGTATTAAGCATTTGCTAGCCAAAGTTTCATTGATTGCTGAACGTAACGATGGGTTAGCGATTCTTTTCAAACTTGCTATTGGCAATGGTTTTCCCGAGTGGACGACCAAAGTGGAGAAAATGATAAATACAACATGTGTAGATGCAGGAATTGACTTTTCAGCAGAAGTTATGAGTCACCCCACGGCACGATAATATTAAATACTACTCAAACGCAGGTAGAGGTTAAAAATGAATTTATTTGATATAGCACTAAATATAGGTAAAAGCCTTTTTAACAATGCAACAAAAAACAGCTCAAGTTCCGATATCAATGAATCAGATGCTGATTCAGACTTAAATACATACACACGGAGTTTTGATGAGTGGGAAAACTACTGGCAGTACCTTGGGCCACTTAATAATTTAAAATTAAGCCACCTTTCATCGTCGGTAGGTTTGTATCGAGCAAAGAAAAAAGGTCAGATAGTGTATTTAGGAAGAGCAGTTGAATACAACAATGGTGGGTTACGAAAACGTTTATCTGACTACACCAGGGCATCAGGGAGTTCAAGAAAGCATAAATCCGGTCAGCTAATGAATAAAAATGCAACTGATCTGGAAATTGAGATTTTAATTACTGGAGGCAGTGCGAAGGCTGCAGATCTGGCAAGGAAATTAGAAGTTCACTTTGTATCGAAATATCAACCAGAATGGAACAAAATGCTTAAATAATCAGATTTACGGGGGTGTGATGTGATAAAAAGATACAGCAAAAGTAATCAAATATGTGCAACTTGTTTCAAGTGGAATGGTTATAAGAGGAAAGCGTATGGACCACTTTTTATTGAGTCAGACGATTCCGAGTCTGCATCATGTAATGAAAAAGGCCGAGATACAACAAATTGGTACACTTGCAGTGATTGGCAAAAGAAGTATTGAAATCACATTACTACGAAGATTTATTTATTTGTAGTCATAGGGGGCTCTCTTTGAAATGTATCCTAACATCTTTGTTCATTACATATTGTATTGTCGGATATACATCTACCGCTAAAGCTGAAATTATTGGAGCAACAAGCACCGAATTTAAAATGCTTGGTTCAAATAGCAAAATTGTAATTGAAGCATTTGATGATCCTGGGGTGCCTGGGGTGACTTGCTATGTAAGTTATCCTACTAAAGGTGGTGTTAAGGGCTCATTGGGACTTGAAGAAGAAAGATCAGAAACATCTATAGCTTGTCGCCAGACTGGCCCAATTGCTATGCCAGTCAAGTTGAAAGATGGGGAAGATATTTTTTCAAAAAGCAGGTCATTGCTCTTCAAAAAGATGCATGTGTTACGGTATATCGATAAAAAACGTAATGTGCTGGTATATTTGGTGTATACAGATAAACTTATAGACGGTTCGCCGAAGCATAATATTTCAAGTGTACCGGTGATGCCCTGGAGTAACCGATAAACTAGATTGTCGCATAAAAAATATTCGCTGTTCACTGGAGAATCTATGTTTAAATCGTTATTATTCATCGTGTTTCTAGTTGTTTTTATCACAATAGTTTTAATGATACTGGGAAAGATTTTTAGAAGCATGGTAGGAAAATCCATTAAAGGTTTTCTTTCTAACAACAAAAGTGGGCTTGAAGGCCTCTATCGGCATTATAAGGGTGCTGAATATGAGGTAATTGGAATTGCGACAAATGCAACAAATGAGGAAGAAATGGTAGTGTATCGAAAGCAAGATAATGGCATGTGGGTTCGTCCGCGTTCTGATTTTGAGGGGTTTACCCTTGTTGATGGAGCTCAGGTCAGACGTTTCACTAAAATCTAGGCATATGATTAGCAAAATATTATCCGATTAAGCCAGGTACTAAATACGATTAAGTTTTGCGATAAATTGAGAGGTGGTGATTACATTGAAGAAAAAATATATGAAGCCTCAAATGCAACTACCTGGTCTCACTTGTGGAGTTAACGGTCAGTTGGGGGCATGTACTAACGGCAGCGGTGCGAAAACGCACTAAAAAATTTGAAAAAACGATATGTTGACGGCAGTTCCCTTATTATGGTACGCAATTTAAAGCTTTTTTACCAAACATAGAGAGGAGGTGATTACCATGAAGAAAAAATATATGAAGCCTCAAATGCAGCTTCCAGGTCTCGCTTGCGGTGTATGCGGTCAGGGGTATAGCAAGCCGGGGTCATGTACCAACGGCAGTGGTGCAAAAACACATTAATAAAGATTTGGGGATGCTTTAAAGCATCCCCAAAAATTTGAATTCAGGGAAATCAATGAGTAAAATTCTTTCTGCACCTAATGACGTCGTTTTTGCAATTACATCAAGATGTAATCTGAGATGCAAACATTGTTTAGCTGATGACGGTTCACAAGATGAAATTAGTATCGATTCCGCCAAAAAACTGATTAGCGAGTTTGCCACAGCCAAAGTTTTTAATGTGGCTATATTCGGTGGTGAGCCACTATATCATCCTAATATTTTCGAAATACTAGACGAGTTCAGCAAATATCCTATCGGTTTATCCATTAACACCAATGCCATCTGTATTACAGACGATGTTGCAGATCGTTTGTTGCAGCACCGAATTTCCTCCTATGTTGTTAGCCTTGATGGTTCTTGCCCCAGTATTCATGAAGCGTTGAGGGGAAAGGGATCTTTTGACAAGGCTGTAGCTGGGATAATTCGGCTCACTGAACGAAAACAGAACGTACTTATGTCTGCTACAGTAACGCGATTGAACTACAGGGACTTAGGTCCCATGATCAAGTTGGGTCAAAAACTGGGCGTACGTCAAGTAAGATTCAATCACCTTAACTACATAAATAACGCGGAGTGTTTTGAACACGAGCTTTACATTGGCAGTGATGAAATGCAGGAAGTATTTTCTGACATCCTAGAGATTGAAGCATCATATGGTGATTTTGTTACAGGCACCTTTTTGGATGTCGCCAAGGCGATCCGTAAGATAGATGAAGGATGCGTTCCAGAAGCATCGGAATGTCTCGTGGTAAAAAGCTGCGGTGCCGGAGTGTTTAAATGTGGTATCCGACCTGATGGTGAATTAATACCCTGCGAAGTCCTTTGGAACTCTTCATGTGGAAACATGTTCAAGGAGCCATTGGTGGATATATGGCGAAATTCTAGTGAGTTAAATCAACTTCGTGCAGAACTTCGGTTGACCCGAAGTGAACTTGGTGAATGCATGGATTGTAAATACCGTGCTATCTGCTATCAGGGACACCGGTGTTCCCCGTACGCCGACTCACAGGGGGAGCTTCTCTCCAAAAAATATTACTGTCTGTTGGGAAGGAAGTAGATCATGTCCAGGAAACTAAATACCGTTTATTATTATAACCGTAGTTGCAACCTGCGCTGCCGTCATTGCTGGATTTCACCTAAAGAGACTACCGACCCCAAAGAAGAGCTTACATTCGATGAAGTAACACGGATGTTTCTCGATCTAAAAGCTTCTGGCGTAAATAGTGTTAAGTTCGGTGGAGGCGAGCCCCTAGCTCTTCCATATGCTGAAGATCTCATAGATTTTTTTGCAAAGGAAAAAATAGACCTCTTCTTAGAGACCAACGGTACTCTTATGACTCCCCGCTTGGCAGACTTAGTTAAGGAAGCCGGTGGGAGTGCAAGCGTCTCCCTTGATGGTCCAGACGAAGAAACGCATGGCCTCCTACGCATATCAAAAGACTCATTTGAGCAAGCAAAGAGGGGTATTCGATTGCTTGTTGAAAGAGGTGTTAATACTCAAGTAATTTTTTCAGTCCACAAGGGCAATATTGGTAGTTTTATGGAGACCGTATCGCTTGCCAAGAGTCTTGGCGCATCTTTTATTAAGGTTAACTTCATTAATAGCATTGGACACGCAGAAACAATGGTAAAGAACGGATTACTTCTCGATGTTAGCGAGTTCATAGACTTCTTTAAGCGAACAGACTCAGACGAGCTTACCGATTTTGTTTTCTTTAATATCCCGATAGCATTTAAAAAGATAAGACGTGTCAGTAAAGAAATGGATTACAAATGTAATATATGCGGTGTAGTGGGCGTTCTTTCAAATGGTGACGTAAGCATTTGCGGAGTTGGGAATTTAAAGGACGATCTAATCCTTGGAAATATCCGCTCTAATTCCCTTTTGGAAATATGGCAAAACCATCCGCTTTTTCAACAGCTCCACAGGGACATCCCGGCGAATCTAGGTGGAATATGCTCGAAATGTATGTTCAAACGGCAATGTCTCGGAAGCTGTGTCGTTAATACATATAATGCAACAGGAAGTTTCAATGCAGGCTATCCGTTTTGTGAAGAGGCGGATCGCCTTGAACTATTCCCCAGGCATCGCTTGGTAGAGGTGTAACATGCAATTATTAACTTTCAAAAAAAACGTAGTTTTTCGGAAAGAAGATGAAGGTGCTTTATTGTATAATCATGGCACTGGAGAAATACTCCCACTTAATGAAAGCGCTGCCGATTGGTGTGAGCTTCTGTTCGAAAACTCATTTGACATGAAGTCGGCTGAGATTGAGATGCGGATGCGATATGATGTAGAACAGAACGAAGACATATCTAACGATATGAATGAGATAATTGATATTCTAAGAGCGAAGGGTTATGTCGAACTAAAAGAGGCATAGAGGCTTATCTCTGTTTTGGCGCGGGTTATAATCCGCTGAAGTAAACATCTTCAAACAATAACGAAGGTACTTGCCACTTAGAATATGGATAAGGATCATCGCCTAATTGGATTAATTTTTTCCAGAAGGTTTTTGCGTTACCAGCGACATTCATTTCGTTTATGGGTTTAATAAGCTGGCCTTTTTCTATCAAACAGCCAGAAACACCAAATGAAAAATCACCTGTAGTGGAATTAAAATCACCACCATTGAAACCAGTTATTAAAATGCCTTTTTTCAAGCATGTGATTATTTCTTCTAAAGATTGGTTTCCAATAGTAAACAGCAAATTAGAACTCATTCCACCATTGGGCTCTATACCAAGCTTTTTGCTGTAGTAGTTATCTACGTAATATTGCTGCAAAACACCATTTTCAATGACGGTGCGCTCTTTAGCTGCAATGCCCTCATCATCAAATATTTTAGAACCTAAGCCCCCCGGAATAAGGGGGTGATCTTGTAAAGTAAGGATCTTAGAAGCAACCGTATTACCGATCATTCCGTCCATATAAGAGCTCTTTTGTTGAATGGCAGAAGCCGCCATCGGTGATATAAGCATACTGATTAAGCGTCTTGCTGCACGGTTTTCAACCAACATATTGTAATGACCTGATTTTATCTTACCTTGTCCTATTCTCCTTAACGCGCAATGAACAGCTTTTCTGCCAATTATTGCCGCATCTGGAATGTTATTTCTAAATCTGGTTTGAACTGAGTACCAGTCTTCAGGTCGAGAATCATTATCTACGACAGAAACTTCAGCACTTACTGAAAATGTTGTGCCACAGGTGTGTCCCGAAAAACCATTGCTGTGAACTTTAAAATTTGAATAAATAGTGTCAGCATAACCGGCAGCAACTGAAATTATTCTGTCACTCACGTTTCTGGAAGTTTCATAGATTTCTTTTACTAAATCGATGCGATCTTTTATTTTAACCTGATCGAATGTTGGATCAAAGAGTTTTAAATCGATATCATAAACGGCGGGGTAGTACTTGGAGTCCGGTAATTCTCTGAACTTGTCCGCTGTTAAAAAAAAGGTGGCATGTACTGCTTTTTCAATAAAACCTTTCAAAGCGTCTATGTTTAAATTATTAGTTGAATGGCTTGAAAATTTGTGTTGGCAATATAAATTTACTGAAAGTGAACTCTGTTGCGATTCATTAAGCTGCTCAATTTCGCCATTACTAAACTGAACTCCAAATTCACGATCTTCGCTTAGATCTATAGAAATTTCATTGGCACCATATTTTTTTGCCAAATCGATTACATATGCGGCTAGCGACTCTTTTTCATAAGTATTCATTTAAGCACTAACATTGATTTTAGCCACTTTAACGGTGGGTAAACCCATTGAAACTGGAACGGCTTGTCCGTCTTTCCCACAAGTACCTCCACCTTCTGTCATCATAAAATCATCAGCCACCATTACTATGTTTCTTAATACTTCTGGACCGTTACCTATAATATTTATATCTTTTATTGGCCCTTGGATTTTACCATTTTCAATAAGGAATCCAGATTTTACATAAAAAGTAAAGTCACCTCCACCGATCATTACTTCCCCATTGGTGAATGTATCGGCGATAATCCCCTTTTTTACACTTGCTATAATATCTTCTCTTTTATGTGGTCCTGGCATCATGTAGGTATTCCTCATTCGTGGCAAAGGAATATGTCGGAAAGACTCTCGCCTACCATTTCCTGTTGGGTTCACTCCATAAAACTTAGCACTCAGCCTGTCGTGCAAATAGCTTTTCATTACTCCATTTTCAATAAGGTATGTTTTTTCTGTGTCATTGCCTTCATCATCAATATTAATAGATCCCATCAGGTATGGATTTGTGCCATCGTCAACAATAGTAACAAAACTTTCAGCAACTGTTTTCCCAATCTTATCAGAAAATATGGAAATGTTCTTGCGATTGAAGTCTGCTTCCATTCCATGTCCAATTGCTTCATGGAGTAATATGCCGGAACATCCCGCAGAAAGAACAACCTCCATTTCGCCTGCCTCAGGCTTGCCAGCATTAAACAACGAGACAGTTCGTGATACAGCTTCTTCCGCTAATCGGTTTACATTCGCATCCGTAAAGAATTCAATGCCATGTCGGCCAGATAAGTTGAAACCATTTTGCTCCCTTTGATCATTTTGTTCAGCAGTACAGGATACCCAAATTTGTCCCATAGGCTGATAATCATATGTTATACGACCTTCGGAATTAGCAAATAAAATATAAGAAGAGCTGTTGTTAAATGAAATTGTGGATTTGATAATCCTGCTGTCAATCTGGAATACTTTCTCATTTATGCGTTGCAAATAAGGGATTTTTTTGTCGATGCTTATATATTCCCAAGGCGTATTGATTTTGTAATAAGAGGCGGGTTTGTGTTCTGACAAAAGAGGAACTGCAAGATTGGTGTTTGAATCAGCAATACTCGCTGCTGTTCTCGCAGCCTTTTTCATTGATTCTGGGCTGATAATTTCGGTAAACGAATAACCTGATTGATACCCTTTAATCACACGGATACCCACTCCCAAATCGATATTTGAGTAAGCACGGTTTACTTCGTTATCTTCGAGTTCAATATGATCAGAAATGGAATGTTGATAAAAGACATCACAGTAATCGCCGCCTTTCGACATACCTTCAGCAATAACCTGCCTTATAAGCTCCAGGCTCACCTCAAAGCGTTGTAAGTAATCATTCAGCGTCATGTTGGGTTATTTTGTCCCGAGCTATCGATAATCTTCCATCACTTTAAGTATACTCGGAGAAGAAACCATTCTAAAGGCATCAAAATTTGGAACAAAAACAGGATACTGTATCAGTGAAATCTTTGGCGACATCGTTATGGTATTCGGAAAGCCATTTGTACTTGAGCTTTACTTTAGAGTCATCAGTATCATTATGAGCAGTTTCAATTTTACGTGCATGATTAGAAAGCCAGGCATCAACATTGATTTTCCAACCATCAGACATAATACTATTTTTCTCTTCAGCGCACGATGATATATATTTTTCTCGCTGCTTTTTGGATGTTTGCCAACCAAGATCCTTAAGGCAAATGGTTATATAATCCAAATACCAATATTCAAGTGGTTTTTCGCCGAGATTATTTACGTATTTTCTGAGGCAATTCTTGATTGGATCATAGTCCGGTGCATAAAGTTTTCTGTCCTTATGATTGGCAAAATAAGTATACAAATCATCCGTGACCGAAATTACAGGAACTACGGCTTTTGTCTCTGCTTTGTATGCACCCACCATACTGCTGCTAATTAGTGTTGTGCCTGATTGAAACCACCAACCAATATCCAAACCACCTCGAAGAAAAAGACCGTCCGATGCGCAAGTCCCTTGTGCATAAGCAAACCCAGTTAATTCACACAAAAATGGATCAAATGAACCACTATATTCTGTTGCTTTTGATTCTAATGGAATATTAATTACAACACAGTCGGAAAACGCCAGAACAGATTTATTCGATATTTGATGCACTTCTTGTATTAACTCGTCTTTAGTATCAAAATCAAACTCTGACTGTACTTTTTCAATCAATCTGCGTATATCGTTGATATGCGAAATGTCAGTCGCGCACTCTATTTTTTTGCTAAACCCAAGAATATCAATGAATCCAGTAATTCCTGTGGACACGTCGTCGGTAGTCACGGTAGTCATTGTTGCAGTTATACCTTTCATTAGTTTTTATCATTACATGCTATTTGAATACCACACCCTGCACAAATATCTCCGAATATTTAGTATATCTGGTGGCTAACTGGATTCTTTTGCAACGGAGCATCCTTCAAGTAAATGAACTTTTATCAGAGTAACCTAGGTCGAACTAAATGGCAACACCTCCAACAGTATCAGAATTATCAGAATTCACTCCTACATTTTCTCGGATTATGCTGCCACTAAACTCGGATTATGGTTTTACAGCACTGTTTATAACATTATGAAATATTTCATTTAATTTTCATTTTTCCCAAATAGTTTTCAATACAATTTTGGTTCTTTTTGAACGGATTATGCCGCCCGCTTAACCAGTCGGACAGTTGTTCCGGATCTCTTCCCATTGCTTCGCCAAGACATTCCAAATTCATCCCATTTACCCGTTTGTACCACGCAAGCCGCCCCACTGTGTCATCCGGGCAGTCGAATGGAATATAACCTAGAAATTTGATAATACTTGGATTATATTGCAGTTCTGGTTCGGTGCCATGTTCCCAGTTCCAGATAGAGGACTCGGTAACTCCGATGATCTCGGCGACTTCTCTTTGGAGGAGGCCAAGATCCATGCGTTTCTTGCGGATGTGTTCACCGGCTGTGATGGGAAATTCTGGATAACCGGGAAGCTGCTGTTTTTCGAGGGGAATTTGAATTGAGAACGAGTGCCGTTTTAAGTGGGTATAGTAGAGAAAGGTTAACACACCCCTGCCCTTGCGGATATTTGTCCGACCCGACTCATCCCTGCACCTGCACTCCTGTCGCCATTCACCGTTACCGTTCACGCATCTCCGGACCACTGCTTGACCGCATCGACATTCACATCGAAGTTCCTGCTGTCAAATACCGCGACTTGGCTGATCGTGGCGAGGCGGAAAGCTCAGCCGCCATCGCCAAGCGAGTTGGGCGTTCACGTGAACTGCAACTGGAACGCTACAAAGGCACCAAAATCCACTGCAACGCCCAGATGACATCACGCTTCATCAAGAAATATTGCGAACTGGACGCCTCCGGCAACCGCATGCTGGAGCTGGTGACTGATCGCCTCGGTTTCTCTGCCCGCACCTATACCCGCATTCTCAAGGTGGCCCGCACCATTGCAGATCTTGACGGTAGCGCCACTATTCATGAGCAGCATATCGCCGAGGCGATTCAGTATCGGAGTTTGGATCGGAAGACGTCATAACTTCATGCCTCAATATGTTCCAGAATTGTTACTTATCTTCTAAAACACTCTATCCAGTCCGCCCAAACATCGTCCGGAGCCAGCTTCGGGGCGGTGATGTTACAAACCGCCCGACAAATTCCCCTGCAACCGTTTTTAGTGAATCATCCAGATAGACAAGCGCTTTTTTGGCAATATTATCGGGCACACCACCATAGAACGCTTCGGCAATACTGCCGGTTATGCATGCAAGTGTGTCGGTATCTCCGCCCAATGAAACAGCCAGACGAATGGCGCTTTCAAAATCAGTTGATTCCAGGAATGCAATCAATGCCGGTGGTAATGTTCCTTGGCAGGAGACATCAAAACGATAGGTTGGACGGATTACATCACAGGTTGATGACAGGTCATAGGTAAACGTATCGGTAATGTAGTTTCGGATGTCACCCTTGCTGCTGCCGGATCTGGCTAAAAAGATGGCGGCAGCCGTGGCTTGGGCACCCTTGATTCCTTCGGGATGATCATGGGTACAGGCGGTATATTCTTCTGCCTTGATCAGCACTTCTTCAAGTGTGTTGAAAGCCCAACCAACCGGGCTGATCCTCATGGCGGAGCCATTTCCCCAACTGTTATAAGGAAGGCTGCCATCGTTTTTTGCCCATTTGATGAATTGGCCACCATATCCGGAATCGGGATAGCGGCGATAATATTCCTTCATAAGGAGATCATAGCGTTTACCGGTCAGCAGGCTTTCCGCCAATGCCACCGTCAGCACGGTATCGTCGGTATAGAAACACCCCTTCCCAAACAGCGGAAATTTTGTGGTTTTGATATTCTCGAACTCGTAGATAGAACCGATTATGTCGCCAACAATGGCACCGAGCATGAAATAACACCTTCATCTACACTTCTTTTCGCCATCATCACTGCTGAGCTTCAGTTTAACTCGTGCATAGGCATTGTTTGCCGTTTCATAAACAACGGTTAAATCCCTACCCGCATCTTGAGCGCCGCAGATAGTTCCAGAAGTTCTTCAGGCAAACTCTCATTTGTGCTCTGCCACTTTGCTACAGACTTTGCGAGGTCTATATCCATTGCCTCCACACCAGCATACTTTTCGTTAAACAGGTAGCCGCGAACGTGTCGATATATTTCTTTGCCGGAAAATTCATGGAACCATTGGCCGTTTTCAAATGATTGACTGAGCTTGTCGTATGCTGAGTGCAGGCTTTTCTCGATCTCATCAAAATTCATGATGTGTTCGGCATGACCGGGGAATGTATCAAGCCAGCCACGATTAGTCTTTATGTAGGCCATCGCCTCTTCACAAGATTGCACCTTTTCCATAGTGGGATGATGCGGGTAGTCGTCTACAAGACGGCTCCTGATTTCCGATAAAACGTTACGACACGACATCCACCAGATCGAAGTGCGGACATAGTTTTCTGCCCGTTCCCGGATTTCATCAGAAGTTCTGTTTTTTCGACAATTTTCATCGCAACCGGCCAGAGCATCCCAGTCAAGCAGGAAATTCTCAATCTCCAGCACCGTTGGCCTGAACACCACAATCCCGGAAGTCACTTGCAACCACTTATCTTTATTTGAGCTTTTGAAATCACGATCAGCAAAACCGAATACATGGTGATAACCTTGCCCCCGTAGATCATGCACAACGCCTGTAACCGCATCGTTTCCACCAGCCACCAGTATTTGTATCAAAGCGTCATCAGCTTGCCAGACTTCTGACAGGTATTCCTTGGTCAGACGATCCTCCACCCATAATACAATTGGTCGAGAGGTCAGTAATGGCGCCAGATGGGTGCTGATCGTCATGGCGCATCCCCCTCGGTTGTCATGCGGATACGCGGATCATCTTCCGGCAAGAGTGTAAATCGTTCATAACTGCTGACAGAATCAAGTACTTCGGGCGAATGGGTGGCACAGATGATTTGGGTGTCTGGCAATATGGTTCGGAGGGCTCGCATGATCGTTCGATGCCAGGCCGGGTGCAAATGCAGTTCCGGTTCGTCAATGAAGACGATGCCGCTCGAAAGCTCCTTTGTTGCGAACCAGCCTAACATCGTGAATATTTCAATTTCGCCGGAGCTGAGTTGATCCACTGACGTAGAGCGCCCGGTGTTTTTGTCGTGCCTGAAAACATCAAAACCCTCTTCCAGCGCCCTGTTTACGAACTCGTCGTTCCGGCCGGGATAAAACAATTTCCAGGCGCTATTGATTCTTGAAAATATCTTTTCCTCCTCATTAAGTCCCGAAGCAACCTGGGCATCAAGTGGCTGAAAGGATTTACGGGCGGTCAGATCAACCAGATGCTGCTTTATCAACCATAGGCGATTTTCTTCCGTGGGTTTGGGGCGTTTACCTTTTTTACCAACAGAAACCGAGACAGCGCCAACAATCTTCGGTTCCCGCCAGGAGGAAAAGTATTCAACTTTAAGTTCGGACAGCGTGGTGCGGAGATTTTTAGCAATGCCGTTTTCGTGTGCGGAGCTGTTCCTGGCAAGTTCCAGGCGCTCGCCGGCAAGTTCAACCTGAAGTTTGATTGAAAAGTCCATGCTGCCGTTACGGATATTGTTTTTATTGTCGCTCCGTTGACCGAGCAGTTCCTTGCGATCCATGGCAAGCAGGCACGCTTCAAGTACGGATGTTTTACCAAAACCGTTTGGACCTGCCAGAACAATAGTGTCCAAGGGTTTGCCGGTTGGGTGCAAGAACTCAAGAGCGAGAGATTCAATTCCGCGAAAGTTGGTTATTATGATTTTGGTAATCTTCATCTTGTGCCCCCTGGAAGACGGTTCTTTTCATTAGTGCAGAATCTGGACAGATTTGGTTGTGATGTGCCCATCGAGTTTATGAATAATGTAGACGCGACCCTCTTGAAGTTTCACTAATTTCCCTTTGTGTTTATTGGTCTTATCGTGAAAATAATCATTTAACCCGCTGGTATTCACCACAGGCTGCTTTCAAAGAATCAGGAAAATCAGCCGGACATTCGCCTTTGCTGCATATTTCAAAAAGCCGCTTCACGCCTGGCTTGCAGTCTGATTCCCAGCGTAACTTCTTGTATTCTGTTTCTTCATCAACTGGCTCGCCATCAAGGAAATGAATCCAGGTCTCAATGTTTCGCCGGGGAATCAGCACTGCGGCTTTATCGTTCTGCTCTCTTGTTGCTACGCCCTGTTCAGTGCATATCGCGTCAAGCCATTTTGAAGTTGCATCAGCACTTCTTTTATCTGCATCAATCATTACCAGTAGCGAAGTTTCGGCTCTGGCGGTGCGTTGGCGCAACGCTTTCAGTTCTGCCGGGTACCTATCTCTCACAAACTGTTCACCCGCCTGTTTGCCGGCAGGGCAGACTTTAATCCTCAACTGACGCTGGACGTACCCCTTTTTTTTCATCAGAAATTGGCGGATGAAAACCTCTTGTTGCACATCCTCGCACAAAATCACTGTTTGCGAGCAAAGCTTAGCCATTGATCCACCCCCGCGCCACGAGCTCTGAAATCGCCAGGCCCGTTTCTCCGGTCTCTTCAATCCGTTTGATGCGAACCGGGGCATTAGGCTCTCTCTCTAGCCAATAACCCGAACCAGCGGCCAGATAGTCAATTACCTCCGGGTGGTGAGAGACCAGCAACGCCTGCCCACCCTGTTCCTGACAGGCATCATAAAGTGAAACAAGCCACGGTTGAATCTCCGGCAGCGCCAGGTAATTTTCCGGTTCATCAATGCAAAGGAAGAACTTTTTGTCGCGGGTGAAATACAATAAGGCATACAACAGGATCAACAGTCGTTGCCCATCAGAGAGTTCGCTGAATCGGTAATAAATCGGATTACGATCCTTCTCGTCCAGAATGAAACCGACCTGTAACGACCTGGCTTCTTCTCCTGCTTGGGAAAGTTTGAACGAATGAAAACCGTCAATCGTATCTCGTAACGCATTGGTCAGTTCAAACACTGTGGCTTGATATTCCTGGGATATGTAGCGATACCAGGAAGCAAAGTTGGAGGCGTCAAGTGAAAGAAAGGTTTCCTCCCTCAAGCTCTCGCTTCCCATTGCAGGGGGATTGGGCCTCACTACGATCATCCCGCTCATCCACTCCTTGAAGCGTGTTAGCAAGGTATTGTCCGAACGCTTCTGCAACGTAGCCAAGCCGGATTGCGACCAGTCAAACGGATATTCAGGGCCGGGTGAAAAATCATTTCGATAAAGCTTCGCTGTACCAAGCTCAAACTCAAAAAGTGGCTTGCCGTTCAGCGTCAGGCGCTCTGTCTCTATCCGGCAGCGACGGTGGGGTGCATCATGCTTGACAACTAGCTGATAGTGGTAAACGCCATCATCGATGTTGACCTTCAGTTCAACCCTCTGCATCGGCGTTGTCTGCCATTTGGTAAGTGTGTCGGTGGTGAAAATCGCGCCGACACGCTCATCTCCGGCAAGAAAGCGCTGGAGTTTGGCAAGCAGTTCGATAACGGTTGTCTTTCCCGCACCGTTAGCGCCCAGGAAAAGAGCCATCCGGTCAAGCGTGATGGTAAAATTCACCAGGCATTTGTAATTGTCGATGTAGATTTCAGTGAGCATGATTCACTCCTTATGTGCTTTTTATGGACCACCAGAGGCTACTTGCGAGCAAATTATATAATCGTTTTTAAGCTTAGCGTGTGATTTTTTCGGAATTGCATTTTTACATTTTATACAAGCTTTTTCAAAATCCGAATAGAAGTCCTCAATAACTAGAATTAATTGGCCTGTTTCTTTTGAAACTTCCATATGTTTTGTCCCATTTTCTATCGATTGCTTTCTCGTTGTAAATCCGATTTTGCCAGCAGGGCGTAAGACATGCGCCATTCCACAACGGAGATACTTGAAAAGGTCATATTCAGAATCTGCTGAAGCATATTTCGGATAAAGTGAACCTTGACCATTAAAAAGAGTTGCAACAGCATTTCGGAATCTGACTTCAGCCAGACAAATATCATGTATTTCTTGCTCATCTAAAATAGCCCCCAATGTTTCTATTCCTTGGGCTATAAGACCAAAAGCTAGATATGCGCATTCAGCCTTAATAACTTTCCCGATATCACAAATAAGAACTCTATCAATAAACACTTCTGGTTTCATTTATTTCTCCGGTTCACCAAGGTGTCAAATTAAACATATGACGGCATTAAGAATGTAGGTCAGGCACAGGTGCATATATTCATGACGGTATCACCTTGAGTCCATTGAACTGAATCCAATGATTTATACAGAACCATTCTGAATATCTTGCTTTATTTGATCAGGCAAACCATCGACTGTGCGGTTCTCATAGAAAACAGGAAATTCTTTTTCCGATTTGGCTGGGCATTTATAAGATTGAGTTGCATTGGTAAACATATTTGTTATTTGGATTATAAATATTCTAGTTTCCGAATCTTGCACCAATCTCACTTCGTAGTGCTTCCCAAAATACTCTATTTTCTGGAGTTTCAGAGTATTAAGAGCAGGAATAATAGTATTTTTCATTTTATTTCCCCTTGATTTATTTTCCGTCATTTCCAATTCCCAATCAAAATAAATGGTGCCCAGAAGAAAGGGTGAGCGTAGTCGTGCCCACGGTGTAGGTTGTGATCGCCGATCAGGAGTGCCATTTGCGCCATGCGTAATGCCTCCCCTTTTGTCAGTCCGCTTTCTCTCAGGCGGTAAAAAGTTTGCATCACAAAAGACGTGCTCTCATCCTCCACCGGCCAGAGAGTAGCAAGGACTGATTTAGCGCCCTTGCTTTCGGCAATTCCGGCGATGCCGTCTATTTCCCGTCCGTTGTTCAGGGCCAGATTCAGAGCGGTGCTGCAGGCGGAAAGCGCCACGATGTCGACTCCATTAAAACGAACATCAGGATCTTTTCTGAAGGTTTCCAGTGAAAGTTTCTGACCATCGCCGAGCAAAAGGTAGCACTGAGAATCATTTACTGGATTGAGGTGAAAGTGGGTTGCAATATGAATTGCTTGAAATCGAGGGCCGCCCCGTAGCGCCCCTTTGACGTTCCCCCAGGTGAATTTTTCATCCAACAGCTTGGTTCCGGACAATACACCGTCAGTCGAGTCATCATCTCGGATAATCGCAGAGATTTCACCCAGAGCAAAACCGAGTGGTGAATGCAGTTCATCTCCCCTGGTTGTTGCCATTCCGAGTGCGTTCCAGTGCGGCTGTACGGAATCGTGCATACGGCTCTTGCTGCGAGGAGTAAGGAGAACATTCGCAAAGCGCTCTACAATAAACCTGCTGCCGTCATGCAGAGCAGCAAAGGGCATACACTGAAGAAGGCCTTCAACCATCCAGAGAATGGTATGTGTTTTGTTAGCCAGAAGCTCTGCTTCTACCGGTGCCAAAACGATGTCGTACAGTTTTTTTCCAAGCTCTTTCACCAGACCGATGTTATCAACCGGTTGCTGCAGTGCTTGTCGGAAATCAAAAATCAGCCGGTTGAATTCGCTGCACTTGATGGGGCAGGAACTTGCGTGACGACCTTCGGGGGTATTGAGAATGAGGCGGAAGTTATGCTCGGCTGCAAAAGCATATATGGCAACGGTTCCGGTTGGCAGATCCCAGAGGTCCGCTTGCAGGTCACTCTCCCGATCTACTTTGCTGGCAGGAGCAGCGCCCAGTTCAACGACCAGGCTATCAAAAAACCTCTGTAATTCGGCGTCTGTCGTGGTCACAGCCTGTTTTTTTGAAGTGTCCTTTCCATCCAAAGCACAAAGCTCTTCAGCAGAAAGAGGGTTCTTGTCCACTTTGCCGGGCATTACGGAAAACAGGTTCAGCAATTCAGTTTCTGCCGGGGTAAAAGAGATGGTTGATAACGAAGAGGATAGCCCGGAATCGCGCCGGACAAAAGCAAAGCTCTGTTCTTCCTTGAGCATTGCCAGCACCTGTTCCGCTTCGGGATACCGTTCCGACTCTACAAGAATATCGGCAAGTTCCGTATACATCGGACGATATTTATCATCGAACGATTTTCTTGTCTCCTTATCCAGGCTGCTCAGGCTGTGTCGTGTTTTCTGCATGATATTGACTGCCAGCTTACCAAGCATGGCAGCGGCAGGTAAGCGGTTCGTCTCTTTATAAAATTCTGCTATTTCTATGAGGGCTTCAGCAAGCCCAGGATGGTCTGGACCAACAGTTTCCTTAAGCATAGATAACGCATCTTGGTAAAGTGACTCCGCTTCAATATCTCTACACATGTTATGATTGATTTCAGCCAGTTTCATTAGCAACTCCGATACAATCGGATGCCGAGATGAAAAATTGCTTTTCTGTATTACAAGGCAGCGCTGAATGTATGATTCTGCTTCAGAATACCGCCCAGTTTTAATAAAGATATCTGCCGCAACCTCCAGAGTATTAGCTGTAAATGTGCTTTCTGCTCCGAAATTGTTTTCACTGCAAACTATTGCCAGCATTATCTGTATAAGGGCATCATCATAACGACCAGACTCCGCATATAGCTCTGTCAAAGCGCAAAGCGTATCCACTTTCAGACCGCCTATAAGCGGCACCTGATCACACAATAAAAGCGAACGATTCAGTAGTGCTTCGGCTTCATTGTAACGCTCTGTTGATGTATATAGTTCGGCCAGTTCATTGAGATGTTCTATTACGCTATGATCATTTGAATCAAATTTTGCTTCAGATACTGCGATGAGTTGCTTGAGTAATGATTCTGCTTTTGTGGTTAAGCCCATCTCTGTAAAGACTGCTACGGCAGAAGAAATTTCGTCTAGTTTTGATGTGTCAAGTTCGACATGGCTCAATTTCAATGCGCCAGCATAATCACCTTTTAGCATAAGATGCCAACTGTCATCAAAACCGATATCGGCAATTTTCCATTCTCTCCATGCCTTGACTTTAGTTAACAGTTCCAAGTTTCTTTGTTTTTGTGTTTCAGTTAACTTCTCCAAAATCCCTTGCATTTGCGCGTCAGGTTTTTTATTGGCATTTATTATCGGAAGTACTGGTCTCAATATTTCAACCACATTACCATGAGATGTTTCATAAATCTTTTTGGCACGTTCACTGAGATTTTCTGATTTCGAAAAATTTCCTATTCCCAAGTATACTGCCGCTAAACTAGAAAGGACATTAGCAGTTTTTTCATTTTCCTGACCATGTATCTCCTCAAAGATTGCCAATGCTCTTTGATAGAGTGACTCAGCATCGGAATATCGCTCCATGGCGTGATATATCTTCGCCAGTGAATCAAGTACGTCGGCAACGTCCTCATGTTCCTGACCATGCATCTTCTCACGGATTGCCAGTAGCCTTTGATATAGAGGTTCTGCATCTGAATACTGTCCTATCTCTTTATAGAGACTAGCGAGCAAGAGAATAGTGAGCGCTACATCCTCATGTTCTGGCCCATGGACATTTCCCAAGACCGTTAGTGCTCTCAAGTAGAGGGCTTCTAGCTCTATGTAACGATCCATTTTCTGATAGAGATCAGCCAAACTCAAATATATAGAGAATAATTTGATTTGCTCTAGCTCGATCTCACTTTGCATTAACTCCAATTCCACTATCTCTAATTGCTCTATGCAAACCTTTTCACGAATCTCCAACACATGGAGGTAAAATGGTTCTGCATCTTTGTAACGCTCCATTTTATCATAGAGATCGGCAAGCGAATCAAGATTCGCCAATAATTTCACATGTGCATGTCCAAATATCTTCTCTTTAATTGCTAGAGCCCTCAGGCATAATGGCTCTGCCTCTGAATAACGCTCCATTTCCTCATATAAATCAGCAAGAGAGTCAAGTGATTCGGCAACATCTTCATGTTCGGAGACATGCATCTTTTCTCTGATTTCCAACGCCCTTTTAAAAAGTGATTCAGCATCCGTATAACGCTCTATTTTCTCATAGAAATCAGCAAGTGAGCTAAGTGATTCGGTGACATCTTCATGTTCTGAACCATGAATTTTTTCTCTGATTTGCAATGCTCTTTGATAGAACTGTTCTGCATCTGTATATCGCTCCATTTTATCATAGAGATCAGCGAGCGAATCAAGTGATTCGGCAACATCTACATGTTCCGAGCCATGTATCTTTTCTCTGATTCCCAAAGTTCTACTAAAAAGCGGTTCAGCATCAGAATATCGGTTCAAACGGACATATGTTAGTGCAAGCATATTTAATATGTCGGCATCATCTTCGTGTTCCGCCACATTTTTTTCTTGGATTGAAAGACTTTGAAGCAGAAGTGATTTAGCTTCATCTCTCCTGAAACGAATATCTAGGGTCACTGCTAGGTCATATAAAGCAGCTGCAACTTTTAGATGTTCCGGACCAAAAATGGACTCATTGATTTCCAATATCCGCGTTTGTATTAATTCCACCTCGCTGTAGTATCCTTGATATGGTAGGGATGTTCGGAATGCTCGGTATGCTTGTTGTTTTAATTCTATTGCCTGCAACTCAAGTTCAGTTACTATCTGTAGCATTTCTTCACTACTAACCTGAGATAGTTTTAGTTTATCATCTTGCGGATCAGTATTTAATGATGTCACTTATTGCCCCCTATCTTCTTCTTTTGCGATAAGAATAATCACAGCATACCGTAGCTTTGCCAGGTTACAGTTCTTTGTTTTCCTAAAATTCAAGATAAATTATTAATACGTCTGAATTCTCAACTAGCCTCATGCTTCTAAGCTCCTGCACTCCCACTGCTGCAATTACATCATGACTACATGTGATTTTAACTGCATCCTTGCCAACATCAATGATCTCGACATTCGGCAACTCTAGGCCGTTGATCACCAGGCAAATTGCGGATGGTTCAAGCGGTTTCTGCTGAAGCCATTTAAGCTGTATGGTTAAAACACTGCCAGAAATATCCAAGCTAACCGGAACAACAGGGCACTGCTCCTGAAGAAGCATTTTATGCTCATCAGTCAATTTTTGAGATTCCGGTTGTGTTGCCACCCCACGTAATACCAAGGCAGGCCTGAACGTACCTCGCAACAGATCAAGTGTCCCGGCGGCAATATCCAGCACAAAATCCCTTGCACCGCTAACAGACAGCTTCAGGCCCGGTATCAGTTCAATCGCAGCCTCTGTAATTGTCTTCCGCTCGTGCGCCAGCTCCATCACCGACCGTACCGCCACAAACGATCTCACCTCTGTCTCAGTCATACGGAATAATGAAAGAAACGAACCTTCCTCTGCCGGTTCACAGGCAACCATTGAAGCAGCCAGCACACGCTCAATTACTTCTGCACTAACAGCACCCAAGCAGCAATCAAGACGATCATCTCTTAGCACATAACAGTTCCACCCCTCAGCAAAACCAAAGCGTCCATTTATCAACACATCTCCCGCCCCCATAAGCCGCTTGTCATGGTACAACTGCGCCACTTTCCAGCTTGCAGGTGGTATATTTTCCAATAGCAAAACACTGGGCTGATTTATAAACCGGCCATCGTCCCGCCACCCACCACAACTCTTTCCAAGCATCCACACCTGTCCAGTCTGTTTCGCAATATCAGTGGCAGGTTGTATGGTTGCTCCGGCAAATTTTGCCTGTAACGTTTCCCACGCCTTTCGTTCCTCCGGATCCATAGCGCGTTTTTCCCTACAGGCATGACAGATTGAAAGATGCTTTTGCAGATTGTCGTCTATATTTTCTGAATAGAGAGTTTCTTCATCCGGGCAGGTGCGCAGTTGGTATGCTGTCTGCCATGCCAGTTTCAGACTCATCTCATCGTTAAACGTGCTCATGTGCGTTCCTCTTTCCTGTATCACGGCACTCAATCGCCTCTTTACAAATTTCGATTATTTTTTTGAAAAAAATCAGTTGCTCATCTTCTGCCACGCAATAGCGTTCACTATCAGGCACCGCCCAGGTTTTCCATTTTCGGCGGATTTTCGTATAACCATTCTTCTGGTGATAACTGACATTGCTCGGCCCTTTCATGCCAAGTTCGCGGGCAATGACATCCAGCTTGGTATTTGAATCAATCCGGCAAAGTATTATTCGCTCGTCTTTTGTCAGTTCAGCAACGCAATCCCGTGCGAGTGTTTCAAGCTGGGTATCAATGATATCGTAGGGGAGCACTGGCAACTGTCGTTTCCATGAGTCATCGTCCATTGCAGTATCCGGATCGACAAAACCTTCTTCCAAAGTGTTGCGGCCATCATTCTCATTTGAATCGTCATTATGTCCGGAGGTGTACTCTATGGTTGTAATGAGAGGATATTTGAGGGCCACATATTTAACCAGTTCGCGGATTGGAAGCAGGTATTCCATCAGGAAATAATGGAGTGCTTCATCCCAGTAGTGCCGCGATAACTGGAGCATTGCAGGCTTTTCATGGATATCGCTGAAACGAACGGAGCAGACCGGCCAGTTTCCATAATTCAGGTCTACAAGTGAACAATCGGGAA
Source organism: Desulfuromonadaceae bacterium (assembly GCA_049318985.1). Classification (GTDB taxonomy): domain Bacteria; phylum Desulfobacterota; class Desulfuromonadia; order Geobacterales; family Pseudopelobacteraceae; genus JACRCG01. Next base: position 84,656 of record JBMOEI010000017.1, read on the forward strand.
GAAAGATCAGGTCAGAAGAAGTTGACCATGCGTAAAAAGAGCCTTTCCTGGTTACCGCCTTATAACAGACATCGTCAGCCTGCGACAGTACCGTTCGCATATGGCGGTAGTAGGCATAGAAGGGGGTATCGGTGCGGCGCTGGTCTTTTAGGTGATCCAGGAACTCTCCGCAGAGAAAATCCATGAACTTTTTGCTGTCACCCGATAGCAGAAGAATCGTCCCCTCTTCGGCTATACGGTCTACACGCTCTTTGATGAACTGCCAGAGATCCGTTGCTACTGCGGTATAAAAATCATCCCGGTTACCATCCTCCAAATAGGCATCATCAAGAGCAAGACCATTGGATGCAGCCCTTTTGGCCACCTGTCTGGCGCAAACGCACAGCACGTAAAAACATTCCTTGCTGTTTATCCATGTAAGAAAAGTATCCGTCATCTGAATATAGAACCGCCCAATCCCATCATGTAGACCCCAATCCATTCAATGATCTTCTGTATACCATTGATTTTCAGTCATTTGAAATATTATTCCCCTACGTTTTGAAAAACAGCTTTTGGACTCCGTGTAGATAAATCAAGCAGACAAATCGAATCTTCGGAGGCACACCATGGGATCACTCGCCGAATCAATGAATGGCTTCACCAACCACGCCCGTCAACGCATGTCTAACCGCTCCATCAACGAATGGCACATAGACCAGGTGATGCGCTATGGCCGCGAGTCTCACACCCGCAAAGCCGTTATCTATGCGATCGGCAAAAAAGAAGTGAAAGAGCATGGGCGCTTCCTGGAGCCGTGCGCCGGGATTCATGTTCTCTGTTCTCCACACGATGGGGCCATCATCACCACCTACCGCAACCATGACCTGAGCGGGATGAAACACTGACAGCGGCAGAAGGAGACTATGACCATGGGCTTTATCAATAATAAGGCAAAAGCGATCTTCAGACTTTCCACCAGAACAGCCAAAAAGCTTACAGGTGCGGCTTGGGACAATCGGGAAGAGTTGGCCAAAGTAGCCAGGGCTGGAGCCGGGCTTGCCGTGTCCGCCGGGAAAGCGGTGGCAGCTGGTGCCACCGCAACAGGTGGTTACCTGTACGATCACCGCGCTGAAATTGCCGAAGGAACAGTTATGGTCGGAAAGGCGGCCATTGCGGCAGGTAAAGGCGCGGCCCAAATGAGTTGGGATGCTGCTTCAGCGGCTATCTTTCGGGAGAGCCATGTGGCCGAACTGCGCGATAAGCTGCATCAACAGGGGCTGCGCTACCGAGAAGCCATGGCGTCGGGTTGGGAGAGCACCCCATCTGCCGAATCACTTGCCGTCGGCGGCAGTCTGCTGGTTGACATCATTAGGACCGGGCAAACACCTGAAGATATTCAGAAGGCCTATGAACTGGCCTATCCGCATGTAGCGGAAAATGTGTCTTTTGCTGATGAGGCGGCCCGCCTGCACGGTCAGGAGCTGGTCGGACTTGTTAATGGAGTAAAGGGCAAACTGTTCGAGCTGAAATATGTCGATTACCTGAACAACGGAGAGCTGCCTGATGGTTATGTGGCGCATCTGGCGTCATCTCCGAATCAGGCCGGTTGGGACATCGCCGTCAGCGGCCCGAATGGACATACCGCCGAGTATCTTCAACTTAAAGCCGCCGACTCAGTCGGATATGTCAAGGAAGCACTTGCTCAACATCCCGATATCCAGGTGATAACCACCGACGAGGTCTACGACAAGCTGGTCCTGCATGGCGCTGCCGGTGCTGTAACCGACTCTGGTATCAGTAATGCCGCTTTGGGTGATCATGTCAACCATGCCGCCGACCATGCCGTCATTCAGATGCATTGGGCTCCGCCGGTTATTGCCCTGGCACTGCACGCTTTTTCAGCCTATCGGCTCGATTCTGATCTGACCGGCAAGGTTTGTCATTTTGGAGAGCGCTCCGGCAAATCATGGCTCTGCTACCTTTTTGGTGGCGCGGTTGCCGTAACGACTCATGTTGCCTTGCTTGGCCTAGTAACTGGAATTGGCACCCGCTATCTGGCTGCACAGGGAAAAGCCAAACGGGAATTGTGTCAGGAGATGGAGAGACAGATTAAGCGGAATAAGCACATCCTGAGGCATCAAGCAATGTATGCATCAACAAGGAGTCAACCATGTTAAAATGCCTGTTTCCCTGTGTAATATTAATCAGCGGCATCGTTACCGTTGTCACAACATTTTTCCCCATGCTGGTCGCCTTTCTTGTTTTGTGGATCCTGTTGGTGTGTGGTATGGGGTTGAATGAACTGTTCGCCAAAAAGCGGTAGGAAGTGAAAAATAACCAGACAAACAGCCCTCGGAGATCCTAACAATGACTACAATGTACACTGAAACAGTGAAATGCAGGAACTGCGGCAAGACGAACAGCCACATTGCACTTTCAAGCACCAATTCTTTTGGATTCTCTGATCTCGACTTCCGAAGAGCAGGAATGATCCGCTCCACGATGCACACATGGCTACAGCTTTGTCGCTACTGCGGAAACTGTTCACCAGATCTAAGTCAACCAGCGACAAACAGTAAAATGCTCAAATCAGATACATACCGGCAGGCCCTGCAGCGCACAGACATTCCGGAATTGGCGCGAAAGTTTCTTGCCTATGCGATCGCCTTGACAATGCCCCGGGCCAGGTACGGGATATTTGCTCAGTTACTCAAATGGGGCAACTCAGTTCCAGCAGACCCGATCAGGGGAGCACGAGCCTATCTTCATACTGCCTGGTGTTGTGACGATGCAAAGCTGCCTGATCAGGCAACAGAGTTCCGGCAACTCTCTGCAGATTGGTTTCTCAAAGGCAAACCTTTCACGAACGATGAGCAAGGTATTGCAGATGGAACCATTCTTGTTGACGTGCTTCGGCGTTGCGGCCGACTCGCAGAGGCATCCTCCGAATGCAAGGAACTGCTTGAAACAATAAAATGCGAAGGCACAATCCATAAGTTGCTTGAGGCTCAACGGAGTCTCATTGCTTTGAAAGACACCGCTCTGCATACGGTAAATGAGCCTGTTCAGCCGGTTCCGCCTGATGATTTTACGTTCGGCAACCAAGACTCGCAATTTAAGTGGTGGCAGGTCTCCGATGAGTTAAATATTGCCCGAGCGTGTTCTGACGCAGTTATAGAGCTTATCAGAGCAACAGATCCGCCAATTAACCCCAAAGACATATTGTGTGTCGTCGAGACCTCTGAAATTGGTGTTGCGGTTAAAAATATTCTGGATGCGCAGGGAGTTGGCTCAATTATGGCTTTTTACCATCGCGAACCAAATACTGGCATTCAAAATGATTTTAGCCATAAAAAAACGGCTTCAATTAAAGTCAGTGACAGGATGAAAATTACCACTGTTAACAGTTTCAGAGGCTGGATGACCAAAGGTATCATTGTGCAGATTTCGCAATACAACAACCGACACAGAACGTCCAGTACGTCATTGGCATACGATTGTATAAATGAACTTGTAAAAATGGACCAGGCGGTAAATATGACGGTAGTAAATTCAAGGCCGGAACTGGCTGGATTTGGTAAAAGATGGCAGAATTTTCTCGAGTACAAGTGAACTGATCTGGCTTTTAAGTTCCGGCGAACGACGGGCATTGACTCTGCTTTCCTTCAACGGGAGCTAAAAATCATGATTTCTTCCTTCCATTAAGGAAAAGGTCTTTATCATCGAGAAACTGCTCAATCTTCTCCCGGTTTTTCCGAAACGGATTATGCCGCCCACTCAACCAATCTGACAGTTGCTCCGGGTCACGGCCCATTGCTTCTCCAAGGTGATCCAAATTCATTCCCTTAGCTCTCTTGTACCACGCAAGCCGCCCCACTGTGTCATCCGGGCAGTCGAACGGAATATAACCTAGAAATTTGATAATATTGGGGTTATATTGCAGTTCCGGTTCGGTGCCATGTTCCCAGTTCCAGATGGAGGACTCGGTGACGCCGATAATCTTGGCAACTTCTCTCTGGAGGAGTCCGAGCTCCATTCGTTTCTTGCGGATGTGTTCACCGACTGTGGTGGGACGCTCTGGATAACCGGGAATTGTTAGTTTGGGAAGAGGGATTATGGCTGAAAAAAGATGCCTGTCAGGAACGTCAAAAAGTATGCAAAGAGTACCGCATGTATGCCCCTGCGGGTACCTCTCCGACCCGACCCACCCCTGTACCTGTACCCCGGTTGCTATTCACCGCTACCGTTCCCGTATCTCCGGCCCGTTGCTGGATCGCATCGACATCCACATTGAAGTGCCTGCGGTCAAATATCGCGATCTGGCTGATCGAGGCGAGGCAGAAAGTTCAGCCGCCATAGCCAAGCGGGTGGAACGATCACGGGAGATCCAGCTTGATCGCTACAAAGGCACCAAAATCCACTGCAACGCCCAGATGACACCCCGCTTCATCAAGAAATACTGCGAACTCGACGCCTCAGGCAACCGCATGCTTGAACTGGTCACCGATCGTCTCGGTTTCTCCGCCCGCACCTATACCCGCATTCTCAAGGTAGCCCGCACCATTGCCGATCTTGACGGCAGCGCCACCATTCATGAACAACATATTGCCGAAGCGATTCAATACCGGAGTCTGGATCGGAAGACGAGTTGATGTCATAATTTGAAAATAAAGTTTATTCAGCTGGATATAAAGACTATCAGGATTATCATGCCAATCGATAGTAAGACCAGAACAGACCGAAAACTCCGCCGGTTCTCCCTCGTTAAGCCGTGACGTCGGCTGTAGAACAGTACTCGTCCCAGCAGGCAGCAGGTCTCTTCACGAACTGCAGGAACGCCAGATAGAGCTGGATATGCAGAGAGCGTCAGTGTCGGGGTGGAATTATCAGAATAATTAGAAGAAATATATTGTAATTTCATAAACTTCATTTATATATTATCGGCATGATACAGGCACAGACAAAACAGACCTCACTCAACCATCGGATTATTATCGTCGAAGACGATCAAAGCCTGCGTGAGAGCATCGTGAAATACCTGACACTTGACCTGGGGGGTGAGATATGAAAACGACCGCATTGAAAGAGAAGAACCGGCTGAGGGAATCGCCGCATGGTTTAATCGTCCGCAGCCTGATGCGGGTCGGCATCGACGTGCTCGGCTTCGCCGGCCGGAGCCACTTTGCCTGGCTCGCTGCCGTCCTTGTGCTTCTTGCCTCGGTACTCCTCGCCGCGCCGGCGGCCCTGGCCGCGTCGTCGATCAAGCTCACCTGGACCTCGGCGACCAGCACACTGGTCCTGGCCGAGCAGACGGCGGGAGGGGACGGTCAACTGACTGTCAGCGTCAACGGGTCTGGCAACCTCGCGCTGACGCTCGGCAGCGGGACGTTTGCTGCCGGTTCTACCTCTGCCAGCGGCGCCCTGTCATACAACAGCACCACCCCCACAGCCTCCAGCACGGCGACCATCAACCTGACAACTTCGCCGGTCTCAAAGCTCTCCATCGACCTCCTGGCGGGTTCGACGAGCGCCCTGACCTTCACAGGAGTCAACAAACCCACCAAACTCTATGCCGTTGACATCAAGAGCGGCGGAACGCTCACGCTCAACCAGCTTCAGGTCCGCGACATCATCACAGCCAAAGTTGGCCGGGTCGACAGTGCCAGCGCCGCAGGCACCAATGTCACCGTGCCCAAGCTACAGTTGTTCGGCACCAACGGCATCGGTGCGTCCGGCAATCCGCTCGACACAGAGACCAGCTTTATTGAGCTCAATACCGGCACTGCGCTCGATACAAACTTGACCGGAGACGGCAGCATCTATGCGGCTAATATCGGTAACGTCACCATCAGCGGCGTCACAATTGAATATAATCGCTCCTATACGGATGCGGCAGGTAAAACAGTCTTCTATAATGCGCGACCCAAGAAATACGAATATGCGGGTGGCGTGCAGGTCGGCCTTACCACCGGAACGGCGGGCATAACTTTCAGTACCACGGGTAGCATATCGATGCCCTACAACCCGGTCTGCCTCTGGGATGAAACACTGACCGCTCTGAACAAATGCATTGTACAACTCTCGGTCACAACACCGGCGCAGTACGTTCAATCTTACAACACCTTCACGGCACCGGGCGACATTAGCATCACGTCCGGTACCGGCTTAACGAGCGGCTGCATGATTAGTGGAGCTGATGCTCCTGCGGTGTGGTCGCGCAGAGGTAAGGTGGCCATCACGACCAGCAACGGCGACATTTCACTTGGCAGATATGCCAGCAATGTGCGCATGTACGGTGACATCACGGCCTATGGCGTGTCATTGTCAGCACCCAATGGCTCAATCACCGTCGACTATGTTTCCTATATCACCAGCCTGGGCGGCCCGGTCAACCTGTCGGCCAAGACCGCCATTCAATTCCTGAAGTCCGGCGGCTTCCAGGGCGCCACGATTTTCACCACCGGCATTTCCTCCGTGATCATCGATGCGCCGACGTTCATCGCGAACAGTGGCACGTCCTCCTACCTGGCCAGCTCCAACGCACCCTTTACGATCACCACCGACAACGCCGATATCCAGTCCACCATCAAGGCAACGAACAATGTGCTGTGGATTCGACCCCTCACACCGGGACGCCCCATCGATCTGGGGCTGGGCACCACGGCCAACGCTTTGGCACTGACCGGGTACAGCGAGACAATAGTTCCTCCAAGTACTACGCTTACAAAGAGTAATGGTGAAGTAGGCAACCTGGATGCCTCCGGGGGCACAGTGCGCATTGGCGGTCCCGATGCCGGCAAAATTACAGTGACGGGGCCTATCATTCGTCCCGGAACCGCAAGGCTGTTGCTTGATTCGCCGCTGGGTGTTGTTCAGAATACCGGTGCCACTATCAGCAACAACAATCTGCGCTTCAGTTCAGGGACTGTCACTGGCAAAACTGCCATCCTTGATCAGGCGAATATCGCTGCCACAAGCATGGTGGTTGATGGGCTGACGCAACTCAATCGCACCGGTGGCCCGACACTGTTTAGTGCTGCTGACACCACTGCGCCGACCGATCTTGCCAAGAGCAAGGCGGCCTTGGTCGTAGGCGACGGCCTTGGCGTGGCTGGCACGGCAGAGGCCAAACTGATGCAAAACGCCCAGTTTGGTCCAGGTCCGCCATTAACCCTTTACGGTGATGGCAAGTTCAACCTCAATGGCATGACTCAGACAGTCGCTGCCCTGACTTCGGCGGCGTATCCCACGCCGACTTTGAATCCTCCTGTGGACATCGCCGCCGCTGACACTGCCATGATTTCACTCGGCTCTGGCACGCTGACCACCAGCCACAGCACCAACAGCACTTACGTTGGAAAAATGGAAGGCACCGGCACCCTGGTGAAGTCCGGGACGGGATGGCTCAGCCTCATCAAGCCACTGGGGGTAGCCGGCACTCCGCGGCTGACCGGTAATCTGCGCATTTTGCAAGGCAAGGTGGTGATCATTGCACCGACAACTCTGGCTGCCACCCTGGAGGGTGGCATTCTGGAAGTCAATGGCAGCGTCACAAGCGTCAGCAGTCCCACCAGTGGGGTTGGCGGTGTACTCGCCATGGCCGGCAGCATCGCAGCCGATACCACCAATAAAGTTTGGGGGGGCAAGCAGATTACAAGCTCGGGTGTCTTAACGACCACCTCACTGTCGCTTAATGCTTCCACCGAGGTCAAATTCAAGCTTGACGGCAGCACCGCACCGGTGGCTGGCACGGCTTACGACCAGATCGTGGTGGCCAGTGGCGGCAGCATCAATCTGAACGGTGCCACGCTGACCCTTGTGCCTGGCACCACTGCGTTCAATGGTGCCGTCAACTATGTCCTGATCGACAACAAAAGCGCCTTCGCGGTCACCGGCACCTTTAACGGTTTTGCCGAAGGTACCAAGGTCACGGTGGGGGGCGTTCAATATACCTTCACATACAAGGGGGGTGACGGCAACGATGTGGTGCTGGCAGGTACCACAGCGCCCACCGTCACGTCTATCAACCGCGATGTTCCAGCGGGCGTGACCACAGGTGCCGCCAGCGTCACATATACCGTGACCTTTAGCGAAAACGTGAGCGGTGTGGATGCGAGCGATTTCAGTCTGACCACGACCGGTCTGACCGGGGCGTCCATAACCAGCGTCAGCGGAAGCGGGGCCAGCTATTCTGTCATCGTGAATACGGGCAGCGGCAACGGCAGCCTGCAATTGGATCTGAAGAGCTCGGGCACTGGCATTACTGCAACGGGCAGTGGCTCAGCGCTGGCCAGCGGCTTTAGCGGCCAGAGCTATACACTGGACAAAACGGCACCTACGCCGACCGTGACCGGTCCGGCCAATGGTTACTACAAAGCAGGGGCGAATCTTGACTTCACCGTCAGCTATGACAAAAGTGTGACGGTTGCCGGCGGCCCTCCCGGCATTGCCCTGAGCGTTGGCAGTGACAGTACCGCCGCTACCTACGCCAGCGGCAGCCCCGGCCAGACGCTGAATTTCCGCTACACCGTGCAAGCGGCTCAAAACGCCAGCAGCGGCCTCAAGGCCACCAGCCCGATCGCTTTGAACAGTGGTACCATCCAGGATGCGGCCGATAACGCCGCCACGCTGAACTTCACCGCGCCGGACCTGAGCGGCGTGTTCGTCGATACCACCGCGCCGGACAAGGCGGCGACCAACCCGATCACCGCTACCACGGGCACGCTGACGCTGACCTTCAGCGAGCCGGTGGATACCACCAGGGTCACCCTCGCCAACCTCGCCGTGAGTGGCGGCCACAGCATGGGAACAGGTGCGACCCTCGCAGCGCTGAGTGCCAGCAACGGCTATGCAGCGAGTTTCCTGATCACGCTGGGCAGCAGCCCAACCGTGAGCGCAGCAGACACCTTGACTCTCAGCGCCGCCAATGTGGTGGATCGTGCCGGCAATGTGGCTGGTGCATCGGTCGTCTTTGCTGTGCCCGGCACGACCAGCATCTATTACGTCAAGCAAGCCACAGGTAGCGACGCGAATAACTGCTCTTCCTGGGCGACGGCTTGCCTGACCCTGCAAGGTGCCCTGGCCAAGAGTCCGGCCAGCGGCACCCAGATCTGGGTCGCGGCCGGGGTGTATTACCCGGACGAAGGCACCGGGCAGACGGACAACAGTGTGACATCCACCTTCAGCATTCCGGCTGGCGTGGCAGCGTATGGCGGTTTTGCCGGAGCCGAAAGCACGTTGGCGCAGCGCAACCTGGCCTTGCCAGCCAACCTCACAGTGCTGTCCGGCGACATTGACAAGAATGACACCGGCAAGGTCAACGGCGTTGTTACATCGGCAGCCAATATCGTGGGCAGCAATGCCTACCACGTGGTGACGATGAGCGGCGTTGGCAGCACGACGCAGCTTGATGGTTTCACAATTACCAGCGGGGCGGCCAATGGCGGTCCCAGTGGTGAGCCACTCGCTGCTGCGGTGGATGCGCCTGAGCTGTACTTCACTACCAGTGGCTCTCTGATATCCAGTGTTCCTGCAATCTGGACAGTCAAACCCACCGCTTCATCGACTGGTGGTCCGGCGGTACAGAGCGGCAATCTCCTTCTAAACAATTTAGTCAATAGCACCCTGCAGACTACCGTCACCGGTCCGGGCACTTTGACCTTCCAATGGAAAGTTTCCTCCGAGGGCACTTACGACTGGCTGAGCTTCTTCATCGATGGTGCAGAGCAGTCGCCTGGGATTAGCGGCATCGTCAATTGGACGTCGAAGGGTCCGTTCACCATCGCCGCCGGAGTCCATACCCTGAAGTGGGTCTACAGCAAGGACGGCTCGATCGACGGCAACTTAGACACCGGCTGGATCGACGCCGTCAGCTTTACCGGTTCCAGCAGTAGCCAGGGGGGTGGTTTGTACTGCGGGGGAAGCGCCAGCTGTAACCCGACCCTCAGCAACTTGACCTTTAGCGGCAACCTGGCCAAGAAAGGCGGTGCCATCTATAACGACGGTTCCAACAGCGGCAGCAGCAGCCCGACCTTGAGCAACGTCGTTTTCCGTGGCAACTCGGCCACAGACGCCAGCTTCGGTGGTGGTGCGATCTTTAACGATGGCAGCGGTAGCGGCAGCAGCACGCCGACCCTGACCAACGTTACTTTCTACGGCAATTCGGCGACCAATGGTGGTGCTATCTACAACCAGAGCGCCAGCCCGGCCTTGCGCAACGCAATTCTCTGGGGCAATACCGCCACAGCTGGTTCGCAGGTCTATACCAATGTAGGCACGCCCACCATCAACTACAGTCTGGTCCAGGACGGAGATTCTGGCAGCAACACCGGCACAGCCTTCAGCGCCGGCAGCGGCAATCTCAACACCGATCCCCTTTTCGCCGCTGCCGCCAGCGGTGACTTCCGCCTGTTGCCCGGTAGCCCGGCCATTGACAGTGGCAGCAACACGGGTGCGCCGATGACCGATATCCGTGGTCTGAGCCGGCCGGTCAACTTCGTCACCGACATGGGTGCATATGAATCGCGCGGCTTTACCCTTACCGCAAGCGGAGGTACGCCGCAAAACACTGTGGTCAGCACGGCGTTTACCAATGCGCTGCAAGTGACAGTGGCCAGCCCAAGTGATGCCGAGCCGGTCAATGGCGGCAAGATCAGCTTTACCGCCCCGGCCAGTGGCAGCAGTGCCACGCTGGGCACTCCGAATCCGGTCACCATTGCCATGGCCAGCGCCTCGGTTACCGCCACCGCCAACGCTACGGCGGGCGGGCCTTACCTTGTGGCCGCCAGCACTGCCGGAGTGGCGACCGGCGCCAACTTCAGCCTGACCAATAACAACGCAGCGCCCACAGCGGCGACCGTGACGCTCGGTGGTCTAAGTCCCAACCCCGTTTACAACGGCGCGGCAAAAAGCGCCACGTGCACTACCACTCCTTTCGGCCTGGATACCAGCATCACTTACGCCGGCTCCACGACAGCCCCAATCAACGCCGGTGGGCCCTACGCCGTGGTTTGCACGGTAACCAACCCCGCCTACAGCGGCTCCGCGAATGGCAACTTGACTATTGACAAGGCTGACCAGACGATCAGTTTCACCAATCCCGGCACGCAAAACCTGAGCGCACGCACGGTCAGCCTGACGTTCTCTGCCAGCTCCGGTATCCCCGTCACCATTGCCAGCAACAGCACATCAATCTGCAGCGTCAGCGGCACGCTGGTAACGCTGCTGAACCCTGGCAACTGTTCGCTCACCGCCAGCCAGGCTGGCGACGGCAACAACAACGCAGCCACACCGGTCACCCTGGCGTTTGACATCAATGCCCTTGCCACGACCACGCTTGTGACCACGGTGAGCCCGGCCACTGCGGTTTATGGGCAGCCGGTGAGCCTGACGGCCTCGGTCTCTGTCACTGCCGGTGACACAGCACCGGGCGGCACGGTGCAATTCACGGTGGGCGTCGTGTCCTGCACGGCGGTGCTCGGCAACGCCAATGTTCTGACCAGCACCGGCACCTGTACGCTCAACGCAAGCTCCGGCTTACCCGGCGTCGGCGCGGGGCAGACCGTCGCGGCCACCTTTGTGCCAGGCTTCCCGGCCTTTGCGACCAGTACGGCCACCGGTAGCCTGACGGTAAACGCCGCCAGCACCACCACCGCCCTGACGACTGACCCGCAGATTTCCACGGCAACCTACGAAGTGGATCTGAAAGCACAGGTGGCAGCAACCAGCCCAAGCCTTGCCACGCCCGGCGGCACAGTGGCTTTCAGCGCCAATGGCACGCTGATCACTGCATGTTCCGGAGCCAACGCCAAGCCGGTCAATAGTGCGGGGCTGGCCACCTGTACCTATTCGTTCCCCACCTTTGCGGCAGGACAAAACATCGCAGCGACCTATACCCCGGCGGGTGGATCATTTGCCACTTCGAGTAGCGGCACCGTTAACCACGAGGTGCGGGAGGCCCCCAGCAGCACGACCATCAGCAAGAATCTAGTCTCTGCTACGGGCGTTTACGGTGATGTCTACACCGTGGTCGTCGAGGTGGTCAATGCCAGCACTTCCACGAAGCGCCCCACCGGCAGCGTCATCATCGCATCCGGTACCGCCCAATGCACCACCACGCTGGAGAACACCGGCGCAGCCTCCTGCACCCTGACGCCGCCAGCGGGCAGCCCGAGCACCATTACCGCCACCTACCAGGGTGACGCCACCTTTGGTGGCAGTAAAGACAGCGTCACCAGCACCATCAGCGCCGTAGCCCCGGTGGCAACCGTCGCCAGCGAGCCCAATCCTTCAGCGGTTGGTGAGGGTGTCAAGGTGTACGCAACTTTGGCCAAGATTACCGATGCAGCGGTTTACCCCGGCGGCACGGTGGATTTCAAGAGCGGGGGTAGCGCCATTGCTGCCTGTTCAGGCATAGCGCTGGACGCCAGCGGTATCGCCACCTGCGTGACCAGCTTTAATTCCAAGGACAACTACACCCTGAGCGCGCATTACAACGCTGATGCCAACTACCTCGCTGCCGACAGCGCCGACGCATCACACACCGTGACAAGCGCCGGCACAACCAGCCAGATCGTCCTGGCGACGGCGAACATCGCCTACGGCGACAGCGTCGCGGTCACCCTCACGGTGACCGGTAAAGTGGACGCGCCCAGCGGTGAAATCAGCGTTGCAGCCGGCGGCCAAAGCTGCAAGGCAACCCTGGCGGTTGTGGATGCCACTAGCAGCAACGCGACCTGCAACCTGGTCTCGGTGCCGGTGGGCAGCGGGCAAACCGTGACCGGCACCTACCTGGGCAACGACACCTACGGTGGCTCCTCGGCTACGAGTACGGTCAGCGTGACCAAGGTGACAACCAGCACAAGCGTCACGAGCAGCCTTAATCCGTCGGTCGTTGGCAACCCGGTGACGTTCACAGCGCTGGTGAGCAATAGCAGCGCCGCCGCCGACCCCACCACCGGCAGCGTCATCTTCACACTCGACGGCAGTGCACAAGTCCCGGTGACGCTGATTGATTCCAGCGCTACCCTAAACGCCAATAGCCTGAGTGTGGGCAGCCATACCGTGACGGCCGCATATACCGCGACGACGAATTTTGAGGCCAGCAGCAGTACCACGTTGACGCAAACGGTGGACAAGGCCACACCGGAGATTGTCTGGACGACCCCGACCGCCATCGCCTACGGCACTGCGCTGAGCGATACCCAATTGAACGCATATGCATTTGTCCCCGGCAACTTTGTTTACACACCGGCAGCGAGCACCGTGCTGACGCCGGGGGTCCATAGCTTAAGCACCAGCTTTACCCCGGAGGACAGCGCCAGTTACAACAGTGCCGGCGCCACCGTCTCTCTAACCGTGATCAAAGCCGACCAGACCATCACCTTCACCAATCCGGGATCGCAAAACCTGACAACTGGCAGCATTGCCCTGACGGTCTCGAGCGATTCTGGTCTGACCGTTGGCTTAGGCAGCACCACCACCGGGGTTTGCACGGTCAGCGGTACCACGGCGACCCTGCTCACCCCCGGAACTTGCACACTGACTGCCAGCCAGGGGGGCGACAGCAATTACAACCCTGCAACACCCGTCAGCCAAAGCTTCCTGGTAAATGTTCTTGATGAATTAGCGACAGTCACCACCCAGGCGGTATCATCAATAGACGCCACAACCGCCACCGGCAATGGGAACATAACGAACCTCGGATCGCCGAACCCGACTCAGTATGGCGTGGTCTGGAACACCTCCACCGGACCAACCACTACCAACTCTAAAACCACCCAGGGTGCTGTATCCGCCACCGGCGCATTCATCAGCAGCATGACCGGGCTTTCTGTCAACACCCGTTATTATGTAAATGTATATGCAACCAATACGAAAGGCACCTCCTACGGAACTGAGGACAACTTCTGGACTCTGGCCAACGTGCCGGCAGCCCCGACGATCAGCACCCCGACTGTCAGTACGCTGAATGTCGCGATCAACGTCAACGGCAACCCTGCTTCAACTGAATTTGCGATTCAGGAAACCGGCTCATATAATTTCGTTCAGGCAAACGGGGCGCTCGGAGCTTCCGCAGTCTGGCAGGCCGCTGCAACATGGGATACCAAGACGGTAACCGGGCTTACTTCCAGCACATCTTACACATTCCAGGTTCAGGCTCGAAATGGCGATTCAACGGAGACCGACTTCGGAGCAACGGCATCCGGCACAACCATCTCCACCTATACCGTAACCTATGACGGCAACGGCAACGATGACGGCACGGTTCCAACTGACGTCAGCAACCCGTACAGCTCCGGTTCAACGGTGACGGTGCTTGGCAATGGTGGATCATTGACCAAAACAGGCCTCACCTTTGTTGGATGGAACACGTTAGCCAACGGTAAAGGTGCGTTCTTAAAGGCAGGCGTAGGAACCTTTACGATAACTGCCAACACGACCCTCTATGCCCAATGGATAACCCCGCAGCCTGCCTTCAGCGACTGGGCGACTAACTTTGGCTATGCCGGTCAGAACGCCCATACATTTGCCATTGCCACTGATGCTTCAGGCAACAGTTATGTTGCCGGTTATTTTGAAAGCGATCACTTGAAGCTTAGCGACAGCATCACCCTCACCAGCTCCTCTTTCACGAACGGCTTTGTCGCCAAGATGGATGCGGCCGGCACGGTGCTCTGGGGAACAAAACTGAGCGACAACGGTGGAATAGACCTCAGAAGTATCGCCGTTGACGGTTCCGGAAATGTTTTTGTGGGTGGTTCTATTTCCGAGAACTCCACCAATCTGCCCATAACGAAAATTGGCAACCTGTCGGATGCTTTTGCCGCGAAACTCGATGGTTCAGGTAACGTTTTATGGGCGAAAAACTTTGGCGGCAGCGTTGCATCTGCATATGGCCAGGGAATTTCCGTTGATGCTTCCGGCAATGTTTATCTGGGTGGCAGATTTGAAGGAAACAACCTAACCACTCCTGCGCTGGCCAAAATCGGCAACCAGGATGCCTTTGCCTTCAAGCTTGACAACAACGGCGACATCATCTGGGCGAAAAACTTTGGCGGAACCGATGCAGGGGCATATGCACAGGGTATCGCCGCCGACGATTCCGGCAATGTCTATCTGGGTGGCTACAGCTATAATATAGGCAGCAATAATACAGATGAAACCCACCTCACCACCCCACCCCTGACCAGAATCGGCAAGCGTGACGCATTTGCATTCAAACTGGACAGCAGCGGCGCCGTCATCTGGGCAAAAAACTTTGGCGGTGCCGTTGATGTGAGTACCTATGGCAACGGTATTGCCGTAGATAGCTCAGGCAACGTCTATCTGACCGGGTATTTTGAAAATGGGGACCTTACGACGCCGCTGATAACTAAAATTGGCGTTAAGGATGCTTTTGTATTCAAATTGAACAGCAGCGGTGACACCACCTGGCACAAAAACTTTGGTGGCAGTGGAGGGGCGAGCACATTTTCCAACAGCGTGGTCGTTGATGGTTCCAACAACGTTTACCTCGGCGGATTTTTTAATGGAGGTTACGACCTTACCACACCGCCACTGATCAGGGTCGGCGGTCAGGATGCCCTGGCAATTAAACTGAACAGCAGCGGTGCCATCACCTGGTTCAAAAACTTCGGCGGCCCGGGAGCCGCTCCAAGTTTTGGCAGCATTGCCATTGACGGTTTCGGAAATCTCTACGGAACCGGGTATTTTTACAGTGCCAACTTTACTACGCCGCCGCTCACATATATCAGCGGCAATAGTTATGCGGATCCATTCATCATCGCTGTCAAACCGGTCTTTACCGTCACCTACAACGGCAACGGTTCAACCGGCGGCAGCGTGCCGACCGACAGCAGCAGCTATCTATACGGAGATTCGGCAACGGTAATAGGCAATACCGGCTCATTAGTCAAAACCGGCTACTATTTTGATGGCTGGAACACGCAGGCAAATGGCGGCGGCACGACCTATGCCGCTACTGACAATATCCCGATGGCCAGCATTCTTACGCTCTATGCCAAATGGACAGCGCTTTCTACCGTATCCACTCTTTCCAACCTGACTCTCTCCAGCGGCACGCTCACCCCGGCCTTCGCCAGCAGCACCGCCAGCTACACGGCGAGCGTAACAAACGCCACCAGCTCCATTACGGTAACCCCGACCGTTACCGATAGCACTGCCACGGTGACGGTCAACGGCACAGGAATAACAAGCGGCAGCGCATCAGGATCAATCAACCTCAGCGTCGGCAGCAATACCATCACCGTGCTGGTGACTGCCCAGGACGGCACCACCACCAACACTTACACGGTGACGGTGACAAGAGACAAGGCAACTCCAACTCTGTCGGTCACCAACAGCCCGGTGACATACAACGGTTCCGCACAATCAGCCACAGTTTCCGGATCAGTTGCCGGCACAGTGAGCAGCATTAAATATAACGGCTCCGCCACTGTTCCAACGGCTGCAGACACATATATAGTTACGGCCGATTTCACGCCAACCGACACCACCAACTACAACAGCCTTACCGCTGCAAGCGCCGGCAGCTTCGTCATCGGCGCAGCCACGCCGACCGCAAGTATCAGCAACAGCCCGGTAACCTACAGCGGTTCAGCCCAAACCGCAGCAATCGCCTGCCTCGGCGGCGGCACCGCCACCCTTGCATCCGGTGGAACAGGAACCAACGTCGGATCATACCCGGCCACTGTCAACTGCGCCGCCAGCAGCAACTACGCAGCGGCCACCGGCCTTAGCGCCGGCAGCTTCGTCATTAATCCTGCCACGCCGACCGCAAGTATCAACAACAGTCCTGTAACCTACAGCGGCTCAGCGCAGACCGCGACAATCGCCTGCCTCGGCGGCGGCACCGCCACCCTTGCATCCGGTGGAACAGGAACCAACGTCGGATCATACCCGGCAACTGTCAACTGCGCCGCCAGCAGCAACTACGCAGCGGCCACCGGCCTTAGCGCCGGCAGCTTCGTCATTAATCCTGCCACGCCGACCGCAAGTATCAACAACAGTCCTGTAACCTACAGCGGTTCAGCCCAAACCGCAGCAATCGCCTGCCTC
>JBMOEI010000018.1:0-99132 GCA_049318985.1 Desulfuromonadaceae bacterium
CTGCACGTTCTGTTGAAGTTGACTGTTGTTGGCCACAACTGCTTGCATTGTTTTTTTTGTGACATTATTCGATTTTCTGTTTAGCAGAGAGCATGCCAAATAAATATAATGGTGTAATTACAAATACATATAATATTTCACGATGATTTACGTGATTATTTGTGACATGCGGCAACCTGTTAGTGATTGTTTTTTAGGCAGAGTTGCTTATTAAATAACGTTCAATGTACCTAAGTGAGTAAGCCATATTCGTTCTTGCTTTACATATCGCGATTCTGTTATAGTTTTCAGCCATTTTACCCACTTGATATGATCACTGAAAGGATCTCCCCATAATGTTGAAAATGTTTGATTATCTGTTAGGAATGTTCTCCAATGACCTGGCCATCGACCTTGGCACCGCAAATACCCTGGTGTATCTGAAGGGGAAGGGTATCGTCGTGAGGGAGCCGTCCGTCGTCGCGGTGCAGAAAATGCCGAATGGCCAGCAGAAGGTACTTAAAGTTGGCATGGAAGCAAAGCAGATGCTCGGCCGCACTCCCGGTTCTATTACCGCTATCCGCCCCATGAAGGATGGGGTTATTGCAGATTTTGATATTACGGAAGAGATGCTGCGTTATTTTATTCATAAGGTTCATAATCGGAAAACCCTCGTTCGCCCCCGCATTGTTATCTGTGTTCCTTCCGGTATAACCCAGGTCGAAAAACGTGCAGTCAAGGAGTCGGCTGAGTCCGCCGGAGCGCGTGAAGTGTACCTGATCGAAGAGCCGATGGCGGCTGCCATCGGGGCCGGGCTGCCGATCACTGAGGCATCCGGAAATATGATTGTTGATATTGGTGGCGGTACGACTGAAGTTGCCGTTATCTCGCTGGCCGGAGTTGTCTACGCTCAATCGACCCGCATGGGCGGTGACAAGATGGACGAGGCAATTGTTCAGTACATTCGCAAAAAATATAACCTGCAGATTGGCGAACGCTGGGCGGAGAAGATCAAGATCGAGATAGGTGAAGCGTATCCGGGCACCGAAACGCTGGAGATGGATGTAAAAGGGCGTGACCTCGTCTCAGGCATTCCGAAAACAATCAAGGTCAATTCGGACGAAATCCGGGAAGCATTGAAGGAGGCGGTTAACGCAATAGTTGATACCGTACGTATCTGCCTGGAAAAAACACCACCGGAACTGGCGGCCGATATTGTTGACCAGGGTATTTTTCTTGCCGGTGGCGGTGCTCTGCTCCGCAACCTCGACCTTTTGCTGCGGGAGGTTACCAAAGTGCCGGTTCTGATTGCCGAGAACCCTCTTGACTGTGTCTGCCTCGGCTCAGGTCTCGTTCTGGACGAGCTTGACCTGCTGCGCCGCGTTGCCATATCATCCTGATCTGTTACCGTTTGAGCCACAGAGGGGTTATATTACCCGATCTCTGTGGCTCGTCAGGTAAAACCTTCTCATGCCCGAAATGACTTCCCCCACTATTGACATTCTTGTTCCGGTCTGGAATAACCCGTTTGAAACCCGTGCCTGCCTTGCGGCCATAGTTGCGCACTCTCCCGAAGCACGTCTGATCATTGTTGACAACGGCAGCAGTCGTGAGACGGAACTCATGCTGGAGGAGTTCTCCGAGTCGATGGGAGAGCAGGGACTGTTTATCAAATCTGAACGGAATATCGGCCTGGTTGCCGCTATCAACCTTGGGCTTGCAAGCTCCGACAGCGATTACACCGTTATTGTCCGGCCACATGTGATGGTGCATTCCGGATGGCTGGAGTCACTGGTAAACGCTGCGGAAACTACCGGTGCCGGGATTGTTTCACCGCTGTTCAGTGGTGTGGATGCTCCAAAAATACCGGAACTCGCTCCGGGATGCACGGTGATGGAGAGTTGTACCGTCTCATTTGCAACGCTTCTGCTGCATACTGAAATGCGCAGTGCGATAGGTCTGTTTGATGAAGCTCTTGACGGTGACCAGTGGTGTCTGCGTGACTATACTCGCCGTTCCGCAGCTGCCGGATATCAAACCGCTATCACCGCTCGCTGCAGCGTTATCTGCTCTACAGGCCAGCAATTCGGTTCACTGCAGCGCAGAAACGAGACGATAGAGAAGAGCCGCTCTGCATACATAGCCAGGTGGGGAATTACCCGTCATTATTGTGTTTATTTTGGCCCGAAAGCAGATCCGGGATCTGTTGCAGAAACCATCACTACCATTTTGAATGGTGCCCGCCAGGGGCATCGTTTCACTCTGCTGCTGCATCGTCGCCAGCATGCAGCGTTCCGGAAAACGGGCTGGCATTGCCTGCATACCGGTATCGGACTGATTCCGTTATCCCTTTTGTTTCCGCTGCAGAGTCTGCAACGGAAGATTTCGGCCCTGCGGAACGCCTCACCCGATATGCTTGTGGTGCGGGGATGCAGTGAGACCCGTGTGCCAGGCGTTGATGCTGCTATCTCTCGTGAAGAGCTTTGCAACAGTTTTATGCCCTCACAACTTAAGTCACAGGTACTTTCAGGAGCGATGCCATGACCATGATAACAGAAATTACCACACAATTAGCGGCTCATCGGGATGTCATTGCCCGGATCGAACAGGAGATGTCACCCCGGATAGCCGAAATGGCGACGCTGCTTGTGGAAACATTTACACGGGGTGGTAAACTGCTGGTGATGGGGAATGGCGGATCGGCAGCGGATGCTCAACATTTCGTTGCAGAAATCGTCGGTCGTTTCAAAATGGAGCGGAGGGCACTGCCTGCTGTAGCGCTCTCTACTGATACCTCTATTTTGACCGCTATCGGCAATGACTATGGTTTTGACAAGGTATTCAGTCGCCAGATTGAGGCGCTGGCAGCAACGGGAGACATGGTTGTCGGAATATCGACCAGTGGAAATTCTCCCAATGTCTTGCAGGCACTGGAACTGGCGCGTGAGATGGGGTGCCGCACGGTTGGCCTGCTCGGTAAAGATGGCGGCAGTATCAGGGAGTGCTGTGATCTCGCGCTGGTCGTGCCGACAGATGATACACCCCGGATTCAGGAAGGGCATATCACCATCATCCATATTGTCTGTGACCTGTTGGAAAAGACGATGTTTACCAGATAGCCCGGGGGAACCGTGGAACGTATAACTGTCGAAACTCTTTTTGCCCATTGTGCTAAAATCCGCTGCCTCGTTATCGGTGATCTGATGCTTGACGAGTACCTGTGGGGCAGGGCTGATCGCATCTCACCTGAGGCGCCGGTGCAGGTAGTTGATGTTATCCGCGAGGAGTTGCGCCTTGGCGGTGCCGGCAATGTGGTGCATAATCTGGCGGCGTTCGGCGTACAGGTTTCGGTCTGTTCCGTGGTAGGCGACGATCAGAATGGTCGTGAACTGCTTGGTCAGTTCAGTCACCAGCAGATAGATGTCCGGGCCGTATTCCAGGATCGTGAGCGTCGTACCAGCCGTAAAACGAGGGTCGTTGCTGCGAATCAGCAGATTGTCCGGATTGATCGGGAGTCGCGGGACGTGCTGTCCGGTGCCTTTGAACAGCAACTCTCTGCATGGATTGCTGCCCATGCCGCTGAGTATAATGTCATCGTCCTTTCAGATTACAATAAAGGTGTATTGACGCCGAAGGTAATCGCTGCGGCGATGTCATCTGCCGCTCTGGCTGGTATTCCTGTTCTTGTTGACCCAAAGGGGACCGATTACCGTCGCTATGCCGGTGCAACGCTGCTGACACCGAACCGCAAGGAGGCCGAGGCTGCGTCAGGAGTACCCATAACGGATGCAGCGAGTCTTGCGCAGGCGGCAGGTGTCATCATGGACGCAACCGGATTGCAGCACCTGCTGATCACCCGGAGCGAAGAGGGGATGTCACTTTTTTCCAGGGATGGTGAAATTGTTAATATCCCGACGGTGGCCCGTGAAGTTTTCGATGTTTCAGGCGCCGGGGATACCGTGCTGGCAGCGTTGGCATTAGGCATCGCCTCCGGTTTCAGTATGGCGGAATCAGCACGGCTCGCTAACGTAGCTGCCGGTATAGCCGTGGGTAAATTGGGAACGTCTATCGTTACCCCGCAGGAAATTATTGACGTCGTTTCGCTCGTTCACAAGGACAGCCATGCTAAAATAAAGAGTCTGGATGCGCTTGCGCCACTGATAGAGGTGGAGAAAAACAGGGGTAAGCGGATTGTTTTTACCAACGGCTGCTTTGATCTGCTGCATGCCGGACATGTGAAATATCTGCAAAAAGCGAGAAGTCTCGGCGATCTGCTCGTGCTCGGTCTCAACAGTGACGCCTCCGTGCGTCGCCTGAAAGGGCCCAAACGACCGTTGATTGATCAGGATGAACGCTCTCATCTGTTGGCTGCTCTTGATTGCATTGATTATGTTACCATATTTGAGGAGGATACACCGCTTGAGCTTATAACAGCACTCAAGCCGCATATCCTGGCCAAGGGTGGCGACTATGCGCTGGAGGGGGTCGTGGGGCGTGAAATTGTCGAATCGTACGGCGGGCGGGTGGAATTAATAACGTTTGTGGACGGTAAATCAACAACAAATATCATTGAAAAAATTCTTGAACTTTACTCAGCGGAGTCTTGACTTATGACAGGAACAGCTTTGGCAGGGAACAGAGAACCTCGTAGTGAACTCTGGATATTAGGCGTGAAGCCGGGGGAAGGGCGTGAAGAAATGCTTTCTTCGTACCTTGAAGCTGGCGGCTATGTCTGTCGGGTGGAGCAGTACAGCAATCTTGCCACCGGAAGGCCGCTCGGAGTAGTGCTGGATGTGTCGCCGTTCTCCGACGATGGCTGGGGTGTGCTGCTGAAAATTAAAAGCTCGCCTGATACCCGCAATATTCCTGTGCTGCCGGTTTTTTTGAGTGAAATGGGAAAAGTAGGCGGGGTGTTTCCGGTCGCCGGTTTTTTCACTCTGCCGATTGATGAACAGTATTTACAGAGCCGCCTTGCCGTCTATGGACTGACAGAAGAGGCCGAAACCTGGGATCTGCAATCAATGGTGGTCTCCCGGAACGGTGAGGAGAAACTTGCCAAGGCAATAGAGTCATTAGGTTTTGAAGTGGTGAAGGGGTACACCGGCAAAGAAGCTCTCGCTCTCGCTTCAATCCACCCGGTGTACATGATGTTCTGCTCCCAGATGTTGTCTGACATGTCGGCGTTTGAGTTGCAGGAGCGACTCCGCCTTGATCCATACAGCAGTAATACACCGATGTTTGCTCTGTTGAAGGAATCCATGAAAGATGGAGAAAAACAGGCTTTGAGCCGTGAAATTGCTCATCTGATACGGAAAAAACAACTTACCTGTGAGGAATTTCTGGGGTATCTGCGCCGCAAGGAGTAATTACAACAGACCGTCCAGAGATCTGATCTCGACAGTTGCTTTACCGCGCAACTCCCTGGCCCACTGGCTGAAGCGTTCTTCCGATTTTTTACGGTAAATGATCTCTTCAATATCCCCTTTGACGCTTTCAAATGGCTTGACCACACCGGCGGATCTGCTCTCAAGTTTTATGATATGGAACCCTATCGGCGAAGAGACGAGGTCGCTGATTTCGCCCGGTTTCAATGAGAGGATCGCTTTTTCCAGATCCGGCTGCATATCCCCTTTTTTGAAGCTTCCGAGGTCACCGCCATCTTTTCGGGCAGCCGGGTCTTCGGAGAACTTTTTGGCCAGTTCCGCAAAATCCTTCCCCTCCCTGGCATCAGCAAGGACGGATATGGCAGTGACTTTTGCGTGCAAAATCTCCTCCGACGTTGCCTTTTCTCCGGTTTTAAAGAAAATATGGCGCGCGCGGAAGCTTTCATCCTCACTGTATTTGGGCAGGTTGGCGGTATAATACTCACGCATTTCACCTTCACTGACATGAACCTTGGCGCGAACTTCCATGCTGACCAGTTTCAATTTTTCTATCTGTTCCTGAAGCTGGCTGCGATACTGCTCAAAAGTAAGACCCTGGGCAGAGAGCGCGGTAACCAGCGCTTCCTGCGAAGGAATGTTATTCTGCTTGCGGACATCATCAATCGCCTGGCGAATTTCTTCCTCGGATACTTTAATGTTCAGTTCCTTGATTTTTTGGTCGGTCAGTTTCTTTTCAACCAGGCGATCAAGCACCATGCGGCGAATCCTGCTCTTTTCCGCATCGGTAAGTGCGGCTTTCTTTTTCGCTTCAGCAAAGGCCGGCTCGGCTTCGCGGTTGACATTGTTCAGCGTAATAATATCATCGTTGACAACTGCAACAATGGCATTCGTAATGATTTTAGGTTTGCCTGACTTGTCCGCAGCTGAAATTAATTGATCAGCCTTGAGGGTCGCTTCTGCCGGCTGTTTTGTGACGGTGGTTTCATTGCCGGCACATCCGCTCAGAAATGCCAGAGTCAGGCTTGCTGCTACTGCTGCAAAGGTGCGTTGATTCATAGTTGAACTCGTTTCATCATTAGATGTCAAAACCGGAAGGGGGATACGCTCCCACACTTCCGGTTTAATTAAAACATGCCAGAATCAGGTCAACCCGATACTATTTCTTTTCAGGAGCAGCAGGAGCTGCAGGCGGGGCAGCGGCTGCCGGCTTTTTCTCGTCAGCTTTCGGCTCTTCCTTCTTGCTGCCAACACTGTTCAGCACATCTTCCTTGACAGTTATTTTTGCGTCCTTTTTCAGCTCTTCCTTGATCTTCTGGAACACTTCCTGCTGCTTGGTCGGCATGATCGCACCCTTGATCTGCTCCTTCACCTCTTCAAAAGGGCGGATACCGGCAGGGCGTTTACCGGTCAACTTGATGATGTGAAAGCCGAAATCAGATTTTACAACGTCAGAAATCTGCCCCTCTTTGAGTGCGAGGGCTGCTTTTTCGAAAGCAGGAACCATGCTCCCCTTGCCGAACCAGCCGAGATCGCCCCCTTTGGCAGCAGAGGAATCAGATGAGTTTTTCTTCGCCAGCTCCTCAAAATTACCACCGGCTTTCAGTTGGGCGACGATATCTTTGGCTTCTTTTTCGGTTTTTACCAGAATGTGGCTCGCTTTGATCTGTTCACCGGACTTGAATTTGTCAGCATTCTGATCATAGAACTTTTTCATCTCTTCATCTGAAACCTTGGATTCAACCTCGACTTTTTTCTTGAGGAATGATTCCACGATGAGACGCTTTCTCAGATCCTGCAGTTTTTCCTCAATGTCGGCACCTTTATCGAGACCATCTTTGGCAGCCTGCTGGAGGATCAGTTCACGAATGACCATGGTGTCCAGCATCTCTTTACGTCCCTGAGGGGTGTCAGCCATCGCTTTCAGATATTCCGGCAGATTTTTCAGCTCACGGTCAAAATCTCCCGTGGTGATACTGCCGCTATTGACTTCAGCCAGAACTTTGCCCTCTTTCTTCCCTTCAGTTTTTGCTCCGCCGGAAGTTGAGCCTCCCTGGCAGCCGACAAGTGCAGCCACACAGAGGGTTGCAGTAAACAGTTTCGTAGTGGTAATAAATTTCACGTAATGCTCCTTTT
Organism: Desulfuromonadaceae bacterium; assembly: GCA_049318985.1. Taxonomy (GTDB): domain Bacteria; phylum Desulfobacterota; class Desulfuromonadia; order Geobacterales; family Pseudopelobacteraceae; genus JACRCG01. The sequence goes on from JBMOEI010000018.1 coordinate 7,497, forward strand.
TGGTTGTATGTGTAAGTGTATAAAACTTGCGCAAAATAGCATATCAGCATGGCTATTGCAATACATCTTGACCAATAAATCGATAAAAGTATTGATTCAAAGCGGCGAATTAGAGCTAATCAGGAGAGAAAACGGGTCTTGTGTTGCAAATGAGTGAAATTGAAGCAGGGTTGCGGTTGCCGTGGCGTTGAATATGAAGCTTAAAAGAATTGTTTAGCAAAATTAGCAACTGATATGGCGATTATAACGCCGAGCATCCACTGTACGAGCAAAAGTTCCCCTGATACTCCGGTTTTTTCAAGCCGTTCAACAAATTCTAATGTATCAAATGTTATAGCAGGCATGAATAACCTCCACGAGGACGACAACAAACAAAAATCCCTAAGTCAAACTTATCATGGATGTCCCCGAAACTCCCCCCGCCGTAAGATATTCCCTCATTTACCGAGCTCACTCTCAGCCCCTTCTTCAGGTTTTTTCTTGTTTTTGTCCTGTGACGCACAACAAGCCCGCAACCATCAGAAAGCCCAGACTGAACAGCTGGCTATCATCAAGGTGACTTACCAACGGGACTGCGTCACCTCTGAAGAACTGCAGAACAAAACGCAAAACGCCATATCCGGCAAGGGCCAGCGCCACGCGGCTTCCGGCCCATTTTCCCTGCCAGCGGTGCAAGAGAATATAAAGTAAAAGTCCGGCAGCAACATGGTAGAGCTGCGTTGGGTGTACCGGCAGACTGCTTGTACTCCCGGCAGTGATCAAACCCCTATTCACATGGCTGATAAACGCCTCAGTCCCTTGTGGAAACTGAACGGCCCATGGGACAGTGCTTACGGTTCCGAAATCGTCGCCATTGAGAAAACAGCCGGCACGAACAATTGCATAACCAAGCGCAATCGCAGGCATCACTGCATCTGCATAGCGAAGAAACGGCTCCCGCTGCCACCGCAGGTACAACCAGCCCAGAAAACCTGCACCACAGAAGGCACCAAAAACCGCCTTGCCCCCATCCATAACCCTGAAGAGCAGCAAGGGGTCTGCGGCAAGTTCCTTCGGGTGCGACAACGCATGCAGCAGATGACCGCCGTTCAAAGCCCCTGCAATCCCCCAGGCTCCGAACCAGAACATGGTAACCTGGTCAAGGTTCTCGTTCCGGGCCTGTTTCATTGCGAGCGCCAGGGTTGTCAGGAACCCGGCGGTCACCAGCAGGGAAGGATCAAGCTGCATTTTTACTTATTTATTTCCTGTTCTTTTTCTTCCTTGCTGCGGCGCGGTCTAAGCCCGATCCCTGCCGCCCCCCCGATGCCGACCATACCGATCAGCAGTGCTGAACCGGCAGACTTCGGTGGACATGGGCTGCAGGGAGTGGGCTTGCATGGCGGTGGCGGCTCTACGGCCTCGATGCGGGTGTCAATTATTACATTTCCATCTTTCGGGACTTTGATGGGGTAGACACCATTTATTTCTTTCACATTCTTCGGGACGATGATGGGGGTGGCTTCATCTGCAAGAGCATTACTAAAGATCAAGGAAGAGTTCGCCAACACGGCACAACCCAGAATGAACATACCACCCGTTAATATACTTTTTGTTTTGAATTGATTCCACAGACTCTTCATTGAAGCCTCCTTTAGGGTGAGAACTAATGGGACGCTGATTCTAATCAACTATTTTCCTGCTTCCACCGGTAACACAAAAGAAATTTCCCCCCAACTCCACCATCAACGCCGAACTCCACCCCTTGAATTTCCCGGCCCTCACCCGATCAAAGAATCCGGTGTAATCCTCCGGCGAGAGAAAATAAAAGTGAAACCACCACGGTTCGTCCGCCTCTGTCATCGCCACATTCAGCCGTTCAAAATGTGCCTTACCATCCCGGAATTTGCCCTTGTTCCGGTTGCTGTCATCCCCTTCCTGCTTGATCTCCACCACCAGCACATCGTGAGAATCTTTGAGCCGCCTACGGCGTACCCTGCTGAAGCGTCTTGTTAGGCTTGATCTCAATAGTTGGTCCGTAAAATGCGATACACAAAGTGAGCGTGATCAATGTGAGCCAAGCGGCAACTCTTACTTTAGTACGAAACTTGTTTTTTGTTGCCTGAGAGTGGAAATGTTCCCAGCCTTTCGCATACTTGTTCGACTGCGCAACCTCACGTTCAATCTCTTGTATATAGCAGCTGAGTCTTCGCAGATGCTGCCCCGTGCTAAGGCTTCGTAAAGCGCCGAACGTCGATAAGATGACTGGTATGCTCCAGGCCAGATACACTAAGGTCTCTCCCTTAAGCCCTGCAGTCACTAACCAAGTATATATTCCGGCAGTTGCCAATACACATTGTCGCTCGAGAGTGGCCAACTCAGAAACTGCCGCCTCAATCTCTCTGCGTAAGGTCAAATACTCTTCCTTCATGAAATCAAGATTAGTCATAGCATCTCCTCTTTTTCATCAAGGCTGAGACTACCCGCAATTCCCGCCGGCGGGAATTGCGAGGTAACCTAATGAAATATAAAGATTCATATCAAAAATATGCTCGAGGAATTTCAGGGACGGAATTCCAGGAACAGTATATAGAACTATTGATTAATTATGTATCCTGTCCCCAGAACTTCCTGCAAAGGTCTACGCTTACTGTTTCAGGGGAAATTCCCCGACTTTATGAATGTGAAAGAACAGAGTGCTGAATATTTACGTTAATTATTACTATCGCTGTAAATGGCCCTTACTTCCAATGTCTTCTTCGCGGTCTCTTCATCGGTTAGCCGTGTCTCATCTATATTTTTTGCTTATTCATTTTTTACAAGATATTACCTGCGTGTAGTTGAAGCATCTAAAGTCAATTCCCCTGGATTTCAGAGTTTAATCACCAGCCTTTGCCTCGACAGTAGCTTCCTTCTCGATTATTGTTACCAATACATTTGCCGGGTCTGGTCGAATTTCTGAAATATAGACAGGAATCTCGGGCAAAACACCATAAATTGCTCTCCTCGGGAAGAAAACGGCCTTCCTCAGTTGGCCATTAGGCTTAATTTCTTCAATTTCCTTCATCGCCCGTGCCTCGATATTCTTCACGTGGAGAAGAACATCCCACAGCAGTTGTTTTTCCAGTTCAGGGTTAAATACTCCAGTAAAGAATGCGACCCCTTTTACATAATCAATCCCCGGTGTAAAGACAGTCGCCCCAGTTAGTAATACACCCAGAGATTTAAGTAATTCCATGTTACGTTTACGCGGGGCACTTTCCTGTTGATAGGTAAATATCGCCAGAACATCAGAGAAGCACATGGGCCTCCAAGGTTCTTTCCAGTTTATTCGCTCCGCAATGGTTTTGCCCTTTTCATCCGGTCTGTATAGTACGGATGGCGCATTTATGGCTTTTTCAGAATAAACCTTTTTCATATCTTCAATAGATGGCAGGAACCGGATATGAGCGGTCAATGATGACCCGTAAACCAACATTGACTTTTGTGTCCGATTCACGAATACGGCATCTGCTGCATAAAAACTCTCGGCAAAGATCTTCCCGAACTCGCTCGCGGTATCCTCATACGACCATACAACCAGCTTGGCGGTAACTCCTTGGTACTCAGGTTTCACAACCTGGTACTTCGCCTTTTTGAGAAGACCGACAGTCTCAATTTGCTCCGGTGTGACTCTTGTCGCGCGGCAACTTTGGGCAGTTATCTGGACACTTGTGCCATGGGGCAAAAATGCTTTTGATGTATCAATGACATAGTCCCAATAATTTCCGTTTTGTGCTGAAAATACCCCAGAATCGGGAGGATCGAACCGCACCACTGGATTTACACCGACAGGGCACTCGTCATAAACGGATATTTTGTAACTCTGGTCCTTTACTAATATTTTTTCTTCTGGACCTATTATTTTCAGTGGTGGGACCTGAACCGGATACTTTTTACGTATCTTGCCCTCTTGCCCGCAGAGCTTGAACTCCACCGACACATAATTACCAGTAAGTGATGTCGCATCTATAATAAGACTGGCTGATTTTCCTTCCTGCTTCACGCTGCCGACCTTGTTTGCCCCATCAATAACGGCAATGTCCGGAAATTGTCCGGCGGCGCAACTTTCGTCCATTATGGTTATTGGAACATCACTGCTACCTAATTCCAGTTTTCCGGCCAGTATTATTGTGCCTTTACTGTCTCCTTCTTCCGATGTTGCAGGTGTGGATACTGCTTGATCCGCTTTCTGTTGTCTAGTTTCAGTGTGCTGGTCTTTTAGTCTTTCAACGGTTCGTGCTGTTTCAGGATGGAATAGCTCCGGTCTCGAATACCCCCCCGAACCCTCAATTGCAGCACACCCCCCCACCAGAAAAGATAAGCTCACGACAATAATACCAATTTTGATGCCCACAACGGCCTCCTTGAACTAGTGCTAAATTGAATTTCTAACTCCAGGATATCTCAAACGGTGCTTAATCAACAAATCTACTCGTATCAATTGTTGGGGCGAGCGTTTCCACCATCGTCGGAGCGTTTATTTTTTCCGTCATCGGAACGCTCATCACTGCCGTCATCGGCACGAATTGTATCAGTAAGGCATTTGCTTTCTGCCTTGGTGTCGTCAAGCGGTCTCTTTGATTTTTTTCGCATATCTGAGCTCCTGTAATATTTGCGGAAATTCTGTGGACATCCATACTAATCCCTTCTGTTTGTTTCGGGGGACACCACTCTTATACTCCGTCAACGCAATTCCGAAGGTTAATTAGGGATAACCAGGAAAATCAGGTCCACTTCCCCTTCTTTTGCAGTTTTCATCTGCTATACGCCAAAATATATGACAAGTGTCCCAGTCATGTACCCTTGCAGCCTCAGTTTTCCCATTTCATCAACTCTTCCCCGCAAACTGCTTGGAATAAATCGCCTTGCTCCCCTCCAGCTGCGGATGCTGGCTCTTGTTGTATATGCACACAAGGGGTCATGTCTCAACTTCTGACAACCACCTTCATCTTTAACAACCTCCTGTCAAGAGTTGAAACCAAAATCCTTGTGACCTGTGCAACGGTCATCTTCAACTCAACCGGCTGCCTGTACCGGCGGCTTCGGCGGAGTAGGCGTTGCAGACGGCTGAGTAGATTTGGATGCAATGGAATTTAGTGTTGTGGTTTTATCCGAGCTCCCCTTGGAACTGCCGAAGTAGTAACCGAGAATGGTCGTCAGCGCCGAGGAGAGGACACCAAGGATGTACATAATGATATCCTTGACCATTGCCCGCCTCTCCTTGGACTCTTCCATCGCCTCCTTGAAACCGCCTGCCAGAGACCTCAGCCGATCCCGCTCGCTTCTGGCAGCGGTAAATGCCGTCAAATCGGCACCTGCCTTTTTTGCCGTACTGAGCTGCCTGAATCTGGCTTCGGCAGCCACCAGTTCGGTAACAAGCGCACAGGCTCCTGCCGCTTCCTTTTGTGGCGCTCGGACCACATTCACAAAGAAATAGAACATTACGAATACCAGTATAACAGTAATGAGGGCTAGAAACGGCCCAAAGCCCTTGTCGGCAAAGGTAGGTTTTGTTTCTTCAATTTCTGGCATGTTTATCTCCTTATTGTTAGTTATTCAGGCGCTGATGGGCGTGTCAGACAATTTCAGCTGTCCGTTCAAGATAATTGCTTTTTACCCACCCCTCGAATTCATTTGGAATACTGTTCTGTGCCAGAACTGCTACTCGCCACCACGTCCCTTCTGCCGCCTGAAACCGCACTTGGGTGTCTGCCGGGAGCGGACTGCCGGGAATCGTCGGGTTCTCGGTGCCAGGGCCGCTGCGGATATTCAACACGGTGATTACCTTGTAGAGCGGGGTCCGGTCTTCGCTCCGCCCCAAAAGCCGGGAGCGGAAGCTGCTCGTGGGGAAAGCAGGGCCGGGATCGCACTTGCGATGCGGCGCGATGTCTTCGTGTCCCACGACGTCGAGCAGGTTGTACTCGGTCATGAGTAATCCGGCCACCTGAAGCGCCGTCTCGATCTGCTCCGGGGTATAGACTTGCCAGCCACACATATCCGTTTCGAACTTATGAATTGCCTGCATGACATCGGCAACGTCATAATAGGTGCCAAACCATGCCCTCCAGCGGTCGCCTTGGCGCGTAAGCCTTCCGGCATTATCCAATTCGATGCCGAGGGAGTAGTTATTCATCCCTTGGAGCCCTTCCCATGAACTGGCCCCCGCATGCCAGGCAACCCGGTCAAACGGCACCAACTGGGTGATGCCGCCGTCTCGGCCAATGACCACGTGCGCCGATGCCTTGGCGTTTTTGCTTGCCAGCCATTCTACAGACTCCTCTGCGCTCCGGCCGGCAGTGAAATGCATAATCAGGAATTTGTGCTGGACATCCCCGCCGACATTTGGACTGGGCACGTAGGGTACAGGTATGTCGTCATCAGTACACAAGCGGTGGTCTATAATTTTCATCTTTGAATCCTCCTATAAAAAATTGCCGCTGAACATTCGCTTTACATCCCTTCCGCTCTCCGAATCGTCCAGAAGTCATCCGACAGATTCCGGTCCGCCACATACTTATAGGGCATGGTGAAATATCCCTGCATGCCCCAGTCCGCGCCCCAGGAATTGCGCACGATGAAACGCTTGGCCTTGTCGTTGTAACCGACCGCCAGCACAGCGTGTCCCCCCTGCATGCGCTCGCCCGGCGCGGGCATGTTCAGGATACCGCTGGTGGCCACCTGCTGGGATTCGAAGCCGTCGTAGACTGAGAAGCCGAACACGAAGGGAAAGCCGTCCGCCAGGCAGGCGCGCATCTCGTCCAGGGTTCCCAGGCGGGCGTAGGAGAGGATCTGGTAGTTTAGCGCCTCGGTATAGCAGGCCTTGGACGGTTTCTTAGCGAATTTGGTGATATCGTAGCGCCAGCTCTTCTCGCGGCAGGCCCCCTGCTTGGCCAAGGTTTTAATGCCGTCGCGAATCATGGCGCCGGAGTCGGTTTTGACCGAGTTTTCCATGACCCGCTCGTTGTAGTAGATGAACAGGCGGCTCATGTCGGAGAATTTGACCTTGTCCTTCATCATCAGGAATTCCAGCGCACCGGCCAGGGCATTGGCCGTGCAGCTTCCCAGGTCACCCTGGTCCTCGACCTTGGAGCATAAGGGGCGCAGATCGACACTGGCCGGAAGTTTGGCCGGAATTTTGCGGACAGCGCCGTAGACATGGTCACGGTTGTCCGGTATGTCCGGCAGCCAGCCGTAGGATGACTTGCGGATCTCCGGGTTTGCCGGAGCGGTTTTGGCATCTTTCTTCACTTTTTTTGACATGCTTCGATCTCCTTTCGGTCGGTTGAATTCCTGGTTACGTGTTGTACTCCAAACTCCGTCCTCCAACTCCAGTCATGCGCGTGCTTCGCCACTGCAATTCAAATTGCATCTGGTGACATTCGGTTCATGGGGCAATTCCGGGGACTGAATATTTATCCCTTACATCATTTCACATCAGCCGCCACCGGATTGCTTTGCGTATTCTTGCCCATCGATCCGAAGAGATACCCGGCTGTCGCCCCCAGCACCCCCATGGTGCCGGTAATGTGTGCATCGGAATCGGAAAGAATAATTACGTAGATGGTTCCGAATACGATCAGTACCAGCCCGCTGGCGTGGATTATATGCGTGGTGCTGTAATTGCGGGACCTGGAGACAAAAAACAGTACAACGATCAGGGATATGATGACTCCGATAGTGAGTACAAGACATTCTTTGTATTTGTTATTTTCCTGAAGCACCCTGAACTCGTGAGTCAGTTTGTCGGCAGTGGGTGCAACATCAACACTTGCTTGCGCTTCTTGAATGATCTTTGGGGCATTATTAAAATTAAGATGGGAATTTTCTTCAGCTACAGACCCTACCGGTGCTACCAGCAAAAAGCCTGCTATGAGGAGTCCGGCTATACGCATATGTCCTCCTATCTTCCTTTTAATATGTTCAAGAGTCGCGTGTAATGAGTTACTTCTGCATCCGTTGTTGATTTATTAAGTTTGTCCTGGAGATATGCTTTTGTACTGGTTTTCCTTTTTGCATCATACTTTTTGCTGTCACGCGCAAAATCCTTGTAAAAGTTCTCTTCCACACGTTCAGTTATAACTTGTCGCTGTTGATACTGACCTCTTTGTTCCATGTTCTGACTGGGCAAGATATATGGTCTCAGTTCACTGGCTGGCGCTGTCAGCGACATGCCGGAGGCCATTATTACGAAAGAGAGTGTGCAAGCAGATTTCAGCAACTGCTTTGAACTTTGATGTAATGAGGTGACAGTCCTTGGCATGATTAATCTCCTCCAGATGTTGTCTTATACAGGGCTGCAATTCTAACCACGGTGTGACTCACCATGATGAGCAGGGCGGAAATCATTCCGGTTGCCGATAATGTTCTGGATAAGGTCCAGCAACAGATAACCCACATCGGTCGCGGCAAGTTTTGCGCAAAAATAGTTGTACATCGGCATGGTATCCGGCGTCGCTCCAAGTAGCTTCCAGACCGCATCCACCCCGCTCTGGTCGGCATGGAGCGTTGCATACAGTTCCGGGTGCCGGCTTGCCAGAATAGCGACGGCATGGCAGAGTTTTTCCCTTGTCTGGTCGAATTCACTGTCGATCTGTACAATCTTGGCGGAAAGTTCACGGGAAACCTTTTCCAGCGATTGGGCTGCTACAGCTTTTTGAATTTTCCTGATGCTTCTGCCCTCCTTGATATTGTCCGGCAGATAGCCGTCCATAACGGAGTTGAGCAAACTTTTTTCAGCCTGCAGCAACACGCCGACCGGCGACCGAAGGCCGGACAGATCTTTTTCCGCCTCTTCCAGCCAGTTCAGGTACACTTCTACGAAGCGATGGCTTTCACCGCGATACACGGCACTGACTCCGGAGAGTTTCATTGCCTGCGCCATGAGTTTTTCCCGCAGAACAGCTTGCATTCCCTGCCCCCTTTAGCTTATTCCGGCTGCAACGTATGCACTACTCCGCCGGAAGTACTTACCTGCGTAGACCATTCGAGCCCTTCTTCCTTGAGGGTGATTTTTAAACGCACAACACTTGTCGAGGTCGATTGTTCCTTAACATCAGATGTTCTGATGTTGGCCACGATACTTGGTGGAACAGACTCTTTGGCGATGCCGACTGCTGATACTTTGTCCCTGAGATCTCTTGCTATGGTTTCCTTGTGCGCTTCATTAAGATGTGTCCTGGTTTTGCTCAGGGTGGCGGCGAATGCCGTCTGAACAGAACGTGCAATCGTTTCTCCCATTATCGGTGTACGTGACTCCACTAACGAATCAAGCCGGTTTTTCACCTCGACGGCAAACGCCTTGCGAAAGATGGGGTTCGGTTTAATATTATGCCTGAGAAGAGTCGATTCCAGTTGAGCATCCAATGCAGATGCAATTTTCGCCGGTTCCGCCATCTCGCCTGTTTCTCCTGCCACGTCGCTATCGATGAGAAACGGCATGTCGATAGTCAATTCGGGAATACGAATGCGGGGCACCGACAACCCTTCAAGCAATGGATTGCTTCTGTAATATTCAGCCAAAGCCGCAGTTTGCTCATCAGCCATACGCCGGGCGCGGATGACTCCGGTCATCAGTGAGCCCAACAGGTCACCCAGATCTGCCATGATTCCTCCTCAATAATTTTGACAGGTACAGATAAAGAGATGCTTAGCTCCCTTAATCTGTACCTGCACTGTTTTCTGTTTACGGAGTCGTGCTCGGTACTTCTTTGATGCTGTTTTCCAGTACGCCCAGTAGTTTCTCCATGCCTGCCGGAAGTTCATCCTGAACGGCACGGACGTGGATGACCAGGCTGTAGGTCCTCTCGGTCTTGTCAGTGGCGGAGGTTGACTTCTTGTTGCTGTAGCTGCATTTCAGTTCGGCGGATACGGGACCCCATCCCCCCTTGACCGCCAGCGATGCATTGAGCTCTGAAGAAGATGCTGTGGTTGACTCCACAACCGAGTTGATCTTGGCATTGAAATCGATCGTAACCTCTTCCACACGAATGAAGGGGATCGGCAGCATCGTCAAAATCGGCACTGTCAGTTTCATCGGTGTCGCGATGGGTGTAATCACTCCCGCAGCGTCTTTCTTTTCAATTATCTTGTCATATTCAAACGTAACCATGGTCGGCTTGCCATCCGTTGAATTGAAGCCGACACTCTTGATGAAATCGACTGACGTCTGGGCGGATTGCGCCTGCGCCTTGACAACGGCGTTCAGCGGACCACCGATCATTGATTGAAAATCTATGGAAGTCAGTTCCTGTCCTATATTTTCTCCAGCCATAACAACCTCCCTTTATACATTGGTGTGAAGTTCTCTAACCGCTAGACTGCGCCTCATTCTACGAACATTCCAATCGGAATATCCGGCTCAAATATGTGGTCTTAACGCAGGATGCGCACTATTTCATGAGAATCACCTCCCTGTTTAATCGTACACCCCATCCCGTCCTCCAGTAATTTTGGGGACAGAATATTGAACTTCAATTTTCAAAGAACTCGAAAATCCAGTGGGCAGAAAGGGGTTGATGTGAAATATGAGTGATTGATAACTACAACACTGTTAATCAATAGTGGCAATGCAGGCTGAATGGGTTGTTAATTAAAGATAAATTATTGTACTTACAGGTGAAAAAATATTGCAAGTATCTAATATTATGTGCAGGATAATCTTTACTAAAATAGTACAATATAATAAAACGAAATTTCAATATAAATTTTAACAGATGCGAAATAAATTTTATATTCAGTGCCATTTTCTTAAAATTGCGTGCCTCGAATATCAAGAAGTCCGGTGTATGGGTAGAGCGAACAACAGACTGAGCAGCAAACTACGAAGATATTGAAACGGTTCGTAAAGAAATAGCCGAGACTAAATCGGAATTGGTTCGCCGGGTAGTTGATTACAATTCTGTTTGACAGACATGGTTAAATCTCGTATGGTAGTCATATGACTACCTATGAAAGAAAAGCCGGGAGCGAACTCACTCAGCGCCAGCGACAGGTGCTGCAGTTCATCACTATGTTCGGGGACAGTAACGGCTACCCGCCGAGCCAGAGGGAAATAGCCGGTCACTTGAATGTGTCCGGTACGTTGCCGGTAATGAAGCATCTCGATGCATTGGAACGAAAGGGCTATCTTAAGCGGGAAAACGTGAACCGTGGGATCACACTGAAGGTACCGGGTAGCCGTCATATGTCCTTGCCGATTGTCGGTACTGTTCGTGCCGGTCAGCTCTCCACGGCTATTGAAGATGTTCAAGGGTATTTTTCAGTCGATCAGATGGCGGTCAAGGGAGCAGATTGCTTCTTCTTGAGAGTTAGTGGTGATTCTATGATTACGGCCGGTATTTTAGATGGCGATCTGGCTCTGGTCCGTCCACAGCTGACCGCTGACAACAAGGATATTGTTGTTGCCATGCTTGAGGGTGAGGCAACCGTCAAGCGGTTTTACAGGGAGCATGACCACATTCGTCTGCAGCCGGAAAATCCAGCTATGAGCCCTATCCTCATCTATCCGGAAGACGGTGAAGTGACGATTGTCGGTAAGGTTATAGGCATTTACCGTAGCATGTAGAATCAGCCGGTGGTCAGAAATAAAATAAAAAAACGGGGGATATCACTATGGAACCGATTACATTGTGTGGGCTGGTAATTGTGATGGTTGGATTATGGGTGGAATTTGAACCGGCAGCAAAAGTGGTTGTAAGAGCAATCGGTAATAGCAGGATATATGAAAAGCTGATTTCACAACCTAAAGTTCAGCGTCCTGTCTACGAGGGAAGAATGCCGGTCTGTTTTGCCAAGGCCCATAGTTAGTGGCAAGCGCCGGCATAACAATCAGAACGAATCAGGAGTGGTTATGCGATGCTGCCGCCGCAGTTTTGCTTCAACCACCCGGGAAACAACTGCCAGGGGAGTGCCGTAATCCCGAATGGCAGTGGTCGTTGTTCCGGAACGCGACAGAGCAGAAGGCCGGGTTCACACGCTGCTTCTCCAGCCAGGGCACGAAAACGTTTGAGGCCATCCAGATGTGCTGACTGGGGGGTGGCGGTCAATTTTATTTCAATCGGAATCAACTTGTCGTTGCTTTGTAGAATCAGATCCACTTCCAGGCCGTCGTGCGAGCGCCAATACCAGATGGCCGGTTTCAGCCCCGCATTTGTAAACGCCTTGACCGCTTCTATCACCATTAATCCCTCAAACAGCGCCCCCCCCATAGCTCCGGACAGAGCCGCTTCAGCACCGGGTTGACGGGTGAGAAACGTGACAATAGCCGGATCGAGCATATACAGCTTTGGTGCTTTGGTGATGCGTTTCCCCAGATTATTGAAAAACGGGGGGAGCAGGTAGAGCAGATACGATGCCTCCAACAGGCCGAGCCACGACTTGGCGGTCGGGAGAGTCACACCGATCTCACGCGAAAAGTCGGCACTGTTAAACGCCTGTGAATGGCGGGCGCACGCCAGAGCGACAAACTGTTCAAAAGCGCGCAGGTCGCGGATGTTTTGAAGCTGGCGCACATCACGCTCCAGATAGGTCTGGATATAGGCACGCAGCCAGAGATCCCGCTTCTCAGGATACAATGCCGGTTCCGGATAGCAGCCGTTCCAGAAAATCTGCTCCAGGGGGAGTTTACCGGTACCGAATTGTTCGCCAATGCTGAAAGGTAGCTGATCGAGAATGGCAACCCGTCCGGCCAGCGATTCGCTGATGTTGTGCATCAGATGAAACTGCTGCGAACCGGTTAACAACCAGCGCCCATTACGGTGGCGCTCTTTGTCGATGCGTAGTTTGAGCGAGTGGAGCAGTTCCGGCACATACTGAATTTCGTCAAAGATCACCGGTCTGTCACCGAACCGGCTGAAGAAACCGTTGGGATCGCTCAGAGCAAAAGAGCGCTCCATGGTGTCGTCAAAGCTGACATAGTCAAACTCCGCCCCAGCTTCATGCTGGAGAAGAGTGGTCTTGCCCGCCTGACGCGGACCGGTGACCAGCACGGCAGGGAACTGCGACAGTGCTTTTATGAGAATATCAGCGAGGTGGCGTTGGATATACATGCTGACATATATAAATTGGTATTTTATATTTGTCAACTAAATGTTTTGACTAATCAATCAGTGGCGGGTATGCTTCCGCTTCAAGCAAATTAACACAACGGAACCCATCCCATCGTGACTCAAAAAATTTCGACACTTGCCACACTTGGCGAATTCGGCCTTATTTCCCGCATAACTGCCAGGGTGCCGCCCCATGAGAGCGTCATCACCGGAATTGGAGATGACGCCGCCGTCACCGCGCTTACCCAGGGTATGCGTTTATTGACCTCCGCGGACATGCTGCTGGAGGATGTCCATTTTCGGCGCGCCTGGCATGATCCGTATACTCTCGGGCGCAAATCGCTGGCGGTCAGTGTTTCCGATATAGCCGCCATGGGGGGTATTCCTCGCTGGGCACTCCTCTCCGTTGCAATTCCTCCAGACCTCTCACTTGTTTTTATAGACGATTTTATGCGTGGCTTTCTGGAGCTTGCTGCGGAATACAATGTTACGCTTATCGGCGGAGACACCTGTTCGTCACGAACCGGAGTAACGATTTCGGTGACTATCATGGGCGAGCAATATCCTGACCTGATAGTCTGCCGCACGGGTGCTCAACCGGATAACGATATCTGGGTGACCGGAACGCTCGGAGACGCGGCGCTGGGCTTGCAGTTAGCGGAGGAAAATCAACTCCCTCCCTTTCAAGGGGAGGGTCGGGGTGGGGATGGGGTTGACTACCTTCTCTCCCGCCTCCTCAATCCGACGCCGCGCGTGTCGGTAGCTCTGGCGCTTGCGGAAGCCGGGTTGGCCACCGCAATGATCGATGTCAGTGACGGTATACGTGCAGATTTCGGCCATATTGCCGAATTATCAGGAGTCGGCGGAACCCTCCGGATTGCCGATATCCCTCTTTCCGACCTGTTCCGTTCAGTCACGGCAGATCTCACCGCTATCCCCTTTGAATATGCGCTTTCCGGCGGTGAAGATTATGAACTCTGCTTTACCGCTTGCAACTCCAATCGGGAAAAAATTGCCGCCTGTGCGAAAAAGTGTGGCGTTGCAGCCACGCGTGTTGGTATAGTGACAGGCTTTTCCGGGGTGACGGTTATTAACCGCGACGGCTCTCCGTTTACCGCTCCGGCCAATGGATTCAACCACTTTATATAGCTTCTCAATCTAGCAGAGCGAAAGGAATTATTATGCACCACATCACGATCCCCGCAGACAAGGCCCGGCGTTGTGCCGATGCCGTTCGCATCATCTCCGCCGAGGCGGTAGACAGGGCAAACTCAGGTCATCCCGGTCTCCCGATGGGGGCAGCCGATTGTGCAATTGCTCTGTGGGGCAATTTTCTTGACTTTAATCCGGAAGACCCGCGCTGGCCAAACCGTGATCGCTTCATTCTTTCCGCCGGTCATGGCTCAATGCTGCTCTACTCATTGCTGCATCTGTTCGGGTATGACCTTTCGATGGATGAAATCAAAAACTTCCGTCAGTGGGGGAGCAAAACACCGGGGCACCCCGAGTTCGGCCATACGGTCGGCGTCGAAGTGACGACCGGACCTCTCGGTCAGGGCTTTGCCAATGGCGTCGGTATGGGGCTCGCCGCACGCATGGCGGCGGAACGCTTCAATACCGTCGATTTCAAGCCGATCACCCACTTTGTTTACGCTCTCTGCGGTGACGGCTGTCTGCAGGAAGGGATCAGCTACGAGGCGGCGGCTTTGGCCGGTCACCTGAAACTGGGCAACCTGATCTACATCTATGACAGCAACAGTATCACCATTGAGGGGAAGACCGATCTGGCATGGTCCGAGGATATTGAAGGGCGTTTCACCGCCAGCGGCTGGCATGTCCAGAAGATCGACGGTCATAATAACGATCAGATTGTCGCAGCAATTGCAGCGGCCAGGGCTGAAACCGGCAAGCCGTCCATTATTATCGCTACGACTCATATTGCCTATGGAAGCCCTGCAAAGCAGGGATCGTCCGGCGCCCACGGTTCGCCACTCGGCTCTGACGAAATTGCCGCCACCCGCAAAAATCTTGGCTGGGATGCGCCACCGTTTACGGTTCCGGAAGATGTGCAGGCCACCTGTCAGCAAAGAGTTGATGAAGTGAAGCTGGGCTATGCCTCATGGCAGCGCGGTTTTGCCTCATGGCGTGTTGCCAATCCTGAAAAGGCGCAATTGTGGGATGACATGTGGCACAAAAAACTGCCGGCACATCTGTCTGAAGAGTTGCTGGCGTCTGTTGCCGGAAAAGATGGTGCCACGCGCGCACTTTCGGGAACGGTACTTCAGAAGGTGGCGGCGCTGATTCCCTCGCTGGTTGGCGGTTCAGCCGATCTCTCTCCCTCCAACAACAGCGATATCAAAGGGTCTGCTTCAGTGCAGGCGGACAGTTTTGCCGGACGCAACCTGCACTTCGGTATCCGTGAACACGCCATGGGAGCGGCCATAAACGGTATGGCCCTCTACGGCTGCTTTGTCCCCTACGGAGCCACATTTCTCGTTTTTGCCGACTACTGCCGCCCGGCAGTACGTCTCTCCGCATTGATGGGGCAGCAGGCGATTTACATCTTTACCCATGACTCCTTTTTTGTCGGCGAGGACGGCCCGACACATCAGCCGATTGAGCATGTTGCGTCACTGCGCCTTATTCCCGGTCTTCAGGTCATTCGTCCGGCTGACGGTGTTGAAACCGCACTCGCCTGGCAGGCGGCTCTTCAGTATGCCGGCCCGACCGCACTGATACTGACAAGGCAGAATTTACCGGTAATTGACCGCTCCGCTGCGTTTACTCCGGCTGATGCCCTTACAGGTGGTTACGTCGTATCATCTCCGGCCGTACCCGCTGCAGTAATCATGGCGAGCGGTTCTGAAGTGCATGTCGCCGTGGAAGCGGCCGCATCGCTCGCTTCACAGGGAATTGCCGCCCGTATTGTGTCGGTTCCCTGCCTGGAAACATTCCTTGCCCAGTCGGCAGAGTATCGCAATAAAGTGCTCCCTGCCGGGATACCGCGAGTTGCTTTTGAGGCCGGTCGGGGCATGGCGTGGGGGAGTTTGATCGGGTGTGACGGGCTGTTTATCGGTATTGAACATTTCGGCGCCTCGGCACCGGACAAGGTGCTTGCCGAACAGTTCGGTTTCACCGCGCCGCAGGTAGCCGAAAAGATAGCGGCGTTTTTGAAACAATAATACCATGGAACTGATCGAACAATTAAAAAAACCGCTCCTCTTCTCCGGTCTCAATACGGCTGATCTTTCTGCGCTGGCAGCTATTACTGTGCGAAGGGCCTTCAATAAGGGGGAAACCCTTTTCAGCGAAGGGGAGGAGGCGACCGGCTTTTATCTTCTGCTGTCCGGCAGCATCAAGCTCTGCCGGATGTCCGCCGACGGACGTGAGAAAGTGCTTCATTTTGTCAAGCCGCGTGAAACCTTTGCAGAAGCGGCATTTTTCGGCGACGGAAAATATCCGGCGGAAGCGCGGGCCATGGAGTCCGGCGAGGTGCTGTATCTCCCCCGGCAGGGTTTCATGGAGCTGATGAGTCATAATCCCAACTTTGCTCTTAACCTGGTGGTGTCGCTCTCACTCATGCTGCGCCAGTTTGCCCGACAGATCGAGGAGCTTTCCTTTGCTGATGTCGCCTCGCGACTGGCGTCATTTCTCGTGCGACGGGCAGCCGAAAGTTCTACCAGTTTCGGCGGCATTACCTATATCGATCTGGGGATTAAAAAGGGCGAACTGGCGTCACGACTCGGCACCGCCAGCGAAACCATTTCCCGTACGTTCAAAAAGCTGAAGGACGAGGGAATCATTGAAGTGCAGGGAAATCGGGTAGTCGTGCATCAGATGGAAAAACTTCAGAAAATGTCAGAACGATACGAATGAAACGGGGACACTGAAATGCTTATCGTAATGAACCACAACGCCACTCAGGCAGATGTTGATGCAATTTCAAGAATCGTGCAGGAGATGGGTTTCCGGGCTGAACCGATTCCGGGGAGTGAACGAACCGCAATCGGTGTGCTTGGTAACCATGGCTATGTGGATGACAGTAAAATCCTGGAACTGCCCGGTGTCCAGCGGGTTATACACGTATCGAAGCCATACAAGCTGGTCTCGCGCGACTTCCATCCCGAAGATACGGTTGTTGACGTCGCCGGTGTAAAAGTCGGCGGGGGATGCCGTCCGGTCGTCGTCGGCGGTCCCTGTGCGGTGGAAAACCGGGAACAGATTGTCAAGACGGCACTGTTTGTCAAGAAGTGCGGAGGGGATATGCTGCGGGGCGGCGCTTTCAAACCCCGCACCGGGCCGCATACCTTTCAGGGGTTGCGGGAAGAGGGGCTCAAGCTCCTGGCAATTGCCGGTAAAGAGAGCGGCCTGCCGATTGTCACCGAAGTCATGAGCCCGGATAATGTCGGCCTCGTTGCCGAGTATGCTGACCTTTTGCAGATTGGTGCCCGCAATATGCAGAACTTTGACCTTCTGCGTGAAGTGGGCAAAATCCGTAAACCGGTGCTGTTGAAGCGGGGCATGAGTGCCACGGTGGAGGAGTTTCTGGCGGCAGCGGAATATATTCTTGCAGAAGGGAATGATCAGGTTATTCTCTGCGAACGGGGTATTCGTACCTTTGAAACCGCAACCCGCAACACTCTTGATCTTTCAATAGTCCCGTTGATAAAGGAGCTGTCGCATCTGCCGATCATGGTCGATCCTTCCCATGCAACCGGAAAACGCTCTCTCGTTGTGCCGATGGCTGAAGCTGCTCTGGTTGCGGGAGCGGCCGGCGTCCTGGTGGAAGTCCATCCTGAGCCGGAAAAAGCGCTTTCCGATGGCCCCCAATCTCTGACGTTTCCTGGTTTTGAAAAAATGATGAACGAAATAGGTCAGTTGACCGAATTTCTCCGGAACCGCTGAGAGTGTCTACAAAACGCTTGAAATGTTCAAATCATCGGAGTAATAATTGATCCACACTTGTTCTCTCTACCCTGCCCGTTGGATGATGCGCCCGGGCGGAATGCTGAATAAAAAGGGAATCGCTCCCTGCTGTGGTGTGCTGCCCTCTGTACGCGGGTCTGCCTGAAGCAGTATACTGAAACCCACATTTAAGGAACTCGCCGGAGGCCCTTAAAGCTGACGACAGGGTGGAGAGAATGAAAGAATGGGATGCCGGGAGGCATCCCATTTGTCGTTTCTGCTGCTACAACCGGGCGAGTCCTGGATAGTCGGTATATCCGGCACTGCCGGGCGAATAGAATGTCGCCTGATCCGGAACAGCCAGCGGAGAACCGCTTTGTAAACGCGTAACAAGATCCGGATTTGAAATAAACGGCCGTCCATAGGCGATCAGATCGGCCGCGCCACTGGCCAGATCGGCTTCGGCCCGTTCACGATCATAGCCGCCGGATAATATGACACCCCCGCCACCCGCCTGTTTAAATTCACGACAGATACGCTCTACAGTCGCAGCCTCCGGTTTGGGTGCGCCCATTGCCGAATGATCAACCAGATGAACGTAGGCGAGATTGAGTTTCCCGAGAGCTGCCGCCAGGTCACCATACTGATCTGTGATCCCTTCGTAGCTGCCGCTCATATCGTTAAACACGCCGTCAGGGGAAAGCCGTATGCCGACACGATCGGCACCAATCGCTGCGTTTACCGCTGTGGCAACATCAAGAGCAAAGCGGTTCCGTCGCGCGGCATCTCCGCCATATTCGTCGCTGCGGAGATTCGATCCCGGGTCGAGGAACTGGGTGATCAGATAACCGTTCGCGCCATGTATCTCGACGCCGTCAAATCCGGCGGCAATAGCGTTACCCGCTGCCTGCACATATTCGCCGATCGTACTCCTGATTTCTCCGGATGTCATTTCACGCGGCGCACCGTACGGCTGTTCTCCCTGACTGTCGGTCCAGATTTTTCCGCTCATCGTGACGGCTGAAGGCGCGATCAGTTTCGCTCCATCCGGCAGGTTCAGCACGCTACCCACCCGACCGGCATGCATCAGCTGGATAAAAATTCTGCCGCCACGGGCGTGAACAGCGTCAGTGACCAACTGCCATCCTTTGGTCTGTTCAGCGGAATGAATCCCCGGGATGCGTGGATAGCCGAGGCCGTTAGGGGAGGGGGACGTTCCTTCACTGATTATCAGGCCGGCACCGGCACGTTGCCCGTAATACTCAGCCATCAGTTCGTTGGGAATATTACCAGGCGCGCGGTTGCGGGTCATGGGAGCCATTACCACCCGGTTATTAAGTGATACAGGGCCAAGATGCGAGGGGGAAAAAAGTTTCATATCATTCACCTTTCCATATTATTTTGATTGTACTGTCGGCTGCTTCAGGTAAACGGACAACCATCGGTACATAGGGAGATACTGTATCACAGATATCTTGAAGTAAACAGGACAAATTCTATCCGCTATTCCTGATGATCGTTCTGTACAATGGAACAGCTCCGTTAGTTCGGTGCGAAATTATCGACTTTTCTTCCGGTGCACAGCATGATATAAGATCAATATAGTCGGCTTTGTTTGGCTTACATACCTGAACAAAGTCTCAACAAATTACCTGGATGGAGCAACACCTCATGAAGAAGCGCATCTTTTTTGCTGTTGCGGGCATACTTGTTATTATTGCCGTTCTTGCCGGAATAAAAACACTACAGATCAGATCCATGATAGCCGGGGGCAAGAAGTTTGTGCCACCGCCTGAAACGGTAACCACGGCGCTGGTTACATCAGAAACCCGGGAAACTTCGCTCGGTTCCGTCGGGTCGCTTACCGCAGTGCAGGGGGTGACTGTTTCCGCTGAAGCTGCCGGTAAAGTAATGAAAATTGCTTTTGAATCAGGGAGTCCAGTGGCAAAGGGCGACCTCCTCATGCAGCAGGATATCAGCTCTGAAGAAGCTCAGTTGCCGGGTGCCCGGGCCCAGGCGACGCTCGCAGAAACCGAGCTGAAGCGTGCGCAGCGGATGTTGGCCGATGGCATAATTGCCCAGACTGATCTGGATAAAGCGCTTGCAGCGTCTCTTCAGGCTAAGGCGGTGGTTGACACGCTGCGGGCAGCCATTGCAAAAAAGACCGTTCACGCACCTTTTGCCGGTCGGCTTGGCATCAGATCTATCAATCAGGGCCAAATGCTCAGGGAGGGTGACCAGATAGTGACCCTGCAGGCTCTTGATCCGATTTTTGTCGATTTTTCCCTGCCGCAGCAGCAGTTGTCACAGCTGAAAATGGGGTATCCGGTCCGGCTCAGTGGTGACGTTCTCGGCACCGACACAGTGACGGAAAAAATAACAGCCATAAATCCCCTGGTTGACTCTGAAACCCGGGCGGTAAAAATTCAGGCCACGGTCTCAAACAAAGCAGAGCGTCTGCGTCCCGGCATGTATATAAATGCGTCAGTCGGCCTTCCAACCCGTCAGCAGGTTCTCGTCATTCCGGCAACGTCGGTTCTGTATGCTCCCTACAGCGATTCGGTGTTCATCGTTGAAAACGCCAAAGAAGGGAAAGGGTTGGTTGTCCGCCAGCAATTTATCAGGCTGGGTGAGAAGCGTGGCGATTTTGTGGCTGTTACCTCCGGCCTCAAGGCCGGTGAAACCGTCGTAAGTACCGGTGTCTTCAAGCTGCGCAATGGTCAGGCAGCGGTCATCGACAACAAACTTTCCCCGCAATTTCAACAATCGCCTAAACCGGAAAACAACTGATCCGCCATGAATACTATTACCGATCTCTTCATACGTCGCCCCGTCCTGGCACTGGTAGTTAACCTGGTGATAATAATCGCCGGACTGCAGGCTATTCGATCCCTCAATGTTCGCCAGTATCCCCGCAGTGAAAATTCTGCGGTCACCGTTACAACGGTGTACGTCGGCGCCAATGCCGAACTGGTGCGCGGCTTTGTTACCACCCCGCTGGAGCGGGCTATTGCAGCAGCTGACGGCATCGAATATATGGAATCGCAGAGCAGTCTCGGTCTCTCGACCATCAATGTCCGACTGAAACTGAACTATGATGCCACCAGGGCATTGTCGGAAATCAGTTCAAAAGTCGATCAGGTGCGCCGCGACCTGCCGGTGGAGGCAGAGGTTCCAAGTATCAACATCGAATCTGCCGACAGTCAGTTCGCTTCGGCATACCTCAGTTTCACTTCGGATGATCTCAAACAGAACGAAATCACCGATTATCTGGCCCGGGTAGTACAGCCGCGCCTGTCCGCTCTTGCCGGGGTGCAGCGTGCCGATATCCTCGGTGCCCGCACCTTCGCCATGCGGGTCTGGCTCAAGCCGGACCGGATGGCGGCGCTCAACATCAGTCCGGCGCAGGTGAGACAGGCTCTGGCTGCCAATAACGTTCTGGCGCCGTTGGGACGCAGTAAAGGTGCGCTGATTCAAGTCAACCTGTCCGCCAATACCAATCTCAATACCGTAAATGAGTTCAAAAATCTGGTTGTCCGCCAGCAGAATGGAACATTGGTGCGTCTTGCGGATGTTGCCGATGTCATGCTCGGTGCCGAGGATTATGAAGCCGAAGTTCGATTCTCCGGTCAGGCTGCCGTTTTTATGGGAATCTGGCCGCTGCCGAATGCCAACTCAATCGACGTTATCAAGCGGGTGAATGTTGAAATGGAGGCCATTCAACGGGACCTCCCGAGCGGTATGCACGCAAAGGTTGCCTACGACGCTACTAACTACATCAATAACGCCATCTCTGAAGTGTTGAAAACTCTGGTTGACACCCTCATTATCGTGATGATTGTAATATACCTCTTCCTCGGATCGTTCCGTGCGGTACTCATTCCGATTGTTGCCATTCCGGTTTCGCTGATCGGAGCTGTCTTCCTGATGCAGATTTTCGGTTTCACTGTCAACCTGTTAACCCTGCTGGCGGTAGTACTCTCGGTCGGTCTTGTCGTCGATGATGCTATTGTCGTGGTGGAGAATGTCGAACGCCACCTGGGTGAGGGTAAATCACCGCTCGAGGCTGCTCTCTCCGGTGCGCGGGAACTGTTGGGCCCGATCATTGCCATGACGATCACTCTGGCAGCGGTGTACCTCCCCATCGGACTTCAGGGGGGATTGACCGGTTCACTGTTCCGCGAATTTTCTCTGACCCTCGCCGGTGCGGTCACCATCTCAGGTATCGTGGCATTGACGCTTTCACCGGTCATGTCGGCAAAACTGCTGAAACCGGGGATGGAGGAGCATGGTTTTGCCGGAAAGATTGCCCGTGATTTCAAACGGTTTAAGGAATTCTATGGCCGCCTGCTTGACCGGACCCTTTCCGCCCGCCCGGCGGTGTACGGCATCTGGATTATTTTCAGCTTTCTGACGATCCCGCTGTTTACCATGTCGGCCCGTGAACTCGCTCCCACTGAAGATCAGGGGGTCATTTTCGGTATTCTGGATGCGGCGGCAAACTCGACACTTGATCAGAACCGGGGCTATGCCGCTGCCGTCAACAAGGCATTTATGAGTGTGCCGGAAACAGATTTTACCTTTCAGATCACCTTTCCCTCATCCGGATTCTCAGGGATGATTGTCAAGCCGTGGGATGAACGCAACCGGACAATATTCCAGATTCTGCCGGAGGTACAACAGAAACTGGGCACAATATCGGGAGTCAGTATTTTCCCGGTTACGCCGCCTGCTCTTCCGGGTGGGGGACAGTTCCCGGTTGAGTTTATCATCGCTTCAACGGCTGAGAGTGCGCAGATTCTTGAATTTGCTAAAAAAATCCAGATGCAGGCGATGAAGAGCGGTATGTTTGCCTTTCCGCCACTGATCGATGTAAAAATCGATCAGCCGCAGACGGAGTTTGTCATCGATCGGGACAAAGTTGCCGCTATGGGGCTTACCCTTGGGCAGATCGCCAATGATGTCGGCGTCATGGTGGGGGGCGGGTTTGTTAATCGCTTTGATATTGCCGGACGCAGCTACAAGGTTATCCCCCAGATAGAGCGGGTCGGTCGCCTCAATCCTGAACAGCTCAATGATATCCGCGTTACCGGACCGAATGGCACGCTGGTTCCGCTCTCAACCGTGGCAAAACTCAAAGAGTCGGTTGTGCCCCGCTCACTGAACCGCTTTCAGCAGCTCAATGCCGTAAAAATCAGCGGCGTAGCTTTGCGACCTCTGGATGAGGCGCTGCGCTTTCTGGAGGATGAGGCGGGCAAGGTCCTACCGAAGGGGTATCTGCTTGATTACACCGGTGAGTCGCGGCAGTTGCGGGTTGAGGGGAACAGGTTTCTTCCGGCGTTCTCGCTGGCGGTGGTGCTCATTTTTCTGGTGCTTGCCGCCCAGTTCAACAGCTTCCGTGACCCTTTCGTGATCCTGGCCGGTTCAGTGCCACTGGCCATCTTTGGTGCACTGATCTTCACGTTCCTCAAAATGCCTGATCCCAACACCCCTTTCTGGACGAAGGGATGGACGACAACGCTCAATATCTACTCGCAGGTCGGATTGGTGACTCTGGTGGGCCTGGTGGCAAAAAACGGTATACTTGTCGTTGAGTTTGCCAATAAATTGCAGGAAGGGGGATTGCCCAAACTCGAAGCGATCCGATTGGCTGCCTTGACCCGCCTTCGACCGATCCTGATGACCAGCGCCGCCACCATTGCCGGCCATTTTCCGCTTACTTTGGTCAGTGGCGCCGGCGCAGCCGCCCGAAACTCAATCGGTCTCGTTCTTGTCGGTGGAATGTTCATCGGAACATTTTTTACCCTTTTTGTGGTGCCGTCCATTTATATGCTGGTGGCGAAAGATCATGGCAGAGAAGGTGAGAGAAATGAAGACATTCCGGCAGCGGTTTCTGAAGCTGAGTGACGCTCATTTATTCAGAGGCATCAATGCGGGGCTGTCCCAAACATTGGTGGAAATTTGGAACAGCCCCATATGGTTACGGTAAAGAAAAAATCAGGCCTCCTTTTCCCGCGACAACATACTGAGTTGCAGAGCAGCTTGCCGTTTCAAGTGCACTGTTTGTACCTGAAACCCATGATGTCCAGTTGATCCCGTCACCAGACGTGAAAATTCGCCCGTCAACTCCGACTACAACAAACTTTGTTCCGCACCAGACCACATCAGCGGCTCGCCATATAAAGGAAGGGGGGTCTGTGCTTGAAGGCACGATCATGGCTTTGGTCCAATTGATCCCGTCTGAGGAGATATGGATGGGATAGGGATACTGGTACCCGTCAGACGTCGGATAGCCGGATGTCGCAACATAAGTGGCACCGGACCAGGCGACCCTCCCGAGGGGATTGAGATTATCAGAGGTATGTAGCGTCCACGTTATTCCGTCGGGAGAGGTAAGGTTGGTTCCGGGGTCACCAACGACGACAAGTTGGCTGCCGGACCAGGCGAGACCATAAAGGCTGTTTGCCGTACCTGAAGTCTGAGGCGTCCATGCTGCGCCATCAGGCGAGGTAAGGATGGTTCCATATCCGCCTGTTGCAACAAACCTGCTTCCGGACCAAACGACGCCGTACAGGTTGTTAGCGGTACCTGAAGTGCGAGGCGTCCACGCAGTGCCATCGGACGAGGTCAGGATGGTTCCGTTTGCTCCAACTGCAACAAAAGTACTGGCGGATCTGGCGACATCGTAAAGTGATGCAGAGGTGCCGGAGGTGCGCTGTTGAAACGTTTTGCCATCGGACGAGGTGAGGATGGTTCCGTTTGCTCCTGCCGCCACAAACTGTGAGCCACCCCACGTCACCCGGTTAAGGTCGAATGAAATCCCTGCGTTTTGGAACGTCCAAGCCGAGACGGACAGAGTGGCTGAACCGGAAATCCCTCCGGAGGTCGCGCTGATCGTGGTCGAACCGGTGGAAACTGAATGTGCATTTCCGTTTGAGCCCGTTACATTGCTGATAGTTGCTACTGAGTTGTCTAATGAACTCCAGGTAACTGACGATGTGACGTCGCCACGGTAATTATTGGTAAATGTTCCTAAAGCCTCGTATTGTATGGTCATACCTTTCGCTATGACAGGAGGTGCTGCGGAGTAACTCCACGGGTGGACATCAAGTGACACTAACAGTGCGGAGGAAACAGACATTGTGGTGGAGGCGGTGACATCCCCTATGGTCGCCGTAATTGTTGATGAACCAAGCGATTGTGCGTATGCGCATCCCACGTCCCAGCAGTTGCTGTAAGTCCCTTCTTTGGATGAGATCTGAGCTATGGCCGTATTCGATGATGTCCAGGTTACTATGCCTGTCAACTCTTTGGTGCTGGTGTCGGAGAATGTCCCGGTGGCCGTGAAGTGTTGAGTCAATCCCTCCGGCACATCAGGCGCAAGCGGAGATACCGTTAGCGATACAAACGCCGGTCCTTCAAGATTGTCCCAGAAGTAACGGTTTAACGTATCGGCGGTCCCGTCACCATTAGTGTCGACTTCAATTTTAATGCCGTACGAGAAGGGGGAAACGTAAGCCTTGGAATTCGCAGCGCCACTGAGATAAATTGGCCCTCCACTGCTTGGATTGGCATTTGGGCCAGAATAGATGCACGGTGAGACGGTGCTTATCATAACGTATCCGAATTTTTCGAGGTACACCTGTCCGCTGAAAGACCCGGAAGCGGATCCTGGGAAAAGTATGTTGTCGTAAACGGTCGTCTCAACAAAGTTCGCGTAACGGAACGTTTCTTTGCCGATGTTTTGGCGGCCATCCAGGTTGATGGTCAGTATTTCGCTATTGTTTTGCAAACTTCCCTGTAGTCGTATGGAACCGGTAAGCGAAATATCGCTACTTGTCGATTTGATGTTCCATAACGAAAAGCTCATGGTCGCATCGGTCATGACTCCGGACATCATATCAATTCCGCCAATCTGCACTAAAACGTTGCCATCATACGTATAGCCATCACCATTATTATAATTACTGAATGATTCAGTGATACTTCCCGTACCGGTAGTTTCGTCGACACTGCCGGTCAAGGTTAATTTCCCGCTAATTGTTCCGGTTTGTGTCTCATTTACCGGTATCATGCGTTTGACATTTTTTGAACTGCTGGAAAAAAGGGTGCCGTTTACCACCGTTTTTTTCATTATACGTTTTGCAAGAGAAACTATCCCGCTGCCTTTAGAATTGTCGTATGGCGAAAGCTTGGCAACTTTGGGTGAGGAGGCCGAAATTGATCCAGACAGTGGGGCGCCGTCCCATACAAGCGAAAAAATCTTATTTGCATTTGCAGCAGTCAGTGGCGCTTGAGTAGTAACCCCCGAATATGATATTCCAACGGTTCCGGCACCCCCACCGCCGCCTCCTCCACCACCTCCGCAGCCAGCCAGGCCGATAATTCCGCTCATAGATAACCCGAACATCATTTTGAATATTTTTGATCTCATGGCAGACCTCCTGTAAGCGGCTTCAGGGGCAGGTTCGGAATCAGGAAGAAGCCTGTTCCTGGTGCCGTGATTATCTTCACTTCTAATCTCTTACCGCGCCGCTGCTGTTATATCCGGCGCAAGACCGGTGCCGTACTCAATGCCGTACACCAGAGGTGTCAGCATCAGCCGCACTGCCCTGCGGAGCGTTTCGTGCTGTGATATATATGCAGCAAGCTGAGGTGAATGACGATAGTATGTCTCGACAAACGCACGTCCGGCGTCGTTGGTCATGAGGTAACGGTCCCTGAAAGAGCGGAGTACTTTAACGTGCGGATCGAGTGAAGAGCCATAGGCTGCCGTAGCAATGAAGCAGCCACCGCCACCATAATAGCCGCCTCCGTTGTAGCTTTGTACGGCTGTGAATATTGCAACACAGCTTTTACTGTCATTCAGAGATACTATGCCATCGGAACAGTCAGGATCGCCACTCCACCCGGAGAATGTTGAATTCCCGTATGGCGCAGCATAAAGGGTCACGACCGTGTTCAGGGGGAATTGTGCGGAACAGTTGAACCCACAGGCGATTGCTCCCGGCTGTGATGTGACGGTCCCTATTCCGGAGCCGGACTTGGCAACCGTCAAGGTGGCGACACCACCGATTTCTTCCAGTATCCCGACGGCGCTGCTGGTGACAAAGGCCCGTTTCCCGTCCGGGGATATGGCGATCCCCGTTGGTCCTGCTGCGGTCGGAATAATGGACTCCACTGCGCCATCTGCCGTTGTCACCACAGAGATCGTATTGTTGAGGCTGTTTGCCACAAATATTCTTGAACCATCCGGACTGACGGCCACCCCTGACGGAGTGCTGAAGCCGCCCCAACTATTCCGGACAGTGTTGGTGGCAGTGTCGATAACAGTGATCGTGTTGGCGACAGAACTTGAAACATACGCCCTTTGTCCGTCGGGAGAGATGGCCACGCTTGTCGGAGCTGATGACAGGTTTATGGTGGCGGTGACGCGTTTGCCGGAAAGGTTGAATACCTGAATGATATTCGCTCCGCTGTAGAGCAGGTAGGCATTCCGGTTGTCAGGGCTGATTGCTGCTCCGGCCGGTATAGAGCCGGAACCGGAGGCCGTGGCGGCAGTAACAACCTGGCCGCTGGTTGCGTCAAAACCGTAAAATGCCCCGCCATCTAAGTTGTTAGCCACCATGACGAACGAGCCGTCGGGGCTGATGGCAACTCCGCCGGGATTAGTGCCCGGGGCAGGTGCCGGCTGTCCTGTGGCGAGAGTGAGGGTGCGGAGTACGGCATTTGTGGTTCCGTGAAGTACCGCAAGTCCTCGTTCCCCGCTGACCGGGTCATAATATCCGGTATACACGCGCCGACCGTCGGGACTGACAGCGATCCCGTTGACTATTGATTCTCCGGAAGTAACCACTTTTGTGGTCGAGAGAACTGCGCGGGGATTGATGTTAATCATGCTCACCGTGCCGTCATTGCTGTTGGCAACGAATATCCGCCGGCCATCAGGGGTGACGGCAACGCCTTCCGGCGCCGAACCGACCGTGATTGAGCCGGAGTAGACCGGACTTGGGTAACCGGCGGCAGCGTTAAAAGAGCGGGGGCTGATGGCGGATTTCAGAAAGAGCGGTCCCGAAGATGCTCCTGCCGGGACTCTGGCGACAAGTGTGGTTGCGGTGGCAGAAATTACCTGGGCTGGAGTGCTGCTGTTAAATGAAAGCTGGTTGTTAGTGCTGACAGGGTCAAACCCTGAGCCGACGATGGTCATGATTGCCCCGGGAATGCCCCCTTGAGGGGTAAAAAATGAAATCTGCGGTCCCGACGGCAGTGCCACCTGAATGCCGGTAAAAGTGCCGGAGGCACCACTCCCCGGTTGAGTCCAGGTGCCGCTGACACTGCGGTTCGTCATATCAAGTGCCGTGATGATCCAGCTGTTCTGTTGACATGGTGCCCGGGAGAGTGTCCCTGACGGGACGTTGCTGGCTCCGACAGCCCCGGCGAGGGCGCCATCGGAACAGTCCACATCGCCGCTCAACGTGCCGCTGCCGCTGACATTTTTCCCGGCCTGAAGCACATCCGCCTGCCAGTTGCCGGTTACCTGCCCGGCGACAGGGTCGATGCCCGACCAGGTTCCGGCCCAGCCGCCGGTTATGTCGGGTGTGGGGGGTGTGACTGCTGCAGTGCCGCCACCACCGCCGCCGCAATTTATCAGAATGGTAAGAGAAAAGAGAGAAAACAGTGTGAGGAGGAGGAAGGGGAAGTATTTATTATGAATCTTCATGGCACACCTCCGTCAGAGAGTTAACTGAACTGACAAACAGCATATGTAAGAATTATTCAAAATTACATTTAAGCTCTTCACCCGGAAGGGAAAAATAACCGGGGTTGAAATGTTGCTTTACTACAGTGGTACGAGTTGTTAGTCTCAAAAATATGGCTTAATTATATTACAAAGAGGTAGCTTTTTGGAAAGGATTATTTGACCCATGGCGAATACACCGGAATATCCCCTGCGGGTGTTTTATGACGGGTCATGCATTGTCTGCGCTACGGAAATTGAACATTACCTGCGCCAGGATCATGGCGGCAGACTGGTTGCGGTCGACATCGCTGCGCCTGAGTTTGATCCGGTTCCATTTCAGATTACACTGGACCGATTCATGTATGAGCTTCATGCGGTTGACAGGAGTGGCGTGGTATACCGGGGCGTTGAGGCGTTTCAGGCCATTTGGCAGGCGTTCCCGAATTCGCTTCTGTATGCTACCCTGAACAGCCTGGCAGCGTTACCGCTGGTCAACCCGATGGCCCGTCTGCTCTACAAGGGCTTTGCCCGAATCCGCCCGTACCTGCCAAAGAGAAACCGCTGCCACAGCGGCACCTGCCGGATCGGCACATTCAAACGATAAGGACCCTGCACAGTGAACAATTCCGATAATCCTCAAAAAAACAATTCTCAGACTTCAGAGACCCTGCAGAACAGTGTCAGGCGGCGGTTTCATTACGCCTGGGTCGTTGCCGGAGTGACGTTTCTGACTCTGCTGGTAACTGCCGGGATCAGATCGACTCCGGGCATTCTGATTGTGCCGCTGGAAAAGGAATTCGGCTGGACGCGGGCAACGATCTCGATGGCGGTCTCTGTTAACTTACTTCTCTATGGCCTGATGGGGCCCTTTGCAGCGGCATTTTTCGCCCGGTTCGGCATACGGCGGACCATGGCCACGGCGCTGCTGCTGCTTGCCGTTGGCGTCAGTGCGACAACGCTCATGACAAAACCATGGCATATGGTGCTGATCTGGGGTGTTGTTGTCGGGTGTGGAGCCGGCATGACGGCTTTCAGCCTCAGTGCTACTGTTGTCAATCGCTGGTTCACGAAATCACAGGGGACGGTCATGGGTGTCTTGACTGCGAGCACGGCGACCGGACAGTTGCTCTTTCTCCCCTTGCTGGCATCATTGTCCCACAATCATGGCTGGCGCGTTGCTGCCTTTATTATTGCAGCTGCCGCTTGTCTCGCGCTTCCTGTCGTTCTGATGTTCATGCGTAATTATCCGAAAGATGTTGGTTTACTTCCGTACGGAGAGAGTGGCGGCGACGACCGAACCGCACCTGTTCCGGTGAGCGGCCCGGCAGTGAATCCATTTCAGGTCGCACTGTCAGGATTGCAGCGGGGAGTGCATTCGAGGGATTTCTGGCTGTTGGCGGGGAGTTTTTTCATCTGCGGTGCCAGCACCAACGGCCTGATCGGTACCCATCTGATACCGGCCTGTTTTGATCACGGCATTCCCGAAGTACGAGCTGCGGGGCTCCTCGCCTTTATGGGAATACTTGATCTGGCCGGAACGACCCTTTCCGGGTGGCTTTCAGACCGGTACAACAGCCGCTATCTGCTCTGCTGGTATTATGGATTGAGAGGATTGTCACTGCTCGGACTGCCGTTCGCCCTGAGCGGTCCGGAATGGGGGCTCACGGCGTTTGCTCTTTTCTATGGGCTCGACTGGATAGCAACCGTGCCGCCGACGGTACGTCTGACTGCGGATGTTTTCGGTAGAGAGAATGTCGGCATCATGTTCGGCTGGATCTTCGCCAGTCACCAGGTAGGGGCCGCACTGGCTGCAACGTTTGCAGGGACGGTACGGACCTACCTCGGTGATTATATGATTGCGTTTATTCTTTCCGGTATCATCTGTCTGCTTGCATCGAGTCTGGTGCTGCGTATAAACAAAAGCTGTCTCCCCGCACAGGTCGGAGAGACAGCCTGATACATTAAGTTACACCCGGTGGATGATAGCCCCGTGCCGGGTAGTGCGCGCATAGTTAACCGCCGGTCTGCCAAAAACCATGGCATAGCCGATCAGGTGATCGTCCGGAATGCCGAGGCGCTCGCGCATACCTGGCAGCAGGTCGTTGATGGCTACCTTGGCAAGTCCGTTCCAGACAGTGCCGACACCGTTTGCCTGAGCAAACAGCTCAAAATATGAAAGGGCGATCAGGCAGTCGGGCAGTGGCGATGCCACGCTCTGTGGTGCTGAGGTGATCAGCAGGTGCGGGGCACCACGAAAAATGACGTCATACCGGTTCTTTTCCCACAGCGCGATAAAGTCGGCATAATAACTCAGCCCCTCAGGAAGGGCGTTATCGCGTACCAGACGGGTCAATCCGGACATCACCTCTTCGCGTAGCGCCGCCATTTTATCCTTATCATCAACGACGGTAAAACGTACCTGCCGGGTATTTCTGCCGCTTGGTGCGTGCCCGGCCACTTCGAGCAGATGTTGAAGCAGCCCCGGATCGAGATTTTCATCTTTATAACGCCGCACTGAGCGCCTTCCCTTTATCAGCAATTCCATTTTTTCCGGTGCAGGAAATCCCCCCGCAAGTGGTCGACAGCCGGTCGGTTTAAGCCCGAGAATTGATACGGCACCGGTCGGACAGACAGCCAGGCAGTGCTGGCACTTGTAGCAGGTTGCCTCATTTTCAGGTGTGATCGCCGGGAAGTCGTTCTCCATGGCGATGATCATTGCCGGGCAGTCTGCTACGCAGCTGCCGCACTTGGTACAACGTGTCTGGTTGACAATAAAGTCGATCATTTCAATTTCTCCTCATTTTTTATTTCAACGTCAGAGGTGCTGCTTTGTCACTGACCGGCCAGCAGGTATGAACGGCGGTTGCAGTGAGGATGATTGCGCCTCCTGCAAGAGCGGGAATGCCCGGATTCTCCCCCTGGAGCATCCAGGCCCAGAGCGGGTTGAGGGCCGGTTCGAGGAGAAGGATCAATCCTGTTTCTATCGCGGTGACCTGTTTCATCGCCCTGCTGAGGAGCAGAAATACCAGTGCCACACCGAATGTTCCGAGATACAGAACCGTCAGCCAGTCTGACGCATGACTTTGATGCACCGGCAATGCCATCGGAAGAGTAATGAGAGAGGCGATGACGCAACCGAAGGTGACGGCTGCAGACGCCGTATTGCCGCTGTTTTTCCCCGAATGCGCCAGCCAGCGCATGCCGATGACGGTTACAGCCCAGAACAGACCGCTCACCAGGGCAAACAGGTTGCCCCGTACCGGATCCGGTGCGCTGGCAGTAGGTTGATAACTGCCGAGGAAGAAGAGTGACAACCCGATTGCCAGGGCACCCATGAACAGGGCATCACGGCGACGCAGCGGTTCTTTAAGGAGCCAGATGCTCAACAGGACTATGGTAATGGGGGAGGTGCTCTGAAGAAAGATGGCGTTGGCGGAAGTAGTCAATTTTGTAGCAAGCACGAACAGTACCGACGCTCCGGCATATGCGCCACCGACAGCGACTGTCCTGATATTGAAGCTGCGGAGCACTCCCGGCACAACAAGCAGCAGCACTGTTGCCGCTATGCCGGCGCGGAAAGAGGCAACCTGCCAGCTGGAGAAGGAGCTGCATGTCTTGATGGCGGCGCCGCTGGTTGACATCAATAGCGCTGCCAGCATGATCTGGATGCGTGGGCCGGAAATCATTTTGGACGTAAACTCATGATTAGTATCTCGTGGCGATTCTGCATATCTTTATAGCGCATCAACATCGGCTCACCGGGAAGTACCCCCGCTTCGGCAGAATTTCCTTTTATCACAAATCGTGCGTATGCGGGGGAAATACTCGGTTGACGGGTGATAAAATAGCATTCATCTTGAATCGGTTCGACAATGTTAAATGCAGCCCGAAGTGTAAATGATATAAAAGAGCAGTTTGTCTTTGCTGTTACTCTGTCTGCTCATCTCCCTGTTCCTCACCGTCGGCACGGCTGTAGCCGGCCCGCTGGACAGTTGGAATGTTCGCAATTCTAAGCCCGTCAGTTACAGCGGAGCTGCTTTCGGTAACGACACCGTTACCGTTACAGCAGCCGATGCCGCAGGCAATATCGGTTCTGGTAGCCAGAAAATAATTATCGTTTGCCTTATAATTAACAGATTCCCGAATTTCCCCGGATGCCGGATAGTGAAATAACGCTATCCATTCTTCTGCTAAACGGCAAATGACTGATGGGCTTCGGGAAAAAATATACTGCTGCTGTTGTGCTGCCCATGCAGCCAAATTAGAAATTAACGGGTGTGTTGCGTACGTCAATAATTTACTCATGTACAATAAATAGTTATGCTTTCTTTATTATTTTTATCGTTAAAATTATTTTGTACTTGATAATTAATGATTATATTGTGGCACTGTTCGTGCTGTCGGGACTTCCGTTTTTAATGAAAGCCAAATGGGTGCGCAATCGGCAGGAGAGCTGACGATGCGCTGTCTTCAGCATGCAGTAATGGTGACTCCATTAGGTGTAAAAATTATTTTATGGTTATTTTTCAATGCCTTCAGTTCAGCTGACAGGTAAATTTCAGAGTAAGGAGAAGTGCAAAAAATGAAGAAAACGATTCTCGTAACACTGGCAGGGCTCATGTTGAGTGCATCAGTAGCAATGGCGGCAGCTTCAGCACCGGTGCTGTCCGTTATTAACACGAAGGTTGCCGATGGCAGCGGCTATACCGATGGTGGACCTTCTTTTGTTACCGATGGCCAGAACATCTATTCGGCGTTTAAAGCTGCTGATGGTGTCATCAAAATTGTAAAAAGCTCCAACGGGGGGGCTCTCTGGGGAGGA
Organism: Desulfuromonadaceae bacterium; assembly: GCA_049318985.1. GTDB lineage: Bacteria > Desulfobacterota > Desulfuromonadia > Geobacterales > Pseudopelobacteraceae > JACRCG01. Next base: position 41,029 of record JBMOEI010000018.1, read on the forward strand.
GCCCACCGGATCGCCGTTCCTGCTGCCGGCGTGGACAAAATTACTCTTGCCATAAGCGGCGACGCAGTGTTCCCGACACAAAAAATTGTGCATGTCGTGTGGGAAATGGACACGCAAGATGGCATTCGGGACATCATGTACACATGGGCTGATGCGGCAAATCTCGATGCATGGAGTGAACCGGTTCGCGTTAATGGTTCAATGCTATACCTTCTGGACCCGGTTATTGCAGTTACTAAAACCGGAAAAATATATATCAAAGGGCAGTTTGAGGATAAATATTACCTCATGACCGCAACTGCACATGACGCTGGATTTTTTTCTGACCCTGTTATGATACCACTGTCTGCCTCTTTCAGTAATCCTGGCAGCGATTCCGAAATTTTCTTTGATGGTGCCAATAATCTTCATCTGTCGTTCCCTTATTGCTCAAATGCCGACTGTTCTACGATGGGAATGAAGTACACGAGGATGTCCGCTGCCGGCGTCTGGTCCAATCCGACTACCATCGTCACTACGGGCGGTGGTCATAGCGGGATAGCTGCCTATGATGCCAACAATGTGTGTATCGCTACCATTGGTGGTAATAACCTGGCCGCCTACTGCACCACAAACGGTGGTTCTTCCTGGTCAAAGAAGACAGTCGCTTCAAAAACCACAACTCAGAGTTATGGTTCTTATGTCGATGTTGCGGTAAATTCCAACAAGGTGTTCACTATCGGTTCAAATCTTCACATTTCCGATATCGTCAAATCGACTGTGCTCTACAGAACCAATGATGGTGGTGCTTCCTGGAGCTCAGCGGCATCGTTTCCTGCAGCAGGTGCCAGTTATATTGCTCTGGGAGTCGATGGAAGCGGTAAGCTTGGCGTTTATACTATGCGTGAGAACGTGGACGGAGAGTCAGCTATCTATTTCTCTAAAGAGAAGTAAGTGATTAATTTCAATAAGGGACCTGTTTCGGCGGGTCCCTTTGCTGCAACCAAGAGGTTGGCCATGCGACATGTCATAATTTTCACCAGCGTTATTTGTTCACTCTGCACTGTTGTCAACTGTTATGCAGCAGAGGATCAGCGAAGACAATATGGAGAGGACCGGCAACGGGGTGTCCGTGCACCGGTTGTGCCACCTGTGGCACCGGTTCAACGCCCGCAACCCGCGTATCAAATAAGCCCTTCGAATCAGAGAAACAACGAAAGAAGCCAAAACCAGAGGTCCGGTACGAACGGCAGTATAGTATCGGGACTATCGCCGCAGGTGGTGAACATTGACCGGCTCAAATTGCAGTCAGATACGCCGACGGATTTCCAGTTCGAACCGGTGTTGTCTCTTTCCATCCAGGAAGGAGAAAGTGCAAAAGCCGAAGAAGAAATGAAAACTGATGCGGTGGAAGCGACGGCTGAAGAGCAGCAGGAGGCGGTTGTTGAAGAGCTTGTATCTGCTGAGCTGGCTGAGGAAGGGGTGTTAGATGAAGCCGGGCCGCAGGAAGGACAAGTTGTTCGCGAAGATAGCGGAAAAACTCAGTTCAGGATCGTCGAAGAAAGTAACCGTATAATTGTCACGCAGATCGAAGTTGAGCCGATAATTAACGGGATAAAGAGAGTAATCCAAAAATAATTCTTCTGAATGCACCTACAAAGGCATCAATTTTCTTCCGTCTGATTGTTCCGCTCTGTTTTCATATTTCCCACCCCGTAATCAGCGAGAAGAAACCTTGCTACTAAAATTACTTTTGTTTACAATCGCTCCGTTTTCCGGATGGTTATATGTTTTTGAAACTATCGGTTTCACTAAGGAGTCATAAATGGCAGATTCAGTGTATGTCACATACGAAAAGGGAAAATTGTATGAACTGAACATTGCAGATCTGCAGCCCGATCCTGAGCAGCCGCGCAAATACTTTGATAAAGAGGCATTAGCGGAGTTACAAGCCTCAATCGTGAAACATGGCGTATTGCAACCTGTTCTGGTGCGACAGTCGGTTGATGGCACTCTGCTGCTGGTTTCCGGTGAGCGCCGTTTTCAGGCTTCAAAGCTGGCCGGCTTTCCGTCGATTCCGGCAGTTATTACCGATGGTGATCCAGCAGAACTTTCAATTGTTGAAAACCTGCTGCGCGAAAACCTCACCGCCATTGAGGAGGCCGAGGCGATTGAAAAACTGCGCGCACAACATGAATACACACTTGCTGACCTGGCTCTGATTCTGGGTAAATCCGATTCGACTCTTTCCGAAATTATCTCTCTCAATAAATTACCCGATGATGTGAAGAATGATTGCCGCAATGAACCCAAAGCCGGGCGGAGTATCCTGGCACTTATTGCCCGTCAAACCAATCCGGAAAAGATGACCGCACTCTACACCAAATATAAGGAGAGCGGTCTTACCGTCGGTGAGCTCCGGAAAAAAGCAGTAAAACCAAAGCTGACAGAAGCGGCGGTTGATCTTACTTTCGTGGATCAGTTTTATGACCGGATTTATCTGCTGGATAGCACGACTCTGACGCCTGAGCAAAAGGTGTCGCTCAATCTCACAATAGTTAAACTTCGCAGCATGCTGTTGGAGAAGGTGAAGAAATTGAAGGTATAAGAGACGGTGAATTCGTCACACATCATGATTTTTTTGACACAGTGATTGTTATAAATCAACTGGTTAGCCCGATTTCCGGACGTCCGGAAATAGATAAGAACGGGATGCCGGAGCGTGGACAATAACGTGATATAAGAAACTGCATAAAGGTGATTTGCCGGGAGATGGCGATTACGTTCAAGCAGACCCACTACGACTTTTAGGCACGGTGAAATATGAAATTTGACAACCGCATACCTGATTGCGACAAGCTCCAGAAAAAAATCCTTGCTCACCGCCCACTTGCCCCGGATGAACTGCGTCAACTCCGTGAATATTACCGGATCGGTCTGACCTGGAGCAGCAACGCGCTGGAAGGGAACAGTCTGACTGAAACTGAAACCAAGGTGGTTATCGAGGATGGCATTACCATTGGTGGCAAGCCGCTCCGCGACCATTATGAGGCTGCCGGACATAGCGAAGCGTTTGATTTGTTGCAGCGGCTGGCAGGTGGAACAGCCATAACAGAATCGGATATTCTGGCGTTACACCGTCTTTTCTATCACCGCATTGATGAAGAAAACGCGGGGAAATACCGCGCCGTGCGTGTCATCGTCACCGGCACTGACTTCGCTTTTCCACCACCGTCGCGCATAAAGCAATTCATGAAGCGATTTGTCTCCGGCATTACAGCTTTGCACGAAATCTGTCATCCGGTGGAGGTTGCCGCGCTGATCCATGCCCGGCTGGTCAACATCCATCCTTTTGTTGACGGCAATGGCCGCACAGCCCGTCTGCTGATGAATCTTTCCCTGATGCAATCCGGCTTTCCAATAACAATTATCCCGCCGGTACTTCGATCCGAATATCTGGATGCAGTAAAATCAGGGAATCGTGAGGATTTTTTGCCGTTTGTCATATTTATTTCCAACATGGTCTACGAAAGCCAGAAAGAGTATCTGCGTCTGCTGAAAGATCTGGGGGTTCGCTGGATTTGACCATCCAGCAACGGCAGATGCCGTTTTTACATGGTCGTAAAAGAAGATGAGCAGGGGCGGGATATGCGTAGCAAATGCTGAAGAAGTTAGGCAGGCCGAGTTAGGGAGGCAATCATCCCTTGCGGAACAGATGCACTGCGTCAACTCCTGGGGTTGTTTTCCGCACTGATGCAAAATTCTACGCTTAATCCGGTCGAATCACCACATATTTAACTCATTACCTGAGCCATCACTTCCCCTTCGTTGTATTCTGTGTTCGTCGAAATGACCTGCCGCAAAAAAAGTTTCTCCTTTTTAAAAATGAGGCCCTGCCGTTTCCGGCAGAGCCTATTAGTCGGTTGCCATGAGATGAGGTCCCTTTTAGACCCGGCAACCGGAGATAATATCTGTTCAACTAATCGTTGGCCGAATTCCTGCGGGCCAGTCGCTTGATGTTGAGCAGGTTTTTGTAGCCGACGTTATCAGTGGTGATGTTGCCCCCCATGGCGCCGCATCCGAGGGTAAGCGAGGGGACCAGGGAGTTGTACAGGGCGCCGATGGTGCCGTGTACCGAGGGTTGGTTCCAGACAACACGGTTGGCGTGCACTCTCAGTGCGAACTCATGTGCAATGTCTTCGTCCTCGGTGAAGACAACTGCCGAGTGACCGGCGCCGCCGAATTCAAGCTGTGTTGAGCATGCTGCGATGGCTTCTTCCTTGCCGTCCGCTATGAACCAGCCCAAAACGGGCGAAAGCTTCTCGCGGCTCATCCAGTCTTCTCCTCCGGTGGTGGTAAGGGGTACCATCAGCAGTTTCCGGTCAGCCGGGATGTCGAAACCGGCCAGTTTGGCTATGATCTGCGGGCTTTTCCCGACGATAGCCATATCCGGAACGCCTCTCTCCTTGTCGAACATGACAGATTCCAGCTTGTTCCTTTCAGCTTCGGTACAGAGATAGGCGCCGTTTCTCTCAAAGAGTATCAGCGTTTTTTCGGCGATGTTGCGGTCGTCGAAGATGACCGACTGGTCGGATGAACAGATGGTGCCGTTATCGAACGTCTTGGAGGCGATGACATCTTCCACGGCCATACGAAGATTGGCGCTCTTTTCGATAAACACCGGCACGCCGCCGGGCCCGACACCCAGTGCGGGGTGGCCGGAACTGTAGGCCGCCTTGACCATTGCACCGCCGCCGGTGGCGATAACAATGGCAATTTCCGGGTGTTTCATCAGCGCATCGGTGGCTTCTATGGAAGGTGCCGTTACCCACTGGATACAGTGTTGCGGTGCTCCGGCGGCAACAGCTGCATTCAGCATGATCTGGGCGGCGGCTTCACTGCATTTCTGGGCTCTGGGGTGAAAGGCAAAGATGATCACGTTGCGCCCTTTAAGTGCGATCAGGGCTTTGAACATGGTGGTGGAAGTCGGGTTGGTGGTCGGTGTGACGGCCGCGACGATGCCGAACGGTTCGGCAATGGAGATAATGCCGTCAGTTTCATCGATGACTCCAACCGATTTTCCGTCTTTCATATAATCGTAGACCACCTGAGTACCGAAATGATTCTTGATGACCTTATCCTCGACGTTGCCGATCCCGGTCTCTTCGACGGCAAATTCCGCCAGATAGCGCTCGCTGGCGACGCCGGCCACTGTCATGGCCGCACTGATCCTGTCAACCTGTTCCTGGGTGAAGCCTCTGAATTCCTCCGCCGCCTTGACTGCCTTTACCGCCATCCGATCAATCGCCTGCGCTGCTGTTGTCATGACTTGGTTCTCCTTTTTTGTATTGGGGTTATGTCGCTACCCTCAGAATAATGTGTGCGGTTGCACGTATCCCTGATAGAGCAGTGAACATGCCAAGGTGTAAAACATATTTCTAAAAACAGATTTTTAGTCAGAGGAAGATCGCCGAATTGCTGGAATATCAGCGTGTTGCTACAGCATCGTGTCTGGAAAAATATATTAAGCGGATGACAAAGAGTGGCAAATTACAATTGATATTGAAGAAATATGTTCCGAAACGAGACAGAGAAAAATAGCGAATGTTCCAAAAAAATACATCATAACGTCGTTTGTGGCACAGTAATGGCAAGGCTTTCCGGGCGGTATCTGATGTGTATGCAGTTGTGTCCATGACGTAGGGAAGGGGAGATTATGGGAAGCTTTGCCGCCGAAAAACTCGAAACTATCCGGAGTGCCCGCGAGAAATTTCTGTCTCACGGGATAATCCCGGCAGGGGTTGTTGCCGACACCATAATTCGTTCCTGGCAGCGCTCATCGGAGCGGGGTATCGGCATCGAGCGGGGCGAGACCCGCTGCACTCCCCGCTACGACCTGATGCAGCGCAGAGACAATAATCATGCGCTTCTTACCTGTTCCCAACCGGTGTTGGAGAGTCTCTATCATGAGATAGCCGGCAGTTCGAGCATGGTGTTACTGGCCGATAGAGACGGTGTCATACTGCACTCAATCGGCGATCCCGATTTTGTCGAACAGGCCCAAAAGGTGTTTCTGAAGCCGGGGGGGATCTGGTCGGAGTCGGTGAACGGTACCAATGCGATCGGGACCGCGCTTGAAGAGAAGATGACGGTCCAGGTGCAGAGCAGCGAACATTTTATCGACAAGAACCGTTTCCTCAGCTGTTCCGCCACTCCGATCTTCAATCCGAAAGGGGGTATTCTGGGCGCGCTGGATGTTTCGGGTGATTACCGGATTCGCCAGCAGCATACCATGGCTCTGGTGCGTCTTTCGGCCCAGATGATTGAAAACCAGATGTTCGCTCCCGAGTTCCCGAACGACATTATCATCAGTTTCCATGTGCGGCCGGAATTCATCGGCTCTCTTTATGAGGGGATCACCGTATTCTCTCCTGACGGCCATCTGGTCGCTGCAAACAGGAGTGCCTTGCTGCAGCTTGGATTAGACCGGTTCAGGATGATGGGGCAGACCTTCTCATCGTTATTCAAGCTCACCTTTGCCAAGCTTCTGGAACAGTCCCGCTTTGTGCCGCAACCGGTACTGAAGCTTCCTCTCCTTACCGGCGCAGAGGTGTTTGGCCGGGTCTGGCCGGGGACCTCAATTTCACCTGTTACATTTCTCCCCATCATCACACCGGCCGTAAAGGGGAAAGTGACGCGGTCAAGTACAGCAGGAGAGCCGACCTTGCTGAATGAGCTGGAGTTGGGTGACCGCAAAATGCAGACCCTGATCGCCAAGGCACTCAAAGTTGTCGGACATGACATACCGATCATGATTGAGGGAGAGTCCGGTACCGGCAAGGAACTGCTGGCCCGAGCTCTGCATATGGCGGGACCACGCAAAAACGGCCCGTTTGTACCGGTCAATTGCGCCTCAATACCGGAGGGACTGATTGAATCAGAACTTTTCGGCTACCAGGAAGGGGCATTTACCGGGGCAAAGCGCAAAGGGCATATAGGCAAGATCCGGGAGGCGGACAAGGGCACCCTGTTCCTTGACGAAATTGGAGAAATGCCGCTTCAGCTTCAGGCGCGCCTGCTGCGGGTCCTGCAGGATCAGATGGTGTCACCGCTTGGAGGCACCGGAAGCTACCAGGTCGAATTGTCGGTCCTCTGCGCAACGAACCGGCGTGTTCGGGATGCCGTGACCGCCGGAACTTTCCGCGAAGATCTCTATTACCGTCTCAACGGCCTGCTGCTTACGCTGCCGAGCCTGAGGGAAAGAGAGGACAGGGTATTGCTTTCCCGGAAAATACTGGGAGACCTTGTTGCTGCAGATCGAACTGTCACCATCAATCCTGAAGTCCTGGGAATTTTTGAAAGCCACCCCTGGCCGGGCAATATCCGCCAGATGCATAATGTTCTCAGGACCGCCGTGGCACTGCTTGGCGAAGGAAAAGAGATAACTGTTGATGAGCTTTCAGAGGATTTTATGGAGCAGGCGGGGGTCGGCATTCATGGTAAGAAAATGAGCGGAGCAGCGCCGTCGGCTACGTGCAGCGATACTCTGCTGTCAGACGCCGAGGCACGGCATATCACTACGACACTCGACCGGACCGGTGGAAATATTGCCGCAGCGGCAAAAATAATGGGAATCGGCAGAAACACGCTTTATAGGAAACTTCGCGGGCAGATGACGGATAGTTTATAAACGCTGATACGCGGACAGCGTGCCGGCATCTCCCTGCGTCAGGCAAAAGAGACCGATGGATGCACGCTCCTCTAATCCTAAAATCGGCAGTTCAATAACACGGAGACACGGAGAACACTGAGAAATCAAAGGCTTAAGGTCTAAAACAAAAATACCATTTTGGTGAACCATAAAGTTTCTTATTTTACCTGTAACTCTCAGATTTTACTCCGTGTTCTCCGTGTCTCCGTGTTTCAAATGCTTTTTCTAGGCTAATATTTTTTCAACAGTTGCCTTGGGCAGGTTTGCCAGTCGGCTCCCTCAGTTACTCTGTCCGCCACAGCCAGCAACAGTACCGAGTAACCATCCAGAAGGACGGTCTTCACCTTTTCACCTACCCGCACTATATCCTGGTTCGTAACAGCACTTCCGTCAAGGGCCCGAACCTCATCGACGTCGGCACGGGCTCGAAGATCGGCCACACTGACGACGCCTCCGGTTCCCGTAAAGACAAGCTGACCCCTCAGGCGGCCATCGTTGCCGCCAAGACGCAGGCCTGCACCGGCCAGCGCACCGATAACACCCTGCCCGGTACCGCCATGTTCAGAAAGATGCAGGCCGAGCAGTTGCGCATGTTCATATGCTGATTCCTTGGTCAGAACCGATTCCTTTGCCGATTGGCCAAAGCGGATGAGTTCCCCCGATTCCCGCAGACGATCAAGTACGGCTACGCAGAGACCGGGGTCAGATCCGGAGGCACTCTCCCGTTCCAGAAAATTGGCGGCATACGTGATTACCCTGTCAAGGCACTCTTCATCGATGTCAGCCGAGAAGCACATGGAGCTGTTATGGGATGTGTAGGGAATGTCGGGGTGAACCAGCAACTGGTGGCGTGTAACAAAACTGCTCTTTCCCCAGCCGTTACGTTCCAGATCGGCGGCAATTCGGGATGCGAGAACGCCGGTGCCGGGGCTCTCAAGGTTGTCGGTATCGTCGATGCTGATCAAAATGCGCATAAAAACCCCAATGTCAAGATAAGTGTGCTTCAATGGATACAAAAAAAGGACTCTTTCCAATGAAAGAGTCCCCGACGAATGATATTTAAATCACCCGTGTGAGATTCTCCTTTTCAAAGGAAGGCACCGCTGTTTCCGGCTGTACCCGTAGGCCGCATCACCATGAGGTTTCCCTGGTAGGTGTAGCGGCTCGGAGAGAGAAAAAATATTTTTCCAACTGAATCAACTACAGCAATAACCGCACCACTCTTCTAACTATCTAATTTGTTGATAGGTTACCTGAAAAACAGGAATAATGAGTGTTGACTCAATTCAGAAACTGGGGAGAATATCAACAGACATTACACGTATTTCAAATCCAACAGCACCCTTCTTATAACAGGTTGGAATACATTGAAAGAGGAAAAGAGTCATTTCACTCGTCAATACTTTTGCGTAAAATGGTGGGTATATTTTTTTCATTGACAAACAATCTGGTATTAAGGTACTTATTTGCCAGTTTGAAAATTGAATAAACACTCTCCGAGCCGCAACCGCCTAAAAGGATCACCTCATGGCGTTCGGCCTATGGGTTTCACTGGAAACGGTGCCGCCTCCCTTTTGCAAAGGAGACCTAACGGCACGGATTTAATCTTTGACGTCATGGGGCCTTTCCATCCAGGGAGGGCCCCTTGATTTTTTGGGAAGTACCGCAGTCACGTATCAGAGACAACCGAATAAACACTCTCCGAGCCGAATGTACCTAACAGGATTTCCTTATGGTGGTCGGCCTATGGGTTACGCTGGAAACGGCGTCGCCTCCCTTTTGCAAAGGAGACCCAACGGCACGGATTTAATCTATGACGTCAAGGGGGCCTTTCCATCCAGGGAGGGCCCTCTTTGCATTTTCGGGAAATAAGGAGCGGGCTTATTGATGAATCAAAATGTATCCATCCGCAACGCCACTCAGAGCGACCTTGAATCTGTTATCGACCTGGATCATGTCACTACCAAGGAAGCAAAACCGGATTATTGGCGGGGAATATTCTCTCACTATGCTTCAGACAACAGAAAAGACCGATTTTTTCTCGTTGCGGAAAACAGCCATGCTGTCATTGGCTTTATTATCGGAGAGATACGTGCATGGGAATACGGTTCGCCCCCATGTGGCTGGGTGTTCGCACTTACTGTTGCTCCACATGCACGTGAAATGAACATAGCAAAACGGCTGTTTGATGAGATATCGGGACAGATGAAGCATACAGGTGTCTCATTGGTCAGAACCATGGTCAGCCTTGATGATGCAGAGACGATGTCGTTCTTCCGCAATATGGGGCTGCGGACGGGTAGATACATTGAACTGATAAGTCAAATCTAGAAGGCATTACAAAGGAGAACAGATGATATGAGTACCAAATCGGTAAAAGAACTTGTTGCCTACTGTCAGGAGATATTTGAAGACCTGAGTTTTACCAGGGCGCGCGAATGGAAAGAGGCCCAACCGGGGCGCAAAGTTATCGGCTATATGCCGGTTTATGTCCCGCGTGAAATCATCCACGCAGCCGGCATGCTGCCTCTGGGCGTTCTGGGCGGAGGGGCGGACATGGAGGTAATCCATGGTGACGCCTACTACCAGAGCTACATCTGCCGCATTCCGCGCTCAACCATTGAACTGGCCATTACCGGTAAACTCGACTTCGTTGACGGCATGATGTTCCCTTCCATCTGCGACGTCATCCGTAATCTGTCCGGCATCTGGAAACTCCTGTTCTCGGATAAGTATGTCCGCTACTTTGATACTCCCCAGAACTTCGAAGACAATGTCGGCGGAGTCTTCTACTCCCAGGAACTCCGCGAACTGAAGGAAGGATTGGAAAAGCTGGGTGGCTGCACCATCAGCGACGAAACTCTCAACAATTCCATTACCCTTTACAACGAAAACCGCGTCTGGGTCAACAAAGTCTACGACTTCCGCTCGGCTACCCCCTGGCGGGCCCCTTCGGCCGAAGTCTACCTCCTGATGCGGGCCGGCATGGTTCTGCCGGTCGAAGAGCATACCCAACTGATGAAAGAATACTTGGCCGCTGCCGAAAAAGAAGATCTGCCGATGCGCGACAACTGCCGGATCGTTATGACCGGAGCGTTCTGTGAACAGCCGCCGCTCAATCTGATCAAATCCATTGAACTCTCCGGCTGCTACATTGTTGACGATGACTTCATGATGGTTAACCGCTGGCTGCTGAAGGAAGTCCCTGTCAACGGCGATCCCATTGAAAACCTGTCCCAGGCATTTCTGCACTACAGCGCCGAAACTGCCGCCAAATACGAAGTCAATCTAGACGAAAAGGGGAGCTATCTGCTCGATATCATCAAAAAACGGGGTGCCGACGGCGTTATCTTTGCCTCCCCCAGTTTTTGTGACCCGGCACTGCTCGATCAGCCGATGATGGTAACCCGGCTTGAAGCCAACAAGATCCCCTACATCACCATGCAATATGCCGAAAACTCCGGCCAGATGCAGCCGATTCGCGAACAGTCCGGCACCTTCGCCGATACTATTAAATTATGGAGTCAATCATGAGCATTCAGGACATCGCCAAACCGAAAGAAGTGATCAAATCACACTCTCAGGAAGTCCAGAAAGAGATGATCACCCGCAATTATGACAAAATCACCAGTGGTAAGGTCAAGGTTTCCTCCACATTCGTTCCGGGCAACCTGAACGAGCTCCTCATGTGCTTTGACATCGCCAACAACCTGCCGGAGATCAATGCTATCCAGAACGCCATGCGTAAAAAATCGGGCGAGATGATCATGGAAGCCGAACGGGGCGGTCACTCAGAAGACGTCTGTACCTACGTTAAAGCGGATATCGGTATGATGGCTAAAGGGAACATTGCTCCCAACGGCAAGCCGTTTCCTGATCCGGACGTCCTGCTGCTCTCCTACACCGGTTGCTTCACCTTCCTGAAATGGTTTGAACTGCTGCGTGAACAGTACAAATGCCCCACGGTTATGCTGCACGTTCCGTACGCCGCCGATGGTGCACCGACCAAAAACATGCGCGACTACATCGTCAAACAGCTTAAAGAGGACGTTATCCCGACTCTGGAGAAGATCTCCGGCATCAAATTCGACATCGACCGTCTGCGCGGCTACCTGCGCAAATCGGCCGCAGCCGAGGATGATCTGGTCTGGATGCTGGAACAGTCCAAGCGGAGGCCCTCCCCCATAGATTGTTACTTTGGCGGCGTTTATTACATGGGGCCGATCTTCACCGCCTTCCGCGGCACCGACGAAGCTATCAACTATTACAAGCTGCTGCGGGCAGAAATCGAAGAGCGCATCAAACTCGGACTGTGTGCTCAGAGTCCCGACGGCGATATGCCCGAGGAGAAGTATCGCCTGGTTGTTGAAGGCCCGCCTAACTGGACCAATTTCCGCGAGTTCTGGCAGATGTTCTACGAATTTGGCGCTGTTGTTGTTGCCAGCTCCTACACCAAAGTCGGTGGCGTCTATGACTATGACAACTTCCGGCATGACGCCGACCACCCTCTGGAGACCCTGGCCGACTACTGCCTCGGTGTCTATACCAACCGCAACCTGCCGACCCGTGTCGACATGCTGGCCAGAAACGTCGTTGAATACGAAGCCGACGGTCTACTGATCAACTCCATCAAGAGCTGCAACAGCTTCTCGGCCGGCCAATTGGTCATGATGCGTGAAGTCGAGAAACGCACCGGTAAACCGGGTGCCTTTATCGAAACTGACCTGGTTGACCCGCGCTACTTCTCGGCGGCCAACGTAAAAAACCGTCTGGAAAGTTACTTCCAGATGATCGATCAGAAACGCCGTGCCGGTGGCTCTGCCACTGCAGCAGCGTAGGAGAGAAATTATGCGTACATTTATTGGCATAGACCTGGGTTCCACGACCACCAAAGCGATACTGATGGATGAAAACCGTATCGTGCTCGGTCGCGGTATCACCAACTCCCGCTCCAACTACGACGTCGCTGCCCGCGTCTCCAAGCAGGAGGCAAAGATCAGCGCCCGTTTTACCCTGTTCAATCAGGCTCTCGGCACCAAAGGGGGCGCCGACCGCCTTCTCGCTGATCTCGAGCGCAACTTCCGGCTGGAACAGTTTCTCTCCGAACTCCGGCAACTGGAGGAAACCTGTGAACTCTACCTCGACAACCCGCGTTTTGTGGAGATAAAGACAACCCTAAAAGAGGCTCTTGCCGTCGTCTTCAGGAAGATTGAGGGTGAAGCCGCCGCTATCTACGCTCCCGGCGCCGATCGCAAATCCGACTTTTTTCGCGACATCGCCGGATCGCGCTTTATGAATATTGCCGAAGACGTTGCCCGGCAGGCCGGCATCAGCTTTGACGCCATGCTCAATATCTATGACAAATCGATTATTGACATCGAAAGCCTGGTCTCTTCCGACGAGGTAGTTTCCCTGCAGCTGTTGAACGGCCTCACCCGTGCCCTGCGCGACGTGGCCGGAGTCGAAGTCAGCGAAGCCGATGCCCAGACAGCTCTCAAAAAGGTACTCGACATTGAACTCGAAGAAACCTACGTCGTCGGTACCGGCTACGGCCGTGTCCGGCTGCCGTTCCCCAAAGAGCATATCCGCTCAGAAATCCTCTGTCACGGCATGGGTGCCCACATGATGTTTCCCGGCACTCGTACCGTTCTTGATATCGGTGGCCAGGACACCAAGGGGATCCAGATTGATGAAAACGGTATCGTTGCCAATTTCCAGATGAATGACCGTTGCGCTGCAGGGTGCGGTCGCTACCTTGGCTACATCGCCGACGAAATGAAAATCGGCCTCCATGAACTGGGGCCGATTGCCATGAAAGCCAATAAAGCGACGCGCATCAACTCCACCTGCACTGTTTTCGCCGGGGCCGAACTGCGCGACCGTCTCGCCCTGGGCGAAAGCCGGGCCGACATCCTGGCCGGTCTGCACCGCGCCATCATGCTGCGAGCCATGTCAATCCTGTCCCGCTCGGGCGGCGTCAACGACCAATTCACCTTCACCGGCGGTGTCGCCAAAAACGAATCAGCGGTCAACGAACTACGCAAGCTGATCAAAGAAAACTACGGTGACATCACCATCAACATCAGCGATGAATCAATCTATACCGGTGCCCTTGGCGGGGCAAGCTTCGCCCACCGGGCCGTTTAACAAGCCCTGACTATCAGGATAAGGAGAAATATATGACTACATCTGTTGGCATCGACGTCGGCTCCGGCGTTATCAAAACCGTCCTTTTTCGGGTCGAAGGTGAAAAAAACGAGTGGGTATCCCGCTGGGACGCCCGCATCCGGCAGCGTGATTCTCACAAACTTGTCGAAGAATCGCTTGAATATGTGCTGAAACAGGCCGGCCTGAAACGTGAGGAGATCAACTACATCGCCACAACCGGTGAAGGTGAAAGCATCAAAAACACGACCGGCCACTTCTACACCATGACCACCCATGCCCGGGGCGCCCTCTATCTTAATCCTGAAGCCCGTGCGGTACTGGATATCGGCGCTTTGAACGGCCGCGCCATCAGTATTGATGAGCGGAGTAAGGTGCTTAACTACCGCATGACCAGTCAGTGCGCCTCCGGGTCCGGGCAATTTCTGGAGAATATCTCCCGCTATCTCGGCATCGGTCAGGATGAAATCGGCGGATTATCGGTCACATCAACCAACCCTGAGAAGGTCAGCAGCATCTGTGCCGTATTGGCAGAGACTGACGTCATCAACATGGTCTCACGCTCAATTCCGCCGAGTGATATCCTGCGCGGAATCCATGAATCAATGGCAGATCGTTTGATCAAGCTACTGAAATCAATCGATGTTAAAGATGGAGTTGTAATGATGACCGGGGGCCTGGCACTGGACATTGGCCTGGTAAAAGCAATTCAGGACGGCATGGTTGCCCAGAAGATGGCAACAAAAGTTGCCACTCACACCGACTCGCTTTTTGCAGGTGCCATTGGGGCGGCTCTGTGGGGGGCGTTCAGATATGAAAAGCTAAAGGGTAAAGGGCTTATCTCTTAGGCTTTGAAGTCTGAGCAACAGTTGAATAGATCATATAAATAAACGATGAAAGGGGAACAGATAATGTCCAGCTATATCATTCGCCCGTTATTTCCCGCAGATTTGGACCGGGTATCAGAAATTCAGAGCAGGATCACAGGATCACCGAGGAAACCATTTTTTGAGAAACTGCTGAGACAGGTAACAGCGAATCCCAAAGGATTTATCAGTTGCGGAGTAGAGGAGGACGGCACGCTGCTTGGTTTTGCATTTACCAGGATTCAGGAGGGCGATTTCGGTTCACCTGATACCGTTGTGGTACTTGATGTTATCGGGGTTGCCACTGAGGCGCAGGGTAAAGGAATAGGCAAGAAGGTATTATCCGGCATTGAAGAGATTATGACCAGGAAGGGGCTGCATACGCTTAAAACGCAATCTGCATGGAGTGATCGTGCCATGACGAGCTTTTTTGCCGCCTCAGGATTCAAGCTGGCGTCAAGCCAGATCGTCGAGCGTGATACCTCGTCGCTGAGCGAGGATGTGGCGGAAATTGCATCCATCAGGATGGATAGCAAATGGCAGGTTCACAGCAGTGCCGGTGGTAATGACTATGACCGGTTGGCGCGCGACCGGATTCTGATCCGCTCCTTCAAAAAGGAGGATCTTGCCGCCATTGTCAGAATTGACGGCAAAATAACCGGCAGGGAACATCCGGAGTACTTTGCGGCCAAGTCGCGTGAGATGCTTGATGAAGCAGGAGTGCGCGTCTCTATCGTCGCAGAGGATGACGGCATTGTGAGCGGATTTATCATGGCGCGGGTTGATTTTGGCGAGTTCGGCAAGATTGATGCTGAAGCGGTAATCGATACCATCGGCGTCCATCCGGCCTATAAGGGAGCCGGTGTGGGGCATGCGCTGCTTTCACAGTTATTGCTTAATCTTGCCAACCTCAAGGTTGAGACGGTGCGCACGCAGGTTTCACGAAAAAACTACGACCTGCAGCGCTTTCTGTACCGATGCGGGTTTGATACCTCCCAGCGATTGGTTCTTGTCAAAACGCTGTGAGGGCAAAAATGTGCCATACTCCTGCCACAGCAGCGTTACGTGAATTTCCCACCAAACTATTTGTGGAAACAACGACCCGCTGTAACCTTAACTGTTTCATGTGTGTAAAGCAAAGCCAAGGCAGCGAGATCTGTGACGGTGATTTTTCGCCTGAACTGTTTGCCCGCCTTGAGCCGGTACTGCCACATATTGATTCGCTCGTACTCAACGGAGTTGGTGAACCGCTCTTAAATTCCCATCTTGAGCCGTTCATCCGCAGAGCAAAAAAACAGATGTCATCAGCGGGGTGGATCGGTTTCCAGAGTAATGGTCTGATGATGACATACCCCCGTGCAGAGTCTCTCGTGGCAGCAGGATTGGACAGGGTCTGTCTTTCAATTGATGCGGTTTCTCCCGAACAATTCAAAAATATGCGTGAGGGTGGAGAAGTCGATGAGATAGACATGGCTCTGTCTGCCTTGAGGAGTGCCAAGAAACAGTGCGATCGACCTGACGTAAAGGTCGGCATCGAATTTGTGGCAATGAAAAATAATATCAAAGGACTTCCGGAAACGCTGGAATGGTCTGCAAGTCGCGGAGCAAGCTTTGCCATTGTCACCCATGTGCTTCCCTATGGCGAACAGCATGCCGACGAAGCGGTCTACTGCACAGTTTCTGATCAGGCGCTCACTCTCTATAATTTCTGGCGCAGAAGAGCACTCAAGTCCGGCATTGATATCCAGCGCTATTCAGAAGTTCGCTTCAAATACAGACGCACGCGGCAA
The DNA here is from genome assembly GCA_049318985.1 of Desulfuromonadaceae bacterium. GTDB lineage: Bacteria > Desulfobacterota > Desulfuromonadia > Geobacterales > Pseudopelobacteraceae > JACRCG01. The sequence goes on from JBMOEI010000018.1 coordinate 57,540, forward strand.
GAGCGGGCCATCATAGCAACGGTTGAAGCGATGAAAGCTGAAGCGGCTCAACAAAATATCATGCTCGACGTAAAAAAACTTCTCCAGGTTGAGCACCAGAGGCTCGAGGAGAATACTGCGATATTTGGCAAGGCAACGGAAGTGGCCAACAAGACCGGATTAGAGCTGCGCCTGCCGGAGTTGACTCTTAAAGAGCAACGGAAATGCAGCTTTGTTGAAGAAGGCAGCGCCTTTGTATCGTGGAACGGTGACATTTCACCCTGCTATTTTTTGTGGCACCGCTACAACTGTTTTGCCAACGGCTGGAATCAGACCGTAAAAACCAAAACATTCGGCAATCTGGCTCATCAGGATATTCTGCACATCTGGAATACCCCAGAATTCTGTTCGTTTCGCAACGACGTGATTGCATACGATTATGCATTTTGCGCCAGCTGTGGTGTGGCGCCATGTGATTATGTGCAAGCCGGGGAATTCGAACAGGACTGCCATGTAAGTAAAGTTCCGTGCGGGTCGTGCCTCTGGTGTACCGGTGTGTTTCAGTGTCTGAGCTGATACAGTCTCGCATAGATATAATAACTGAAGTATGAACGTAATTTTAAAACATGTAAGTCACTAAACTCAAGGAGCGTACTATGAAAAAGTTTGATCTGATTATTGATGGTAAGTCAGTGCCCACCGAAAGATATTTCAATGTCATTAATCCTGCTACCGAGGAAGTCATTGCTCAATGCCCGAGCGCGGATAACAGTCACCTTGACATGGCTGTTGAAGCCGCTCAACGGGCCTTTGTACATTGGAGTGCCGTGGATGATTCTGTGCGTGCCCAGAAGCTTCACGAGATTGCCGATGCTATTGCACAGAATCAGGATGAGCTGATGAAGTTGCTGACCATGGAAATGGGCAAGCCGCTGGCTGGTTATCAAGGCATCGGTTCCGGAATGGAGGTTGGTGGATCAATTGCCTGGACGCTCGCCACCGCCGAACTGAGCCTGCCGGTAGAAATAATTCAGGATAATGATGATGCCTACATTGAGGTTCATCGCAAGCCTCTTGGAGTGGTCGGCTCCATCCCGCCCTGGAACTGGCCGCTGATGATAGCAATCTGGCATGTCATGCCGGCATTGCGGACCGGCAATACGGTAGTGATCAAGCCATCGTCCCTGACTCCGCTGGCAACATTACGTTTTGTCGAGATTGCCAATCAGATCCTGCCACCGGGAGTTCTCAACATAGTTACCGCTGAGGCAGGTATCGGAAGTGCCATGGCCAGACATCCGGGCATCAGTAAGATCGTCTTTACCGGTTCGACACCGACCGGTAAACAGATCATGCAGAATGCCAGCAGTAATCTCAAGCGGCTGACTCTGGAACTTGGTGGCAACGATGCCGGCATAGTACTGCCCGATGTCAATGTAACTGAGGTAGCTCCGAAGATATTTGCCTCTGCCTTCAACAACAACGGCCAGACCTGCGCCGCATTAAAGCGGCTCTATGTGCACGAAGATATCTACGAAAGCCTGTGTGCTGCCCTGGCCGAAATAGCCCAGGCAGTGGTAACCGGCAACGGACTGAATGCGGGCGTCGACCTTGGCCCGCTGCAAAACAAAGATCAGCTTGATCTGGTTATTGAACTGGCAGAAGACGCCCGAAAAGCCGGTGGCAGGTTTCTCTCCGGAGGCAGACAACCGGAAGGACGGGGCTTTTTCTATCCGGCCACATTAGTTGCTGATGTCAGTGATGGAGTTCGTTTGGTTGATGAGGAGCAATTCGGACCGATATTGCCGATCATAAAATATACTGACATCAATGACGCAATCAAACGGGCGAACAGCAGTCCTTTTGGCTTGGGGGGATCAGTCTGGTCCAGTGATATCCCGAAGGCAAAAGCCCTCGCAATGCAGTTGGAATGCGGAAGCGCCTGGGTGAATACTCACGCTGCCATTCAGCCCAATGCACCTTTTGGCGGCGTAAAGCAGTCGGGTTTCGGGGTGGAATTCGCCCGGGACGGCTTGACGGAATATACCTCGATACAGACGGTCAAAATTCAGAAATAGCGAGCATATACGAATGAATCGGTCCATTCTACTCGATATTGACAATACATAAAATATTCATTGACAACGTTCTTGGTATTAAGGTACTTATTTACCAAATTAAAAATTGAATACACACTCTCCGAGTTGAAATAGCCTAAAAGGGACACCTTATGGCGTTCGACCTATGGGTTCCGCCGGAAACGGCGTTGCCTCCCTTTTGCAAAGGAGACCTAACGGCATCGATTTTATCTTTGGCGTCAGAGGGTCTTTCTATCAAAAGGAAGACCCTTTACTTTTTTTGGCGTCTGTTGTTGGCACGCATAATAACTGAATAAACAATCTCCGAGTCGAAAAAGCCTAAGAGGGATTCCTTATGGCGTTCGACCTATGGGTTCCGCTGGAAACGGCGTTGCCTCCCTTTTGCAAAGGAGACCTAACGGCATCGATTTTATCTTTGGCGTCAGAGGGTCTTTCTATCAAAAGGAAGACCCTTTACTTTTTTTGGCGTCTGTTGTTGGCACGCATAATAACTGAATAAACAATCTCCGAGTCGAAAAAGCCTAAGAGGGACACCTTATGGCATTCGACCTATGGGTTCCGCTGGAAACGGCGTTGCCCCCCCTTTGCAAAGGAGACCCCAGCGGCATAGATCTTTTCTGTGACTTCGAGGGGCCTTTCCATCCAGGGAGGGCCCCTTTAGTTTTTTTGAAAGAAAATCTACCCGTCCGCACCGCAATTCAGAGCAACATTAATCCTGTAATACTTGGAAAGGGGTAAAAATGAGATACGCAGAGGCTGGATACAATCTGGAAATCGACCTGGCAACAGGGAATATTGAACGGGAAGAAACTGACCCAAAAATTACTAGGCAGCATCTGGGCGGGCTGGGTACCAGCATCAAGATACACTGGGACAGAGTTCCACCTGAAGTTAAGGCGTTTGATCGCGAGAATTTACTCGTCTTCAGCACCGGTCTTTTGAACGGAACCCCAGTTTTCAGTGCCAATCGATCTGTAGTAACCTTTGTATCTCCGCAATCAGGAACTCTGGCATATCCAATGATGGGGGGCTTCTTCGCAGCGGAACTGAAGTATGCCGGATATGACAAAGTAATCTTCCGTAATAAGTCTCCCAACTGGATTTATTTATACATTAATAATGGCCATGTAGAACTTCGCGACGCTTCTCATCTGCAGGGCAAGGGTGCTCTTGAAACCCAAGACCTGATTCGCAAGGAGCTGAATCAGCCAAAAGCCCAGGTAGCTGCGATAGGTCTGGCCGGTGAGAATCGGGTTTTCACCGCTTCAATCGAGCAATCCAGATCAAGTGCCAGCAGACTCGGCGGCGGGGCGGTTATGGGAGACAAGAAGATAAAGGCAATAGCGGTCCGCGGAACCGGAGATGTTCACATCGCCCGACCAGAAGAGTTTATGAAAGAGTTGCAGGGGGTGACAGATTATATCCAGTATCGATGGGCAAATCCCATTAAGGACGTTATGACCATCTTGTCCGGAATCGGATCTCCGCAAGAGATGCTTCATACTGATGAAAAGTGGCATACAGAAAATTTTGCCTGGGGGAATGCCCGAACCCGGCGGAGAGATTTTTGGACTGATGAGATCGATGCTTCCTGGTCTAAATCACAAAATGCCGCGGTAAAACGTCTGATAAGTTGTTTTAACTGTCCAACGCAGTGCGGAGCATTGATTTCTCATAAAGATACTCCACGATATATGGCGAAATGCTTCGGAAAACTTACCTATGCGATGGCAGCGTACGTCGATGATCTTGATTTCGGCTGGAAAATACTGCAGCGGGCCACTGAATACGGGGTAGATTCATTCTCCACACCGCAAATTCTTGCCTTTGCCATTGAGCTGTATGAAGCCGGTATTCTGACCGACAAGGATTTTGAAGGCTGCCCGACTGATAAAGAGGGAAGATTCTTCTGGCTGCTAGACAGAGTTGCACATCGTGAAGGCATCGGCGATATCCTGGCAGATGGTGTCTATTTTGCGGCGCGTAAGATTGGCAATGGTGCGGAAGCATTTGATCACAATACTATCAAAAAACATGAGCAGCTCCCGATAAAGCTCGGGACGCTGGATCCTCTCTACTTTCTGATGTATGCCACCAACGAGAAAATTAGCATTACGCAGATGGAAGGGCAGTGGCCCCAATCAGCTTTTCCTACAATGGAACAGAGAGAAGAGTTTGTCAGAGAGTGGCCCCAAATCCCCGATGATAAATTCAAACAATGGGTGCTGGATTGGGAGTTGAGGGGCGAAAAGGCTATACCGTATTACCCGACTGCTGACATGAGCGCTGAAATTGTTGACTGGATGGAAATGATGCACAACATCGATGACGCGTGCGGATTGTGTTGCGGCATGTCGTCATTTTGTCTGAAACCCCCCTATCATATTCACAACTATCCAAAATTGATCTCAGCAGCGACCGGATTCGATATTGACGAAGCCGAACTGAAGACAATTGCTAACAGGAGCCGGAACCTGCATAGGGCATACAACAACAGAAAAGGCATCAGGAGGATCGATGAAAAACCGCCTGAAGATCATTGGAAAAAGAGATTTCCTGAGCTCGAAGAACAACTCCTCTCAACATATTACAAATATAAAGGCTGGAATGATGATGGCATCCCGACGAGGGAAAAATTGGAGGAATTAGATCTGGGCTACGTTGCGGATGATCTGGAAAAGAGAGGTATACTGAAAAATGGCTAACTCTAAAAAAATGATCAGAGTAATCAAAATTGATGCTGACAAATGTAATGGCTGCCGATCATGCGAAATAATGTGTTCTGCATTCCATGCTACTCCGAAATACAGCAGCAATAACCCGACACGATCCCGTATTCAAGTTGTTACTGACCGACTCGGCGATATCTGGTACCCGGTATTAGCGGGTGAGTATACCTCGTCTGAGTGCTCGGGAAGAAACAAGTATGTGATTGATGGCAAGGAGTACGCCGAGTGCGACTCTTGTAGGGCCTCCTGCCCGTCCAGAGATCTTTTCAAAGAGCCCGACTCAGGTCTCCCTCTTAAATGCGATATGTGTGATGGAGAAGAAGAACCCATCTGTGTCAAGTGGTGCCTGGTAAAAGCCTTGACCTACGAAGAGCGTGAAGATGAGCAGGATGATGAGCGGGAAGAAGGGCCGAAACTGGGTGAAGTTGAGATTGGCCTGCAGGCTCTGACTGACAGGCATGGCATGAAGAAGGTAATGGATACCATTGCCAGATTGTCAAAGAAGGTTTAATCCCAGATAGCTTAAGATTAAAATAGTCATGGCAATCGGTAATCAGGTGGCCATGACTACGGAGAAATGCGAAATGCCCAGTTTCGAAGAAGCACGCCAGATTATTCTGGAACAGGTAAGGCTTCTTGGTGTGGAACGTGTAGAGTTGCAGGCGGCTCTGGGCAGAGTTTTGGCAGAAGATATGGTAGCTCAGTGGGATATGCCTCTCTACGATAATTCAGCCATGGACGGCTTTGCTGTGCGTTGTGGCGACTGCGCTGTTATGGGGTCTACCTTGCGGATTACTGGCACTGCTTCGGCAGGTGGCAGCATACCGGATCCAATTAAGCCGAAGTGCGCTATCCGTATCATGACCGGAGCGCGGATTCCTCATAATTGTGATGCCGTGGTGCCGGTTGAAGAGACCTGTGAGGCAAATGGTCAGGTTGAATTACTGACAGCGGTCAACCCCCGACAGCACATTCGCTTCCAAGGTGAAGACATAGCACTTGGTACCACGTTCCTGTCAGCAGGCACGGTTATCCAATCGACTGAAATCAGTGTGCTTGCCTCCTTCGGCAAATCGGTGGTGCCGGTATACAGCAAGGCACGGGTGGCTGTTCTCTGTACCGGCGACGAGCTTATCGAACTGGGAGAGCAGTCGGTTGCCGGTCGGCTAATTAACAGTAATGCCTATTTCCTGGCAGCGGCTATTCGAGAAACCGGAGCAGATCCAGTTATCCTCCGTATCGCCAGTGACAATAAAGAGAGCCACAGAGAAATGATGCTTGAGGGGCTGAAAGCCGATGCGCTGATCACATCTGCCGGCGTTTCGGTCGGAGAACGCGATTTTGTGCTGGAAGTGCTGGCCGAATTAGGTGTGCGGCAGATATTTTTAAAAGGTGACATCAAGCCGGGAGGCCCTAAAACCTTTGGCATGAGGGGAGAAACGCCGGTCTTTTCACTCCCCGGCAGACCGGTCTCGACCATAATCGCTTTCGAAGAGTTCGTCCGACCGGCACTGCTGAAGATGATGGGGCACCTTCGGGTGCTCAGGCCATGTTTTAAAGCCACGATCAGGGAAGAAGTATCCAAGAAAGCGGATAGGGTTGTTTATCTTCGAGCACGAATTGAACTGGAGAACGGCCGCTATGTTGTTACCTCAGCCGGTGACCAAAGCACCAGTATCCTGCGTACTATGATCAATGCCAACGCCATTGCGGTGCTTCCCGAAAAAACTTCCCTGGTAGCGGTTGGAGAAGTGGTAGATGTATACCTGATACGTAATGACATAGCCATGCTTGAAAAATACTAAAACACTGCCTGCCCCAATGATTGAAATTAGGCAGAATTGAGAAATATATGGACCCGTTTCAGCAGACAAACATCCATATCTCCGGGGAGGTTGAGCGTCTTATTGAGGAGCGCCTGATACTGAGGGAAGATTTGCAAAAGGTCATTCACAATGCCGAAATCTCAGGAAAAAAATTGACCCATCCTGCCAGTAGCCGATCACTCGCTTACTACCGCCCTAAAGCGGTCTTCTACTGGGTGGAATACAGTCAGATCTATGATGGCTATCAGGTGCATACCGCCTATTCCCACAGGATGGTGATGAAGTCGAGCGGAAGTACTAAGGAGTGGGTAAAGTCCGGCGGTAACAGCGAGTGGCTCTGCAATCTGTGTCAGGTGCCGTTGGAAGTTCAGACGGTCAGGCTTCAGTATATGCAGTCCATTTTCCCAATCGATCTTCCTGCATGTTCCCTGTGCGGCTTCATACTTATAGACGAGAAACTGGCAACAGGAAAGCTGGCAGAAGCAGAGCAGGCTCTTGAAGACAAGTAGCCTCCCTGATGCATCGAAAAATTCCATGAGATTAAATGATTGAACGAGAACGTAATGATAAATGTCACTCCTCTTGAAAAATGGATCAGAGAAAGGGCCCAGATTGACATCGTTTTAACCGGGAACGGTTATGTTGATGCACTCAAGGCCTACCAACTTACGCGCTTAAACGAGACCATCGGCTACGCCCGCCGGAATGCTCCTTTCTACCGCAGACACTTATCCACACTTCCAACTACTCCCTTGTCCACACTTTCCGAAATAGCCAGCATTCCTTTTACGACTGCGTCTGAACTCGCCGAAGCTCCTTCTGGTTTTTTGGCGGTTCGCCAGGATGAAATCACCCGTATTGTATCGCTTCGTACATCGGGAAGTACCGGGGAAGCAAAACGACTCTTCTTCACGGAAGGAGATCTGGAGTTGACGGTGGACTTCTTCCACCACGGCATGTCAACTTTTGTAAGCCAGGGTCAGCGTGTGGCAATATTTCTTCCCGGGGAAAGCGCGGACAGTGTGGGTGATTTACTTGTTCGCGGACTAAGTAGGATGAATGTAGATGCAATTGCGTACGGGCCGGTTGTGGACCCTAACCACTCTGCTGATGCCATTACTTTTTTCGGTGCTCAATGTCTCGTCGGCATTCCCACGCAACTCCTTGCTGTAGCTTCTTCAACCGTGGGAGCTGCAATTGGGAAAGGCCGTATTAAGAGCGTCCTTTTAAGCACAGATTACGTCCCACGGGCAATAGCAGAGACTCTACAGAAAGTTTGGGGCTGCCGGGTTTTCAACCATTACGGCATGACCGAGATGGGACTTGGCGGCGGTGTTGAGTGCGATGCTTTGGACGGCTATCACCTCAGGGAGGCTGATCTTTACTTCGAAGTAGTCAATCACGAAACCGGGGATGTCTGTCCCGAAGGCGAGATCGGCGAGGTTGTCTTTACAACTCTTACAAGACGGGGCATGCCTCTCATACGATATAGAACCGGGGACATTGCCCGAATAATTACGCAGCCCTGTCCATGTGGCAGCGTTCTTAGGCGGATGGAGCGTGTCAAGGGACGGTGGGATGGTGTTGTTTTCCTGGGAACTGACTGCACCATAACTCTTTCAGAGCTGGATGAGGCACTCTTCCGGCTTCCAGGGTTACTCAATTATCGCGTTACGATTTTTAAGGGAGATAACGGAAAGTCCCGGTTGCTTGCAGATGTACACAAAGCTGAGGGCCGAAGCCCAGAGACCCATGAAGTAATACAGAGGCTCAACGATGTTGATGCGATACGTAAAAGTATGGCTTTAGAGTACCTCGAGGCAGTTGATGCTCGTTTCTCGGAAGATGGACGATGGTCCACAAATGGCGTTTCAAAGAGAAAGATCGTCATCATGCTGGAGCCTTGGGAGCAGAGAAACGTCCCTCAACTTCCAGAATATGATTCTGCAAAATTCAATGCAAAATTGAATTAACTATCAGCAATCGAACATTTTCAAGGGGGTAAAAAAATGGATGCCACAGTCAAAACGATGTTGGTGAAGTATGGTGTAACTGCAGAAACCATGGGATTTCTGACAGGCGAAAAGTCAATGTATATCAATGGCTCTTGGTGCCTTGCTGAAACCGGGGCAACTATTGATGTACTCGAGCCGTCAACCGGTGGGTTCCTCACAAAGATTCCGAGCGCCAGCAAGGGAGATGTAGACCGAGCGGTCAATGCTGCCCGTGCAGCATTTGAGGATAGCGACTGGAGCCGTATGAAGCCGAACGAGCGCCAGAAACTGATCCATCGCCTGGCTGATGCCCTTGAAGAACATGCTCAGGTTATTGCGGAAATTGAAACAATTGATAACGGCAAGGCACTTACAGGATGCCTTGATTATGACGTTCTCGGGGCGGCGGATCTGCTGCGCTACATGGCGGGCTGGGCAACCAAAATCCAGGGAACGACCAGAACCACCTCCCTCCCTGGCGAGAATTTCGCCTGTACCCTGAAAGAACCGATTGGTGTAATTGCCGCAATCGTCCCATGGAATTGGCCCTTGAACATGGCGATCTGGAAGTTAGCAGCCCCGCTTGCCGTTGGTTGCACAATCGTTCTCAAGCCAGCGCAACTGACATCATTGAGCATGATTTACTTCGCATCCCTATGCGAAAAAGTCGGGATTCCTCATGGTGTAGTTAACATTGTTACCGGGTCCGGTGGTGCAATTGGTGGATATCTGGCAGGTCACCGCGAAGTGAACAAGGTATCGTTTACCGGTTCTACGGAGGTAGGCCGCGAAGTCGGTCGGGCAGCACTTGAGAACATGTCCCGTATGACATTGGAACTGGGTGGTAAGTCACCGATCCTCGTTTTCGAAGATGCAGACGTTGCGACGGTTGCCGAATCCACGCGCTGGAGCATATTTTTTAACTCCGGGCAAATCTGTAGTGCCGGATCACGGATGTATGTTCACCGGAACATTTATGAGGAGACGGTTGCAGCAATCGCCACAGTGGCACAAAGCATCCGCCTGCGCCCCGGGCTTGATCCTGAGTGTGAAATGGGACCGGTCATCTCAAAGGGCGCTCAGGAATCAATCATGGCATATATCCGTAAAGGAGAGGCAGAAGGAGCACGTCTGGTATGCGGGGGGCTGCCAGTGGAGGGTGAAGGATACTTTGTCGAACCGACCGTTTTTGCCGATTGTACGAATAACATGACGATCATGCAGGAAGAGATCTTCGGGCCGGTGCTCTGTGTTGCACCCTTTGATGACGAAGCGGAGGTCGTTCGTCTTGCCAATGACAGTATCTATGGTTTGGCGGCAAGTGTCTGGACTCAGGATATCTCACGCGCTTTACGTGTCGTACCGAAGTTGAAAGCCGGATCCATTGGCGTCAACTGTCATGATCCTGACGACAATTCAATGCCGTTTGGTGGCTACAAACAGTCTGGTTTTGGCAAGGACAGGGGAACTGAACAGTTGGAGCATTTCCTTGAAACCAAGACGGTGATTATCAAGGTTACCTGATGATACAATGAGTGCGTTTTTGTTGAGGAATATATACAGGAGAGAGGAAAGATGTTTGTTTTGAATGATCCGGATTTGCTGCGCCAACAATGTTACATCAGCGGCACATGGTGCAATGCTGATACTCAGGAAACAATTCCGGTAACTAACCCGGCAACGGGGGAAACCATCGGCACGGTACCGAAGATGGGCACCGCAGAAACACGCTTCGCCATTACTGCGGCACATGCCGCATACCCTGACTGGCGGACACTGACGGCGCAGGAACGCTTTATTCTGCTGCGTTGCTGGTTTGAACTGATAGTGGCTAACCAGGAGGATCTGGCTGTTCTGATGACCGCTGAACAGGGTAAGCCGCTGTTTGAGTCTCGCGGTGAAATCCTGTATGCGGCATCTTTCATTGAGTGGTTTGCCGAGGAGGGCAAACGGATCTATGGTGATACCATTCCTGCACACCAGAAAGACAAGCGCATCATTGTTCTCAAAGAACCGGTTGGTGTCTGTGCAGCCATTACACCCTGGAACTTCCCCTCCGCAATGATTACCCGTAAAGCGGGTCCTGCTCTTGCGGCCGGATGCACCATGGTGCTCAAGCCGGCAACAGCGACACCGTATTCTGCCCTGGCGCTGGCAGTTCTTGCTGAGCGGGCCGGAATACCGGCAGGCGTGTTTAACGTCATTACCGGCTCATCACGTGCAATCGGCGGCGAAATGACCGCCAACCCGATTGTGCGTAAACTGACCTTTACCGGTTCTACCGAGATAGGAAAGCAGCTCATTGAGCAGTGTGCGGGCACCGTCAAGAAGGTGTCAATGGAGCTGGGCGGCAACGCTCCGTTCATAGTTTTCAATGATGCCGATCTTGATGCAGCCGTTGAGGGTGCCGTTGTATCAAAATACCGCAACACGGGACAGACCTGTGTCTGTACTAACCGGTTCCTGATTCAGGATGACGTGTATGATCAGTTTGTTGCGAAACTTGCTGCTGCAGTGAGTCTGCTAAAGGTGGGTGACGGCCTCAAGGGTGAGACTCAGCAGGGACCGCTCATAGACATGAATTCCGTGGAAAAGGTTGAGGAGCATATTGCGGATGCGGTTGCCAAGGGAGCACGGATAATTCTGGGAGGACATCGCCACGAACTGGGCGGCACCTTCTACCAACCGACAATCCTGGCGGACGTAACGAATGACATGGCCGTTGCCAATGAGGAGACATTCGGGCCTCTGGCACCGCTCTTTCGATTTTCAACCGATGCTGAAGCCGTTGCCATGGCTAACGACACCGAATTTGGGCTGGCATCGTATTTTTACAGCCGCGATATTGGTCGGGTCTGGCGGGTTGCCGAGGCCCTTGAATACGGAATAGTCGGCATTAATACCGGCATCATCTCCACGGAAGTAGCACCGTTTGGCGGAGTGAAGGAGTCGGGGAGCGGTCGCGAGGGTTCAAAGTACGGCATAGAGGATTTTCTGGAGGTAAAATATCTTTGTATGGGTGGAATATGAAGATATGAGTAACTATGGATGTAACAAAGATGGCAGCATGTATGTTCCGTTGCTAATTTCCATTGCTGTGCAGAAGACGGGATCACTCCGTCACGTTATTGCCTAACTGTTCTGGTGAACAAAAAAGGGCACCCCGAATTGAGGTGCCCCTTCCATTTCTGCTAATTGTCTCTGTACATTATATTTTGCCGCCAGTGCGATTTCCATTATCCGTTTTTAGAAAATTACCACTTTCCGCCGAAAGTTGCGTGAGCCGGATAGGCGTGGTAGCAGTTGGTCCAGAAACGCCCCGCTTTGATTGCGCGTCCCATGGATAGGCAGTACTACCATCGCGGCTCCAGATGCCGGTGCGAGCCCGTAGGAGAGATATCGTTGGCCAACTCAAGCGCTTCTGCCTCCTCCGTGAATGTAGTAACGGATAGCACCCCGGTCCGAAAATTTCTTCCCGGAAGATACGCATTTTGTTATGCCCCTTGATGGATATAGTACCCACCCCCCAACTCGCCATCCAGATGGGTTCTGTCACACCACCGGTCAGCAACTCGGCACCTTCCTGACGGCCTATTTCCAGATACGACATGATCTTGATCGTCTGTTCCTGTGAAGCTAGGCTCTGATTCATTGTTATTGGTGGCGAGCGGGTTACACAGTACTTCTCCAGCATCGCTTTGACTGTGGCATCCATTTGTTCTTTACTCCTTTATGAGTTTTCGAAATGTATGGAAATCTAACACCTTAGGATCTCCAGCCACGCTAGTTACGAGACTCATTCTTAACAATTGACTTCATTTTTTTCAATAGGTTTATACCCTGTCTACACGCTTCCAAGGCATCTTGACTATTAGTTGAGCTGGCGGCAACAAGCGAGATAATGTCACCAAGAACAAGTCGGCCGGTTCGCCTGATCAGCAGTATATCCTCTACGATGTATTCAGCTTTCAGTGCATCTGCAATCCCGTCCAGTTCTGCCTCGGTATCATCACTGGAGGCATAATCAATGTAGATTGTTGTTCCTCCTACACCTGCCATTGGCTTGACTACAGCATAGTGAAATACGATCGAACCTGCTCCGCATTTAGCAATCAGGTCGTATACTTTTGAAGGATCGATCAGTTCAGATGATATTTTGACCATGATTTTTTACTCCCTTGATTTGACCGGACTAAATTGTTATTGAGGAAAGCCGAAAGGGTACATCCGTTTAATTTCGATATTGAGCCGTTCCAGATAATACTCAAAAGACCCCTTCCAGCCGCACAAACAGATATACATCGGCTCATCTTTGAATACTATCTTCTTCATTTTGTTTTTTTCTTTACATTTCGGACAGATCATTTTTTTCTCAACGGTGCGGTATTTTAGCCGGGACATTAAGCCGAAGTATTACCGAGGCTTTTCTGGAATATTCGAGAATATTCAGGCAACCGTATTCCTGCCCAAGGCAAAAGAGATTGGCCAATTGCATACCGAGCAGGTGACACAGGATGACCCGGTTAACTCCGGCATGCCCGACGATCAGCAGGTTCCCGCAGGAATGTTGAATAATTTTTTCAAAGGTTGTCAGTACACGGGCTGAAAGGTCGGCAAAACTTTCTCCGCCATGGGGGCGGTAACCGGCAAGATCGGCACCACGCAGTTGGTACTCCAGCGGGAATCGTCGCTTTACTTCACTGATCGGCATACCATCCCAACTACCGAGGTCGATTTCGTTCAGACCCGGCAGGATAGTTACAGAAGCGTGGTGCGACTGAGCGATGATCCGGGCGGTTTCGATGGAGCGTTGCAGAGCGCTGCAATAGAAACCGCTGAACGGGATTCCGGCAAGTTCCTGATGCCACCACTCAGCCTGTAAGCGTCCTGCCTCATTAAGTGAACTCTCGAACTGACCAATAAAACGGTGGACGCTGTCAATGCTCGAATCACCATGCCGCAGTAGATATACCGTGCATGATTCCGTAATGTGATCGGCACGATTCATGATTGAACATCCACTAACACCTCTGCAACAGGGACTCCGAGGTGCGACTCCACCATTTCACGTATCCCGGTCGCTCTCTCAAAGCGGCGGGTAATTGCTTCAACGCAGGCGGGGTCTGCGGCATGGCGTGCAATTTGGCGTTGGCAGCGTGTCTCAAGCGGAACGATCCGTGTGCCCTCCACCAGTTTATCCGCAAGATAGAGGAGTTCAGCAGCATCGAGCGAAGCCTGAGGGCGCGGAGGAAGCTCCATGTGGACGGCAATGAGCCCGGCGATTGCGCCGTACCCCATATTGCTCAGCATGTCGGCCCCGACTGCGGCGTGGTGAGAGCTGCCTTTTGCCACATCATGGAGCAGTGCCGCCGCTTCGATCAAGGGCAGATCAAAATGATACCCGTTATTGTTCAGCTTCCCTGCCAGTTGCAGCGCTACCCCGGCCACAACACTGCAATGTGCAGCAACCGGACTGTCAGAACCGAATCGCTCAGTCATCAGCTGTTCGCATGTTTGTCTGGATGGAATAGCTTCTTCTCGCAGCATGTTCCGCAGCCGTTCGTAATCCTCCTGAGTGTCCATGTCGAGAAGGACGCCTTCGTCACCGCATTCAACAGTGGCCGAATCACTTTCATGTTTCATTAGGAGCCCATTCAGTCCGCCGCTGCCGTCCCATGATAAAATTTTCTCCCGATACGAAGCAGAAATCAGTGGTGGATGCCCCCGTGTGCCGCGAAATGAAGGATAGAGGATACCTGCAGTACTCTGCTGATGCCGACGGAGGAGGAGTTCAATCGTGCCAGGCCGCACCAGCGGAATATCAACCGGCAGCAGCAGGAATGCATCTGTTGCTGCGTCGAGGCTTTCGACCGATGCCACCACCGAGGAAAACATCCCTTCATGATAGCGCTCGTTCAGCAGTGGCCGGACATTCAGGCCTTTCAGCAGCGGCAGCAATTCCGCAGCACAGTGGCCGATAACAACACGTATATCCTCAATTCCGGCGCTCCGAAAGAGGGCTATGACCTGCTCCAGCACCGTCGAGTTTCCAAACGGCAAGAGCGGTTTGAATGCCCCCATGCGGGACGAATAGCCGGCGGCGAGTATTATGGCAGTAACGGGGCCTCTCATTCTATGTTATCGCCTGCGCCCGCGTCTGAATGAGCTCTGCCACGATACTGACGGCAATCTCGCCGGTTGTGGCAGCCTTGATATCCAGACCGATCGGGCAGTGTACCCGCTCAAGTGCCTCTTTGGAGAAGCCCTCCTGCTGCAAAACTTTAAGCAGTTCATCCCGCTTGCGGTGGCTCCCCATCATGCCGATATAGCCCGCCCCGCTGCGTAAGGCCTGAGCCAGCACTGTTTTGTCGTGCTGGTGTCCCCGGGTGACGATAACCACATAACTGTCACCGTCCAGATCAAAATCCTTGAAGCACTCATCAAAAGAGTCAAGCACGGTAATCACATCGGCTTTGGGAAAGCGATCCCGGTTGGCAAATTCGTCACGGTCGTCCAGGATAACCGTTTGAAAATCGACGGTCTCAGCGAGAAGCGCCAGTTGTTGCGATACATGCCCTGCCCCATAGACGTACAGAGTGCTGGGAATGTAGCAGCGTTCAACCACAAACTGCTGGCCGTCAATGGTCTCCACAACCGGGTAGGTTGAGCGGCTCGCCTTTTCAATCAACTGCTCCAGCCATTCGTGCGGGTATGGAAATTCACCGCTCAAGGAGCGATCTTCCAGAACCAGGGTGAGCTTCGACTGCTGTTTTTCACCGCCGACCACTCCAAGTGAGGTTATCAGGTAACATTTTTCACCGACCTGCAGGGCACCACGTAATCTGCGGAACAGTTCAATATTAGCTGCTGATGCCGGAATGAAATCGACCAGCAGCTTGACGTTACCGCCGCAAATCATCTGCATGCTGGCGGCATCCGCGCCCGAAAGATCAAAAGACATAATTTCGGCACAGCCTGATTTAAAAACCCGGACTGCCCGTTTCTGAGCTGCCGCCTCCAGCACTCCGCCGCCAACTGTGCCGTTGGAGGTCCCATCAGCGCATACCGTCATCTTCGCTCCTGCCAGACAGGGCGCTGACCCCGATTTACTGATCACTGTCACCAGCGCCAGATCATCTCCCTTTTCCTGTAGAGCGCATACCGTCTCTGCCAGCCAACTCATCAGCATAATTTTATCCCCCTCGTATCGCAAATCGTGCATTTAATGCCGTTGTTTTTTAAGCTGATCCATGGTTCAAGTGGAGTCAGCATGATGCCTTCCTGTAGAGCGGTTTCCCCTCGGCAGAGGTCAGGTTGTACAGGCAGAAGGGAATCATCCGCTGATCCGGGGCGACCACGTGAATGCAGCACTCCTGAACCCGCTCCAGATCGAGATTCCAGGCATCCTGAAAGGCCATGGCCGACACTGCGAAGGTATTGGTACGGTGGTTTTCCAGAAACGCATCCAGGCTGTTGGTGCCGCAACAGCCTGATACCGCTGCCGGTGCAGACCATTGCTGTGCCACGTATGAGACCGCACGACCGGTGCCTGCGCTTTCCGGAACACAGCAATCCTTCCCATGGACGCTCAACGACCTGAGTCCACCATCCGGCAGGCGCAAAAAATTGCCATGAAACGAACAGAGTGGATGCTCGCACCCTGGCGGACTGAAATGTTCTACTTTCATTAGGCCGCCCGTTTGCGTCTCAATCGCCCGCATCAAATCCGGGAGTGTGATTCGGTCAGCGTCTTCGGGAGGGCCGGGGTGGCGACCGAAATAACTGGCGGGCTGAAAATGGACCCCGCGCACAGCCGGGGCCAGTTCCAGCGCAAGGTTCAGAATCGCACCTATATTTTCTGTATTGACCCCTGGAACAAGTGTCGGGACCAGTACCACGCCAAGCCCCGCTGCGGCACTCTGCTCAATAGCCGCACGTTTCTCTGCGAGCAGGGAACGCCCGCGGATTGACTGATAAATGGAGTCTTCGGTGCCGTCAAACTGGAGAAAGACGGAGAAGAGCCCGGCACGTTTTAACTTCACAGCGTAACCAGGGTCCGAGGCAAGACGCAGGCCGTTGCTGTTTAACTGGATGAACGGGAATCCCATTTCGCGCCCCATGGCAATGATTTCCGGAAGGTCATCGCGAGTCGTCGCTTCACCGCCGGAAAGCTGGATGATGTTGCGTGGGCCGCTCTTTGCCAATGCCGTCCGGTACCAACCTTGAATGGCCTCCAGAGTCGGATCCGCCACGGTCTCTGTTCCTGCTGCCGCGAAACAGTATGGACATGACAGATTGCAGCGACCGGTAACCTCGATAAGAACGGTACAGGATTGCTGCCTGTGTGACGGACATATTCCGCAGTCAAAAGGACATCCACGGGGTGAATCTGTCAGATGTGTGCCGATGCGCAGCGGTTTTTTCGAACGGACCCAGCCAGCCAAAGACGGTTTCCCCCTCCAGACAGGAGCCGTAAAGTCACCATGCTTCGGACAGCTTTTGACGAGATAGGCCACATCACCTTCAGTGCGCCGTTCTGCCGGTATCCGTTCCAGGCATTCAGGACAGAGGCTTTCAGTGGCATAGTTACTTTCCGGCAGCAATGTCATAACCTCCGGCAGTCAGTAGCTCAATCACCTTGGCGTAGGTCTCGGCGACGATGGCGCCGCAGCGCTGACGCATTTCAGTGCGGTCGCCGATAATTGTTTCGCAGGTAGTACCGCCAAAGCGACTCCCGTAGAGACTGGTGAACCACTCCCCAAGATCACGAAGCATGTAGGTGAGATTATCATCCGCGTATTCATCATCTGTCCCTTTACCGGCATACAGACTGAGCAGACAGGCCGCCCCGGTCAGTGTGCCGCAGGGACCGCCGGAGAAACCGCAGCCGTTGGCCAGCCCCCCCATGGCGCGAACCAGATCGGGATTGCTCTTCCCTTGGGCTTCCAACCCGAGAATGAGCAGAATCTGACTGCAGTAATAGCCGTTGTAGGATAATTCCAACATCCGCATCTGGATATCATCCATGGTTCAATTTCCTCCTTTCATGCTACTTGTCTTCAAGGATCCGCTCTGCATCAGCCATCTTTCCGGTTGCCAGTTCTTCGGACACCAGTACCTGTCCACACTCCCGGCAGGCGGGAAGATCAACCTCGAAATTCCCCTTCATGTAGGTAAACCCTACCTTGACAATCTCAAGCTCACCTCCGCAGGCGGCGCAACTCCACCCCGTGGCCTCAACAGGCAGGCTCATTTTTTCACCCCCACGATATTCATGCGATGACAATAGGCATTATGGATCGTAAAACCACCGTTTTCGGGGGTATAGTCAACCCAGAAGGTCACATGTATCGGTTTATAACAGGCCCGGAACTGACCGTTCAGGTTGTTCTTTAACCGTTGTCCGGTTCGTTCGGCATGTTCGATCACGCTCCTGATATCATCCTCCAGGATGCGCCGTTCATCAATCAGGCGCCGTACCTCATCGGTCATGGTAAGTATCAACTCAGCATCCACAGCAGCTCCTCCCTTTGCGTCAAACTCCCGGAGTATTCCCTGTTTTACCCTGGCGCGGTTGCTGCGCCGCTCGGTCCAGGAAATCCAGCCCCGGGCAGTCGGGTCTCCACCTGCTGCAGACGGAAAGAGCAGTTCGATCAGGTGACTGACCCGCTGACCGGCTGCGGCAAAATTATCGCGACAGTGGGCGCAGTAGGCCAGATAATCATATCCACCAACCGTCGCCGCTCCCTCCGTTATCCTCCGGTCAATGACAGCCCGCGCCAGCTTCGGGTTGACGTTGAACATCAGGCCGCCGAAACCGCAGCACTCAGGTGTATCGCCATGCAAGGGGAGTTCTGCCACCGTTATGCCAAGTGACAGCACAATACTGCGGACACTCCCCTGCGTCTCCGGGGCATGACGGGTACTGCAGGGGTCAGTGATGGCAACGGTTGTTCCGGACGCCGTACACCCCTCAGATGGCAGACCGCTTTCTTCAATAACCTTCCAGAGCGATACGACATCCATGGCAGGAAGGTGTTCTGTGAAGATATTCTGACAGGTGGAACAGGCGGTGATCACCCGGGGGGAGCCGAGATGTTCCCACTCGCTGCGAAGTGCCTCCAGAGTTTCCCGGAACAGCTCTTCGCGCCCGGCCCAGTACGCCGGTGCGCCGCAGCAGCCGAGTATGATGCCGACCCCGCCGGTGAGGTGTTCCCGCAGATAGCCGTAGGATGACAGAACTTCAACCGGTGAGGTGGCACAGAGCTGGCAACTCGGAAAATAGAGCCAGGCACTCTCCTCATTTCCCGCTTCATGGCTGCTGAAGGCGAAGTGCTCTCCGCTGCTGTAGGCCATGTCCTGAAGGGTAAACTCGTGAAAGGAGAGCGGCATCAGTTTCTGCTCGTTCATGGTGCGCCGTGCCTGGAGAGTGAGATCGCCCATGTTGAAACCGGTGGGACAGACGGTCTCGCAGAGGCCGCAACCGCTGCAGGAATTGACAAACTGGTTTTTGGTATGGGCTGCACCGTAGATAACCCGCTCATTGTTGAAAACCTGGCGGGCGTATTTTTTCGGGTAACTACCATAGTGCTTCAGGTACGCGCACACCTTGACGCACTCAAGGCATTCGCACTGGATACAGCGACCGGCTTCGACCTGCATTTCATTGTCGCTGAACCCGGCGGCAACGTTTGCCGGCACTACTCTGGGGAGAGGCGCGATACCTGATATATTCGTATGGAGTCTTGTTCTGAACGGTCCATCAGTATCTCTACCGGCGCCCATCTGCGCTTTTTGAATAAACCGTTCAATGGAGAGCGCACCTTTACGTCCTTGCAGGGTCTTATTGATAGGGGAATATGTGCCACTGCTGCCGGTTCCGCCACCGGCAAAGACGCCCTCCCGATTGGTCGCTCCGGTAGCGGCATCGATATCGATCTCTCCGGTGTTGTTTTGCGAGAGTGGCAGTTCACCGTTTCTTACGGTTTCCCGGTCAATAAAGACGGCATCATATTCCTGGCAGATACCCTCAAAGATCGTTGCATCGAGTTTTTCACTGCAGCGGATATCGGCCTTCAGCGTATTCAGAATAGCGAGTTCCTCACGGATGATTTCCATCGGGAGAGCTGCCTCTGAATACTGGTGAAGTGAACCGCCGAGCCGATCGCACTGTTCATAAATTGTCACGCAAAAGCCTTTTTTGAGGAGGTCCCAGGCGGCGGTAAGGCCGGCAAGACCACTCCCCAAAACCGCAATCGACTGATCTCTTCGCGGGAGCAGTTGCACTCGGACCTTGCTGGCCGACTGTTCGATACAGTTCTTTTCGAGAGTGCCGATTGCGATAGGTTCATCGACTTCACCCCGTTTACAGCGGCTTTCACAAGGGTGGTCGCATATCCGTGCGAGGATGCCGGGGAACGGCATGGTTTTGGCCAAAACTTTGAACGCAGCCTCCCGGTCGCCGCGTCCCATTTCCTTGACAAACAGTCGGGCATCGACGTGAATCGGGCAGGTCGCAGTACACTCCGGCGGCTCTTCCTGGACACAGGTATGTTCCCATTCCCGCAGGGTGTCTTGTTCCATTGATAAATACCGCCATTGACCTTTCGTTCCTCCCCCTTCAAGGGGGAGGTCAGGAGGGGGATGGGGTAGATTTACCATCTTAACCCCATCCCCACCCTAACCCTCCCCTTGAAGGGGAGGGGATTTCTGGTCTCCTCCTTAAGAAGGAGGGATTTCAGTTTCTTACTTCTTCAACGTTTCAATTCCACCTTGTGACATGTAGCCACCAGCAACGGCATCGCTGACGTCAAAGGCTTTCTTGTCGGACTTTAACGCTGCCAGCACTTTTTCCGGATAGGCCGGAATCGCTCTGATGCGGGCGCCACAGGCGTTGTCGATGGCGTTGAGGATAGCGACATGGGGCGATGTGAGCGGCCCCTCGCCGACACCGGCTGCGCCGAAAGGACCTTCCGGGCGAGGTGTTTCGACATAGAGAATTTCCATGTCGTCGGTGATGTCCTTGCAGAACGGAAATCCTGAACCGATCAGGGTGGTGTGCTTCTTCAGGTCTTCGAAATCTTCGGAAAGCGCCAGGCCGATGCCCTGGGCAAGACCGCCGTAAACCTGGCCATCAACGACAAGACGGTTGGTGATGGTGCCGTAGTCCCCGACGGTCGTCATTTTTACGACCGTGGTTTTGCCGGTGGTGACATCGACTTCAACTTCAGACATGAAGACGACATACATATAGATGCAGAACGGGTTGCCCTGCGAGTGCTCATCCATATGGGTGCAGGGTGTTGTCCAGCTCCCCTCATGTTTGACAGCGATCTGCTCCTTCACCAGTTCGTCATAGCTGCGATAGCTGCCATCAGCCTTGCGCATGGCATTCAGAAGCAGGGTGCAGGCGGCCTTGATGGCGTTGCCGGTGACCACGTTCTGGCGGCTGCCGCCGGAAGGGCCGGAGTTAGGCACCAGGCTGGTATCATTCAGGCAGAGTTTGATCTGACTCGGTTTCAGCTCAAGGGGCCGCAGCGTTTCATGAGCAAATGCCAGCGTGCCCATATCGGCGCCCTGGCCATGATCTTCCCAGGAGTTGCCAACCATGACATCCCCGTTCGGAAGCAGTTCCGCCCAGGCACCGGAGGTGTCCGGACCGTCAAGACCGCAGCCGTAAATACCGAGGGATACGCCGACGCCGCGCTTTTTCGTCGCAGTGGATTCGGTCTTTGCCTTCTCAAGAGCCGCTTTGTATTTGGGACGGAGCATGTCGAACATTTCCGGGAACGGGTACACTTCCGGTGCCTGTCCGGTCGGGGTGGTGGCTCCGGGGCGGTAGCAGTTGATGTAACGCAATTCCAGCGGATCCATGTTCATTTTTTTGGCAAGCTCATCCATGAGCGATTCTGACGCCAGGAAACTCTGGGGCGAACCGTAGGAGCGGAATGCGGAGCCCCAGCCGTGGTTGGTGCAGACGGTACGGCCAACGCTGCGGATGTTTTTGATGTCATAGCCGGCACCGACAAACTGGGCGCCACGGGTGGTGAGCAGATCACCGAACTCGGAGTACGGTCCGTGATCGACCGACCAGTCCCCTTCCATAGCCAGCAGTTTGCCGTCTTTGTCAGCAGCCAGTTTGAGCTTGAGCCAGAACGGTGAGCGTTTGCCGGTGTAGGTCTGCTGCTGATACCAGTTGTAGCCGAGGAAACAGGGCCTGCCGGTGGCAATAGTGGCCGCTGCAACCAATGCTTCCAATGTCGGACTGAATTTGTAGCCGAAGGTCGCACCGGTAGGATTCTGGACGATAACCAGTTTGTCCGGCTCAAGGCCGAGTCCCGGGGCGATCATGTAGAGGTGGAGGTGGATGCCGATTGACTTGGAGTGAACCACTACCCGGTCCTGACTGTCAATATAGGCAAAGCCGACATCGGCTTCGATCGGCATGTGCGGCTGGCGCTGCAGGTAGTATTCACCTTCGACCACATGGGCGGCGCTTTTCATGATCGGTGCAGTTTCTTCACCCTTTTTCACGTTCAGCTCATAGTAAATGTTGGGGGTGCCGGGATGGATCTCGATGGCATCGTCCGCCATGGCGGCCGGGGCGTTCATGTAGGCCGGCAGCACTTCCAGATCGACTTTGACCATCTTTGCTGCGGCATTGGCGTGTTCCTGAGTGTCGGCACAGACGATAGCAACGGCATCGCCGAACTGGAAAATCTTTTCGTCATTGAGGATCGGGCGATCCCAGCCGTCACCCTTGTTGGTCGGGAAGGTGATCAGGCCGGTGATGCGGTTTTTGCCTTTGACATCTTTGTGGGTAACGACTTTGAATACACCGGGCATTTTTTCCGCCTCGGAGGTGTCGATCCCCTTGATGATGGCATGGGAAACTTCAGGCTGTACCAGGGCGCACTGCAGTGTCCCTTCGGGAAGTTGCAGTCCCATATCCGCACCGAAATCCCAGGTGCCGGTTGCCTTGGCTACTGCAGTCGGTCGTGGGTGGGAGCTGCCATACACTCTGCCGTCGGCCGGCATTTTGTATTCCAGATTTGAGGCGGGCATTTCGCCCCGCAGTACCTTGGCAGCATCCATAACCGCATCCACGATCATAATGTACCCGGTACAGCGGCAGGCATTGCGGTACTTCTGGAACCAGTCGCGTACCTCTTCGCGGGTCGGGCTGGCATTTGCATCAAGTAGAGCTTTGGCGGATACAATGAAACCGGGGGTGCAGAAGCCGCACTGCAGGGCGCCATGGACAATGAATGCCTGCTGCAGCGGATGCAGGTTCAGCGCGGTGCCGATACCTTCGATGGTGGTAATGGTGGCCCGGTTTTCGACTTTTTTCATCTTTACAACACAGGAACGTACCAGTTTGC
Organism: Desulfuromonadaceae bacterium; assembly: GCA_049318985.1. Taxonomy (GTDB): domain Bacteria; phylum Desulfobacterota; class Desulfuromonadia; order Geobacterales; family Pseudopelobacteraceae; genus JACRCG01. The sequence continues at coordinate 80,548 of JBMOEI010000018.1, forward strand.
CATCCACGATTACGTTGCAGGCACCGCACTGGCCGGTGCCGCAGCCGACTTTTGTTCCGGTCAGATGCAACTGCTTGCGCAGCACATCGGACAGGAGTGCTTCCTGGTCAACGATCAGCGTCCGTTCGATGCCGTTGACGATGAGTACTTTTTTGTTCATCTGTTTATTCCCCCTTTTATTGTGAATACAGGCGATTAGCCTGGTAAAACTGTATTTAAATCAGGTGCCGAAGCCGCAGCTCGGGTAGCTGCACGTGGGGCAGCCCAGACAGAGACCGCCATGGCCGAGAGTGGTAAAGTCGGTGCGGGTCAGACGCTCACCGGTCAGGATGCGCGGTACGACCAGGTCAAACACGGTCGCCTTGTTGTACATGGCGCAGCCTGGCACCCCGATGACCGGTATGTCGCCGATATAGGCGAGCATGAACATGGAACCGGGAAAAGTGGGTGAACCGTAGGTCACCTCCTTCCCTCCGGCTGCCCGGATACTGGCCGGGGTGCGGTCATCCGGGTCTACCGACATGCCTCCGGTCAGCATAATCATGTCGGCGCCTTCGCCAAGCAGGTCGTGAATAGCCTGCACCGTCATGGGAACACTGTCAGGCACCAGTATCTGCCGGAGGATACTGCTGCCGAGTCCGGTGATTTTTGCGCCCATGACCGGGCCGAACTTGTCTTCGATCCTCCCGTGATACACTTCGTTTCCGGTCGTAACCATGCCGACGTTCAGTTTTTTGAACGGTACGACCTCAATGAGCGGCGCATTTTCCCGGCAGATCTTCTCGACTTCGATGATTTTGTCTTCTTCAGTGTAGAGTGGAATGATGCGGGTGCCGCCGACCAGCTTTTTCGCGGCTACCTGCCGGTTCGTGTGGGCGGTGGCAAAGACAATCTCATCAATGGCATTAATCCGGTCAAGCGCTGCCACGTTGATCTTCAGCAGACCGGGGCGCGTTGTCATCAGACGGACTTTCCCCTCGGTCGGTGGCATCATCTGAATGCCTCGCCCCAGCGCCGCCTTGGCAATGCGCAACGCCGCCTTGTCTTCGTGAATAAAACCCTCTTCCAGGTTGAGAACATAGACGTTGTCTTTGCCAAGTTTGAGGAGCGTGTCGATATCTGCCGGGACGATGATGTGCCCTTTTTTAAAGGCCCTGCCGTGAAATTTTCCCGGATCGATGCGGGTTATGTCGTGAAAAAGAACCCTGCCGACCGCTTGCTGTACCGGTATTTCTGTCATCATAATCTGGCGCCCCTTTTATTCCATAATGTTCAGTGGCTGCAGTTGCAGCCACTCTCGTCATTGCTGCAGCGCCCTTCAAGATGACTCTGCATCACTGCCATTTCCTGCAAGGTGCCATTTGCAAACAGCGCCACGTTTTCAGCTACAGATGCAGATATTGCCTGGTGAACCGTGAAACCACACATGTTCATGACCCTGAGTGAATCGTCACCAATACCACCGACGACAATCCCGTCAAGGTGCTGACCCGTGAGGGCACTGAACGGATTGCATCCGGCGTAGGGATTTTCGCGGTCGCAGTTGGCAATTGCGCTGCTTGTACCAGTATCCGTATCGATGATGACAAAGAGTGGCGCCGAGGCAAAATGCCCATAAATTTCGCCTGCCATTCCAGCGTCAGCGATGGCGGGAAAACATATTTTCATAAGCTATCTCCCGTAACAGTTCTTGAGTGTGTAGGTTTTACAGGGTGTACATTGGGATTTGTACTGCCCCAGATGCAGGTAGCAGAACCATGAACCGCATTCGGTACACTGCTTGACACGATAGTCTTCTGAGTCGGCTGAATCGCCACATATTGCGCATGTTACCTGAGCCACACTGTCACCTCGTTTTGATTGGTTATTTATTGTAGTAAAAGCAGTGTGTGTGCCAAGCGTAGAAACATTATTATATTTTAGCGTGCGTGTATTCTGGCAGGAATTGTAATGTGATAACAATTAGCCAGTTACGGCTTGAAACGAAGTGGGACGAGAAGAGTTTCGTGCGAAGCGAAAATGAATGTGACTAATGGTATGGCGGTACGTGTACCAGAATGAAACATATTCAAAATTATTGTGTGCCAAAATAAAACGTGGTAATGTGAACGCCTTGTCACAATGGTAGCGAATATAGTTTGCAGGAAGAGTGGCAGTTAAATCGACTACAGTTATTCATAACGTAGTTTCATGGAGTACCGATGAGCAAGTCTGTCACAGAAGGTCTTGATCCAATACGAAATGCCCGAGAAGAGTTTTTGGCGCAAGGGATTATTCCTACCGGGATAGTCAACGATACCATCATCCGTTCCTGGCAGCGTTCAGCAGAGCGCGGCATCGGTATGGAACGGGGCGAAAGCCGCTGTACCCCACGCTATGACCTGATGGAACGCCGCGATAAAAACAACACCCTGCTGCTCCGCTCCCAACCGGTGATGGAGAATCTGTATCATGAGATCTGCGGCACTTCCAGTATGGTTCTGCTGGCCGACAGCGCCGGGGTCATACTCCATTCCATAGGTGATCCGAATTTTGTCGGCCAGGCACAGAAAGTCTACCTGAAACCGGGGGGCATCTGGTCAGAAAGGGTCAATGGCACTAACGCCGTCGGTACAGCACTGGAGGAGCAACTACCGGTCCAGGTGCACAGCAGCGAGCACTTCATTGACAAGAACCGCTTCCTGAGCTGTTCAGCCACTCCCATTTTCGATCCTCGAGGCGCTGTTCTCGGCGCACTGGACGTTTCCGGCGATTATCGCAGTCACCAGCAGCATACGTTGGCTCTGGTGCGGTTGTCGGCCCAGATCATTGAAAATCAGATGTTTGCCCCGCATTTTCCCAATGACATCGTTATCAGCTTTCATCTCAAACCTGAATTCATCGGCACACTTTACGAAGGCATAGCGGTTTTTACTCCGCAGGGTGACTTCATTGCTGCCAATCGTTGTGCACTGCTACAGTTTGGCCTGGACAGATTCAGGATGGCCGGTCATAGCTTCGCATCTCTGTTCAGGCTCGGTCTGCCGAAATTGTTTGAACAGATCCGTTTTCAGCACCATCCCCTTCTGAAGCTGCAACTGCAATCCGGTGCCGACGTCTTTGGCCGGGTCTGGCCGGGAACCGCAATTTCACCCGTTACATTTCTGCCCATCATCACACCGGCGTCAAAAACAAAAATCCCGCAGCCATACGTTACAGAAAAGCAGGCACTGCTGAACGAGCTGGAACTGGGTGACCGTAAAATGCAGACTTTGATCGCCAAAGCTCTCAAAGTCGTCGGACATGACATCCCGATCATGATTGAAGGGGAGTCAGGCACCGGCAAAGAGCTGTTTGCCCGTGCTCTGCATATGGCGGGACCGCGCAAAAACGGCCCGTTTGTGCCGGTAAACTGCGCCTCGATACCGGAAGGACTGATCGAATCTGAACTCTTCGGCTACCAGGAAGGGGCATTTACCGGGGCAAAGCGCAAAGGGCATATCGGCAAAATCCGGGAGGCGGACAAGGGCACCCTGTTCCTTGACGAAATCGGAGAAATGCCGCTCCAGCTTCAGGCGCGACTGTTGCGGGTTTTGCAGGATCAGATGGTGTCGCCGCTTGGAGGCACCGGAAGCTTCCAGGTCGAATTGTCGGTGGTTTGTGCAACGAATCGGCGTGTTCGCGATGCCGTGACCGCCGGAACTTTCCGTGAAGATCTCTATTACCGTCTCAATGGCCTGCTGTTCACGCTGCCGAGTTTGAGAGAGAGAGAGGACAGGGTACTGCTTTCCCTGAAAATACTGGGAGACCTTGTTGGTGCAGACCGCACTGTCACAATCAATCCTGAAGTCCTGCGAATTTTTGAAAGCCACCTCTGGCCGGGCAATATCCGCCAGATGCACAATGTGCTCAGGACCGCCGTGGCACTGCTTGGCGAAGGAAATGAGATAACCGTAGATGAGCTTTCAGAGGATTTTATGGAGCAGGCCGGTCAGGGAAATCATAGTACGAATGTGTGTGGCGAACCATCACCTGCAAGTAGTGATTCGCTGTTGTCAGACGCCGAGGCGCGCCATATCTCTTCGGCACTTGACCGTAATGGCGGGAATATTGCTGCTACGGCACGGACGTTAGGTGTCGGCAGGAGCACGTTGTACAGGAAATTGCGAGGATTGATGACGGAAAGTTGATGCGTTCTGGTTGAGCGAAGAAGAGAGGGACATTGTCCCCCAGAAAACCAGAGTGATTGCCGGATACTTCAAGCGCCGCACGTTGATTGCTAACCATGTTATCGAAAATGAACGGGAAGATGGCGGTCTTATCGTCTCGGCAAAGGGAGGCCACGAAAACCAGGTGCTGCCTATTGTGCGGTACTGGAACCGCACATTCGTGTCAAAAGCCTGGAGGGGTTGGAGAAGGGGTTACTGAAGTATCTGGTGCGGGTTGGTTGTTAACCTTTCTCAAAAATATTAGAAAAGTCTTTCATAAATTCAGATTTGTCAGTGTATATATGGCTGAGCCGTTTGGAGCGTGGGGTGGGGCAGATAATGTTTCTGGTTAAAGGTGTGCAGGGGAAAACCAGCTTCTACAGCAGTTTCCGCAATCATCGCATCAAGAATACCAATTCCGTGACTCGGATAATGGGCAGCAAAATGTTTGAGAGCCCGATTACAGGCATCTTGAGACGGCCAGAGCAAAGTATGGTCTTTCAGAACCTTTTGCATCCGCTGTTGTTCCGCTTTGGTTCGACACCCCTGAATAAGCTCCATCATGACGATTCCGGGGAGAGCAATTATCGCATTAGTGATAGAGGCCAGCCATGACAGCGCTGCGGGATGACCTCGGAGGATATCCACCATTACATCGGTGTCACAGATGATCATGGCATTTCTCGCTTCTGTGCCTTGTCACGAAGAGTTCTGGCAAAGGTAACGCTGTCGCCCAGATCGCGATCTTTCCAGATGCCGACCAGGGAAGATACAGCCAGCGTCCCTGCCGTCCCGGTTACGGGTGATGCCTTTATGGAAGGTTGCGTAGTGTGTTTAACATATTTGCCGACCAAGAAATGATAGAAATCATGCAGCTCCTGGCGAGCCCGATCAGGGAGTATTGAAGCATCAATCTGTTGCGTGGCTGTTTTCACGACATACCTCGTATATACTTATTTTTATGGATGAACCATAGCACAGTGGTTTTTGTCAGTCAAACCGAAGAATATATGACAAGTGAAGTTCAATTCAGTTCTCTCTCGCCGAAAACAAAATCCCCCCCCGCAAAATAATTTTTAGAATACACCACCACCTGTCATCTGCATGGCGGATACTTAACGGCTATCTTTTATGAGGGGAGCCCCCTGACAGAAAGTGCCGCTCGGAGAAAAAAATAGATTTTCAGTGACTCAGCTGTCACTGGAATAATGGCATCTCCTTGCAGCAACTGAACGAAACAGCGGTCCAGCGTCGATAGCGGCAGTTATAGCAGGAGAGCAGATCGTCCTCAACCTGCTCGTCTTCATCGTCAGGAGTAAACGTCGCACAGAGTGAAGCAATGCGGGTAGCTCCATCCCCGTTATTTCGTCCCAGGTCTGCTTCCTGTTGAAACTATGTACCCTGCTCCATATTAATACCTCTTCAACTGCTGGCGAGAGCACGTGTGCCAACGGGGCCCGTCAGGAGTTTCATTACTTGGAACCACCAATAAAACTGATTGACCGCCCAGGAGGACCGTTTTCACCTTGTCTCCCAATCGTACCATGTCGAGGTCAGCAACGGCGCTGCCTTCAAGAGAGCGTACTTCATCAACCGTCTTGTTGCCGGTAAGAGCGGCAACACTGACGATTCCACCGGGAGCCCCGAAGTAAAGCTGCCCCCTCAGGCGACCGTCGTTGCCGCCGAGGCGCAGGCCTGCTCCGGCGAGTGCGCCGATAACACCCTGTCCGGTACCGCCATGCTCGGAGAGATGCAGGCCGAGCTGCTGAGCACGTTCATAAGCTGATTCCTTGGTCAGAACCGACAGCTTTGCCGATTGGCCAAAGCGGATGAGTTCCCCTGATTCCCGCAGATGATCCAGTACGGCTACGCAGAGGCCGGGGTCAGATCCGGAGGCACTTTCCCGTTCCAGAAAATTGGCGGCATACGTGATTACTCCGTCAAGGTACTCTTCCTCGATATCAGCCGAGAAGCACATTGCGCTGTTATGTGAGGTGTACGGGACATCGGGGTGAACGAGCAACTGGTGACGGGTGACAAAACTGCTCTTTCCCCAGCCGTTGCTTTCCAGATCGGCGGCTATCCGGGAAGCCAGATAGCCGGTACCGGGGCTTTCAATGTTGTCAGTATCATCAATGCTGATCAGAATCTGCATAGGTATGGCTCTCCTCTGTCGGGTAATGCAAAATGTACCGCAAAGATCATGCCATCATAAGACGGTCAATAAAAAAGGGGGCGCTGTAAAACGCCCCCATGTGCCAGTCTCTGCGACTTACGGCTGTCAGCTTTAAGCGTGACCCTTCGCAACCTCTATATCTTCATCCTCTTCCTGGTGTTTCGGCCCGCGCGACAGTTCGATCAACTCGGCACCTACTGATTCGGCGATATGCTTCAACTCGCTCATACGCAAGTGCTGACCGTAGACCTTGAGATCTAGACCCGCCACAGCCACCAGGGCATAACGCGGTTGCTTTGCACCGTCCTGCATCTTTGTTCTCTGCCGGTAAAAGATTTTTCCTGACATAACATGGTACCCCCTTTCTGTTTACCTCCCAAAGCAGCGCGGAGGTTTTAGCTACGGGGTGTAGTATAGCACCCTTTTTTGCATTTCTACAGATTTATGCCCGTATTACGGTACCGATCTTCTCACCCCGGATCGCCCGTTCGATGTTGCCGCGCTTGTGGCCGTTGACGATCCGTATTTCCTTAACGTTTACCGTATCTCGAAGAAGATGGAGCATCTTGCGTTCAAGCACCATATCTTCCATATCCAGTTTGATCAAATCGTCGGCAGTGATCTCCTCGATCAATTCCGCGTTCGGGTTCACGTGTGGATCCTCAGTAAACAGCCCGTCAACATTCTTGACCAGAATGCAGCTCTTTGCGCCAAGGACATCAGCCATCAGAAGTGCGCCGGTATCAGTGCGGTGCGGGGGGATGAGCCCCATTGCCGGTGGATGCTCAAAGAGTCCGTACGGAGGCGTGCCATGAACGACAGGCAGTAGCCCGAGATGCAGCAGAGTCGGTAGATCGAGGAGATCGCCGGTCTTTATCCGTGAACCGCCCCATTTGGAGAGAAGCAGGGTGACAATTACCGCGTTCTGTTCGCTGATCTTCCCCGCCAGTTCGGCGAGGACGCCGGTCGGCATGCCGAGGTCGATACCGATGTCAAGGATGTGGCGAACCCTGACGCCACCACCGGTGACGACGAGCATTTTGTACTGCTTTGACAGCTCTCCGATCTCTTCCATAAGCGGCATAACCACCTCACGACCGTAGTCGATTGCGCCATGACCGCCAATCTTGACAACATTCAGATCAGGAACAAGCCTGAGCGTCGGAGTGTCATGCTTTTGTCTCATAAGCCCTTTACGGACAAGGGTTTCTCCCTGGAATTTGTTGTTAACTTCATGTCGATGGGGCATCGTACTCTCCTTCTCCAGTTGTGAATTCTGATACAGGAATAAGCTATATCAGAAAAAGCATTTGAAATGTCGAGCAGAATCACCCCTTGCGGAACTGATGTACTGCCGTTGCTTTCATCAACGCATAAACCATGCTGCCTGTTTGCAGCCGTAACTCATCAAGTGACTGGTTGGTCACTGCGGCGACCAGCATGAAGCCGCAGTCAAGATAGACCTTGTTGTACAGGCCGAAAGGAACGATTTTGATCACCCTGCCTGAAAAAATATTGCGGGCGCTGGTCAGTCGGTCAGGATCGCTGGCAGTTATCACCACATGCTCAGGATGGATACAAAAAGTTACGCACTCCCCTAAAGAACCTTTACCGGATATCTCCATTTTCTGAGTGCCAATTGTCAGTGAGAGCAGTCCGTTAGTCACTTCGCTTACGATGCCGGTGAAGATGTTCTCCATGCCGACAAAGGAGGCAACGAATTCATTCACCGGTTCGCCCATTACATTCGAAGGGGTGCCTGCCTGGACAATAGTGCCATTTTGCATCACTGCCATCCGGTCAGCCAGCCTGAGCGCCTCTGTCTGGTCGTGGGTTGTTATGATCGCGGCTGTGCCTGACTCGCGCAGAACCTGCTCAAGGTCCTCGGTAAGAGCCTGACGTGTCGGTGGATCGAGAGCCGCGAACGGTTCGTCGAGCAAAATCACTTCGGGCCCGGTTGCAAAGGCCCGTGCCAGACTGGTTCGTTGTGCTTCACCACCGGAGAGCTTGCGCGCCGAGCGATCGGCCAGGTGAGCTATTCTGAAACGCTCCATACAGGCTCCAACCCGCGTACGGATTTCCTGGCCGGGAACCCTCCTGATCTTCAGTCCGGCAGCGACATTCTCATACACGGTGGTGTCAAAGAGGAGCGGTTCCTGAAAGACCATGGCAATCTTGCGCCGGAAGGCGGTTTCACCCCCGTCATAATTGAGCGTTTCACCTCTGAAGATGATCTGACCGGACGTGGGGCGGAGCAGGCACGCCATGCTGAGCATAAAACTCGATTTTCCGGAACCGTTCGGGCCTATCAGCGCCATGGTTTCATGCTCTTTAAGGGAGAATGACGGAATACGGACGACAGCAACTCCTCCCCGGGCGACAATCAGGTCACGAACCTCCAGAAGCGGCGTGGAACCGGTCATTACAGTCCCAGCGACTCCGGTTTTTTGCCGGCATCCGGGAAGAAGAGCGGTGCGCCGAACTTCTCGACTCCGAAGCGACCGATGATCTCCTGGCTCTTCTTTGCGATCATGAAGTCGGCAAAGGCTTTGCCACCCCCGGCGTTTACTTTGGGCCATTTGACCGTATTCAGCTCGATAACGTGATACACATTAAGCAATTTACCGTCACCCTCTACCAGGATTTCAAGCCCGAGCCCTTTTTTCAAAGACAGATAGGTGGCGCGGTCTGTCAACGTGTACCCTTTCTTTTCGGCAGCGACATTCAGCGTCTGTCCCATACCGAGGCCGGTCTGCTGATACCATTTCTGCCCGTCAGGGCTGATACCGGCGGCTTTCCAGAGCCCTTTTTCTTTTGAATGAGTACCGGAATTGTCACCACGGGAAGCGAACACAGTGCCTGACTGTGCGATGCGCTTGAGAGCATCAGCGGCAGTTGCACCCTTGATCCTGGCCGGGTCAGTTGCCGGGCCGACGATTATGAAGTCGTTATGCATCACCAGGCGGCGGGTAGTACCAAAGCCGTCGGTCATGAATTTCGTCTCGGCATCGGGGGAGTGAACCAGCAATACATCCGCTTCTCCCTTTTCCCCCATCTTCATCGCCTGGCCGGAGCCGACCGAGATGGTTTTTACCTGAAAGCCGCTCTCTTTCTCAAAAGCCGGCACAAGTACATCCAACAGACCGGAATCCTGCGTGCTGGTGGTGGTTGCCAGGATGACCGTTTTAGAGGCGGCCAGAGCAGATGTACCGCACGCGAGAATGAAAAGTGTGGCGATGAGTGTCATGATGCGTGTCATTTTTTGTTTTGTGAACATGTGTGACTCCTTTTTAGTGGTTTTATTTGTGTTACTACTCGTAAATTAAGCAACTTAACGCAACCAGAAGTAGGTGCCTCCAGGCAAGACGCAAAGTCGCAAAGACGCAAAGAAGAACAAAATCAAAGAACTATTTTTTCTGGGTTTCCTTGCGTCTTTGCGCCCTTGCGTTAATGTTTTTGACTCAGGATTGTGAGCTTTTTTTGGTAGTGCTTGAGTGGTTACCTTGTTTTTTGTTGAAGGTGCCATTCTTTTGAGTCAGGGAAAAAGAGCGCTGCTCCGAAGCGCTCCTTGCCGAATTCAGCGACAATTTTCTGCCCCCTGGTTGGTGACGTAAGCCAGCGGGTAAACTGTGCAACATCTTCACCATTGACCTGCGGAAATTTCTTCTGGCTGACCGGGATCAGCGAGATGCGGTTCAGGAGGGCTTCGTCTCCTTCCACAAGGATTTCCAGTTTGATTTCCTTTTGTATCGAAAGGTAGGTGGCACGGTCGATCAAGGTATATGACCCTGCGCTGCTGGTAAAGCGAAGTGTCGGGACGTTGCCCTCACTCCCCTTTTCATAGACTTTGTACCATGCGCCTGCCGGTTGCACTCCGGCTTTGGCCCACAACTCGGACTCCGCGACGTGGGTGCCGGATTTGTCACCGCGAGTGACAAATGGTGACGACTTTTCAGCAATCTGTTTCAGTGCCGCCGTCGCCGATTTCATGCCGCGAATCCCCGCCGGATCGCTGGACGGTCCAACGATGACGAAGTCGTTATACATGAAGGAAATCCGTTCAGTGCCGAATCCGGCAGCGACAAACTTCTCTTCCAGTGACCTGGCATGCACCATGACCAGATCGATGCTCCCTTTTTCTGAAATTTTCAGCGCTTCTCCGGTCCCCGCGCCGACATGCCGTACGCGGATGCCGGTCTCTTTTTCAAAACTGTCTTCCAGAGCAGAGACAATGCCGGCGTCAATAGGGCCGATGGTGCTGGCCAGCATGATAAAGCCCTTTTCGGCAAAAGCCGTTGAGCAGATGCTCAATAGTGCCACTACTACGATCATGCAGAGTGATGGTCGTTTCATAGAATCTCCTTTTTATCAATTATTTGACGTCGTCAAACTCCTCGCTTTTGATTATGGAAGACATTCTTCTAAGGCGGTTGATCCCGAACTTGCAGGCATCAAAGGTATCGTTGCTGTTGGGAGAACTGGCGGCTACCAGAGAGATGATGTCGCCGACAGCAAGGCGCCCGGTCCGGCGGATCAATAAAACATCCTCCAGTTTCCAGTAGCGTTCGAGTTCACTGGCAATACTCTCCATCTCCAGAATGGTATCCCCGACAGCCTTGTATTCGATTGAGGTGGTGGACTTCCCTGAGCCGGCCTGTTTCTTGACTATCGCATAGTGAAACACGACGGAACCGGAAAAAGCCGAGCAGATGGAATTATAGACAGCTGCCGGATCGATGGGGCTTTCAACTAGTTTGACCATACAGGCAGTTCCCTTTCGTGAGTGCAAAAAAACAAAAAGCCCCTTCTCAAATAAATAAGAAAAGGAGCTCAGGCAAACCACAGAAGCGGATTGTCAAACGCACGTTCCCCTTTTCAAAGGAGGGCGGCGCTGTTTCCGGCGACACCCGCAGGTCGTATGCCGTGAGGATTTTTCCCTGGTAGGCGCAACAACTCGGAGACTGGCTAAAAATGTAGCGAGACAATAGCGGGATCACTGTTCCCTGTCAAGCGGCAATTAAAGTACGGCAATTAAAGTACCCGGCGATGGACGAGAGACCAATGCCTGATGAATGCCGGCATGTGGCTGCCGGAAACTCCGACAGCCAGTGCGGTTGCAATTACCGGCAGTAACAGGTCCGGGCGAATATGGACAAACCAGATCAGACCCAAATGGAGGCCGGTCATCAAGCCGCGTCCCTGGTACGGCCAGTGACGGCTCTTGTAGATGTTAAACACGATCAGGGTGCTTCCTGTTGCAATAACCAGATGGTGCCAGAGAGCGAGACGTGCAAAGGAGATCTCCCAGAAAAAGCCGCCAAACAGAATGCTCGAAATTCCTATATGACAGCTGCGCAGGATGAGGTCCACGACTTTTGACCAGCCGGAACGTTTTTTCTTGTCGGATCTGCTGATCAGATTGTCTTCAATGTTCTCCATTATGCTTTGAATTGAATCGACTTGAGTTCGAGAAACTCTTCCAGTCCGTAGCGCCCCAATTCCCGACCGTACCCGGATTGTTTGCAACCACCAAAAGGTGCGAGCAGATTAAAACCGCCGCCGTTTATATCTACCTGACCGGCCTTGAGGCGGCGGGCAACACGCGCTGCACGTTCCGCATCACCTGACCACACTGCGGCAGCGAGGCCATAGTCCGAGTCGTTGGCAATCTGAATGGCGTCTTCTTCGTCACGATAGGTCATGATTGAGAGTACCGGGCCAAAAATTTCCTCCCTGGCGATGACCATATCAGGGGTGACTCTGCCGAACAGGGTCGGACGGACGAAGAAGCCGGTATTCAGGCCATCCGGCGGTTCAACACCACCCGTCAGCAGTTCGGCTCCCTCAGCCATACCCTGCCTGATGAAGCCGCGCACCCGCTCCCGTTGAGCAGCAGAAGCCAGCGGCCCGAGCCGTGTCTTGTCATCCAGCGGATCTCCCGGCGCATACGCCGGGACGGCGGCAACCGCCAGCGCGGCGGCCTCGTCGTACCGCGACTCAGGTACCAGCAGGCGTGTCTGCGCGTTGCAGGTCTGGCCGGAATTGACGAAACATGCTCCTACGACGCTTTTGACCGCAGTCGGCAGGTCGGCGTCATCAAGAACAACTGCGGCAGATTTGCCTCCCAGCTCCAGCGTTACCCGTTTCACCGCCGCGGCTGCCAGCTCTGCAACCCTGCGACCGGCGCGGAGCGAACCGGTAAAGGAGATCAGATCGGTGTCGGGGTGGCGTACCAGGTACTCGCCGATCTCCTCGCCACTGCCGGTTATCAGATTGAATACCCCTGCCGGAACTCCGGCATCGTGGATTATTTCGGCGAGAATAAAGGCGGAGAGCGGCGCCACTTCGCTCGGCTTGAGAACAACCGTACAACCGGCTGCGAGGGCAGGTGCCACTTTGGCTATCACCTGATGGAGCGGATAGTTCCACGGGGTGATGCAGAGCGCGACTCCGGCAGGTTCGCGTACGATCAGGGAGTTACCGACCTGTTCCTCGAAGTCGTACCCGGAGAGCAGTTTGATATAGCTATCGAGGACCGCGACCGGCAGGCCGGCCTGAATGCGGCGTGAGAGCTTGAGCGGCATGCCGACTTCGCCGGTTATAGTGCAGGCGATCTCCCCGGCCCGCGACGTGAGTCCCTCCAGTATCCTGGTCAGGCAGCCGACACGCTCTGCCACCGATGTACGTCCCCAGGCATCTCTGGCAGCAACCGCTGCTGCAACCGCTCTGTCGGCGTCAGCGGGAGTTGCCGATGGAATCCGTCCCACGATCTCTTCGGTGGCCGGGTTGATAACGTCAAAGACGTCAAGCCCGGATGGGGTGAACCATTGTCCATTACAATACAGTTCCGTGCGTTCAATCATGATTTTCCTCCTTATCATTATAATGAACCTGAAAAAACCAATATCACGCAACGACGCGACGACGCAACGAATGAAATGTCATGTGCCAATACCATACAAAAAAACAGGGGCACCGAAGTGCCCCCATTCCTGTCTCGTCTCGCGTTTTTCGGTAGCTTTACCGCTCCGGTTGCCGTGCCGCTCAGGGCATGCTGGCTGTTGTTATGAAAGCGCGCTTCGAGTATGGAAAAACATCATTATATGTTAAAAGATTTGTCTGAACGATTTCAGCTTTACTATTAGAAGCCGAGGGTCGCACCCAACGCAATGGTGTTGGTCTTTTCTTTGGGCCCGCTGGCGAGCTTGATCTCGTTGACATTATATTCAGCGACCAGATTAAGGACACTGTTTACGGCAAAGAAAACAGCACCGGTCGTGGTTTTTTCTTTCAGGTCACCGGTGAAGACGGGGCCGTAGTCAACCTTGGTCTGGCCGTAGGAAGCCACAAACCGGGCTGGACCATAGGTGTAGGAGCCCTGGACGAGATAGCCGTCGCTGTCTATTTCATCCCCTGCTTTGTTCGTAACGGGGAGTCCAAGAGATGTATCGCCCCCTGGTCCGGCGAGCCAACCGGCGCCGGAAGCGGTAAACCCGGAAGCGGTGAGGCCGAAACCGGCAATTTTGCCCTGAAGGCCATAGCCGACGCCAGTTGTTTTAACGTCCTGTCCGCCAACGACATCGGATTTGGATTTTTGGTACATGCAGTTTGTCCAGGCGGTTAACGAGCCTTGACCAATCTTTTTGTTGAAGGTCAGTTCGCTTTCGATGCGTGGCATATTCTCTTCACTGCCAGCGCCGGCAGTGTGGGAGGGATCAAACAGGCCTATTGCCAGTTTAAAACCGCTTACATCGGGAGTCCGGTAGGTGATCTGCGCAGTTGGGAGCGGGTAGATGTAGCCGGAACCGATGTTGCCGAAGGAGACCCCGCCACCATCAACCAACCCCAGGGTGTCACTCACGTTGCCGTAGCCCAGCAGGATCTCGTCGAGAAAGATATTGGAGCGGTTAAACAGGCCGAAGTCCTTACCGATCAGAACCTGTCCCCAGGCAGCATCTACGGTGCCATAGAACTGGCGGACGTCGATACCGGTATCGGTTGCTTTTGAACTGCCAGTGGCAGTTGACCCTATGACATTGCCATTTAAATCATACACTTTGCCGCCGCCGCCGTAGTTGTCGTCACTGTCATTGATTGAAACCCAGAAGGAGGAGCGTCCACCCAGTTTCAGGTCGCCGACCTGTTTGCTGAAATTGAAGCCGATATAGTTGGGCAGAAAGCCCATTTTAATACGTGCTTGATCGCGATCAGTGTCAGGGTTAGCAATTTTATTGTCACTCGAACTGTTGACGTAGAACGTGTTGAAAAACCCGTCAACGGTGAAGGTTGCCGCCTCTTTATCATAAAGAGTGAACGCAGCGGAAGCCGGTTGACTGATGGCCAAAAGAAGAAGCAAGGCAAGCAAAGTGTTGAAAATCCGTGGTGAAGTCATAATAAATATCCTCCCTTTTTATAGAAATATCCTTCTTTTTTTTAGATTGTCAGGCGTTCTTCACCCCTGACAGCGGGCAGATGAATGAAAAAATATTTAGAACGGTAGCTTGCCATAACCCATCAGGCCGAACGCCGGTGCCAGCAGGCAGGTGAACGTCAGGACGATGAACATGGTGGCGGCAACTTTTGGGTTGATCTTGCCGTAGGTCACGCCGGTTACGGTAAAGCAGATAACAACGAAGGTCAGGTTCATGAATGCCAGATAGGGAACAACGCCGATGATGGTTTTGCCATCAGGCTTTACTCCACCGCCGGTGGCGTAGAAGAACGCATAGATGGCGCAGACGATGCCGACGAGCAGGGCGCCGTTACCGACAGTGCGCAGATCCTCAACTCCGGTCAGCAGCGCATGGCCTGTCTGCATATAGAGCACGCCGAAAACGAACAACAGGCCGGCAGTGAATGGATCGGTGAAAACTGCTGCCTGAATCGTGGCGCCGATTACAACCAGAACACCAACAACCATACTGACAAAACCGGTGCTTTTGGCTTCGCCGTACCCTAAGAAAAACATACCGACCGGGATCCACATAATACTGATTAATACGAGTAGTGCTAATGTCATGACTTCCTCCTTGAATTTCATAACAGTCCCTCTCCCGGCTTGTTCCGGGAGAGGGAGCAAAAGAAAACTTATTCGGCTGTGGTCGGATCGATCATGGTACGTACTTCAGAAACGCTGTTGGCCGGAAATCCGCCCTGAGTGGCGTGCTCAAGAACCATTTCCTTGTTGGGGGCAATGTAGATGCAGTAAATTTTGTCGTCGGTTACATAGCTCTGTACCCACTGAATCTGCGGTCCGAGTCCGGTAAGCACGCTGCATGATTTCTGCGATATAGCCTGCAGTGTATCTGCCGGTAATTGTCCTGCGCCTGGAAGTTCTCGTTCGATTACATACTTTGGCATGATAGCCTCCTTTCAAATTTCTAATACTTGAATGCCACTGCTATTCATTACTACGCAACTTCTGTTCATGCACGTCGGCAGAACATGTACCGCTTCTCCTTTCCTTGGATTAAGTAACTGATTTGTGCTTAAAACGCCCGCTTCTGGCTGCGAAGAGTGACGGACAGAGCAACAAAGCTTATCTTTATTATGGAGTCAGTCGGATACTGCAACTGCAATGCCAAAAATAAAACATTGGTTTTGTTGAAGTAAATTAGATATTTATGGTAATAAGCCGTGCATTTAAAGCGCTGGCGGCGATTGTGGACAAACGGGACAAATTATCTAACATACCGTAATTATTATATGATATGATAGTGAGGCATAGTTCTACACCGTAGAGAATTGTCGCACCACAATATGTGAATTATAAATAGAGAACCTGGTTCTACTATTGGGCACGGCCATTGCTTGTCTATAAGCAGTGTATCAGCCATGAAAGGCCGGAAAATGGAAATGAGTCGGGGCGGCACATTGCATAACTATAAATTCGAAGTGCCTGAAATAATTTTCGGCAGGGGGATGCTGAGCCACGTTGGGCCGTGTGCCCGCAGGCTTGGCGGTAAAAAAATCTTCCTGGTCAGCGATAAGGGGCTTTTTCATGCCGGCTGGGTGGATCAGGCCATGCGGAGTCTCCTCAATGCCGGCCTCGAATTCATATACTTTGACGGAATAACTCCGAACCCAAAGGATCATGAGGTGGAGGAGGGGGTAAAAGAGTATCAGCGCCACGGTGCCGATGTCATCGTCGGTCTTGGCGGCGGCAGCTCGATGGACGCGGCCAAGGCGATCGCCATACTTGTCTCGAACGGCGGAAAAATAAGTGATTTTGAAGGACCGGACCGGATTATCCGCCCCCTCCCGCCGCTGGTGCTCTGCCCGACGACCTGCGGCACTGGTTCTGATGTCTCCCAGTTTGCCATCATCAGTGACACCGAACATCTCCGTAAAATCTGCATCATGAGCCGCTGTGTTGCTCCTGATATCAGTCTGACCGATCCGGACACTCTCTCGACCCTGCCGGATGAATTTGTCGGCACCACCGCCACGGATGCTCTCAGCCATGCGATGGAGGCTTTCTTTTCGATCGCGTCAACAACACTGACCGACGTTCATGCCATCAAGGCACTGCGCCTTCTGGTGGGCAGCCTGGCAACTGCTGTCCACGAACGGAGACCGGATGATCTTGAAAACCTCGCACGGGCCAGTCTGCATGCCGGCATGGCTTTTTCAAATTCGATGCTCGGCATCGTTCATGCTCTGGCGCACCCGATCGGCGGCCTCTATGATGCGAACCATGGCAGCATTAATGCGATTCTGCTGCCAGAGGTAATCCGCTACGACATACCGGTTGTCACCGATAAGCTTCAGGAGCTTGCCTGGGGACTTGGCCATCGTTCCAACGGTGACATAAGTGCCGCAAGTGAAAAAATCCAGGAAACCCTCGATTCACTGCTGGAAGCGAGCGGCGCCCCGCGAAGCCTCCGCAGCATTGGCGTCCTGCGCAAGGATCTGCCGGAACTGGCGCGTCAGGCGCTTAAAGATGTCTGCATCGTCACCTCCCCGCGTGAAGCGGATGAAGAGGATCTCCTGCGCATTCTGGAAAGGGCGTACTGATGGAAAAAATTGCTGTCCGGACAAGGATTGATGAATCTTCGCTTGAGCGGCTGCTTGGGCTCGACAGTTCAAAAATCGGCTTTTATGCCGAGGTCAAGCAGAAGATTCACGAGCTTGAGGCCGCCAATCTCGGACTGCGCAGCAAAGGTAATGAACTTCAGGCGGTGTTCGATTCAATCAGTGACGGCGTCATAGTCTACGACAACAGCGGCAGGGTGCAGCATCGAAATCATGTCTGTCCCCGGTACTTTCCTCAGGAAACTCTCCCCGGTTGTTCATGCCGGGAACTTTTCCATCCGGAACTCGAATCATCCCCTGTTAATTGTCCTGTTGAGCGGGCCTTGACCGGCGAGCGGGTAGAAATTTCCATCGTGTCTGCATCCGCATCGGGGAAAACCCGCTACTTCGATGTGACCGCCACAGCGATTGAGGACAGCAGGGGAGAACAGAATCGTGTCCTTGTGTTTCTGCGCGATGTATCCGAAAAGCGGCTGCATGAGCTCCAGCTGATGCAGGCTGAAAAGCTCTCCAGCCTTGGAGTTCTGGCCTCCGGAGTTGCCCATGAAATCAACAATCCGCTCTCGTCGGTTGCGGGCTATGCCGAGGCGTTGCTCAGACGCTTCAAGGATGAGCAGTCGCTCGCTGAAGATTCGCGGCTTGAAGATTTTGAAAAATATCTGCACGTGATTGTCCGGGAATCGTACCGCTGCAAAGGCATCATCGACAGTCTGCTCTCTTTCAGCCGCAAATCTGACGGTTCAGTCAGCAACGTAAACATCAATGACATCCTGACGGAGGTATTTGATCTGGTGCGTTTCAAATCACGCTTTGAAAAGATTGAGGTCAGAATCGATCTTCAACAGGATCTTCCTGAAGTTCTTGGCGACCCTGCCGGCCTGCGTCAGGTCTGCATGAATCTTCTGATGAACGCGCTCCAGGCAATCAGCGGTCCCGGAATTGTGGAAATAACCACCAAAACAACAAAACAGTCGTCGGTTATGTTACAGATCCGTGATTCCGGCTGCGGAATCCCCAGGGACGTTATTGAACAGATCTGGGACCCTTTTTTCACCACCAAGGATGTCGGACAGGGACTTGGCCTTGGTCTGGCGGTTTCGTACAATATAATCAAGCGTCTTGGTGGTGACATCGATGTAGAGAGTCAGGTTGGCAAAGGATCAAAATTCAGTGTAAGGATGCCGACAT
>JBMOEI010000019.1:0-96371 GCA_049318985.1 Desulfuromonadaceae bacterium
CACGGATCGTTGAATCATAACCAGTGCCGGTGCCGACTGGACCGTTCATGTTGATATTGCCGGTAGCATGCTGAGTGGCAACAACGTAATTGGCATGTGGAGACTGAGCTCCTGAGCCGTCTGCAACCAAGCTCTCCGTTCCGTGACAGATCTGGCAGCCGCCATGAACTGACACGAAGGTCGCCTTGGTATTGACGGTAGCACCGGAACCGATATGATTAACTGCTGTTGCCCCTGCAACATGCTTATTGTCAACATCGGTGGCAGCCGTGACCGGCGGATAACCATGGCAGGCCTGACAAGCAGCTGTTGGAGGTGTACCCCAGGCTTTCGAAATTATAAAATGGCAGCTTAAGTTCGAGCATTTTGTGGTTGCCGTGTCATAACTCACTGCGCTTGCGCCGAACTGATACGATGCCTGAAG
The DNA here is from genome assembly GCA_049318985.1 of Desulfuromonadaceae bacterium. Lineage (GTDB taxonomy): Bacteria > Desulfobacterota > Desulfuromonadia > Geobacterales > Pseudopelobacteraceae > JACRCG01. The sequence goes on from JBMOEI010000019.1 coordinate 425, forward strand.
TAGTGACGGAGTCGGCAGATATATATTTCTTGAGGTGCCGTCACTGGTGGCATCACCGGCATGCTTGGTCAAGGCGCTCACATTGTGGCAGGTACCGCAGACCGGGTTATTCAAAAATCCGCCCGGAAGACTTCCCAACCCTTTTTCAGCAATAATATTATTAATGTGAATCGTATGGGCATTGGTAGTCGGAGGCCAGCCATGGCAGGTGCTGCAGCCCGATGCATCTACGACACCGTTGATATGCTTGGTCGGATCGCTGAATGTTCCTGTAGCAGTCACATGGTTGTGGCAGCCGTTACACTGGTTGATATTAGTTACGCCGACATGGCTGCCGGTTGTTAATGGTGGTGAGGCATGGCATTTACCACAGTCACCGGTCAGACTTGGTGTACCACCGTTCAGATATGCGGTGTTATTCCAGACGACGGCGCCGTTTGCAGTAGCCGGTGCAGCGTATGTCGTTCTGCCATAGTGACAGTAGGTGTTTGAGCAGGTGCCTGCACTGTAACCTGGTGCAGTGCCGGTGCCGCTGGTGGCAAGCGTGCCAAAATTAACAGTGGCATTGCCATCCATATGACCGGTAAATGTAGAGTTTGTAGCATTAACAGCAGAGTGGCATTCCGCACAGGCTATTGCACTTGAAATATTGTTTGACGCACGCAGATGGGTGTCATGTGCGCCAACCTGCGCATCAATCGCAACTGTTGCACCGCCGGTGTCGCGACCGGTACCGCTGTACCCAGGCGCCGCTGTTTTTGTGTCCGCTGTGTAGGCTACAGGAGTAGTATTCAGAACACCATGGCATTTGGTGCAGGTTGCCTGCGCCGTTGCGGAACCCCACACGGGACTGACGCCGCCGTGACAGGTAGTGGTGTTACAGGTTGTTGTGAACGTACGCGGTGATACGGTGGATATGGCTACCGTTGTACCACCGGTGTAAGTACCACCGCTGATGGCAGCATTGATATTGATAACACCGTCGGAATGGTCCAACCGGGCTGGATTAGTATGGCATTTGACGCAGTCAGTAATTAATGGAGCATGCTCCGTATGTGACCCCTGAAAGGTACCAGCAGAGGCGGCACGATTTGCATCAACCAGCACGTTCGGCCCGGCAGGGTGGCCGTGGCAGCCACCGCACAGGGTGATAGTTGTCGGAGGCCCCGCGACAGGAGTTGCAGATTTAGTTACACCACCGGAAGTATTGCCAAGATTGTCGGTGGCACAGAGACGATACGAGTACTGCGTACTATTAATCAAACCGGTATGGGTAGTTGCGAGTGTTGCTGAGGTGAACGGACTGCCGGGAACTGCAGTGCCTGACGTGCAGTTGGCAGGAGCCGTTGCACCTGTAGCATAACGCAGGACATAGGAAGCGATGCCACTGCCGCCCGGATCAGTTGCAGCGGTCCAGGAGATCGCGTTTTGCAGGTTACCGGCGGTAATCGTCAAAGTGCCATCAGTCGGAACGGACGTATCAACAGTGCGCTGAATCTGTGTTGCAGTTGTTGTTCCACCGGCAGAAGTGGCGCGCATGTTGATGTTGAGGAAACCGGTAAGCGCTGTCGGGCTGGCGGCACAGGTATACGGACTGGCAGCACCGCTTACAACACCGGCGACCCAGGCTGTACCGTTGGTAGTGTATTCGCACGAAGTCACAGCAGATTGAGCATCGGTAAAAGCAGCAGTAATTGTCGGTGCTGCGGAGGTGTAGGTGGAGCTGATGTCTGGAGTAATTGTCACGGTACCAGCTGTTGGAGGGGTTGAATCAGTGATAACTGGTGTTTCAGTTACTGTGAAGCTTGTTGAAGCCGTGGTGCCGGCTATACCAAAATACAAGCGTGAAGTTGATGTCGCAGTAGCAGAATATTGAGTTAACCGGAATTGGAGACGGTGACCTTGTGCAATACGTCCTGTACCGCTCACAGTAAAATTGGCTGCAGTCCAAGTATAGGCAGTCAAAGTCGTTCCACCCGTAACTATCTTGGCAGTCGATGAAGCTACAAGAGTACCATTATTGGCTGCTCCGGCTGGGTCATAATCATATAAATCGAGCTTAATAGTATCAGTTGCAGCGTTTCCACGAAATGCAACTGAAGCTGTAATATTTGAAATGTCAACGGAATTCGCAGAATACACCGGTGTATAAACTTTCAGCATTACAACCGACGCACCAGCAGTAGTTGTAGGATAGAACCTGCTGGCAGTGCCAAACTCAGAAGTTAGAGTAGTAGTTTTTCCTGGCATTGTAGCGACAGTATAAGGAGTTAAGCCAGTTATGTTACATGTACCATCAGCTGAAAGACTTGTCGCGGTATCTCTGGTCATGTAATACGTGACTGCCGCTGCATCCGACGGATTACACAACACGATTGTTGTCATTGTCAGGAGGAGAACAAGTCCGGTTCTAGCCAACCAACTCATTCCATTTATATTTTTCTTGATGATTTTTCCCATTTATAACCCTCCCGCACAAAAGTACGTCAATTAGACCAGGCTGGTGAAGTGAAATAGTGACAACTCATGTTGGAGCATGTCCGTGTACCTGTACCTGCAGTCGTATCATAGTTGTACGATGGATTGGTACCTGTCAGATACAGCAATGATGATTGCTGGGTTGGGTGACTTGGACCCAACAAGTTGCCACCATCATTAAAATTAATGCTGCGATTTGGATTAGACGCAGAATTGTGATTCACTTCGAGCACGGTGTGACATGTTCCACAGACAAACTTGTTATCACCAACACCAAAAGTCTGATTTGTTGCAACTAGTGCAGTACTGATACTCAAGCGCGCCTTGATGTAATTAATATGCTTGGCATGGGCACCGAAACCGGTATTACCGGCAGAGATAGCATTTTTACCCCAAGTGCCGGTTGTTGTATAACGGTTGGTTGTTGCACCGGTCCATACAGATCCGACACTGTCGTAGTCATGACAACTATTACAGTCACCGGCCGCCTGGAGGGTACCATCGATATGATTTACACCATTCCCGTCATGTCCATGACAGCTGTTACAGGTACCGGCGGTGTAGGCTATCGCCGAGTGATCCTTTGAGGGGACGACCGGGAGAGCCGCGTGGCATTTGCCGCAGTTCGTGACGTTTTTAGCATATGCTGTCAAATAGGCCTGATCGGTCCAGACAGGAGTGGTATCTGTACCCTGCGTGCCAAGGAACACTCCTCCATCACCATGACAGTACACAGCAGAGCAGGTGCCGGATGCATAGCCGGGATTCAGCGTTGCACGGGCCGCAAAAGTAGTGCCTACGTTCTTTGCCAGGTTGCTCCAGGCAAAATTGGTCGTCCCATTGGCATGGGCACTTGTAGCTGGCAGTGTGCCATGACAATCTGAACAAGTTGTTACACGGGTCGTATACTGATTTACCGCACGGATATGAGCGTCGTGAGCACCGTACGCGGCTGTCGCAGACACGCCGTTGGTGTAAGGAGCACCGGCCGATTGAGCATAGCCGGGAGCAGCCTGCCGTCCGGTTGAAGAACTGTAATTAGCCAGCACCGTTGCTTTGCCGTGACACTTGGTGCAGGTTACGCTCGTGGTGTTTGCACCCCAGGCTGGAGAAGAAGAACCGTGGCACACCGCAGTAGAACAGCTGACACCGGCGGTGCCCTTGGTTTTGTTAAGCGTTGCGTAGCCGACGTTGGCGACGTCGATATTGCCGTCTACATGACCGGTTGACGGAGCAACTGTCTGTGATGTACCGGCTGCATGGCAGGAGGTACAGGCAACATTATGTCCGCCACCTGAAATTCCATGACTGCCGGTGGCAGGACCGTTTGCAACGATGGCGTTAAGGCCGGAATGGCAAGCGGCGCAACCGTTGTTGATTGAACCCCAGGCCGGAGTTGGTATCAAGGTGGCTGCAACAGGGCTGGCGTGACAGGAAGCGGCGGAACAGGTGGTTCCGGGCGTCCCCTTGGTTTTGTTGAGCGTTGCATAACCGACATTCGCTATATCGATGTTGCCGTCAGCGTGACCAACTGTCGGTGCAACGGTTGCTGTGGTATTAGCTTCATGGCAGGAGATACAAACAACGGCATGACCGGCAGTATTGGTATGGCTACCGGTGGCAGGGCCATTAGTGCCGATCGGCGTAGTATGACAGGCGGTACAATTGGCAGCGGAGGTGCCCCAGATCGGAGTCGTCACCGTACCTGCACTGTAAGGGTCGGCATGGCAGCTTACATTGGAACAGGTTGCCGTAGAATTTAAAACCGGTATTGATGTCTGGTTGAAAAATACTGGTTTACCGTAGGAACCGCCAGAGAGCGGTAAAGCCATGTTAATACTATCGTTCTGGTGATCAAATGTAGTCACTGCCGTACCATGGCAGACAACACAGTCATTTTGAACAGGAGTAGCGGTGAGATGCTTCTGGTGACTGCCAACCGTGGCGCTGGAATACGACCGGAAGTGGGGACTACTCTTGCGAGCACCATCTTTGGGCGGCATCCCATGACAGTCGTTACATTGATTTATAACGGCAGCATTGGCACTACCGGCACTGAACAGTAGTATCGCAAACAGCAAGAATCCTGATATCAGGTGCGAGTACCGTGTCTGCTGTGCGCTGATATATCCCATAGTCTACTCCTTCTCTCTATCTACTGGCCGAATATTGTAAAAAATAGCGCCACCTTGAAGTGAGGCAGGGAGTAAACCCCGCCTCACTTCCGTTTATCAGTGTGCCGGATCCCACTTGGGTGATGCACCAAAGTGGCAGCTGCTGTTCGTGCAGTTTCCGGATACATGTCCAGCGCCATCTACACGGTTGGATGTATATTTGAACTGTTTTGCTGCTTCAAAGCGTAAGCGCGGATTAACGGTTACCTTGATGTTTGTACTTGGTGTATATGGCTTAGTCGTCGCATGATCGGCCGCCGAGTGACACTTGTTACAGTTTGCGAAGCCATCTTTGAACGTGGCGTCTTTTTTGACGTGGCCGTTTATTGTATGGGCACCGCCACCGCCGACGTACTCTTCCGGTTTTGCGAACTCCCAGTTGCCAGCCGTTCCAGTAAATCCGGCACTGGCAGGAGGATAGCCATGGCATGAATTGCAGGCACCACCGTTCAGCGTACCGTTGATATGCAAGGCACTATTTACAAAAATAGTGGCATAGCTGTTACCAACCGGATCAACATTATCGTGGCAACTGCAGGTTGTACCGATTGACACAGTATTTGGAAATCCTGCCGGAATTACAACAGAAGCATGACTGGATGAAGGCGGCGGGAAGCCATGGCAGGTAGAACAGCCGACTACAGTAAGAGTTGCCGGCAAATAGTTAGGATCATTCCAGGTTGGTGTTATATTAGCGCCGCTCACAACACCACTCGGCATGGCGCCGCCGTGACAGTAAACGCTGGAGCATTTGCCTGTAGCTGGATCGTATGCGGGATTTAAATTCCCGGTTTTTGCCAAGCTACTGAAAACGAAAGTTGTTGAACCTTTCATATGAGTTGGGCCAGTAAGTGTGACCGCACCATGGCAATCTGCACAGGCAAGTGCAGGGTGAAGACTGTCAACACTTGCCAGGTGAGCGGTATGGGCGCCGACTTTAGCATTGGTATTCAGTGTCACCTTCGGTATGGCTGTTGAGTAGAATGGTGTCCCCGCTGTTACAGTACCTTCCTGTGAATGACATTTACCGCACTGTGCAGCCGAGTAAGGGAAACCACTAACCGGCGTCGTACTGGTAGCTCCCCAGGTTGGTGTTCCCTGGCCGTGGCAGTTTAAGTTGGTGCAGGTGCCGGCATAGGTTCCGGCTGCGTGCTTGGCAACGTTGGGCGGATAGCCGTTGTTTGCGACATCAATGTTGCCATCGGTATGGCCATTAGCAATCGTTGGTGCAATTGTTGCGGTTGTACCGGCAGCATGGCAGTCGGCACAGGTAGGATTGGCATGGACAACGTGGCTGCCGGTAGCAGGACCGGTTGCATCGATTCGTACAGTGTGACAAGCCGAGCAGCCTGATGGTGTGCCCCAGGCGGGAGTAACAGCGGTGCCGGAGCCGTAGACACTGGCATGGCATGAGGCGGCAGAACATGTGGCACCAGCAGATCCCTTTGTTTTGTTGGCAGGATAACCAACACCGACAACATCAATATTGCCGTCAGCGTGCTCATTGGTTGGGGCAACGGTTGTAGTTGTACCGGCATTGTGGCAGGTAGTACATACTGAAGCATGTTTGGCGTGGCTACCGGTGGTCGGGCCGGTTGCGGTGAAGCCTGCGGTATGACAGGCAACACAGCCTGAAGCCGTTCCCCAAACAGGAGTTGTCAACGTACCGGTACTATACGGATCGGCATGACATGCAGCGGCAGAACAGGTAGTAGCGGCAGATCCCTTGACTTTATTGGCAGGATATCCAACACCAACAACATCAATATTGCCGTCAGCGTGCTCATTGGTTGGGGCAACGGTTGTAGTAGTACCGGCATTGTGGCAGGAAGTACATACTACGGCATGTTTGGCGTGGCTGCCGGTGGCAGGACCGGTAGCAGTGAAGCCGGCGGTATGACAGGCAGCACAGCCTGAAGCCGTCCCCCAAACCGGAGTTGTCAACGTGCCGGCACTATACGGATCGGCATGGCACGCAGCGGCAGAACAGGTGGTGGCAGCGGATCCCTTGACTTTGTTGGCAGGATACCCAACACCGACAACATCAATATTGCCGTCAGTGTGCTCATTGGTTGGGGCAACGGTTGTAGTAGTACCGGCATTGTGGCAGGAAGTACATACTACGGCATGTTTGGCGTGGCTGCCGGTGGCAGGACCGGTAGCAGTGAAGCCGGCGGTATGACAGGCAGCACAGCCTGAAGCCGTCCCCCAAACCGGAGTTGTCAACGTGCCGGCACTATACGGATCGGCATGGCACGTAGCGGCAGAACAGGTGGTGGCAGCGGATCCCTTGACTTTGTTGGCAGGATAACCAACACCGACAACGTCAATATTACCGTCAGCGTGCTCATTGGTCGGGGCAACGGTTGTAGTTGTACCGGCATTGTGGCAGGAGGTACATACTACGGCATGTTTGGCATGGCTGCCGGTGGCAGGACCGGTGGCAGTGAAACCGGCAGTATGGCAGGCTACGCAGCCGGAGGCTACACCCCAGACAGGAGTTACAACAACACTGGTTCCATATGGGTCTGCATGGCACGATGCGGCAGAACAGGTGGTGGCAGCAGATCCCTTGACTTTGTTGGCAGGATAACCAACACCGACAACGTCAATATTACCGTCAGCGTGCTCATTGGTCGGGGCAACGGTTGTAGTTGTACCGGCATTGTGGCAGGAGGTACATACTACGGCATGTTTGGCATGGCTGCCGGTGGCAGGACCGGTGGCAGTGAAACCGGCAGTATGGCAGGCTACGCAGCCGGAGGCTACACCCCAGACAGGAGTTACAACAACACTGGTTCCATATGGGTCTGCATGGCACGATGCGGCAGAACAGGTAGTTGCGGCGGACCCCTTGACTTTGTTGGCAGGATAACCAACACCGACAACATCGATGTTGCCATCTAAATGCTCCATGGTTGGGGCGACAGCTATTGTAGTGCCGGCATTGTGACAGCTAGTACATGCTACGGCATGTTTGGCATGGCTGCCGGTTGCTGGGCCGCTACCAGTAAAACCGGCGGTATGACAGGCAGTACAACCTGCAGCAACTCCCCAGACAGGAGTGGTAACAGTACCAGTGCTATATGGGTCCGCATGGCATGAGGCGGAAGAACAAGTAGCTGCAACCGACCCCTTGACTTTGTTGCCAGGATAACCAACACCAACAACATCGATATTGCCATCGCGGTGCTCATTGGTTGGCGCTGCAGTTGCCGATGTTCCACTGTTGTGACATGAAGTACATACGAAGGAGTGCGCGGCATGACCACCGGTTGCCGGACCAGTTGCGCCAATCGGCGAAGTGTGGCAGGCGCTGCAGTTAGCCGCAGCCGTTCCCCAAATCGGTGTTGTCACTGTGCCGGCGCTATATGGATCGGCGTGACAGCTTGCGGTTGAACAGGTTGCCGTCGAATTCAAAAGCGGAATTGACGTCTGGTTGAAAAAGACACCCTTTCCGTAAGTAACAGGAGCAATCATGTTAATGCCTTGATTCTGGTGTCCAAAATCGGCAGGGTCAACAGGGGTGTGGCACGCAGAACAATCACCGGCAACAGGAGCGGCACCAAGATGCTTTTGGTGACTGCCGAGGGTCGCGCTCGATAATGAGTCGTAATGCGGATTTGCTTTACGCTCTCCATCCTTTGGCGGCATTCCGTGACAGTATGTACAGGAATTCAGGAAACTCGCCGCCTGAACCGGCCCGGCACTGCAGAGCATCATTGCTGCTGCAATAATTCCAACCAACATGAACATACATTGCCCTACTGACCCTGATTGTTTCATAATGTCCTCCTCTTTATACAGACTGTGGTAAAATCTACCGTTAATTCAGCTAATTGGACTTATTCCAAGCCGGTGAAGCACCGAAATGGCAGTTGATGTTTGAACAGGTTCCCGCGACGTGCTGTGTGCCGTCACGACGGTTCGAGGTATATTTAGCCTGTTTTGCCGGCACGAATCGGATACTCTGATCAACATTGACTTTGATGTTGTCGCCCGGTTTGAAGACAATCGGAGACATCTGATGGTCAGCCGGATTATGGCATCTGTTACAGTTGTCAAACCCTTCACTGGCAACAGCACTCTTGTTTACATGGCTCTGTACGGTATGAGCGCCGCCGCCGTAGGTGTAGTCCTCAGTCTTGGCATTAGCCCAGTTCCCTGCGGAGGCAGCAAAACCGGGGCGGGCGGGCGGATAGCCGTGGCACGAGTCGCAAGCACCGAAACTGTAGTTGACCAGGCCGTTTATGTGAAGTGCCGGGTTAATAAAGCCGTTATTGGTGCTGTTAACGTGTGTGTGACAGCCGTTGCAGGCTGTGCTGGTAGAATGGGGTACTGTACCATTTTTTGCAGTGGTGGGAGGAAAGCCATGGCAGACAGCGCAGCCGGTTATGGTCTGTGTCCAGTTCGGTTTTATATTACTTCCGCCGGTCAGTGTTGTTCCATGACAATACGTGTTGTCACACTGTCCGCCTGTGTATGTTGGGTTCAGACCTCCGGTTTTGGCTAACGCACTGAAGACAAAGTCAGTTGAACCGTTCATATGGTTTGCAGCAGAAATGGAGGTAACGGTGCCGTGACAATCTGCACAGGCCAGAGCGGTAGAAAGCGCGTGAACTGCCGTCAGGTGTGAGGTATGAGCGCCGACTTTGGTATTTGTGGTCGCGGTAACCTTGTTTGGTGTTGCAGTTGAATAGAATGGTGCTGCCGCCGTTCCGGAGTGACATTTGTCGCATTGGCTTGCTGAGTAGGGGAAGGTGGTGCCAGGGACAACGTAAGTGGCTCCCCAGGCCGGTGTACCCTGACCGTGGCAATTTGTCGAGCAGCTCCCGTACCCTTTCCCGGGGGTAACGGCCGAACCGTTTGAATATGCCGTACCGGCAGCACTGCCGGAAAATGAGAAGTCAATAAAACCGCTTGCATGCTTTACCGTATTTTTACCGGCTCCGTTGTGACAGGTCTGGCAGCCGTATTGCGCTGTCTGTGCATGACTCACGTGGCTACCGGTAGCAGCGGCGTCAGTCGCCATGCTGGCATGACACGAACCGCACACTAAAGGTGGCGCTCCCCAGAGCGGATCTGTGAATTTAGTCGGCTTTCCTGAACCGTCAGTTCCCTGGACATTACTGTGGCAGTAAACGTTTGAACATTTATCATACCCCCCGCCAGGACTGTTATTTCCCTGATAATAGACGGGGACAGCACCGTTGGTTGCAGCCGTTCCGGTAAGCGCCATTGTTATGGAGCGGTCAACGTGTGTTGCTGTATTTACGGAGCTCGAACTTGCAGAATATTGAGCACCGTGGCATGTAGCACATTCAAACCCGGATACCTGAACATGCCGCTTGTGGCTACCGGTTGCTGTTGAAATATTGCCCATTTTTGTCATGGCTGCATGGCACGACCCGCACGTCATGGCAGCGGAATTCCAGGTTACCATGTTTGCCGCAGGCGCACCGGAACCGCCAGCCCCTTGGACGTTACTGTGGCAATAGACGTTTGCACAGGATGCAACTGACTCATTCCACGTCCCGCCCTGAGCAAACGAGTTGAATGTGATATCCTTTACTCCATTGGTATGCAGTGAACGGGCGGTCATGTTACTGAATATTGCACCATTGCCGGATGCCGTCGCTGCATGACAGGTATTGCAGGTGAAATTTGAATTGGCAGCATAGCCGTTAATGTGTCTGGTATGTGACACTGACCATGTTGGTGAAGCCTTGCCCGCAGCACTGTGGCATGAATTACACTCATCAGCAGTTCCAATGATCTTCCCTTTGCCATTCTTCCATGAAGGGGTTATGACTACGCTGTTTGTTCCCCCGCGCGGGTTGGCGTTGCTATGGCAATAAACGTTTGAACAGGTTTGAGCTGTGCCGTTGTAGGCAGGATTCAGGCCGCCGGTTGCTGCCACGGTCCCGACCGTATCCTTAAACACATCCTGGAAAGTACCGGCCTGATGACTGTTACCCTTGTGACAATTTTCACATGCCTTCTGGTAGGGGCTGCTTGCATGGGAACCGTGGCCTGATTGACTCTCATCGACAAACGAAGCTGTCGACTGATAACCGGATGCATATCCGCCTGCTCCCGCGCTGTTCAAAAGCGGCGGATAGCCGTGGCAGGCATTGCACGCGCCTAGTGCAGAAAAAGAGCCTTTACTGTTGCCATGCACATGGCAATCGTTACACGTGGCATTTGCATTGGCATTGGCCTGGGTAGGATGGAACGGAAAACCGGACCCTGTTGGCACTGCATGGCACGATTGACACACACCAGTATTTTTCGCATCCATATAATTTTTATTTTCTGGAGCTGTGGAGGTAAATTGAACGGTTCCCCTGCCGACACCCATGTCACGCTTTACCAGCCACACATTGGGTGTAGTCCCGTCACCCAGATCAACATGGGCGCCATGACAATCCGTGCATTGAACATTCTGTCCCCCACCGTTGTGGGCAATCTTTCCGGTATGACAGTTCGTACAGATGTTTATACCATCTGCCGTAGCAGCCTTCAGATCGGTGCGCAGCAAAAAACCGTCAGAAGGCTTCAACCCGGGCAGGCTTGAAAAGGCATCAAATGTCGCACTGTTGGAGTCTGTTGCATGCACTCCGTGACAGGTACTGCAGGAAACCTTACCGCCGACAAGCTTCAGAGCGGATGTCGGGTTCGCAGGATTTGCATTAACCGGAGCCTGATGGAAATCGGCAGCATCCTGCTGGTAAACAACACCTACCGGATGGGTACCTTTTGTATGATTCGTCTGGTTTCGGCTGCTGTGACAATCCAGACACATCTGGTCAGAATCATTGGCCATACGGAGAAACGGCTTGTTTGCCTGGGAATGCTGATTGTGGCAGCTGACACAGGCGAGGGAATTAGAAGTTCTTCTGCTGACACTGGTCATCTGCGGCTGGACAGGAGCAGCGGCACCGGCACGCGGGTTGGTAGCGGAGCCATCCCACCGATGGGATATCTGGAAACTGTTATTGATGCCGGATGTATATTTTCCGAACGGGTCTGCCGCATCGCCCGGAGCAAACGATTTAGCCCCCGCCCTGGGGTCGCCGCTTCTGTGGCACGTCAGACAGATATTGTCATAACCGGTGCTCCCCAAATCCTTGTGGGAGGTATGGCATTCCGCACAGGTGAATTCGTGTGGCTGCTCTACGGTAACCGCTTCTGCCCGGTCAAAAAGCGACAGGGAAAAGACCAACGCCGTCAATAAGGTTATGACCATTCTATTCATGGTACGCTCCAAAACTGCCGTTTTTATGTTCAATTTCCGGCATCTCATGGTTTCTGATATGTCACTAAACTTACCGCCGGTACAATTTCAGATGTAAGGGAAATAATTGTTCCATCAGCTGCTTTTGGTCCAGTGACTTTGTAGGCCGGCTGTAAACTTGATACTGAAAGGGTTGATCCTGATTTTGTCTCATATGTAATACGAGCTATTTTACCAAGCCCCAATTCGCCTAATTCGACTCCTACTGAAGGCCAAAGCGAGAAAACAATTGTATTTGTTGTTGAATTGTAGCCCGACTGTAAGAGGGCACTCGTGTTAAGGCATGTTACAATGTTTCCATTTGGGTCGGGAATTGGTGTCACATCTACGGGTAACTCGAGTGTCACTTGAATTCCTTTAATTGGCTGAGTTGTATTTGTGGCATCCGCTGCAGCAAGCTTGGTCGACAATTCTAAAGCCTTATTTACTGATTGTGGCATTGGAGCTATACTGGCTGAACCACCGCCACAGCCGGTTAACGCCGTCAGTAACAATACGAAATATGCGTAAAGTGTAACTTTTCCCATATCTAACTCCTTCCACGCAATAGTCATTAGAGTCCCACTATCTTATAAAGCATATTAATAACATCGAATATATCAAACACACCGTCAGGCTTAGTGGCCCCATTTGAAGCCGTTGCAACGTCTCCACGAAGCTTACTCTCCAACGTAATCGGATCAAGACCAAGCGAAAGCCTCAGGACTGCCATGGCATCGGTTATATCGACCTTACCATTGCCGTTAACATCACCATTTCTGGTGCTGTTACCGGCAGCATCCAGAGAATGGATATCCAGCTTCTTAGGATCAGTCACGACGGCAGGGTTAATTTCTACCGTCTTACTACCATCACTGTTAGAAATGACTGTGTAATCCGTTCCCGGCTGCAACACAACTGAATCGTAGGTTATCTCTGGTGTTCCCTCACTGAAAGTTACTTTAAGTGAGCTGGGAGTCTCAACAACAGTTTCAACCTTTGGTGCTGTGATGTCATAGATCAGGTTTCTGTATGTGGTAACGGAGTTGCCGAGTGCATCCGTTGCGGTAATTGCCAAGGTGTACTGTTCTTCTTTCGTGAATGAAACCGGGACAGAATAAGTGCCATCAGCATTTACCGTCACCGTTACTGGGACGGGAGTACTGTTGAGGGTTGCGCTCTTGACGGTTGCAATCATTTCTGTGCCGGCTGAAACCGTACCGGAAACCGTTGTGGCTGGTATATTCAGTGATTTATCTGCTTTCGGTTCAGTGGCTGCAAGAGCAGGAACCGATGCATCACGGGTAATGGTCAACTTGGCAGTTGAACTGCTGCCGGCCTTAACAATGATTGTATTCAGACCCTGTTCAAGAGGTACATCCGTTGCCGTCCATACTCCAGCAGAAATTACAACCGGGAAAGTTGCCCCGTCATTCAGGGTCAACTGAACGTTTGTACCATTTGTCACAGTTCCCTTGATGGTTACGTTTGTAGAGCTTACATATGTGCCATCAGCAGGTTCCGTAACTGCGATAACCGGCAGTGATTCATTAAAAATAATAGTACGTGAATCGATTGTCAGGTTTCCGGCGGTATCACGTGCAGCGACCGTGATAATATTATTTATATTCGGATTCAGTGTGACTGTCGTGCTGAAGGCATTATTGTTTACTTTAACCTCGACACCGTTAACCGTCAGCGATGAAATGTACGCCATATTCGGCAAGAGACCAGTGACGTTGAGGAGCGGTTGAGTAGTCGAGCTGCCGGAAGGCAGCATGGAGACTTCGAGACTCGGCTTGATTGTCAGCAAGGTGATGCGTGTTGTTGCAGATGAGCTTGAAGCTCCCGTTCTTGCTGCAGTAGCGGTAATGGTGTTGATTCCTTCAGTAAGATTGGAAACCGTGCTGCTCCAGGTTGTCGGTGTCGGAGATGTAATCTGTCCGAATGTGACTCCAGCCGATCCACTCAGGCTTACCGTTGAGTTTTGATCCTTTGTACCAGTGAGTGTCTGACTTGCTAAATTGACCGGAGTTGCAAAGTCGTTAATGCCGACTTTTACCGTATCTGGGTTGTAGGTTATTGTCGCTGTTTGCGAAGCTGCATTTGCAGCCGAGTCGCGTGCAATAACCGTGATCACATTGGCACCACTAGTCAAGTTGCTTAAACTTGTCTGCCAGTATGCAAGCGAGTCAGACTGTGCAGGGAAATAGCTGACTGCGCTCATAACAACACCAAAAGGAGCCGTTATCTGAACGGTTGCCTCTTTTTCAACTGTTCCGCCAATAACAACGGCATTTGTACCGGTTGTTGCAGGGGTCGCATCGAGAGTAAGGGTTGGCGGAGTTGTGTCTGGTGTGGGAGAAGTTGCGACGTTAATACCGTAAAGTGTAATTTCCCCCGCACCATTAGCAATGAAAAGACGGGATGAAGCTGCATCAAAAAGGGCATCAACTGGAACCTTGAGTTTTCCCGCTTTTGTTCCATACCCACCAATACTTGCCAGAGATGCGCCCAGTCCCTGTGGATCAACAATCTGCACTTCGCTCTGGAATGAATCGGAAACATAGATGCGCTGTAGTTGCTGAGGACTGGTTTTCGTGTATTCAAGCGCCACTGATTGCGGAGAGGTAAATACAGGAGCAGTTCCGTTCTGTGCTTTACCGCCTAGGCTCCGAACAAAGACCCCTTTGTTATCAAAAAATGCGAGCCGGGAATTTCCGGTATCTGCTACAACAATCTGCTTTGAAGCGGTATCAAATGCAATCGCCGTCGGCAGAGACAGTTTCTCACTTGATGTTCCGGTTGCACCAAAACTGAAGGAATACTGGCCTGAACCGAGAAAAACCTTGATCACGGAATCAAGTGTGTCAACAACGAAGATTCGTCCGGAATCATCAACTGTTACCCCGTTCGCTTGCTTGAACGGTGCCAGGCTAAAAAGCGCAGCACCGGTTGACGTGTTAATCACCGATGCGGTACTGCCATGCGTAACCACCAGCTCACCAGCCGAAGTAATGGCGACACCACAGGCACCTTTAACCGGAAATGTTTTGAGAGGATTCCCCGCATTATCAAACTGTAGGACTCCACCACTTCGGGGGTCAGCAACATACAACTTTCCGAATGGGTCAGCAGCAAGGCGCACCGGGGCAACAACTCCGGTTATCCGTCCCAGATAGTGGGTTTCAGGTGCAAGCGCGGCCATTACGAAAGAGGCTGCAGACAACGCAAAGACGCACGCAAACATCAGAACAAATGCCATTCTTCTTATAAACGGGTTCATGCTTTTTCCTCCCGCTGCTGAGGTCAGTCTATTTTTTCCAAGGTTAAATTCCATAACCATCTATCTCACCAACTTCTGTTTGCGTGGCAGACTCCAACCGAATAGGTTCCCGCTGGCGGAGTCACACCCGGAGTACAGCTCGGACTTGCAGCTGAATATCCGGGTACCCTGATGGTAAGCGCAGGTGCCAGTTCAAAGCCTGTTGTACCTAAACCACTGAAATGGTTCGGCGCTGTAGTTTTGGTCATGTCGTGGCAATCGGTACATGCCAGATTTTGACCATTGACATGCTCATCATGCTGGCCCGAATAGTAACTGTTATATTGAGCTGTCCCGGAAGTATGACAGAAGGCACAACCATTCGACCGCACTCCACCAACCCAGGCCGGAGTTTTCACCCCGCCATGGCAGGATATATTGGAACAGCTGCCATCGCTATTTTTAACTGCTGCTCCTGTTTTGGCGTTGTATGAGCTATCAAAAGCGACATTTTTGGTGCCATGATTTATAGACCCACTACCGGCACCTGTATGGCAGGTAGAACAGACATTCGTAACACCTGTAATTGCATTATGAGTGGAGTGGTTACCGGTTACCGGCGGTTTAGCGTGACAGGAAACGCATGTGCCCAAAGTTGGTATGCTACCTAGCGCTAATTTGTGACACGAGCCACACGCAGGATATTCGCCTGTCGATGCATGGCAGAGATAACAACTGTTGCCCATATTTCCCGCTGATGCATGTCCTTTCAAGCCGGAAGACACTTTCCAGACCGGGTGGGCGGTGTTAGCTGCATGACAATCTTCACACCCTTTTTTGAGATAACCGATTGGTTCATTGAAAAGCGGATTCCCTTTGGAATCTTTTTTGGTTGAGTGACAGCTTTGGCAGTATGACAAATCTTTCTTTGCTTCGGGACCATGAAGGGATCCATCTTTAAAAGGCAATACATGTTGCTCTTTAGGAATTTCCCTCGGACCATGCCCGTCCACATGACATTGACCCAATTCAGCTTGATTAAAGCAGTCAATTTTTGTAGTGCCGCCTTTACTTCCACCTGTACTTACGGGAACATTCAGGTTACTGCCATGGCACTCCCTACATGAGTCACGATTAGCCCTGTAGGCAGCTCGATGATCCGTAATCCACGTATCAGGATGCTTATTGGCGCTGTTCAGCGAAGTCACCGCGTCATTATTCTTGCCGCAGGCGAAGAGAGCGCAACAGACAACCGTTACGCAGAGCATCTTGGTCCAGAATTTCATTGAGGGCATACGTTCACCTCTCCTATTTATGGCATGCGACGCAGCGTTCGTTGTTGGCTCTGCCGTGGCAGCGATAGCAACTGGCCGGGTCGAGTTTGCCTTCGATCTTGTGCATCGTCATGAAGTTGCCGCGATGCGGCATCTCACGATCAGGGCGGTTGCCGTATTTTGTCGACGGTTTCATTTCAACCTGGTTGGTATGGCAGTCATTACAGAATGAGCTCTTGTGACAGGTGGAACAGAGGCGGTCGTCTGATGCCGCGTAAAAGCGGTGATTTTTGACGAATGACCGGGTGTGACTGAAGGCGTTAAAGGCCTTCATGGTGCCTTTCTGCTGGTCTTCATGACATTCGGAACAGTTTACCTGCTGACCAACGGCCAGCGCTTCCGGGTGTGATGCGGGAAGGCCGGGGACGGTTTTCATCTGCGCGCAGGAGGCAAGTATGCCGAAAAGTCCTGCCACGGCAAGGAGTGAGAGCATCAGATGGTTGTTTTTCATTTCTTTCCTCCACTACCGTTATAGGTCATGTTGTAGGTCAAGCGGAGCAGTCCTTTAACCTCTTCGGTGAATTGGGGGTTCTTGCCGTAGCTGATGTCTCCGGAGAGCGCCAGAGCGGGGGTGATGTGATAGCCGAGGGAGGCGATTGTTTCCCAGGCGCTGCTCTCATTGTAGATGTCGTCTTTGAAAAATTGCCCGAGAATATCTACTGCACCAAAGTAGCTCTTGGTGTCCTGCATGACGTAGCAGCGCAGTTCCTGGTATGAGCCGGAGGTGTATGGTGTTATGGCGAAGCCTTGACCGGCATCAAGGTAGTGATAGCCAAAGCCGCCACGTATTGAGTTATCCTGGTATTTGACACGAAGGTCACCGCCAAAGCGGTCAGCTGAGCCGAATTCACGGCTGTAGTGTTTGTAGTCAAGGGAGGCTTCGAGGTTTTTGCTGATTTCGTATGAGGTAATGAATCCGGCTGTGCTCGATTTGTCGTTGGGGTTGAGTGGTCTGGCTGAGAGTGATGTTCGCGGGTACAGATAGCTGCTGTCGGAGTAATGGTTGTATTCGCCGGTCAGGACCAGTTTCGGGATCGGCTTGTAGTTGAGCAGGTAGGAGTGATTGGCAATTTTACTGGTTTCGGTGTTGTAGCTGCTCTGCCCGATTATATCGACTGTCGCAAAGGGAGTGAACCAGATATCACCGCCGACGCGGCTGTAACTGCCATTGAGCGGTGTGACAGGGGCAGGGTTAACGAGAGTCGGTGGGGAGCTTTCGAAGACGGCCGAGAGGCCGATATCAAGCATTCCCTTGTAGCGGTAGTTGATGCGCCCGCCGTAGAGGGTGTCACCTTTGCCGTCCGTTTTTTTACCTTGGATGTCTTTTCCGATGTCTTCAGTGTGCACGGTTGCACCACCGAAGGCTGACAGGCCGAAACCCATCGGCAGGTCGGTGCGGAAACTGACGCCGTCAACCTGTTCGTTGACGATGCCTTCATGGATAAAGTGGCGTCCGGCACGGATGCCGGCTCCGGCCTGAGTGAAGCGATACTGAAGGTATCCGTAGGTAAGGCTCCCGTCACCGGTATTGCTGTTAAAGCTGTTATCAGCCAGATCGGCGCGTCCCCAGCCGTAAAGATGGAGGGACAGGTTGCCATCAGCCAGTTTGTCAGCGGTCAGGCCAAGAAATTGAGTAGCGGGGGCAAGAGTCTCACTTGAGCCACCGGAAACGTCGCGCTTACCGTAACCAAGCAGTGTACTTGAGTCTACAGTGACATCTGCCGCCAGAACGCCGAGCGGTGAAGCGGCAAGTGACGCCACACAGAGCAGGGTGCAACAGGTTTTCTTCATGGAGTGACTCCTGACATGCGATGATAAAACCGATCAATTATGATAGGCGATATAATGTCTCCCGAAAAAAACAGATAAAAAAACCGGGTTACCAAAAATTATTTTCTCGGCAACCCGGCTGTCTCATTGAGACCCAATGGGCTTTCCGCCCCATTCTCACGAATGGTTTAGTATTATCGAATTATCACAACTATATTTTATTATTGAGTATCTCACTACAATAAATCGCATCACGTCGTCAAGCTAATTTTATTTTTAAAGCCGATGGAGAAACTCTCTTAAACCGGATTTACCAAACGTTCAGACCGCGCCTGTCAGACGTTTTTGTTTATTATTCAGCCTGTTGAGGGCGTGAATATATGCTTTGGCCGAGGCAACGATAATGTCAGTTGAGGACCCCTTGCCGACAACCGTATGATTGCCCTCACTTACCCGAACAGTCACTTCACCCTGAGCATCAGTGCCTCCGGTGATGGAACCGACGTTATATTGAGTCAACTTTGATTTTGATTTGGTCAGCTTTTTAATGGCCTTAAACGTTGAATCAACCGGGCCGTCCCCCAGCTCAGCAGTACGTACGGTGACGCCATTGATTTCCATCTGGACTGTCGCAGTAGCAACAGTAAATGAACCGCAGGTGACCGTGACATGATCGAGCTTGAAGTGGTCCTCTTCACGAGCCTCATCAGTAACAATGGCATCCAGATCTTCATCAAAGACCTCTTTTTTGAGGTCGGCCAGATCTTTGAAGCGATCAAAGGCACGATTAAGCTGATCATCAGTCAGGTCATGCCCCAACTCTTCCAACCGTTTTTTGAAGGCGTGACGACCGGAATGTTTGCCAAGAACCAGAGCACTGGCCAGAAGGCCGACTGATTCGGGGGTCATAATTTCATAGGTAGTTTTTTCCATGAGCATACCATGCTGATGAATACCTGCCTCATGAGCAAAGGCATTCGCACCGACGATCGACTTGTTGGGCTGTACCGAAATTCCCGTAATAGTCGTTAACAGGCGACTGGCCGGAGTAAGCTGTTCTGTCACGACGTTGGTGGCAAAAGGGAGGATGTCTTTGCGGGTTTTCAGGATCATGACGAACTCTTCCAATGAACAGTTGCCGGCCCGCTCACCAATGCCATTGATCGTACACTCCACCTGGCCGGCTCCGGCTTGTATGGCTGCAATCGAGTTGGCTACCGAAAGCCCCAGATCGTTGTGGCAATGGACGGATATGATTGCTTTGTCGATATTAGGCACGTTGTCTTTGAGATATTTGATGATATTGAAGTATTCGAACGGGATTGTGTAGCCGACCGTATCCGGAATGTTAACCGTTGTTGCTCCGGCAGCAATGACGGCTTCAACTACTTCGGCAAGGAACGGCAAGCGGGTGCGGACGGCGTCCTCGCAGGAAAATTCCACATTCGGGGTATACGAAGCAGCGCGCTTAACCGCTTTAACTGCGGAAGCAAGGACTTTGGCCGGTTCCATCTGCAGTTTGTACTTCATGTGGATATCGGAGGTGGCGATAAATGTGTGAATGCGCCCTTTTTCACCGGCATATTTCAGAGCTTCCCAGGCACGGTCGATATCTTTTTCGCTGGAGCGGCAGAGGCCGGCAATTTCCGGCCCTTTTATCGTCTGGGCGATCTTCTTGACCGCTTCAAAATCGCCTTCGGAAGCTATCGGAAACCCGGCTTCGATGACATCGACATTCAGTTTCTGCAGCTGTTTGGCAATCCGCAGCTTCTCCTCGATGTTCATGCTGTTTCCGGGCGCCTGCTCTCCGTCTCTCAGCGTCGTATCAAAAATTCTGATAATCTTTCTTTCGTCTTGCTTCACTGCTTTTGCCATTGGTTTTCCCCTTTCAGTATTCTGCTATGAAATTGCTCGTCCCTTCGACTCCGCTCAGGGACCGAACTTGACTCCGATTTTGTATACATTTGGGGGGCTGAGCGGAGTCGAAGCCAAAAAAAACCTCCGCCCCATATTTGGGGCAGAGGTTTTGAGCCTTCCGCGGTACCACCCAATTCGCCCGAAACAGCAGGCCTTGATCCGCCTTTAACGCAGGCCCACGACTCTGACTACCTGTCACCAGAGCGGCTCCAAGGCGAGTTCACCACAATGCTTACCGGTTCGCACCAGCCACCGGCTCTCTGAAAAGCATGTAAATGGTTACTACTCCTCTTCATAGCCTTTACAATTTGAGGCATAGTAGAAAAACTGACACCGTAAAGTCAAGTGGTTTTCAAATAAATTTCTATTTTGAGTGTTTGGCAAGATACGAAGCAACGCCTTCGGCGGTTGGCTTCATGGCTTCTTCGCCCTTTTTCCAGTTGGCCGGGCAGACATCACCATGTGTTTCATGGAACTGGAGAGCGTCAACCATGCGGAGAGCTTCGTCAACGTTGCGCCCCAGCGGCAGGTCATTAATGACGGCATGGCGTACGAAACCTTTTGTGTCGATCAGGAACAGGCCGCGAAGTGCCACGGAGCCACCGAAAAGGATGCCGTATGATTTTGCGATCTCTTTGTTAAGGTCTTCAACAAGCGGATACTGAATGTTACCGATACCGCCGTTTTCAATGGCAGTGTTTTTCCAGGCGAGGTGCGTAAATCTCGAGTCAACGGAGACGCCGATAAGCTCGCAGTTCTTCTCCTTAAATTCTGCAACCTTTTTATTGAAGGCAAGAATTTCGGAAGGACAGACAAAAGTAAAGTCGAGCGGGTAGAAAAACAGAACAACATACTTGCCTTTCAGTGCGGAAAGAGTAATTGAACCGAAGCTGTTGTCTGCCATTACTGCATTTGCGGTAAAATCAGGGGCTGCTTGAGTAACAAGAGTGGTAAGACACATGGGATCGTTCTCCTTGGTAATGTAAAGTAAAAGCTTATGGGATATCTAATATCAGGCTACAAGATTCTTGTCAATAGGATAAAAATGATCTTTTTGTCTTTTTCAAAGATATGGTGAAAATAGTCGGGCCAGGTTATCCCGGAGCTTCAGTAGTAGCGGACGCCGTTCGAGCTCCTGGAGCGTTATTTCGTGAGAGTCGGCTAAAGCCAGCTCAAAATGCCGCAGTATGGTCGCTGAGAGCTCGTCATCAAACACACTCAGATTCAACTCAAAATTAAGCCTCAGACTTCGCGCGTCAAAATTGGCAGAACCGATAAGCGACCACATATCGTCAACAAGCAGCAGTTTCGTGTGAACAAATGGCGGCGGTTGGTAAAAGATCCGTACCCCGCTAATTTGAAGCTCCCGCTGCAAAGCGCGACTTGCCCAATCGACAAAAGGTAGGTTGTTGCACCCGGGAAGAACGATACAAATTTCGACACCTCGAAGTGCGGCAGTGACGAGGGCTGACATCATTTCTCGATCCGGAACAAAGTAAGGGGTCATGATGTTCACGCTTTTTTGCGCACATGAAAGGGCCCCTATGATTATCTGCTCAATCTTGCGGAATTCACGGTCCGGTCCATCTGCAATACAGCATGCCAGTGCGTTTCCGCTCGGTGTAATAACGGGAAAAAAACTATGGCTATGAAGTTTCTCACCAGTTACAAAATACCAGTCACCTAAAAATGTCCCCTGAAGGTCCGCAACCACCGGCCCCGTAACGAAAAAATGTACATCATGAATTGCATCCGCTACCGAATGTGAGCCATGAAAGTGGCGACTGCGAATATTCATACCCCCAGTAAAGGCTTCTTGCCCATCAACAATCAAAAGTTTTCTATGATTTCGCAGGTTGATGTAAGCGCCGTGGCGGAGCGGCAAATAGCGTACAAGCTGTACCGATGTATTTCGGAAAGCCGGACGTGGAGACGTACGGCTGTACTTTTCACCAAGTGAATCGATGATGACCCGCACTTCGACTCCTCGATCAGCAGCGTCTATAAGGAGTTGGACAAATTCCGCTCCTATACCGTCAGCATCAAATATGTAACTCGACAGGTTTATGGTCTCCCGTGCGCGCCGTATGGCAGCCAGCATGGCAGGGTAGGCCTCTTCACCGCCTACCAGGGCAACAATTCGATTTCCTTCGAGCTGGCGTGTTGTAGCCATTCTCTCTTCAATGCGAAGCAGTCCCGAGAGATGTGCGGCATAACCGGGCAGGTGTGGTTCAAAACGCCTTTGATCTTCCAGAGGGAATATTTCAGTCCGGCTCAACCAACGGCCACTTTCCTGCCAACTTCTGGCTCGCCGGGAGATGCGGTTTATCCCCAGACACCAATAACAGAACGGGCCGATTAACGGTAGAGTCATGGCCAGGCTTACCCACACCAGGGCCGAACGGGAATCGCGCTTATAGAGAAGCGCATGGCCGGACGCAGCCAATGATAGCAGGAGGGAAAAGGTGACAACAAGTGCGGTCAGTGCGTGATCCAAAAATCAGTCCAGATTGACCAGAATAGCATCGCCATTCAATTGCACTGGAAATGTGGCCAGCACAAAACCCGGATGCTCTGCGCAACGACCGTCTTCCAGATTAAAGCGATAGCCGTGCCGTGGACAGGAAATAGAGCCATCCTTCACTATTGCGGCAGTCAGGGGGCTCCCTTGATGGGGGCACTCATTCTCAACGGCATAAATTTTTCCTTTGACGTTGACCAGCAAAATCTCTCTACCTGAGACAGATACTGTTTTTTTCCCGAAATCGGGTACTTCACTAATTTTTATACCGATGTCCATATGCCCCTCCTGCTAGAAAATATACACTTCCTTTAATTTTCCTGCTCAAACCTACCCGAAAAACGGTATCGTCGTCAATTGTTCATATCTTCCATTACCACAAATTTCCTTGCATATAGTATTGAATTGGAGGATTATGAACCGTGGAGTTGTTGTTTTAAGAAATTAAGGAGGAAAATCTTATGGATGCGGTTATGGCGGCTCTCTCACCCAACAGTGTTTTAGCTTCTCCCATTCAGGTTAATCCACAGGTAAGGAGTGATATTCAGGCTTCGGTACCTCAGGTTGCACAGGACGCACAAAAAACTTCAAAGGCAACACAAACTGATACCATAACGATTTCAGCTCAAGCATTGAAAATGGCAGATGACAGGAACATTGCTTCAAAAAATACCTCAAACACAACTGACGAGCAGGATTTTTCAAGTTTATTAACCGGTAGAGCAGACTCTGAACAGAATGAAGCTCAAAAAAATGCACTAAGGGCATATACGGCAGCCAGCGCAGGGTAAGTAGCCTGAAACCGTTACAGAGCAATAAAAAAGAGGAAGCCGGGCGGGGCTTCCTCTTTTTTATTGAGACCTTCCAAACGACCATAAACTACACGTTCGCATCCACCGACGATGTCAACTTTGAAGCTGACTCCTTCTGAAAGAGCACCAACTCAGAAGGTATCTGGTAAACAAGCCTATCGGAAGCATCCATATACTTCACAATGAGCTCACCCCTCTGGTTATACACAAACTCAACTTTAGCGGGAGAATTATCAGAACTTTGAACCTTTATACGTACATTTGCTTCTTCTTTCTTGACCTTCTCTTTGTTTGCAACCTCCGGCGGAAGCTCTCCTGCCATCCCTCCACCAACGGCCTGCCTTGACCGATAGGATATGCTTATGGTATCGGAAAAGCCGGCTGGACTGCCACCAACTGCATTTGTAACAGCATTTCTAAAAGCCGCGCTGTTATCTGGCTGCACGGGCAGATGATACTTCGCATCTGAAAGAAACATTGCGGTCTGAGTTATGTCCGAAACCGTAGTCGACGTCACGACACATCGCTCCAATAAAGATCATAGTCACTCTCACTTAAAGCTATAGGTGCATGATAACTCTCATAAAAATTTATTGCAAACATATTTTTCAAACATGTAGCTTTGTTAAAAGTTCCGGATTGTGCAGGGCCTCTCGCAGGGTACTTCGCAAGGCTTCAACCTGCCCGAACCCCTCAGACTTTGACATGAATCCGCTTTTATATCTCAGGCGCAGACTTTTGCGCAGAGTGTCGGCCGCAGCCAACGCCCGCTCACCAGTTGGATCAACTTTAAGAAACTTCGAATCCTCCCGGTTATTCAGAAAATCTATCATCGCTTCTCTGGCCATCTGCATGTACTCGTCACGGTCAGCCTCAGATAATTGGTAGCGCGACTTACTCGAAAGCGCCTGCACGAGCTTCTGCAATCTCTCCATTCGCGACAGCACCATGATGGAATTAAAAATTTTCCTGTTAGTGCCGAACGAAAAAATGGTCGTTGTCAGAACATTGCGCAGCAATACATCGTTGGCACGCCTGTCAGCACGGCAGACCATACTGGCAAGCTCCCAGATATCTTTCTCTACAAATGATTCAAAGCGCATTTCCCAGTACGTGTGCTTCATTGTCAGTGCAGGAAATGAGCGGATTATTTTGTAAGGGACATAAAAATTATGGGCGACCGTATCTGCAGCCAGATGACAGAGATACCCATACGCGCAGGCTTTCTGGTGGTCATTTTCGGCCTCCTTCAGTAGAGTCCGTCCTATCCCCCAGCGATGACAGTGTAACAAAGAGTGGGTATATTTTTTCCCGAGCGTAATATCCGGAGCGAGGCAGCCATAGAGAAAATCCTTTGGATGGAGTGCCAGAAGTGCCGCCATGTCACCAGTCAACAGCCCGGGGTTGGCCAGAACCTGAGCCCCCAGCTGAAGATGAATACCTCCCCCCCAGGCGAATGAATCAGTCGGAATCAGGATTGTCGCAATAGCGATTAACAGAAATAGCATAGAGTTCTTTCTTTTGACAGGTTCACTGCTTACTGATAGATTGCGGGAGTCATTGTACCCCATAGTTCACTCCCTTGCATAGAAAATTGACCGGCAGGAGCAGCCCGCGTGACTACTTGTTCAAATCGCTATTCTACTCAATCCCGTATGTTCGCTTCACTTACGGCATATCTTGAGGATCTTCAGGAAAGCGGCATAGATGGTATTCCGACAGAGTTGATGGCGGTGGCAGAGACAGTGATTCCGCTGAAAAAAACAGTACCTCATGAGCAGAGTGAAAAAGAGGTGAAAGATAATACTATGGATAATGATAGTGGACCGGAAAGACAGGAGTCTCTTGAGCAGATAAGAAAAAATCTGGGGGATTGTCAACGATGCAAGTTGGGAGCCACGAGAAAAAATCTGGTATTTGGCGTCGGCAATCCCAAAGCCAGGCTCGTTTTCGTCGGAGAGGGGCCGGGAGCCGACGAGGATGCACAAGGGGAACCGTTTGTCGGCGATGCCGGAAAAATACTGAACCGCATTATAGCGGCGATGGAGTTGAAACGCGAAGATGTGTACATCTGCAATGTGGTAAAATGCCGCCCGCCGCAGAACCGCCCGCCCGAAAGCGATGAAGTCAGCGCCTGTTCACCCTTTCTCCTGCGACAACTTAACTCAGTCAAGCCTGAGGTGATCGTCGCACTCGGCACATCTGCCGCCCAGGCGCTGCTGCAGACAAAAGTACCCATTTCAAAACTGCGTAGTAAGTTCCACGATTTTCACGGTATTCCCCTCATGCCGACCTACCACCCATCATATCTGCTCCGCTCCGGTGGCAATTCAGACTCATTTTGGAGTGTCTGGGACGACATGACCCAGGTGCTTCAGCTCCTCAAACTGCCGGTTCCGAACAAAAGCCGGAAGAAGTAAAAATTGAATCATGATTTGTTCGGTATGAGCACCTCTTTTTTCCGATAGACCATCCCCTGAAAAATGGCCACCGTGTCACCCGCATCATCCGTAATCATGACCGAGTATGTGGCCAACTTGGCATTTCGTGACAATTCCCTCGCGTCAGCATACAGTATCCCGGAGAGGGCGGCCTTTACAAAGGAGACGCTGGTATTGATCCCCATGGCAAGTGTCCCGTGAGAGTTGGAGGCAACAGCAAACGCAAAATCAGCGAGAGTAAAAATGGCTCCGCCATGAACCGTCCCTGCCACGTTAAAGTGGAACGGCTCAATCTTCATACGGGCCTTTGCCCAACCCGGCCCCGCTTCGATTAGCTCAACTCCCGAATGATTGGCAAAGCGGTCACCGGTTGAAAAGAACGACTTTAACTCCAGCATAGGGTATATTCCTTTATCTCATAATTTCCAAAGAGATTTGAAAACGTATATACTGCCTTTTCAGTAGTTCTGTAATACCGATTTTTGCCATGACAATCAACAACCTGATTAAAAATAGCTATTTTTCGAGAAAAATATCATGCCGACAACTAAACGCGAACGTCCCCCAAAAAAATATCAACCCAAAGGACTTACGATCCTTCACGAGGACAGGGATATAATTGTCGTGGAAAAGCCGGGTGGCCTATTGACGATCGGGACGGAACGGGATAAATCGCGCACGGTTCATTCGATTCTTAACGAGTACGTCCGTAAAGGCGACCCTCGCTCCCGCAACCGGGTCTACATTGTCCACCGCCTTGATCGCGAGACATCCGGCATTCTGATCTTTGCCAAGAGTGAAGCGGCCAAGACGTTGCTGCAGGAGCAGTGGCAGGAAACTGACAAACGATACCTTACGGTTGTGCATGGCACTCTGTCAGATAAAACGGGCACAATCAGCAGTTATCTAACTGAAAACAGTGCGTTTATGGTCTATACCACACAGGATCAGTCAGCCGGTAAATTGTCCCATACAGAGTACACCGTCATGAAAGAAATCAAGAGGTTCAGCCTGCTGGAGATCCACCTGCTCACCGGTCGTAAACACCAGATACGGGCACATCTGTCAGAACAGGGACATCCCGTAGTTGGGGATAAAAAATACGGCAAAACCACTGATGCCTGCACTGCCCTGGCACTTCATGCCAGATCAATTTCCTTCACGCATCCGTTTAACGGTAGGCGGATGTTCTTTGAAACCGGAATTCCGGAGTTTTTTACCCGGCTGGTTGGTACTATTGAGAAACCGGCAGCAGACATGGCCCATGGATAAAACTGATATCATTCAACTCATAGTAGCGCAGCTCGCCCATGATCTTGCTATCCAGCTCAAAGCGGCAATTACTGCACACAAAGCCTCTACCGACTCAGAAAACATCCCGGACAACAAGTATGAGACACTTGCACTTGAGGCTTCATATGTCGCCCAGGGTCAGGCAAACCGTGCTCAGGAGATTAAGCGGGCTCTGGAGACCTATAAGCAGTTGACGCTTCAGCAGTTTGACGACAGCAGTCCCATCCGTCTGACCGCGTCGGTTTCTCTTGCCGATGATAACAACACCACCAGAAACATCTTTATCGGCCCACTGGAGGGTGGCATGAAAGTAATCGATCCTTTGAGTAAGACAGTGATTGTGGTGGTCACCCCCGCTTCACCGTTGGGAAAAAGTCTGATTGGCAAAATGGTCGGGGATATGGTCAGAATCGGATCCGGATCCGCTGGTAAGAAGCTTGAAATAGTCGCTGTCAGCTGACGCTGCCAGAGAAGAAGTGAACGGGAGTTAAAGTGGCTCAACCATGGAAAACCATTGACAATATCTCCACAGACGAAGGAGTAATCGAACTGCGCCAGCGAGGCAAGCGGGACTTCTTGATTACCATCGGATCTCAGATACTTATGAACAGCCTATCAAACAGGTCGGAAGTGGTACTCGGACAACTCGGTTGTGGCCATTTGAAAGAGACCAGTAACCCGCAGGTACTGGTGGGCGGCCTGGGTATGGGATTTACGCTCAGGGCGGTGCTTGACACCCTGCCCCTTTCGGCTCGTGTTGTCGTGGCTGAGTTGAACCCGACTGTTCTCGAATGGTGCCGGGGCCCTCTGGCGGCTCTCACGGAAAACGCAGTGGGCGATCCGCGTGTCACTGTAGAGATTGGTGACGTGGCACGTCACATCCGAATGACGGTCGTTGACGGTGGCGAGTCACGCTTCGACGCCATTGTCCTTGATTTGTACCGTGGCCCCCACGCAAAAACAGATCAAAGAGATGACCCGCTCTACGGCAGTCGCGCCATCGAAAACATACGGGCGGCACTCAAGCCGTGCGGCGTTGTTGCTGTCTGGGGAGAAAACTATGATGAGAACTTTGATAAGCGCCTGAAGGGAGCCGGCTTTACCGTAACAACCAACCGCCCCGGTCGCGGAGGTCTCCGCCATGCGGTCTTTCTGGGCCGCCTGAACAAATAATAAGGCTGACCGCTCGTTTTTTCAGGTTGTTATCGGAAAAATCCCACGTTTCACCCGGTAGCAATACCGAAGTGACGCCATATGTCACGGAGCATACGACCTGGTTCTGGAGGCCTCGGCTTTCAACATTGCGCCTAAATTTACTTGGGGCGCACCAATCAGGGAACCCGATTATTATTATTATGCGGCAGTACTGTATTTTCTTGACATTGGCTGCCTGCTTCCGTAAATATCCAGTGAATTAATTCACATAAATGGAGTGATAAAATGCGCCTCTCTACAAAAAGCAGATACGGCCTGCGAGCCATGTTTGATATTGCCTATAACTGCGGATCTGCGCCTGCCCAGATTCAGGACATCTCACGTCGGCAGCAGATATCCCCCCGGTATCTGGAACAGATTTTCCAGAATCTGAAGCGTGCCGGTATCCTGAAAAGCAAGCGTGGTCCACAGGGGGGCTATGCGCTGTCGCGCAAGCCGGAAGAAATCACTGTGCTTGAAATTTTGAATGCCACCGAGCAGGACGTGCTGCTGGTCGACTGCGCAGGGGCTACACCCAAAAAACTCCGCCGTAAATCAGAGTGCCCCTTTGAAGGGAAATGTGTTACCCAGACCGTCTGGGCAGAAGCAAACTCACTGCTGGACTCTCTGTTTGGCGGAATGACTTTGCAAACCCTCTGTCAGAGGGCCCATGATATGGGGATAACAACCGAAGTTGATCACCGCGTTATGTACTATATTTAGATACGCCAAATCCCTCCCGTTCACCTTCCGAAAACATCGGTCAGTATTAATAATGATCAGCAATCGTTCGGCATGGTTAAAAACACCGGCGATGAATTCCTGACCAATGCCGCCGGAAAGAGCCATGGATGGTGGCGGCTGAATCTCTCTGCTCTGAATGCGGATAACTTCTGAGACGGCATCGACGATAAAGCCGAATTCACCCGGTGCATGCCTACAGATCAAGTATCATTGCATTCTCGTCACAATCAGGAAATTTCGGGCATTTTATACAGTCACCCCACACCTTGTGCGGCAATTCAGATTTATCCACCAGACGAAACCCATGCTTGGCAAAAAAATCCGGTTTGTAAGTCAGGCAGAAAATCCGCTTCAGGCCGATTTCGCGCGCTTCAGTGATGCACGCCTGCACAAGTCGACTGCCGATTCCTTTGCGACCGGAATCCTCCATCACCGCCACAGAACGGACTTCGGCAAGATCATCCCACACGATATGCAGCGCGGATGCGCCGAGAAGCACACCATCCTCTTCAACCACATAAAAATCGCGTAACGATTCGTACAGTTCCGACAACGAGCGGGAAAGCATATCGCCCCGATTGGCAAATGTCATCAGTAGCTTCTGGATATTTTTTACATCAGCAATTTGTGCTTTTCTGATCATGAAGTTCCCCTTTTCTAACGGATGCCGACGGTGACGGTCTCCGGTTTCAATACTCTTACCAGTTCAGTCGGCATCATCCCGACCAGATACCCGCGTTTGCCGCCATTGATGTAAATCTTTGGCAGGGCGGCAATGCTTGCTTCCATATACACCGGCATCTGGTGGCGGGTCCCGAATGGTGATGTCCCGCCGAACAGGTAGCCGCTCTGTTTCTGAGCTACCTCAGCCGAGCAGGGTGAGACCTGTTTTACCCCGATCAGACGTGCCAGCTCTTTAGTCGAAACCTGCAAGTCCCCATGCATAAGCACGATCAACGGCCTGGAGCGTTCGTCCTCCATCACCAGAGTTTTTATCACCGCATGCTCGTCAAGGCCCAGCTCACGCGAAGAGGCCGCCGTGCCCCCTTTCTCCTCGTAGGTGTAGAGGTGGTCGCTGAACGAAACCTTTTCCGTGCGAAGCTGACGAACGGCTGCAGTTACCGGTGCTTTTTCCCCGGCCATATCAACAAATCCTCGGAAGCTGTTCGCCGGAAAGCATGTCAACCGATCTCATACCGCCTATAACTGTCTCCATCTGCACCCGCCCGGCAGGACCAACCCCGACCGATCCGATGACAGCAGCGTTTATTCCAAGCGGATGTTTTCTGAAAGCGGCCAAAGCCGCGTCTGCAGCAGCAGCGGAAACAAAAGCGAGCAGTTTGCCTTCATTCGCCACAAAGAGCGGGTCAAGTCCCAGAATTGAGCAGACTCCGCGTACCTCCGGCTTGATCGGCAGCGCCGCTTCCTGAAGGGTTATGGAGACACCCGATTGTTGGGCGATTTCCTTGATGGTAGTAGCCACGCCCCCCCGGGTCGGATCACGCAAGACATGAAGAGAATCTCCCACCTCCGCAACAAGCACGGCAACGAGGCTGTTCAGCGCGGCGGAATCGCTCATAATTTCGGTGCTGACCTCAAGTCCTTCCCGTCCCGCCATAACGGCGACGCCATGATCACCGATCGTGCCGTTGATAAAAATGACATCCCCGGATTGTGCGTTGGCGCCGTGAATCAGCAGACTGTGTTCCACTGCGCCGACTCCGGATGTCGTGATAAAAATCCTGTCAGCCTTGCCGCGCGGCACAACTTTGGTATCTCCGGTAACGATAGATACACCTGCAGCATCGGCAGCCGAGCGCATATCCTCCAGGATTGTTTTCAAATCCGCCTTGCTGAAGCCCTCTTCGATGATCAGCCCGACACTCAGCCAGAGCGGCCGCGCCCCCATCATGGCAAGATCGTTGACCGTGCCATGCACCGCCAGACTGCCGATGGTACCGCCCGGGAAAAATATCGGATCAACCACAAATGCATCGGTCGTGTAGGCGATCCGGCCGGGAATCGCTTCCAGCAGGGCGGCATCATTCTGTCCGGAGGAAGAAATTCCGCTGACAATCGGTATTATCAGCTCATCGAGGAGCTGGTGGGAAAGGCGGCCGCCACTGCCGTGGCCGAGAAGAATGAGGTCGTTATTCATGTATGTATGGTCTCCTGAAATTGAGTGTCACCGTTAGCACGAAACCGGCTTTATGTCACGGCTGCTTTTCACCGTTGGCTACCGTTCAATCAGGTAGTCAGCGATATCATGCGTGGTATTTCTTATGCCCAATTCGCTGATTTCCGGAAGCAGTACCCTGAAACTCATGTTGTTACTGTTCGGAAAGCTGTCGGGAATGCCATGTTTGACCGCATGCCAGGTGCCGGCAATTGCCACAAGCTTTCTCCCCGGATGTTTATTCCGGTTGTTCGCTATGATCATGGCCATGCCGCTGTTGCGCACCGCCTGTGCCTCGCAGAAATAGGTAAACAGCTGTCCTTTTGCCTCATGCCCGAAGACCCCCTCGAACGTTTTCTTGAGGAACCCGGCTTGAGGTTTGTTGATGTCGCAGGTAACCCCTAATGGCAGGCTCCTGCGCTCTTCAGGTGTCAATGACTCAAAGCCCTTTTTTGCCACTTTGAAGACAATCGTTTTCGGAACGTTCAGAGCCACCATCGGAATATGATTCTCCCGGGCAAACAGGAACAGCTCCCGATAGAGGGACCAGTCATACGACCAGTTTCTGGCGTAGACCTCTTTAAAAATCTGCTCCGTTATCCTTCCTTCGATCCAATCGTCAAGCTGTTTCTGGTAGTCTGTTTGAAACATTTCCAGACCGATTGCCAGGGGTACTTTTTTCGCATGGAACGAGCGGATGATCTCCAACTGCAGTTCGTGATGTTTATTGCTGTCATGGGTTTCAGCGACCATGGTTACGTCCGAGCTCTGCGCATCAGCCATCATCAGCGTAAAACTGACAGCCTGCCTGTCGCTCATGCGCACGATCGAACCGCCTGCACCGGCGCTGACCGGCACGGCAATGCAACAGATGAGAAGGAGATATTTCACTGTTTTTATCATGTTGAGCCCCTTCTTGTGAGCAAAATAACCTGAAAGAAATGCGCGAACCATAGCAAAAATTCTCCCGGTAGTAAATTTATTCGAGTCACCGCATGTTATTTCAGGCACTGGTATGGTAATACTGAATACGATCATTGAACCGCAAAGGCCGCAGAGGATGCAGATACAAGAAATGTTTTTTTGGTTTAGTTTACCCTGTTTCGCGAGGTATGGTGTGATGCGCTTGTTTCTACTGTTGCTGTTTGTCCTCGCCCTTCCCTGCCTCGTTTCCGCTGCCGCAACCGGCCTGCAGGAACCGGTCGTTCTGCGTCAGGAGATCGAGGTCACCCTGAAGCCGTCGGAGCATCTTCTGCGTGGTGCAAGTACGATCACATTTGCTGCCGGCACGAGAAAGGTCACCCTGAAGCTCTCTCCAACAGCAGAGGTTGAATCAGTAACGGTTTCGGGCGCGAATCTCCCCTTCTCGTTTTCCGACGGCACTCTTCCCCTCGACATTCCCGCGACAGCCGGGCGGGCGGAGATTCCTGTTACCGTCACCTATCGCGCACTCTTTAACGACCCGTTGCCGTTGCCCGGCGGCAGCAGTGAG
Source organism: Desulfuromonadaceae bacterium (assembly GCA_049318985.1). Lineage (GTDB taxonomy): Bacteria > Desulfobacterota > Desulfuromonadia > Geobacterales > Pseudopelobacteraceae > JACRCG01. The sequence continues at coordinate 33,312 of JBMOEI010000019.1, forward strand.
GATCCTACCTACGGCGTCCATGGTGCCATCACCGCTCAAGGCACGTTTCTGAGTAACAGTGCCGGATGGTATCCGCTGCCGCCGTCACTGCCGCTCAAACGTTCCATCCGGATCTCTGCTCCGGCCGGTACCGAGGCGATAACTAATGGAAAAAGGGTAGCACGGAGGACAAAGGATTCCGTGACTACATCCTCCTGGGAAGAGCTGCGGCCGATCGGTGGATTCACTCTCTGCGCGGGTCCGTATCGGATCGATGAGCGGCGTGAAGCCGGAGTTGACCTGTACAGCTACTTTTATGCGGATAATGCATCCCTCTCTTCCCGCTATCTTGAGGCAGCGGCCAAATATCTCCGTATCTACAGCGATCTGTTCGGTCCCTATCCTTTTGAGAAGTTCGCCGTCGTAGAGAATTTTTTCCCGACCGGTTACGGCTTCCCCTCATTCACCCTGCTCGGCAGCGCGATCATCCGGCTCCCGTTCATCATGGAAACCAGCTTCCCTCATGAGATCGTTCATTCCTGGTGGGGTAACGCGGTCGAAGCAGACCAGAGCGAAGGAAACTGGGCTGAGGGTCTGGCAACCTATCTGGCCGACTACCTGCTGAAAGAACGGCGTTCGGCGGAGGAGGGGCGCGAATACCGGTTGCAGCTGCTCTCCGATTTCGCCACGCTTGTGACTGCGGATACCGACTTCCCCCTTATCGTTTTCAGTAGTCGCGTTGATCCGGCCTCACGGGGTGTCGGCTACGGCAAGAGCGCCATGCTCTTTCATATGATCCGCACCGGGATCGGTGACGACGCCTTCTTTGGCGCACTGCGGGAAATCTGCCGGGAGAGGCTCTACCGTTCCGCCACCTGGGACGATTTTACCCGTGCATTCTCGAAAAGTTCCGGACGCGATCTCGCACCTTTCATGAAGCAGTGGCTTACCCGCCCCGGCGGTCCGCGTTTCCTCTTCTCGGACGTAACGCGCCAACAGGAAGGTGAAGGGCAAGGGTGGACGGTTTCCGGTTCTATTGTTCAGACTCCCCCGTTCTATGAGCTAGGTGTGCCGCTTCAGCTGCAGAGTGACGGAGCGTCGATCAGGAAGAATATTCCGGTCACCGGGGCGCTGACCCGATTCAGTTTTTCCACTCCCGCTAAGCCCCGGCAGCTGCTCCTCGATCCTGATGCCGAATTGTTTCGCCTGCTTGCCCCGGACGAGATACCAGCCACAGTAAACAGCATTAAAGGTTCAAAGCAACTCCTCGCCGTTATCACCGAAGATTGTCGGGCCAGGGATGCTACATTCAGGCGTCTGCTGGACTCTCTCGGGAAGGGGGGGACAGCGGTGATCAGAGAGCGTGAACTCGATGAGGAGCTCATACGTAGACACGACCTTATCTTCTGCGGGGTCCCGAAGCACCGGTCACTGCTGCCTCTATTGCCCTCCGGGATCGCCCTGAACGCTGCCGGTTTTTCCCTGCTCGATGATGCTGTGACCGCGCCGGATGGACTGCTTTTTCTGGTACTGCCGTTCCCCGCGCCAACGGCACGGATTACGGCCCTTTTCCGCCCGCTCTCGGAGGCTGCAGCAGAACAGTACGCGTCAAAAATCACTCATTACGGAAAATATGGCTCCCTTGCATTTACCGGTGGCGCCATCCGTCACAAAGGCACCACTCCACCTGCTGGCGGAGGGAGCGCCGTCAATTTCTAGTTTATATATATGCTTACAAACGGTCAAAGTGTACCTCTTTTACATAAAATCGTAGGTTGGGTTAGCAGCCTCAGCGCATATTCAATCAATAAAAGAAGTAGTAACTTCAGAAATCCAGCGGGCTATTTGGTTCTTTTACTGTCCTGACCGGTACGCAGTGGGTGTAGATCATCGTCGTTTTCAGACTGGTACGGCAAAGCAGATTCTGAATAACACGGATATCGTAGCCGGCCTGCGACCAACCCATGAAAAGTAGCAATAACGACAATCTGAAGGAAGCGACAATAACCAGTTTCAGGCCTCAATAATGAACGACAACCAGTCTTAAACATAAACCAATGCATATTTATGCATTGAATTGACTTCGTCATAGCGTTATCATCCCCCACACAAAAACCCAAAAAACCGGATAAATATCCAAGAGTGTGCCAAGCGGGTTACTTCAACATCAGTTTATGCGGTGGCTCCGCTTCGCTGCGCACGGCATAAACTTTATTTGGTTGGAACATAAACTAATGACAGAAAATCAAATTATTGATGCGCAGAAAACGCGGAGTTACTCAATGAACTCAAGTGCACTCTCCACCGATGAATCCACCATTTGCTCAATCCTTGATGCCTGGACGAGCGCCACTCGCGAGGGCAGACATGACGACGTACTCGCGAATCATGATAAGAATGTGCTCATTTACGATGTATTGCCCCCAATGATGTATACGTCGGCGGCCGAGTATCAAATGAGCTGGGACGAGTGGCAGCCCGATGCGCAGGGTGAGATGCGATTCGAACTCGAAGGCCTTGAAATCACAGTAGGCACCGACGCGGCCTTTGCACACGGAACTCTCCAGTGTGGCGGCACCTTACCTAACGGAAAGACTTTTCGAGATACTGTGCGCGCCACATTCTGCTTCTCGAAGAAGGAGGGAAAGTGGAAAGTCGTACACCAACACATCTCAAAGCCCTACGATCGTGGCTGAGTGCTGGGAAAGGACCAAGGAGTCAAACCTACACTCTTGACATTACCTGAAAAAATACGGTGAAAAGAGAAGTTCCCAACCAGTAAAATGGACACCGACCATCCGATAAAGCTGGGCGGGCGTGTCATTTTCCGAACCGTTGAACTATTAAAGACTCATTATATGACAAATTCAGTACAAATACTGGCTATAAAATTTACTCTACGGTTAGTACCGTTGATTTTGCTAGCCTGTACTTTGCTTTGCGGCTGCATAATAGAAGGAACTTCTCTCGTCGGTAGGATTGAAACCGGCAAACTGCCAGTAGGCTCTGATGCAGAAAATGCGGCGAAAATATTTATTCTCCGTACCGATATATCTGACTTCATGTCAACCCAATTCATTGCCCCCAGTCACAAAATAGTAGTGGATGGTTCGGATATTTTTTTTCTCGATTCCTGGCATTACACTAGCTTTACTATCGCTCCGGGAAATCACCGAATCGGCATCAAGTGTTTCGGTGGTTGGTCCGAATCATGGAAGGAAGCTACCCTTACCTTGCAGCTCGATGCATACGAAACCTATTATTTCAAAACCTTTCCGAACTGGCAGTGCGCAAGCATCAATCTTATTGATCAAACGGAGGGACTCGAACGAATCAGGAAAAGCCGACACATCCCATTTGACCACAAACTCCCAACTGGGTACGATCCAAACAGTTATATGAGCAGACCGAGATGGAATATTTGGACCGGCGGGATGCAGTAGGTCGACTGTTAGCATGAGAGGAAGTGAAAGGATATTCCTATTGTAAAAATGAGGGGGGAATTATGACAAACAGAAATTGCTCCGGGCGGTGGATGCTGATAGGACTCTGCCTTGTCATATCAGGGTGTGTTCAAGCAGCGACGACAGTGATGATGCTTACACCACCGACTGTGCCGCTGGCTTCCGAGCAAGCGGATGCAGAGGCTAAGCGCTTTCAGCCCCAGCCAGGAAAGGCATCCATCTATGTCATACGAGAAGACAGATTCGCGGGACAGAATGTACTCTTCCAGGTAAGCCTTGATGGAAAGGATAATGGAAAGCTCTCCCGGGGGACCTATTTTCTCTTTACGGTGCCGCCTGGCAAGCACGTTGTCGACTTTGCCCAAGCGGGAGGACCAGATCCGGGCAGGGGCACACAGACAATATATGCAGTAGAAGACGAGATATATTACTTGGAAATCCGGCCGAGATCGGGTTTGATGGAACCTCCCACGAATATATTCAGTATCGACCTACAACAGGGCAAGCAAATGATTATGGGAGGTAAACGCGCCGAGGTTAGACCGGCTGAGTGATGAGGCGAAAACTCCTGTCCGGTTTCAAACCCGCTATGATCAGAAGTCTCCTACTATCGATATTGCAGCAATGTCCTACTCGGTTGCAGAATTATTTGATCCAAGGGCCGAGTCCCTAATTTTTTCATGAGGAAGTATAAGGGGGCAGACACGGGTCAGACCTACGCATTTGACATAATCAGATAAACCAACGGCTAAAAAGGCGAAGTCCCAACCAGGCAGTTGGACACCGATCGGGCGGAAAAGCTGCCCGACCGGGTCAACTGCGCGACCGTTGAATCGGAGAAATATAACAAACAAGTCAAAAATCAGATCAACGAAACAGGAATGGAAACTGTTTGGTAGCTTCTTTGGAATTTTGATTTGCGCCGGAGTTATGTTCTACGGAATCAACCAAGTGCAGGAAAGACAAACTTATCCTGTATTCATCGACTTGATTTCAGTTGCTACCGGGATACTCATAGGAATATTTGCTTGTACTTCAATCCGGTGCCCAGATAGTCGCTTGAAGTGGGTATGGTATGCAGTATCGAATATAGACGTTAATCAATGGGTGCCTTGGTTGCTTTCGTTTGAAAAATGTCCTCGTTGCGAATCCATAAACGATGACTCAAATCACCATTCAATAAATGAGAACCAATTAGAAAGCTGGCAAACAAATGGGAAGTTCTTGGCATCTTTTGACATGCAACTTACTTTACATCGGAAAACGGTCTTGACAGTGCATACTTTTGTACATACAATTAAACAATGAAAATCACTTGGAATTCCAAAAAAGCAACAGCCAATCCGAAAAAACACGACGGCGTGACCTTCGAGGAAGCTCAGCACGTCCTGCTAGACCCATTCGCATTGACGCGGGAGGACAGTGATTCAGTAGACGAACAAAGATTCATCACTTTGGGAATGGACGGTAAAGGGCGGATTCTAATGGTTGTCTACACTTACAGAGATGAAACAATACGACTCATATCTGCATGGAAAGCAAATGAGCCGCAACGGAGGCGCTATGAAAACCAGTTCTGACAAAATGTATGAAAAATACAAAGACTTTGATTTTGCAGATGCAAAATCGGTGAGTGAGACCCCTCATCTTGCAAAGCTTCAAGCAGAAACCGGAGGGAAATCAAGGATTACCATGCGAGTGGACAACGACGTGTTAGCAACCTTCAAAGTACGTGCAGAGATGGTCGGAGGCAATTATCAGACTCTGATGAATGAGGCATTAAAACAGTTCAGTCAAGGATTGAAACTTACCGACATAGTACGTGAAGCTATCCATGAAACCCTTGAAACCTGCCTAACTACGAGATCAAGCGGCCGCACCAAGAAAGTACGCGTCGGTTAAAGTTCCTGCCTCAGAGTCATCTTTTACGGAAATGCACAGAGAAAAACTGAAGCTCCAACCACTAACGGCAACACCGGTCAGCGGGAAAAAGCCCCCGCCGTGCCGGTGTGCCTTACCACGTTGCAGCAGAGGGATCAGTGGTGCCAGGTTCAACATTTGTATATCTCTCAGGCACCACACTCACCATACGACCTAACCAACCCACTATTAAGTAGCACGGCAGCTTTTTTGTTCACATGGCAGCACCATTCATGGTAAACAGGTAAATTATTTTACTGACCATGGGGGAATGAATGACCGGATACATACCACTGCAACAGCTGCCTGAGCCAGCTGGATACAAAGTCGGCGACGTGCTTGTGCTCGTTGGGGAGCTGTTTGGTCGCGGCTATGCGAACGGTCTTGTCGATGAAGCAAAACGTATCGGCATGACCGTGATCGGCTCGACGGTGGGACGTAGAGATAGTGATGGCACACTGCGACCGCTTTCGCCTGAAGAGCTGACTGATGCAGAGGCACTTCTGGGCGGGAGGATTATAAACATTCCGCTTGAAGCCGGTTTTGACCTGGAAAGCGTCGATGGGACTCCTTCCATCGCGGAGCAACTGAAAAAAGCGCGTCCGGATGATTTTGCCACGGTCAGTTTCTTCGACGGAACTGTTGAAAAAGCGTGCGCTGCCGGCACAGCCCGCCTCCGCTCTCACCTCGCACAGCTCGAAGCAGAACTGATCAACTGCATTCCGGCGGAAGCCAATATTCTCCTCGCTCACTCAATGGCTGGTGGAATTCCCCGTGCCCGGGTTTTCATGCCGCTCCTGAACCGTATTTTCAAAGGGACCGGCGACAAATATCTGGCCTCCGAAGCGTTCTGGAACAGCCCGCTCGGCCAGCTCTGCGACACCAGCTTCAACGAAGTAACCGCTGATACGTTCCGCTACCTGATCGAAGAGACTGCGACTCTACGCAGCAGAAACAGCAGCACCGGAGCACGGGTAAGCTACACGGCGTACGGCTATCACGGCACCGGAGTGCTGGTTGGCGGGGAGTATCGCTGGCAGTCCTACACACCCTACGTACAGGGCATCGCGAAGATACGGCTTGAAGATATCGCTGCTGAGGCAACAGCTCAAGGGATACCTGCAACCGTGTTCAACTGTCCGGAAATTCAAACTAATTCCAGTGCGCTGTTTCTTGGGGTCGAGATATCGCTCTATCCGCTCCTGAGTGCTATTCGCCGTGAAGCAGGGGAACCGATTGCTGCTCAAGTTGAAGCCCGTTGCCAGGCACTGCTGAAGGAGGGTGAAACCGTAGCCGGGATGCTGAAACGCGCTGATGATTATCTTGCCTCTCCGGTTCTGAAGCAGATTGTGGATTTCGCCACCTGGCCGCAGCATAACACCCGGGAGCAGGCCGAGTTAATGCTGGCAGCATCGGCAGAATTGATGGCGATGCATGCAGACCAGAAACAGCTCGTCTGCGCCGAATTATCGAGAATAGTATTCCTCGCCACCGGCAGACTGATACTGCACAGTTCCTGGAACCCGTCAGCGTCAACTCTCTGGCTTAATCATGATATAATCAGCCGGTTGCTTGCCGATGCTCGCGGCTCGGAAATCATTTAACCTCTAAGGATTAGTATGAAAACTGCGATAACATTGATCGCGTTGACGATATTTGCTTCCATCGCTTTCCAGGGGTGCTCTACCCCGCAGGTGAACAAATCTGCCGACCTGCTCTATAAAGAGGGCGAGCAGTTCTTTATGGATAAAAAATATCAGGACGCTATTGTTCAATGGAAAAAAGTCAAGGAGACGTATCAGTCCCCGGAACTTTCAACCAGGGCGGAGTTGGGTATCGCCAATGCTTATTTCATGAATGAAGATTTTATTGAAGCGGCGGCGGGGTATGAGGATTTCCGGAAAATGCACCCGAAACATCCACAGGGCGATTTTGCCCTGTATCGCCAGGGATTGAGCTATTACAGCCAGATTCACAGCATTGATACCGATCAGACTCCGGTGAAAAATGCGCAAATGATCCTTGCCTCTTATCTGACACTCTATCCTGCCGGTGAACATCTCGCGGAAGTGCAGGAAAAAAATCGCGACTGCCGTGACAAACAGCTTCAGTACGAATTGTACGTGGGGCGCTTCTACCTGAAAACCGACGCCTATAAAGCGGCAATCGGCCGTTTTGAAACATCGCTCAAAATGTTCCCCGAAACGGCACGACGTGATGAAGTGCTGTTTTACCTCGGAAAAGCATACCTCGAAGATGGCCAGAAAGCTAAAGCGCAGGAGGTTCTTGGGCAGCTTATCAGAGAATTTCCCGGCAGCGCACATGGTGTTGACGCTAACAAACTATTGAGCTCTTTGTCCAAACCATGACGGGAAGCGAATCGTTCATGGCAGCCCGGATTATTGTCATTGCCGCAGCCTACCTGATCGGATCGATACCCACCGGACTTCTGCTCGGCAAGGCGTACGGAATAGATGTCCGTAAGGAGGGGAGCGGCAACATCGGAGCAACCAATCTGTACCGGACCGTCGGGCGTAACGTCGGTATTTTTACACTGATTGGCGACTGCCTGAAGGGACTGCTGCCGGTGCTGATAGTGAAAGCAAGCACGTTTCCGTCTGAACTGGCAGCCTGGGTGGGACTGGCCGCTTTTTGCGGCCATGTGTTTTCTCTGTTCCTGAAATTCAAGGGGGGAAAGGGTGTTGCGACGGCAATGGGAGTTTTTCTGGCGCTGGCTCCGGTTGCGGTTACCATTGCGATAGCTCTGTTTGCTGTTTTGCTGTTCATCTGGCGCTACGTTTCTCTCGGCTCAATCGCTGCGGCGGCGGTCATGCCGCTGGCAGTCTATCTTCTGGGCGGGACCCGGACGATCACCGTGGTGACATTCGTCATCGTTCTTATCGTTATAGCGAGACACCACGAAAATATCAGTCGTCTGTTATCCGGTACAGAAAGCAGGTTTAAAGCTTAAAAACGGTATTAATGCCCCGGCACCTCTCCCCTCATGGCACCGGGTGGCCTGATAAACGCCAGAAACTGTTCCTGCAACTGCTCTGCCTCTACGTTATTCCCCGAAAGCCGCAGCACCCTGATGACACATTCTGCCGTGCACAAACCAAAATCCTTCTGATTCTTTCTGAGATTGTATACTGATTTTTCATCAGTTTTCAGACCGATCCGGCGAATCGTCTGCAGGTAGGGACTGCGTTGATGAATTTTTCGGGCTTCATGCCATGTGCCATCAATCAGTATGCAGCGGGTTATCCCACTGAGATCGCCATCATTTTCATGTTCAGCACCGGGATAAATCAGGGCCACACCACCCGCCTCAATTTCTTCAACCAACCGTGCCGGTGGATTCATCCGGTCCCATCGAACCTGTTCAGCAGATCTTCCGAGAACGTCAAGAACCAGGCGACCGGTATTTGAGCGTTTATCGAACTCTTTAAAATGTGTCAATAGTGTAATGTTCATGCCTTCAGCCACCCTGTCCGTAATGATACCTGCCAGATATAACGTACAGAGGCAAAAAATCCTAATTCTAAATGGTCTTGTTTTTTCATAAGCATATGTTGTACAAATGACGGCTTGGAACAGGCTGTTCTTATCGTATCCACATAAGGGGCTTTGCCATGAATTTCAGACAGGTATCAACGGCTCTACTGCTTTTTACCGCCACAGCCATCGCACCGAACATTTCTGCAGATGCCGCAGATGCGCCTCCACAGACAATTCTGAACCCGGCGGCAGTAAAAAAATCATCCTACCCGAAAATTGTTATTTACACCGTTGCCTGGTGCCCTCACTGCCGCGAGCTGAAGGAATATCTGACTTCGAGAAACATTCCCTTTATTAACCGGGATGTCGAGCTTGATACTGCGGCCATGCAGGACCTGCAGAATAAATATAATTCCTATGGAGTACCGGTTGTCGTAATCGGCAACAATCAGGAGGTGCTCAAGGGTTTTACCGTCGAGCAGTTTGAAGCGTTGGTCCAGAAGGTACGTTCCGGAAGCAAATAATTAATTTTATGTATGGAGAGATCTGATGACGAGCCGGGTGAAATATTGCGTAATCGGCACCCTTTTTATGGCGCTGACTTTGAACCCTGGTTCAGGAACAGGCTGTGCCGGTGAACCGGTCTCAGGTGTCAGCCAACGCTCTGCCAGGGTCGGGGAACCTGCCCCCTCATTCAAGGTTGAGGCAATTTCCGGCTTGAATGTCAAAACCGTCAGCCTTGAAGAGTATCGGGGCAAATGGTTGGTACTGTTTTTCTACCCGGCGGATTTTTCATTTATCTGCCCGACCGAAATAACCGGATTTAATAAGGAGTTGGAGCGATTTACAAAACTGAACGCTGAGGTTCTCGGCGGTTCGGTTGACGGGAAATATGCCCATCTGGCGTGGATCAAGCGGGGTGACCTGGGAGAGCTGAAATATCCGCTGTTTTCAGACATAAAAAAAGAGATGGCGAAACAGTACGGAGTGCTGGATGCACAGGAAGGTGTTGCCCTGCGCGGTCTCTTCATTATTGACCCAAACGGCATTATCCAGTATCAGGTTGTCCATAATATGTCTGTAGGACGAAATGTTGAAGAGACTCTCAGGGTTCTGGAAGGGTTACAAACTTCGAACCTCTGCCCGCTGAACTGGAAACCGGGTCAGAAAGTATTGAGCAAACCACCGTAAAGAGACCGTATAGCCGGCAGTGCTCGATGCAAATAATCCGACCACTCTCGTTGTTTTATGATAAGGTACCGGTGTTTTTAATAATTGGAGGGCAGATGACGTTTGAGAACATCGGAAAAAAGGCAACCATACTGGCCCTGCTGGTGATCGTCACAGCAGGTGCCCTGTTTGCCGGGTATGTAATGATAGTGCTTAACGTGAGCTATTCCAAGGGAGAGCGAGTCGGCTACGTTCAGAAATTTTCTGAAAAAGGGTGGCTCTGTAAAACCTGGGAAGGGGAGTTGCAGATGCTGCCGGTGCCGGGTGCGATGCCTGAGAAATTCCTTTTTTCAGTACGTGACGAAAGCCTGATCAGCAAAATAAATGCGTCCATGGGTAAGAGACTGGCACTCTCCTACGAACAGCACAAAGGCGTCCCCACCAACTGTTTTGGCGAATCAGAATATTACGCTGTTGGCGCAAAGCCGCTGGAATAGGATTAGATGAAAACCGTTGCGCTCATACTCCTGATGCTCTGCCTGCTACAGCCACTGGCATGTTTTGCGTATCCCTGTGACTCATGTCTTGGCGCTACCGATATCGCAGACAGTCCCGGAGAACCGGGACAACATTCGCATAATCGGGATGCAGACAGTTGCGACACAACGGTCTGCTGTGCGGAATGCCTGCACATAAGATCCGGCATTACTCTCATTTACGCACCTCTCGTTTCTCCATTCCGCTTACCGGAACGGAATCACTACCTGCCACAGGTTGTGATTCCTATATTTGTCCCCCCTCAAAGCCCCTGTTGACCGGTACCACCTCCCCTTAAAACAAATAAAATTCACTCAAAAAATACATTCAGGAGATAAAAACATGAAAAAAATGATCATCGCACTACTCGCAGGAGCACTTTTCGCCGGAACGGCATTCGCCGCTGATATCATGGAAATGAAAAAAGGTGTTTCCTTCAACCACAAGACTCATGCCGAGGCAACGAAAGATTGCACCAAATGTCATGAAAAAGCCGAAGGTGGTAAAATTGCCGGTTTTGGCAAGGATTCCGCTCACAAAGCAGCGTGTAAAGATTGTCACACCGCACTGAAGAAGGGGCCGACAAAATGTAAAGAGTGCCACACCAAATAACCGACACAACCAGTCAGGAGAAGATCTATGAAATGCCCTGTGTGCACAGGAATTGACCTTGTAATGGCAGAGCGGCAGGGAGTGGAAATTGATTACTGCCCCGAATGCCGCGGAGTGTGGCTTGATCGCGGTGAACTGGATAAAATCATCGAGCGGTCGGGCACCGTAGTTGCCACGCCTATCCAACCGGAACCTCAACGTCAGCAGCCGGTCTACAACCAGCAACAGCAATATCATGGAAAGCCGCATCATGATGATCATGGCTATAACCAGGGCCAACACGGCTACCATAAAAAAAAGAACTGGCTTGCCGAACTATTTGACTAGTTTGAATGCTATGGGAGGAGACAACTCCTCCCATAGCTCTTGATAACCTGAAGTGCTCTACGTGAACCGGGAAAGAAGATGAAACCATGAAACAAATTTCCGTAATTCTGTCCATCATCACTCTGTTTTCCCTCTGTACCTCCTGCGCTCCCAATAAAGAAAAGCCCAAAACAAAACCGCCGGTACCGGTAAAAGTGGTCCAGGCGATCCAGAAAAATGTGCCGATTCAGGTTAAGGCGATCGGCACCATCGAAGCGTTCACCATCGTTACAATTAAATCACAGGTAAGCGGCCAGATAGCGAAGCTCCATTTTGCCGAAGGGAGTGACGTGGAGAAAGGCGCTCTGCTGATCAGCATCGACCCGGAACCGTTCCAGGCAACAGTGAGTCAATTTGAGGCCACTCTGGCCAAAGATCAGGCCCAGGCTAAATTCGCCCGCGAGCAGGTTGAGCGCTACGCAGGGTTACTTAAAGAGGGTATCGTAACCCGTGACCAGTATGAGTTACTGCAATCGAATGCCGACTCCCTGGCTGCGACGATAGCTGCTGACCGGGCCGCCATCAGAAATGCCAAAATCCAGCTCGGCTACTGCTCCATCCGTTCGCCGATCTCCGGACGGACCGGCACGATAGCCCTGCAGCCGGGCAATCTGGTGAAGGCAAATGATCTGCCGATTGTGACGATCAACCAGATTACGCCGATCTACACTACCTTTGCCATTCCTGAAAAATTGCTCGATGAGGTGAAGCGGGCCATGGCAGGCAATGAATTAAAGATTGAGGCGGTCATCCCGAATGAGCCGGAGAGTAACGAGACCGGGACGATCAGTTTTTTGGATAATGCCGTAAATCCAGCCACCGGAACGATCAAACTCAAGGGACACTTTGCCAATAAATCCAAAAAACTCTGGCCGGGTCAGTTTACCGATGTGGTTATGACGATCGGCAGCCGGAAAAAAGCCGTCGTTGTGCCGACTAATGCGATCCAGACCAGCCAGCAGGGACAATTCCTTTATGTGGTGAAGACGGATAATTCCGTGGATATGCGTCAGGTTACTGCCACCATGGCGATGGGCGAGGATACTGTTGTCGAAAAAGGACTGGTAGCTGGTGAAACCGTAGTAGTGGACGGACAGTTACGTCTGACCCCCGGGGCGATCGTTACGAGCAAAGAGAAACAACCTCCCGTGAAGCAGCCTGCAAGAGGCAGCAACTGATGAATATCGCGGATATCTTCATCCGCCGGCCGATCATGACTTCATTGATCATGATTGCCATCTTCATCTTCGGGGTGTTTTCCTATCGCCTCCTGCCGGTAAACGATCTCCCTAATGTCGATTTCCCGACAATCCAGGTCAATGCGAACCTGCCGGGAGCCAATCCTGATACTATGGCATCCGCAGTGGCGACTCCCCTGGAGAACGAGCTTTCGACCATTCCGGGTGTTGATTCCATGACCTCCACCAATGGTGTCGGCACAACCAGAATTACCCTGCAGTTTTCACTGGATCGCGATATCGATGCCGCAGCGCAGGATGTACAGGCGGCGATATCCCTTGCCACCCGCTCCCTCCCCAAAGACATGAAAACGCCCCCCTCCTCCCGTAAGGTCAATCCGGCTGATCAGCCGGTGCTCTATCTGGCGCTCAATTCCCCTTCCCTGCCGCTCTCTGCCATTGACGAATACGCCCAGACACTGATCGCCCGCCGCATTTCGACCATCAGCGGCGTGGCGCAGGTCAATGTGTACGGATCTCAGAAATATGCGGTGCGCGCCCAGCTTGACCCGAAGGCGCTCGCTTCACGCCAGATCGGGATAGACGAAGTGGCAAGCGCCATTGACCAGGCGAATGTCAATCTGCCGACCGGCACGCTCGATGGCACAAAGCAGGCATATACCATCGAAACGAGCGGCCAGCTCTTTAAAGCGGCTGAGTACCGTCAACAGGTGGTTGCCTTTCGGGACGGTTCACCGGTGCGTCTGGAGGAACTCGGAAAGGTCATTGATACAGTTGAGGATACCAGGCGGGCCGCCTGGTACAACGGCATCAGGGGGATTGTCCTGGCGGTGCAGCGCCAGCCGGGAACCAACACCATCGAGGTTGTGGACAACGTCAAAAAACTGCTGCCGACGTTTCGGAGTCAGATGCCCGGCTCTGTCGAGTTGAATGTGCTCTTTGACCGTTCCACCCTGATCCGTGAGTCAATGCACGACGTCAAGTTTACGCTGGTATTGACGATCGGCCTGGTGATCATGGTGATTTTCCTTTTTCTCCGCACTCTTTCCGCCACGATTATTCCGTCGCTGGCGGTTCCCATGTCGATTGTCGGTACCTTTACCGTCATGCACCTGCTCGGCTTCTCGCTCAACAATATCTCCATGATGGCGCTGACACTGGCGGTCGGCTTTGTCGTGGATGACGCCATCGTTATGCTGGAGAATATCGTCCGCCACATGGAAATGGGTGAAAGCGCCATGGAAGCAGCTTTCAAGGGATCAAAGGAGATCGGCTTCACGATTATCTCCATGACCATTTCCCTGGTGGCGGTCTTTATCCCGGTGCTCTTTATGGGGGGGATTCTCGGGCGACTGCTGCACGAGTTCGCCCTGACGATCAGCGTAGCGATTCTGGTCTCCTGCTTCGTCTCCCTGACGCTGACCCCGATGCTCTGCAGCCGCTTTCTGAAACCGGCGGCGGAACATCATGGTCGCATCTATATGGCGATGGAGCGTTTTTTTGTCGCCTGGCTGAATCTCTATGAACGGAGCCTGAAGCTGGTACTTCACTTCCGCCGGTCAACGATGGTCGTGACACTGCTGATAACGCTGCTGACTGTCTGGCTGTTCAGAATTGTTCCGATGGGCTTCCTGCCATCCGAAGATACCGGACGGATCAATGCGGATATTGAAACGGCACAGGGGACATCGTTTGCCAGTATGAAACTTCATCAGGAAGCGGTGGCGGCGATCATCGCAAAAGATCCCGATATCGAAGGCTTCATGTCCTCCATCGGCGGCGGACGCGGCACCAATAGCGGCAGTTTTTTCATGCGTCTCAAACCGCGATCTGATCGCGAACTCTCGGCGGATCAGATTATCCAAAAACTGCGCCCCCAGCTTGCCACGGTGCCGGGAGTCAAAGTCTTTCTGAAAAACATCCCCTCGATCCAGATCGGCGGCACCAGCTCCAAGAGCCAGTATCAGTTCACCCTGCAAGGTCAGGATACAGAGGTACTATACCGCTATGCAGCAGATTTTGAGGCAAAGTTGCGCGAGTTTGCGGAGCTTCAGGATGTCACGAGCGACCTGCAGATCAGCAATCCGCAGGTTCATGTGGAGCTCAACCGCGACAAGATCGCGGCGCTGGGACTGACAGTGCTGCAGGTGGAGGACGCTTTGGGGTATGCCTACGGCTCCCGGCAGGTCTCCTCTATCTATGCACCGACCAACCAGTATCAGGTAATTCTCGAACTCGACCCGCTCTATCAGGGAGATCCGGCCGCGCTCGGGATGCTCTATATCCGCGCCAAAACCGGGCAGTTGATCCCGCTGGAAACGGTGGCAACTCTTTCAAAAACGATCGGTCCGCTGGCGGTCAACCACCTCGGGCAGCTCCCGGCGGTGACACTATCCTTCAACCTGCGCCCCGGTGTGGCGTTGGGGGATGCCATGAAGCTGGTGGATAAACTGGCCGATACCGCACTCCCGGCAACAATCAGCACCAGTTTCCAGGGGACGGCGCAAGCGTTTCAATCCTCGTTCAGCGGTTTATGGATTCTGCTGACTATGGCGATCTTCGTTATCTATATCGTGCTGGGTGTACTGTACGAAAGCTACATCCACCCGATCACGATTCTCTCCGGTCTGCCGGCCGCCGGATTCGGAGCGTTGATCACTCTGATGATCTTCGGCAGCGACCTCAACATCTACGGCTTTGTCGGCATTATCATGCTGCTCGGCATCGTCAAAAAGAACGCCATCATGATGATCGACTTTGCGCTGGAAGCTGAACGTACGGAAGGGAAGAGTCCACTGGATGCGATCTACGAAGGTGCAATTGTCCGTTTCAGGCCGATCATGATGACCACCATGGCGGCGCTGATGGGAACTCTGCCGATTGCAATCGGCTACGGTGCCGGTGGAGAATCGCGGCAGCCGCTTGGGCTGGCGGTAGTGGGCGGGCTGCTGACGTCACAGTTGTTGACGCTCTACATTACGCCGGTGGTCTATTATTATATGGATCGACTGCTGCACAAGGTGAGGCCACGGAGAATTGCTGCCGGTAAGTAGGTGGCAAAAGGAATGACAGACGGTAGCCGGAAAATTAATTCTGCGGATTGGCTCTTTTATTGGTCTCTATTTGTTTGTGATCTCTTCCAGGGTTTGCCTGAAATTATCAAGGAGCGGACCGCCAAGTTCTACGGCCCGTTGTGCCGCAGCCAGTGCTTCTTTTCGCTTGCCCTGGTCGCTCAGGGCATGGGCAAGATTGTTGAACGGAATGCCGTTTTCCGGCTGAAGCAACGACGCACTGCGAAAAGCCCCGGCGCTGCCGGCAAAATCGTGCAAACGGTACAGACTGTTGCCATATCCCATCCAGGCGGCAAAACTCCCATGCCAGCGCTTCAGAGCGGTACTATACCCCGTTGCCGCCTCCTGCCACTGGTCTGCCCTTTCCAGACCGGCAACGGCTTCAAGCCAATCCTCCTCTCCAACTCCTGCCGGCAGCCGGTCCGGCGGCAGGACCAGGAGACCCCAGTATTCACCGCGCTGCCAGATATTGAGAAAAACCCGGGAACGGAGCTGCTCGTTGGCGCTGCGTCCCGAGTGGAGAATAATCTCTTCGCGTTCATGATCAAAACCGATGACCACTGCATAGTGCCATTTCGGATACCATGACAGGCCGAGATTTACCAGCACGATAACCGGATTACCGGCTGAAACCTCGGCAAGCAGGGCTTCACTGCCGGTGATCGTGTAGGCGACCCGGCCATGTCTGCGGGTTGCGCCAATCAGGGCGCTTTGCAGACTGCCCTTGAGATCAGGGGTGAAAACTTCAGGCGTAAGATCGGAAGGTTGTATGGCGATACCGCTCCAGTTGAGCGTCATAGCCAGAGCTGCCGGCCCGCATTGCAACTCTTCCTGTGCAAAAAAGGGCACATTATCGACCATGGCCCTGACAGGTCCGCGCGGCGTCTGGATCAGCTGCCCTGAGGAGAGGAGGCCGCAGCCGGATAAAACAAGTGACAGCGCTAAGAGCAACAGGCCGATAAGCGCTTTGCTTTCGGCCTGAAGGAAACGCGCTTGAGCCCGGTTCTTAGCGTCTGTGGTTGACAAAAGGAAAAACATGGGTGAGGCCGACGATATCGGTGATCAGCAATACCACAAAGATGAAAACAGCAGCGCCGATAATTGTCCCGATACCACCATCGCCACCGGCCGGCAGCTGCTCTATGGCCCGGGACATTTTTGTCAGTTCCGCATCGGAAAGGCTGCTCACCCGTTGTTGTGCCTCGGCAGCATCGACACCGCGCTGCATCATGGCCTGCTTCACATCGTCACGACCGAGAAACGCAACAACCCGCTCACGGTTGGCATCCTTTTTCTGCACCGCGATAACCGTATCGGTACCGATCATCTGCGCCGTTGCTGTCTGTACGGAAAAATCGAGGAAAAAAAAGGAGCAAATTAAAATAAAACTTACGGGCTTGATCATTATCTGAAGCATTGAAACCTCCTGTGTCCTGAAAATATAGTGAATCTGAAGCTAAAACAACTGCAGCAAACCGAGCTTATTCATGACCGTATCTCAACGATCGTGCCATTCGGCACCAACTTGTAAATTTCTTCTATCTCTTCATCTGTTACGGCAATACACCCTTTTGTCCAGTCAACCCCGGTATGAAGATCACCAACCCATGAGAAACCATTCTTAATACCGTGGATCATGATGTCTCCGCCCGGAGAAACGCCAAGCTGCTTTGCTCGCTTTTTGTCTTTCTCGTTCGGATAGGAAATGTGGAGAGACAGGTGATACCGGCTGTCCCGATTTTTTGAATCGATGACGTAGGTTCCCTCCGGGGTTTTGTTGTCGCCCTGCCTTTCTTTCGGGCCGACCGGGTTTCCTCCCAGGGCTATTTTGTATATCTTGAGCACCTCACCTTTTGAGATCAACGTCAATCGTCGCTCTTTTTTTTCTACCAGAATTCTGTCTGCCGGTTCATTCCGGTTCACAAAAATTTCTTTTTGCAGTCTACTGTTCTCACTCTCTTTGTTCATAACCTCCTGCACAAGTACATCAACCTGTTTCTGAAGGGTACTGATCCCATCCCCTCTGTTTTGAACCTCTTGCCGGAGCGCCTCAATCTGTACCTGCTGTGCCGCAATCGTTGTATCTTTGATTATGGTATTATTGATGTTAAATACCATCAACTCGCTGTCCTTCCGGTACTCACTCTCCGGGTACACCGTTATAAGTTTCTGAAAACATTCCAGTGACTTTTGATAATCTTTGTGCTCATTACCGGGATACGCATACACAATACCCATCTCGAAAAGAACCCTGTCCCCTGCCGTGGGATACTTTTCAATAATCTGCTGATATGTATTCAGAGAGGCTTTGTAGTTTCCCCTGCTGAAAAAGTCATTCGCCGCGCTGAAGGTTGACTTGGCCTCAAACCCTTCATTCAAGTGGCTGCAGCCGCAGATCAGAAGTGGCACCAGTACGATGCAGAGAGAGAACAGGTTGAGATACCTGACCACCCAACGCAGCTTTTCACCCCTATCCGGCTTTATATCAGTCAATACTCGCAGAGCCATTCCTCTTCCTGATGTATCCAACCAGTTACTACAACGGTGGAAGCGTAAGGAAGCGGCAGAGTATGGCAACCCTGCCTCTTCCGGTACGAAACAACACGATGGGGACATTGGCGGCACCCCGTAAAAACGACTTATTTCTTCATTGATTTGCGGAACGCGTCATCGGCCTTCTGCGCCTTTTCATCTGCAAGCATCGCTTTTTCATCTGCGACCTTTGCCTTTTCATCTGCAAGTCTCGACCGTTCCTCTGCCATCTTCAGAGCATTCTCTGCCCGGGCTGCAGCAGCTTCTGCCTTTAACGTGGCTGCATCCGCTGCCGCCCTGGCAGCCTGTGCATCCAGCGCCGCCTGATCAGCTTTTGCACCGGTCGCCATTTGCTGCGACTGGATTTTCTCAAGGTCACCTGTTGTAGCACAACCACCCAAAGCAGCTGCAAGAACAAGCATCATTGAGATCACAAAAAGATTTTTCGTCATAGTTTTTCACCTCCTTTCTCTCGCTTGATAGGTTGAATCAAAGTACCATTCAGCTCCAAATCAATTTTCAAACGTTTGACTGCATCTTTTGCCTCCCGGATATCATTGAAAGGGCCGGCAATAACCCGGTAACCGTTGTTCTTTGCTATCACCCGCGCCGGAATCTGCGGGCCCTGATGGTTGATAATGGCGGATAGCCGTGCCGCATCAATTTCATCAGGTACGTCAGCAGCCAGAACAGACCACGCATCTGTTATCAATTCCGGTATTTCCGGTCTTCCATACAATGTGCGAGGGTGCTTGACTTCCAGGTAGTCCGCAGGCCATTTACCGCTTCCTTGCCTGATCTCGAATATGGGGACGGGAATCCCGCGGGCCTCGGCCACTACGCTCGTGATTTTGCCCCAGTCAAGCGTTCGTCCCGACTCTTTTTCAAGGGCTTTCAATTTTGCATATACCTTGTCAAACTCAGCTGTGTCAGAGATGTCCGTGGACGCATGAACTTCGAGATAAACGATTCCATCGCGTTGACCGATGAGATATGGCTGGTTAACAATGTCAACCGCAGTTTTAACCGGTGTATTCTCATAGAGCTTTTTTACGCTTTCCGGGTAGAGTCGTATGCAGCCATTGGATGCCCTGAGACCAATACTGGCCGGCTTGTTAGTGCCATGGATCAGATAACCCGGCTCACTTAAATAGAGTGCGTACTCCCCCAGGGGATTACGCGGCCCCGGCAGAACGGCAGCGGGTAGAGGATCTCCTTTTTTCAAATGATCCCTGGCAATTGAAGCCGGCACATACCAGGTCGGTCGTGTCACCTTGCGCTCCACATGCATATGGCCGGTGGGCGTGGGGCGCTCTTCGGTACCGATACCTGCCGGAAAGGTCAACACGGAAAGTGTTTCACTATTGCCGGTAAATTCAAAAAGCCTCATTGTGGCCAGATTGATCACGATGCCTTTTTTCGGAGCGTCCGGCAGTATGAAGCTCAGTGGCAGCATGATACGCTTTCCTGACCGGGGCACCCATATATCTACCCCGGGGTTGGCGGCACTGACTTCATCGAGTCCCATGCTGAAGTGCCGAGCAATATCCGGAAGCGTATCCCCCTTTTCAAGAGTGATGTATCGCAGCTGACCGACGACATTATTTCCTCCTGCAAGAGTAAACAGATTTCGTTCAAAATGTTCTTCCTCATATTTTGGAGTATGCTGCACTTCCTCATGAACCCTTGTCATTGTCGTACACCCCTGGAGAGATGAGATAAAGACAAAGAGAGCTATAAGACGGAGCACATTGGATAAGGAAGTCAGCGTAATGATTCGGTACATGGGTAAATAAGGTCCTTTCAATCGTTATACGTGCCGGTGCCGGAGGTTCGACCATGGTCGTCCGCCCGACATTTGTATCCTCGTCCAGAGTGATTGTACAAAAAAACCGGGTCGCCGAATATCTGCTGGATATTTCGGCGACCCGGCTATCTCAATGAGACCCTGTAGGCTTTCCGTCCCATTCTCGCGAATGGTTTAGTAGTATCGTGTACCCAATCAATCTTAAATATGCGTACCCGGATGCATTCGCCCCTGCCGAAGGTGATCGACAGCAACGCGAATAAAAAAACGGGTCGCCGAATATCTGCTGGATATTTCGGCGACCCGGCTATCTCAATGAGACCCTTTAGGCTTTCCGTCCCATTCTCGCAAATGGTTTAGTAGTATCGTGTACCCAATGTATCAGACTGTACCTTATTCGCGGGCATGATTACCACAAAGGGGAAATTTGTCAACTAAAACTTGCAACATACACCAAGTCAATTTTTCACTGACGGATCGACCATTCTCCCCATGAAGAGGATACTGCCCGAGTAGTTGTCTCTGATCATGAAGAGGAACGGCCGGTCTACCCGAAACAATTGATATTCTGGCACAATTGGAACAGACAGTGGCACTGCTTCCATGGATGTGACCGCTGCTGCTTCTGTTCCCTTTTCATTGACGTCGATAAATGCTTTGTGTTTTACCTGCCAGATCATCAACCTCCTCTTCCCGTCGGTCATGCCCCTGAAATCCGCATTTTTGCTGACAGCATTCTTTAAACCCAGGATCGTTGGTGGCTTAAGAAGATCATAACCGGTCTCCCATTTAAATTTCGGCAAATAGAGTTCTGTATCCCAGACTCGCGCATTGTCCAGCTCGTAAAAAAACTGTTTGGCCGACAGTTTTGTCAGTTGTTTTTCCACTGGTGCCAGACCATCGACAGCGTCAGGCAAGAGTACGACAAGAGATTGCTCATTGCGACTATAGGGTATGGATATCGCTCTGTAGGTATCCTTCTTTAAGATCCTGTACTCGTTACGTTGCCCCATCAGGAATGTCTTGATGCGCTTTTTTGCTGAAACGTTGAAGTTATCAAGCTTACCATCCCGGATGCCGAAAGGTTTCCGCCAATTTCCGTAGAAGTAAACAGCATTCAAGATAACAAGTGAGGAGTCTGGATCCAACGACTCCACAATCCGGTCAATTTTTCCGTCTGTTTTCTGTTTCACCCAAGCGTTAATTACATCCTCCCTGCCGGGGAAAATTTCAGCGTCGAAATTATTACGCAGCGAGGTTTTATACTTATTGCTTGCATCCCCTCCGGTGAGGACCAGACCGTTGGCAATGATGAATTGTACTCCCCCGCGCCGCGCGTTTTCTGCCAGAGTTTTATTCAGCCTATTGAACTGATTACCCTGATGCAGTGCATTAAGGGGGAAGTGCAGGATTTTCTTTAATTCACGTGCTGTCTCCTCACGGGCACCGGTGTAAGCCATGCCGAATGCCGATGAAATGCTGTAGGGAGAAAAGAACAGGTTGCCATTCTCTTTCTTGAGTTCGTTATAAAGCTTGAAGGCAAATGTGCTGTTCCCTTCGACAAGACTCTCCTCTGTATCCGGTTGGACTGCCGGAGCTGGTGTCGCAAACAAAACGAGAAACGCCAAACCGGTAGCAACGGATATCGCAAGTGCCTTAAGATGGCGGGCCTCTATCTTCATAACGGTCTCCTGTCAGAAAATGAACTACTTGCTGCAGCCATTCGTATTAGAGGCATGCTATAGAAAAACGGCCATTACTTCCAGAAAAACATCACAATCAAGAAGAGTACACAAAATACGTGGTTTTTAATTGGCGACGATAAGGGTGCATGGTATATTGCCACCCTATTAAGTGCATAAACTGCTGACTGCCCATCGTGCAAAACAGGTGACTGACAAATTTTCACTGGAGAGCCGCCATGAACATTCGGAAGAAATTTCTTGATTACGAGTATGAAGAGGTGCTTGACGGCAGGGTACGTGAATTAATTAGAGTTGGGTGCGCCATTGCTGTCGGATGTCCTACCTGACTGAAAAAACACTTCGCGGTCGCGAAGTCGGAAGGAGCCACCGAAGCGGAACTACGGGAAGCCATCGCGTACGGCATGATCGCACCTGGCGGACGAGCTAAGAATTTTGCTCTGGATATGCTTGCAGAGATTCAGGCGGACAATTCCGACGGACAATCCAGCTGAAAACGTGCGTTTAACCTTTGCATTCAATCACCATATTTTCCCACAGGAGCAGGAATCACCTCCATGCATCTGGAAAAACTGCAAGCTTTCGTACTTTCAAGCACCGACTATGGCGAAAGTGACCGGATTGTGTCGCTCTTCACGCTGGAACATGGGCGCCTGAAAGGGTTTGCCCGCGGCGCACGTAACAGTCGCAAACGCTTCGGCCCGGCACTTGAGCCGTTTGCCCGGATTGACCTCCAGCTGAACCATAAAGAGGGGCTCTCCTCCCTGCGCAGCGCTGATGTGATCTCTCTCTATCCCGGGATTCGGAGCGAGCTCTGCGCGATAGCCCATGGGTTGTATGCCTGCGAACTGGTTGAATGTCTCACCCCGGAAGGACAGTCGCTGCCGCGCTTGTATCGCCTTCTTGCTTCCTATCTTGAACGGCTCGACTCCGGACATTGTGAGGAAGCCGACCGCCGGATGTTTGAGATAAATGTGCTGAATATCCTTGGATACCGCCCTTCACTTGATGGATGCTGCCGCTGCGGTGCCGATTTAGGCGGGTTCGGAGCACGTATCCAGCAAGGGGGCGAGCTGCTGTGTCGCTTCTGTGCCGCGACCGGTTGCCAGATGTCGCCCGCTTCGCTTCAGGGGCTGAAATCCTGTCTCGCTACCGGCCGGTTCGGTCAGGTGATACTCGATGCAGAAATACTCGAACAGGTAGCGGTTCTGCTTGATGTGTCAATCGTCACTCATGCGGCCAGACAGCTGAAAAGTCTGGATTTTTTGCAACAGGTGTGTTCCGGCAGTATCTCCGTTCACTAATTTTCAAAAAGAGGCCTTGTCATGAGGCGCACAAAATAAAAAAGCACCTACGGGTTTTCGTAAGTACTTGTATTTATTGGTAGGGGTGCCTGGATAAACTGTTGGAATATAATGGTTTTTGCGAGAAAATATATCCCTTATATTTCAACTATTTATGAGCAACATATCCCGAGCGACCATCCAAAAGACACTACTCAACTCTAGTATATCTTGCCTGTGTATACCCAGATTGATACCTCATTACAATTCAAAAATGCCCCCTGGTTATCCAAGAATCTAATCAGCTTGACCCATCGGCACCATAATCGGCAAATATATTCGAGGTCAGGTGAGTTTTATTGCAATTTATTCAATACAGTTGTACTGTTGCGCACAATAGTGACCGGCAGATAAATCGGCAATAAGGAACGCGCCATGCCCGACTCAATCAGTCAGATGACCCCGCTGTTTCCGGAACGGGCCGACGATCTTCAGGATCTGGCCCTGGAGGTCGTCCAACGCTCGGCATCGCTCGGCACCAGGCAGCACCCGGTTACCCTGCGGACCCTGCGTGAATTGCTGCGCATCATCAACAGCTACTACTCCAATCTCATCGAAGGGCACAACACCCACCCCTGCGATATCGTCAGAGCCATGCAGCAGCAGTACGACGCCGAACCGGCCAAGCGCAACCTGCAACTGGAAAGCGTCGCCCATATCACCGTACAGCGACAGATGGAAGCGTGGTTGCAGGAGGAAGCGCCGCCCAACATCGCCGGGCAGGAGTTTCTCTGTTCGCTGCATCGGGAGTTTTTCAAGCTGCTGCCGGAAGAGTTCCAGGTCATGACAAATCCGGATACCGGCCGTGAAAGCCGGGTGGTGCCGGGTGAGTTGCGCACACAACCGGTCAAGGTAGGACAGCACCAACCGCCAGGGCATGACAGCCTGGACGTATTCATGGTAAGGTTCGGCGAATCGTATGCTCCCGAAAGGCATCACGGCGCTGCCAAGCTGGTGGCGGCGGCAGCGGCACATCACCGGCTGATGTGGATACATCCGTTTCTGGACGGCAACGGCAGGGTGGCACGATTGTTCACTGAAGCCTGCCTGCAACGGATTCCTGTCCATGGCTTTGGCCTCTGGTCGGTCAGCCGCGGCCTTGCCCGGAGGAATGCCGATTACAAGGCTTCACTGACCTGGGCCGATGCGCCGCGAAGAAACGATCTGGACGGCAGGGGCAACTTATCAAATGAGGGACTGGTAAAATTCTGTCGGTTCTTCCTTGAGGTCTGTCTCGATCAGGTGGAGTACATGAATACCCTGCTGCAACTGGACGGGCTTGTTGAGCGGGTCAGAAGCTACGTGCAGTTGCGTGGCACCGCCATGATCCCCAATCCGCCCGGCATGGGCAATCTCCGCCCGGAAGCTGGCAGAATGTTGCAAGAGGTTCTGCTGCGGGGGGAAGCGCCACGGGGGGCGGTCATCGAGGAATCCGGCCTGAAAGAGCGGACCGGTCGCAATCTGCTGGCTCAACTGGTGGCCGAGGGACTGCTGGTTTCCGATACCCCCAAGGGCGAGGTACGGATCGGCTTCCCGATCCATGCCGCCGGCTGGTTTTTTCCAGAGCTGTATCCTGTGCTGTCGCGGCAGGACTTTCAACTCAACGTAATATAGGGAGAGTGATCCATTCTGGGGGCTGGCATTGTTTTGCATCAAAGTATCAGGTTGACAAAACACTGTCGAAAACATTTATAATTAATGGTTTCGGGCAGTTACTCAAATAGGATATTCAATCCAAAAGATACCGATATTACACAACCCCCGGAATGGATCGCTCTCCTTTCTGGAGTGGTTCCTTTATTTATACATCCATCCTGAATGTTCCTGTGGAAACGGAAACCCGTTTCCCTCCGGCGGAAAAAATGAACTTGATATCGATCATGTACTCACCCATTGGCGCGCTCCAACCGTGTGACGCATCGAAGTTATCCGACCAGAAGCGAAGCTCACAACGGCCATTACCGGAGAATACCAGCCGTTTTGCTACGTCAAAGCGCTTGATCCCTTTTTTGTGCTGCAATACTATATCATACCACGCCTCTTCCTTGAAAAAGCCTCCGCCCTTGTATTCCGCAAAGTCGAGAGTAGTAACTTCGATTGCTTCAAGAACATACTGCTCGCCTGACCTGGCGATAAAGTCGAAGTACAGAACCGGTGCCTGTTTCACGGCGTGTTGATCGCAAAACGGGTCACGCTCCGCCTTGAATTTTTCGAAATCCTTCTTGTCCGGTTTTGGCTGACCCGGTTGAGCGACCAGGCTAACCTTATACTCGTCCCAGATCTTAAAATGGCGCTCGAGACACTTGCGTAACGACTCGGTCACCTCACGACCGCTCAAGGTAAAGGTTCGATATTTTTTCGCTTTTGCCTTGGGACGAGTTTCACCATAGTCAGGCTGTAAGCTCTCACTGTATGACCAGTTATTTTCCAGCCCCCACTTCAGCGACAGGTCTCCTCCCACAGCAATACAGGGAAGGGAAATGACGACTGCTGCAACTGCTCTAATCAAGTTTTTCATAACGATTCACCTTCGGATTAATCCATGTATTTACCAACCGTCGCTCGACAATGGGACTTGGCACCTTCAAAGTCTGAGACTCAACCCACTGCTGAGTAGCGACGTCTTTTACCGCGACCAGGTGTTGGCCGATCGACAAACGGAGATAGGCGGGGGTCCGGGCGCGAACAAACGCGAGTCTTTCAGGCTTACCCGTCTCGTCGCCCAGGTAAATTTCAACGTCAGTCGGGCTCAAGAATTCGACCTGCCTGAAAAATAACAGCTGGTAGGACAGAAAGGCAAAAACCGAGGTGAGCAGGATGTTGCTCACCACGAGAAAAGAAGCGCTGGTCAGTGAGTTTCTGTAAAGAGTTATCAGACTGGGTAGCGCATCGTTCTGTTTGCCGGTGATGACCATGAACAGCAGGGCATAACCGGAAAATACTGCGCCACCGATCAGTACCAGATTCTCGACCAACGCCCGGGAGGGATCGTACGGTTCAGAGACCATGCGGAAAATAGTGAACATGAACGGAACAAGAGCGAGCATTGCCAGATGCCATATTTGTGATATGCGGATGATCCGTAGATTCATAAAGTTGTTAATCCTCTATCTGCTTCACCTTCACCTATTGAGCCAACCCCGCATGGTTTTTTCCAGCAGTTTCCGGTCCGCCAGACCGAATGACGTCCAGACCGCCCTGCCATCCCGTACCCCCATGATCGCGGGGTTGGCCTTCAATGTGAGCCCCTTTGCCAGCAAGTCATCGGTATCACGATACCAGCTCGCGGCAAGATTTGCGTGACGATGTGCAATTGCTTTCAGCAGGGTTTCATCGGCGTTTCCCACCGCAATCAGCAGCCTGTCGGCAGGCAGGGGGGGCTTAAGACCTTCGACAAAAGTCAGCAGCTTATCACCACTGCTGCCCCCGTTTTTGAGCAGTAGTAGTATGACACCTTTTTCTCTGCCAAGAGCCTCCGGAAGCAGAGGCTCACCGGCAAGGCCATACAGTACCCCTGCCGGCAGCACCGGCATCTCGGAAGGTGCGGCATGAATCAGTGTGGCAACCATACAGGTGACGAGCACAACAAAAATCAGCAGTACCTTTTTCATAGAGAATCTCCTACGGTGCCGGCGGCACAACGAAGTTGGCAATACATGCCCGCTCTTCAGCAGTGAGTAAATCAAGGGCGCCCGGTTCGCTCAGATTGTGGAGAGCCAGCGCCCGTGCTGTTGCAGCTGCCGGATCTGCAGGGTCAGCCTGGAAGATATAATGGAGCAGGCACACTCTGCCTCCGGCAGGGACGGTCAGATTATTCCAGGTCCAGTTTGCGGCACCCGGACTGTTCAGTGTGGCGTCAACGGTTGCAACGGGAGTCCCGCTTCCCCCCACAATCATACCCACCAATGGCATGAGAGGATCACCACTTGCCTGAACGACCGCATAGTTATTGCCGAAGCTGCCCGGATCCACCAGATAGCTCCAGTTGCCGCTGCCTGGGGCACTCAGTGTTCCTGTCAGGTGCGGTGTAATACTCTGCGGTGCCAGGCCATGGTTTGTGATTGTCTCCAGATAACGGAGATAGGGACCTCCCGCAGGCAGATACAGCTTGCGGTTATAAATCAGCCCTGCGGAAACCCACGGCAAAAGGACAAATTGCCCGTCAGCGTCATACCATCCGGCCGTGCTTGCTGATGATCCATCTATCAGGTTTTGATTCTGGAATGGCGCGCTGAAAAGATAATTACCCCCAAATCTCAGTTTCCCTCCGTCATCAGTTCTGTAAAAGAAAGGATCGCCCGGGCTCTCCAGGTTAATAGCACCATGCGAGTTGGCAGGTTGAATCGGTACATCCAGAGTAAGCGCCCCACCTTCTGCAAGTTGACCAACAGCAAATCCGCCGTAATATGGGCCTTCTCTATCGCCGGGATAATCGCCGAACGTTACCAGATACCAATCAGCGGGAAGATTGCCAAACCCGAAACGACCACCGGAATAAATACGTGTTGAAAGCGTTGAACTATCACTTACTCGCAATATATCTACCCAAACACCATCGCTCGGCACCGTCCCATCGAGCCCTTTAACGATTCCACTGACAGTACCGGGCAGTTGGGAAAGAACAAGATCGGGAATGGTAACCGCCGCATTTTCAACACTCAATGTTCCGCTGACGACGTTACTGCTGCTGATCAAAGACCCATTTGAACTGAGCCTCTTAGCCGTCACGGTAAATGCACCAAAAGGTACCTGGAAAAAGTAGAGGCCACCGGCTGCATCGGTTGTTGTGGTGAGGCTGAGACCTCGGTCAGGATATGTCAACCAAACGGTCATGTCTGACACCGGATTTCCACCCTCGGTGAGGATGCCGGAAATGCTGCCGGTCGGTTCCAGGGTTATATTCAGACCTGAAATAGCCTGGTCAAAACCGACAACCGTACAGGGATCGGGGGTAGATGAGCCACATGTTTCCAGAGTTCCGGTAACCCCGGTATAAGTCTGTGCGGTCAGAGTATAACTGCCGGTCGTGCTGCCGAAGATGGTAAATGCTCCTGCAGCGTCAGTTCTCGCCCAATATCCGTGGTTTGCCCCATCGGCACCGGTCTGCAGCATGGTTACGTCGACGTTGACAGCGGGTGAAGCATCTGCCCCGGTTACCGTACCTTTGGCAGCAAACACCGGCATTACTGCCGTCACGTTTGCTGCCTTTGTCCCCTGCGGGAAGCTGAAGGTTGTAGTCAATGGACCAAGACCAGTCAAACTTCCGTCATAGACAGTAAGAGTGACTGTTTCGCCGGGGATAAACGGATAAGGCCGGAGGGCCCCGTATAAATATTTGACCCCAAACGTGCCGTCAGAAGAGTAACAATCAAAGATATCGTTGCCCCACGAGTCCTGACCACAGGGTACGGATCCGGTAATGCCATCCTCTATGTTGTAGTAGAAACCAGGCGGCAACGGCGTCAGACCGTCTCCGGCGGTCACTGTTCCCTGAAGTGAAGCACTGACAGTGGGGATCGTAATTACAACCAGAGGAGGTGTCACCGCTTCGCTCGGGGTTACAGTTGCAGTCGCCTCGAACGTCATGCCGCCATATACAGCACGAACGATAACAGATGAATTTTCGACATACAGGGAGGGTGTCCAAGAGTACATAATAAATTTGGTGTCGCTCACCTGGGTACCATCAGCCGCAAAGACCGACACCTGTGCCGGTTTCAGCAGGGGTTCATGGTTGCTGTCTTCGACCTGTATCGTTATCGGGCCGTAGTAGACCGGCAGGGTGTGGTTGACGGTCAGGATCTGACCATCTCCGGTAAAACCGACAGGCAGTTCATTGGCAAACCATGTGTCATGGACGACACCGTTGTTGACGTAGTACAAGCGCAGACGTACGGTCACAGGCCCGGAACCTGCCGAAAGCGGGAACGAGTAAGTGCCGTTATCAACCAGAATTTCACGGCTGTACAGGACAATGCCCGTGGCCGGATCGACAGCCTCCATCGGGAAGGAGCGAGTTCTTACCGCAACTCCATCAGCCCACGAAACAGTTCCGGAGACCGTGCCGTTAGACTGGTAGATATAGTCATCCGATTTCACTTCACCGGCGGCAATGGTCACCACGTAATAGAACCAATTTGACGTGCCGGATTGCTGAACTTCAAGCCGATACGTGCCGGCAGGCAGATCGGTAAAACTGAATGTACCAACCGCTCCGCCGTTGCTGCCGTTGAAGGTGTCAAGCTGACGATGGAAACCGAAAGTGGGCATTGAGAAAATTTGTACTAAACTTCCGGCAACAGGCACCCCGGACTGGTCTTTAACGGTTCCGCTGATACTCCCCAGCAGGGGCAGACGCAGTTCAATCGGGCTGTCGGTGCCGATTGCCACAGTTACCAATCCGGTAATGGACAGAGAACTACCGCCTGAACCGGGGGTCGTTGTTGGCGCCGGAATTTCAGCAATCAGTTTATGCTGACCAACCAGCGCAGATTCGAACAGATAGCTGCCGTTACCGGCGTTCGTGAGGTTGTTAGAGTGACAGAAGTCCCACTGACAATCAGTGGTGGTGAAGCTGGTCGTCACCAGTGCCGTAGTGACCGGGGTGCCGTCGAAGCGGAGCAGAGTGGCCTTGATGCGGCCGGTGCTGCTGAAGATGATGTCCTGGGTCGCTGTGCTATTGTCGTTAGTAAAGGTACCACTGACCGATTGAGATGTGACAATACCGGAGACTATCCCCTGCAGGGTGAAGTCGGTCTGAGGCAGCACCGGCAGCACCATTGCATTTTGAACACCGGAAGGATTGGCGGTAAAGGTGAAGAGGCCGTTATTGTCAGTTGTTGTGCGGTATTTCCTCGTGAAATAAGGGCTGCTGCTCTGCAGATAGATCTCGTTGCCAGCTCCGCTGATTGACTGGCCGTCATACGCCTTTAAAGTTCCAGTCACCGTGCCGTTAGCTGCCGGCAGCGGTGCCAGGGTGCTGGTCCCGTTGGCAGGGATCGAGAAGTTGGCGATTATGGCCAGTTCCTGGCTGGAGAGCCCGGTGAGCGCCTCGGGCGGCAACTGCACCAGCCGCTCGGCAGAGGCCTGGGCTGCAGTGGTGGTGGCCTGTTGTACCAGGAAACTCATCAGTGCCAGTGATTGTCCGGCAGGTATGGTCACAGACTGATAGGCGGTTTTCAGGTTGGCAGGAGTTGTTGTGCCATAGAAGGTATACCCCCTGCTGAAAATAGCCGAAGCGGGTGCCAGCTGGGCTCCGCCGCCCCAAATCAGGGCGACCGCCGGCATGCTTAAGCTGTTCATAAATACATCATCAGCAATGCTGTCTTTTACCACAGCCCAGGTTGCCCCGGTCAGATCACGAGTAAGCGGCAGAGCATCACTGCTGCCGTCCGAGGCCGCCCGCACGGCAAAACTGTCTTTAAGATAGCTGAAGCTGGTCACCAGGTTCAGATCGACGACCAACGGTTGGTCGGTCGGATTGGTGTAGATATCCAGATAACGTGCAAAATAGCCGTCTTTTGGTACATACACCTTGCGATTAACGCTTAAACCGGCCAGACCGGACTGGGTGGTCGAAATTTCCTGGCCCTGCTCTTCGGCCACACCAACCTGAGCACCGGTAAAAGCAACAGCAGCTTTCCCTTGTGTGGCCACACTCAATGCCATGGCTCCGGGGAACCTGTAGTACTGGTCATGTCCGAAAATACCACGATGGCCGTAATACAACGCTCCGTCATTATGAATGTCATAATAGAAGCCATTGCCATCATACAGGTATATTGGGAACACGACCGGATCATACAGGAGTTGCAGGATGACGGTCTGAGTTTGTCCGGTGCTGGTCATAAAGGCTGTTGTTTCGGCAATAGTGATATCTTTGATTACGACCTTTGCTGCGAAACCGGGGTTGCCGACAATGAGGTTGTTGACCGTGCAGGCGCCTGTTACTGAATGGCTTGTGCAAGCGCCCCAAAACGCTCCGCTTATCGGGTCATGCAGGGTGACTGGTAGTTCGATGCCGGAATAGTTCGTGCCGGTCAAGCCTTTCAGCTGCACGGTCACGTTGCCCTGATTGAGCGGCAGTGACACAGAGACCGGCAGAGGTGTGGAGCTGGCATCGGCGAAACCGCCCACAGCAGTTTCAGCGACAGACGCGGGAGTCGTGCCGGTGTAGGTTATGCGCACCTTTAACTCGGCTGCATTGCTCGCAAAAAATGTGCTCAGGAGGAGATTGTAGGTGTATACACCCGGATTACTGCCGATAACTGCTCCGGCAGCATCCAGAATTTCCAGTTTTATATTGGAAAGATCGGGAACTTCTGTGATGCCATCGGCAAAGAACAGACGTGCGGCGATCCGGCCGCTCCTGATGAACTGCAGGTTTTGCACCAGTGTTTCCCCCCCAGCGAGGACCATCTCAGCGCCGTTGGTAACAGCCCCGTTTATCGGGTCGCCGGCTGAGAGACGGTAGGTACCGGGCGGCACCATGCTGAAGGTAAAATTCCCATTCGTGTCAGTAGCTTTCATACGGGATAAACCGCTGGTGACTCCGCTCAGAGTTACCGTCCTTTGTCTTTGAGGAGTACCGTTCAGGGCGAGGAGTTGACCTGTCACAGTTCCGGTGGCAGTAAGCGGACTGCTGCCGTCAACCGGCACGGCGAAATTGCGCACCGCCAGCAGTTCGTCCTGACTGAGACCGGCAAGCGCTTCGGGCGGTAGCTGGACCAATCGCTCGGCCGATGCCCTGGCATCGGCGGGAGTGCCGCTCAGCAGCATGAAGTGCATGATCGCCACCCGGCCATTGGCCGGAACCGTCAGATCCCATGCGGCATTGAAACCGGTAGCATTCGAAGTACCCGGAGTTGTCGCAGCCTGGCTAGCCGGCAGAGCGGCGCCGGGGCCGCCCCAGATCATAGCCGTATTCGGAAAGCTCTGAACTCCTGTGGATATGTCGATATTGCCAAACACCGCCCAGTAGTCCGGGCTCTGCCCCCCCGCCTGCAGCAGAGCATCGCCATTTGATGTCGAAGCAACGGTGAACGGGTAGCTGCTGTATAATTCACTGAAAAATCCATTTTTCACCCCGACATTGACCGTCTTGTCGAAACCGGTCAGGTTATCGAAAATCTCCAGATAGCGGGCAAAATAACCCTCCAGCGGCACAAAAACCTTGCGGGTGACCGCCAGGCCGGCTACATCCGCCTGGCGCAGAGCAATCTCGCGTCCCGACTGTTCCTGGGTACCGGAGGTCACCGCTGCGAACGCGGCCGGGATGCCGCTTTCGGGAGTCAACGCCAGGACCGCTGCGCCTGTCGATCCAAAGACTCTTGCGCTTCCGCTAGAACTGTAAATAGAACCATTTTGCTGTATCGGGAAAGAATTATTATACCCGTCGCTGAGGTTCAGCGGCAGCGTTACGGCATTACTCTGCAGCGCTATGTCAAGCGTCAGAATACTACCATCGCCAGTCAGGGTGCCGGTGGCATCACCCAGTTTCTGCTGGCTGATATCACCGGCGCTGACGGCAATCACGCCGATCGGCACCTGATCCACCTGGTAGAAGCCGGCCGCGTTGGTCCGGACCGAATAGGCCCGGCCTACGTCCGGGTTGAGTGAACGGACTGTGACCGGCATATTGGGTGACCCGGTGCTGCTGCCCGGTTCCAGAACACGACCGTTCACCGTGCCGAGACCGGCCATGGTCAGATTCCGGGTAGCAGTCTGGCCGTCGGCGTCGAGCAGAATAGCGGTGGCCCTGGTCCGTATCTGGCTATTGGCATCGGTGACCGACAGGTCATAACTGCCGAACGGCAGGGAGGCAAACTGGTACGTGCCGTCACCGGCGGTGATCATGCTAAAGGAGATACAATACAAGTAGTAGCAGACAGAATTACGGAGGTTGACAGTAACACCGCCGGCCGGGACCTGCCCCCCAGGGGCAAAGACTGTCCCGGCGACAGTAGCACTGGGATCGGCGGCGACAGTTACCGATATCGAGAGTGTTTCCCCGACCGCAATGCTCCCCTTGAATGAGCCGTGCAGTTTTCCGGAAACAGCTTTCACTTCGTAACTGCCCGGATACACATGATCAAAGACAGGCGTGCCGCTGGCGGTGCTACTGCCGAAACCATCGTAAAGGGAAACTACGGCTCCGGATACCGGAGTGGAGGAATTATCCACTACCGTAACAGCAATACTGGCGCTGCCGCTCAGGGTAATATCCTGTACCCTGTTTTCCCGGTCCAGTTGCAGACTGACAGAAACCTGCCCCTTCGCCCGTGCCGCCGGATCCTGGACATTCACCGTATGGTATCCGAGCGGCAGAACCTCGAAACGATAGGCGCCGAGGGCGTCGGTGATGAGCGTGTGGCCGCCGGTCTGGACGGTCACGCCGGCGGCTGGGGTGCTGCCGTCTGCACGGTAGACATGCCCTTCCAGAGAGGCCCAGGCCGCCAGATTGAGATGTGCGGTCACGGTCTGGCCGTTGCTGGCCATGCTGCCGGAAGTGCTCGCAGCAAGGTTGCTGACATCATCTTTGGTGGAGAGGATGAAAGTCCCTACAGAGACCTCGTTGAAGGTGAAGCTGCCGCTGCTGTCAGTAATGGCACTCCGGGTAACGCTGCCGAAGATGCTTTTATTCCACATGGTCACAGAGAGGCCGCTGACTCCGACCTTGCCGGTATTGAGCACCGACCCGGTTACCGTCCCCTTGCCGAGGAAGACGACCGGTACGGTAACCCCGGCGCCGCTGACGGTCAGATAGGCGCTGGAACGGCCACGATTGCCGTTTGTGTCGTGCGCTTCGACCAAGTAGTTTCCGAGCGGCACTTCAGCGAAGGAATAACTGCCATCGGCTGCGGTGAAGGTAGTCAACAGGATGTCGATGCTCCGCGAATCGGTGATGTCTACCTGGACCCCCTCTCCGACCAGGGCCAGGTCGGCCTGCTTGACCGTTCCCGTAATCGAACCTGCCTCGGATACGATCACGGTCAGTCCGCGCAGGAAGCCGTTGGCGGCATTCATGACGCCGCTGACAGCCCCTTGCAGCCCGTTTGCGGTATCGAAGGCCTTGACAAAGATGCCGTTAGTGCCGTTAACTCCTTCAAGCAGGAAGCTGCCATCGGACGCTGATGTAACAGTAACGCCGTTTATCACTACTTCTGCCCCGGCTACCGGCAGCTGGTTAGCGGTAACGACCGTGCCGGAGACAACCCCGCCACGGACGGTAACGATCACCCTGCCGAGGGTTACACCCTGGATGGCAACACCGATAGAACTGCTGCCGCCAGTCAGGCCGGTAAGGGTGAAACTCTTGACGGTTTCACCGGCAGCAAACGTCAGGCTGGCCGGCTGAAGCTGAATGGCTGCGGAGTCCGGCGTCAGGTTGAGCAGAACACCTGCAGCAGGGGCTGCCTGGTCGAGGGTGATTGACAGTGAGACCGTATCACCGGCGGCAATTAATTGGGAGGCCGGCAGCTGTACTGTGGTCAGCGCCCGGGCGGTGAGGTTCAGGGGAACCGGCGCGCTGACATTACCTGCGGCATCGGTGGCGGTCGCGGTCAGGGTCAGTACTGCGCCGTCAGCCAATGAACCTGGTATGTTGATGGTGAAGCTCTTTTGAACAATTCCCATCGGCGCAACCACTGAGCTATCGCTATAGGTGAAGGCGCCGCTGCCGACGAGAGATATGGCGGTGACGGCGGTGTCGTCCTCAGCATCAACGATAATAGTCACCGTCTGGCCCGGCACCATGAAACCGGTGCCGCCTGCTGCACGGAGGGTAACCAGCGGCGGGACGGTATCTGCCACCGGCAGAACGATCACTGGCGCGGCGGAACTGTTGCCAGCGACATCCGTGGCCGATGCCTCGAGACGAATGATATCCTGGGAGGTGAAACCGTTCGGCACAGTGAAAGTGAACGTCATAACCACTGAATTCTGCGCCGGGGTAATGTCACGCAACTCCGGCGTACCGCTGTTGGGACGGAAGCTGACCTGCTTGATCCCTCCCAGATCGCTGGCTGTCACCACTGCGGTAATCTTTTGTCCGGGGCGCACGACCGCTCCGCTGGAGAGGCCGCTGAAGGATATGACCGGCGGAGTGGCGTCGCTGACAGTGACGCTGACCGGTGCTGCCTTGCCGGTCTGCCCCTTGCTGTCGACGACCGTGGCATTGATAACGATCTGCGTACCGGGCACTGCGTCTGCCGGGACGTAGAAGGCAAATTCTTTCTGTGCCGACAGTGCCGTCGGTGTTACCGCAACGGTATCGGCCGCCGGGAACTGGCCGCCGACCGCCTGATAGGCGATTCTCGCTACGCCCATGTCGTCGTTCGCTTCAACACGGACCACGACCCGCTCACTGGTGTGAACTGCGGTACCACCGAGCGGCAATGTAATGGTTGCGGTTGGTGGAGTATCGGTGGTGACCGCAATAGACGTTTCTGTCCCTATAAGGGTACGGTTTCCGGAGGTATCGGTGGCGATGGCGGATACCTTGATCGGAGTGCCATTCGGTATTCCCAGCGTGGGAAGCGCCTGGAAGCTGAAACTGAAGGTGGCGCTCTGGGCAAAGCGGACCGCTCCTGCCGGAGCACCGTTCAAGTACCAGTCAACGACCGCTATGTCAGAACCACCGGCGAAAACCGGTGTCAACGTGGCAACGGCATTCTCTATAACGGTAACCGGAGCCGTCAGACTGCTGATAACCGGCGGTGTCCGGTCAAGGGAGATAAAGCTGTAGGGGGACAGGACGGCTTGCTGATTCCCGGAGAGATCACTGGCTGGCAACGGTGTTACCGTGTAGACCGTATTTTCCTTGAGCGGGTAGAGCGGCGTGAAGACAATGCCGGTATTGCCGAAGACCAAATCCACCCGACCGGCCAATGGTCCGTTCGCATCAGAAACAGATATGGCCGGGCCGGTAAAGGCGGTCGGATTGAACGGTTCGCTGAACATGATCCGGATGACGCTTTCCAGCGGCGCACCGCTGGAACCTTGAGTCGGGCTGAAGGAGACAATGTGCGGCGGAGTAATATCGACGGTTGTGAAGCTGGCGACAAAATCCTGCAGCATCGACCGGTCTACCCGATCTTTGACGCCGGAGACGCGAATCGTGTAGAGGCTCTCATCCTTCAGCTCCTGCAGCGGTGTAAAGGTCACCACCGTATCGTTCACCGACAGCGCCCGGAAGCCTTCGACCGGCCCTGCCGGTGAGTTCAGGGTGACTGATGTGGCGTCGATGCTGCCCGGCTGAACCGGTTCACTGAAGGTGATGACAATCGGAGATGCCAGTGCCACCCGAATTTCACCCGGCAGCGGATTGCTGGATTTGACCGCCGGAGGAGATTCGTCAAGCATGACGGGAGAGTTACTCAGATCAAGATCATTGACGATCTGAACTGTTTTTTTGGCCAGACCCAATCCGGCCGGGTCCTGCAGGGTCAGGAGATAATCACCCTTGGGAACGCCGCTGAACGTAACCAGGCCAGTGGAATCCGTATCGTGATAGAGGGCAAAACCACCCTTGCGGAGCTCGGCTACGATACCAGGGGCCGAAGCGCCGCTGGCGAAGAGCACCTTGACTTTGAGCGAACCGGTATCAGCGAAGGCAACCGTAACCTGGGTTGACCCACCCGGATTGAGGAGGCCGCCGTTCGAGCCGTTCTTCCGGGCATTAGTCGGGTCTTCAGCGTATACGCTGAACGTACCGGGCGGTACTGAGAATTTAGTCTGGTTAAAATCGATAGGTGTCAGCGTATACGCCGGTACGTTCAGGAAGGTGAACTGGCCGGTGGTCGGACTGGAATAGGTAATACACTGCGGCGCACCGCAGCCGGCATCCGGGTATTTCGACAATATGACCTTCGCCCCGGCAGAGAGTACCCCGTTATCAAGCACCGTGCCGGTAACCGTGCCAAGTCCGGCCAGAACTACCTTGACGTAGCTGGCAGCGCCGGCATAGGGAATATCGCCATACCCCATCCCGTATTCACTGCTGACCTGAGAGCCGGCCTGCACGGCAAAGCGCCCCAGGGAAACATCAGTAAAACTGAAACGGCCATCGTTGTCAGCGGTGGTCATCGACAAGCACTTAGCACAGTCGGGATTGTGACCATAGCAGGGATTGATGTTACAGATCGCAGCGTCGGCTGCCGGGGTGCCGTCCGGATGATAGACCCAGCCATTAATTGAGCCGAAGGCCGGTTTGACGAGGTTGGCCACCAACGGAATGTCGATGATCTCACCCTCGCGGGTCAGATAGCTCCCTGCCCTGACCGGACTCTGCCCGGCTGAGGAGGCGGTGATGCGGAATTCTCCGACCGGAACCCCGGGGAAAACGAAACGGCCGTCCAGACCGGTTGTCGCAACGAGATGCAGGCTGCGACCGGAGGGGAAGGTCTGGGAGAGGGTTACCTGCCAGCGGGAAAGCGGGGTTAACGCGCCACCCTGAAAGAGGGTTCCCTGCACCTGGCCGATGGCGGTCTCGCTGATATTGACAGTGACGAGCGGTGTGGAGAGGTAAGCGGTAGCTGCAGCAAAACCGCGCCGCCCGGTGGCAGCTTCAAAGACCTCCACCCGGAATGCGCCGAGCGGGATGAAGTCCTGGCTGTATTCACCACTGGCGTTGGTAACCGCAAAAGCGAGGTCGCCGGAAGCATTGGCAATGGCAACTTCGGCATTGGCGACCGGGGTGATACCGTCGGGACGATAGACAACCCCCTTGACGGTGACCGTATGGTCGAACAGATAAACATTGACCGCCACTTCAGTGCCATCGGTCACGATCCTGCCGGAGGCGCGGCCGACAAAGCCGTCGTTACTTTCGGCCTTGACGGTGAAAGAGCCTTCGTTCAGGGAATCCTGGCCGGTCAGTTGTACAACGCCATTGGCATCGGTCTTGTATTTCGGCCGACTGGTGTCACCGATTTTACCCGCCTCCTCAATTGTCACCCAGGCATTGGCTACCGGAGTGGTTGAGTTGTGAGTGTAGACCGTCACCCGCACCGGCGCCCGTGCCTGGAGGCGCAGTGCAACGTCGGCAGTTTGACCGGGGCGGATCAGGCCGTTCATCTTGCCGATACGACCGGTTGGATTGCCCGCAGGGTCGCGTTCTTCGACGGTGATGGTGTACTTTCCGGCAGTAACCAGCGGCAGGGTAAATATGCCGAATTCGTCACTGACCGCCGTTTCTTCCTGGATCCCCTGCGGCGTAGTGGTGCAGACCGTCTCTCCTAAGTTGTTTTCGGCACAGATCGTTTTGAATTCGTCGGACTTGAAGGTGATAAGGGCATTTTTTGCAACCGATACTCCATCCGGTCCGAACACCGTGCCCTTTATGACGCTGCTGGCGGTCAGGAGCATGTCGATATTCTGAGTATCGCCATTAGTCATGATTTCGCCGGCAAAGGTGACCGGATCGGGACTGAAGACTCCGCCGGCAGTGATGACAAAGGGGCCGACAAAGACGTTGCTGAAGCTGAAACGGTTATTGTCAAAGGTGGTATCGGCAATCTGCAGGTGTGGCGTGTACTCGAACCTCAGGCCGATCAGGTCCTGGCCTGACTGCGCGGCGACGACCCGCAGGGCAGAAACACTGACCTTGCCGACCAGCCCGGTCGTTCCCTGGGCGTTGGAGATGCTGCCGGTGACGGTGCCTTTCCCCTTGAAGGTCAGATCGAGCCGGACCCGCTGCCCCTGGAAACGGATGGCGGTAGTCCCGATATTGCCGTCAGTGAGATCGGGAAGGAAGGCGGATACGCTATAGTCAATATCGCTGACCGGCACGTTGGCAAACTGGTAGGCACCGACAGCATTGCTCGTAGTGACAGCGACAAGGCCTTCCCTCTGGATCAGATAAACCTTGATATTGGCCGCCGGTGCTCGATCGGCGGTCAGGAGCGTCCCGAAGATGCCGCCCTGCGACTGCAGGACGATGGTGGCGCCATATTCGGCGCCCGGCGTAGAAATATCAACGGTGACCTCTCCCTTGGCCAGCAGCGCCTGGGAGACGGCAACGATGGTGCGCTTTCCGACAGGAACATCGGTCAGGGTAAAGAGGCCGTTGGCGTCGGTTCTGGTCAGGGAGAGTCCCCCTCCGACCTCTGCGTCGACCACCGGAGTGCCGTCTGCATCCTTTACGATCCCTTTGATTGTACCGAAACCGCCATTGAGGAGGATATTGGCGCTGGCAGCGCTGTCGGCCGCCAGGATGATCCGGGCATTCCCCTCCTGGGATGCGCCCTGGTCAAAGGTATAGACCCGGTAATCCCCTGCAGGTAATTCCGGAAAATTGTATGCGCCAGCGGCATTGGTGGTGGCCGATGCCACGGCACATTCAAATGGCCGGCAAAGCCCTCCTTCACCTCCCGGGCAGGGAACCAGCGGACAGCGTACGCCGTCCTGGCTGTTATCCTGGTAAAAACCGTAGACAGGCACGCCCGCTACCGGAGTAGCGCCGTCATAATGAAGGACATGGCCGCTGATGGCACCGTATTTAACAGTGATTTTGCGGACCGCTTCGGTCAGCAGCACCAGGTTCATCTCCACGATTGACCCGGACGAACCGATGTAGCCGCTCTGGGTTATCTTGGAATTGGTTCCGAGGTGGACCACCTCGATAATCAGGTTGCCAACCGGTATTTTGTTTATCGTAAAACGTCCCGTACTGTCGGTGGTATAGCCGTAAAAACTTCCATCAGTCAGGCTGGTGACACGGATCCGGGCATCCTTGAGCGGGGTCATGCCGTCCTCGCCCAGGATCTTCCCGGTCAGGGTGCCGCGACCAAGAAAGACGATGTTGACGTTCAACCGCTGGCCATTGCGCGCCACCGTAAAAGGTAAAGAGCGGAATTCCCCATCCTCCGGATTGACCGCTATAATCTTGTTGACGGCAGGCTTTATGACATAGTCCCAGTTAAAGGCGGCATCGGCGCCGGTATACTTGGAACTGACTCCGTACCAGTCAGCGGCACACCCTCCTTCAGCCCCCAAATCAGGATACTGAACCAGTGTAAAAAGACGCACTTCGGCCCCGGACAGTGGAACGCCGTCGGGCTGCAGGACTTTTCCGGAAACCACGGCCCCCGGATCATTTATGGTGCCTTCGATCGGGACGCTTTGATTGGCCAGAAGGTTGCCGCGCCGGTCGGAGATATTGTCAAAGGAGATGCTGCGCGGTACAAACTGGCCTACCGGATCACGCAGGGCCAGAAAGGCGATGCGATTACCCGGCTGCAGGGCCACGCCAACCACCTGATTGCCGTCCAGGGTATAGTTGGTTATGGCGGCACGGGCCAGCTTGTCATGAACCGAGGCGGCGGTCACCTCTTCACTGAAGAGAACCGCAACTACCCTGCCAAAGCGCCAGGTGCCGCAGCCATTTTCTATCTTGTCTGCCTCAGGCTGCTGTACCACACTTACAACCGAGGGGGCGATATCGGGCACCGGTCGGCTGACCGTAACTGAGTGCGGGGTGCCGTTCAACAGGAGGCCATCGGCATACATCTCCACTGAGAAGTTATAGGGAGAGCCGGGCAGATCAATTGTCGGCAGGCTGCCGGTAGTGATTCCGGAGAAGGAGAGCTGTTGCAGAGCGCCGGAGGCATCAGGCACAACGATGCCCAGATTGAAGGTTGCCGCCGGATCGGCCCCCGGCAGACGCTCCACTCTGATGCGGAAGGCCCCTGCCGTTGGCACGGCTATGATGGCGAGTTGTCCGGAGGTTGTGGGCGGAGTTGTCGTCTGATCCTTGAAGGTCAGGTAATCACCATTTGGGATCTCTTTAACAACCTTCCCTTTTTCGCCGACGCCACCCAATTTGCGACCCTGGCTGTCTATCAGGGTCAGACTCACCGGCAGCGGACCGCTGCCCGAATCAAGCATGACTGAGAGGTGTTCCGGTCGGTAGGCGATTTTGCTGGCCAGATCACGCTGGAAATCACTACCACCTTTTGCTGCCAGATCCGGCTTCAGCAGATTTGCCACAGCATCGGCCAGCACATCACCCCGGATCGAACGGCGACGCAGGTCGTCAAAACCGCTGAAATCACTTTCGGCAGTTAAACGGTTTGCCGGCAATGGATTTGTTTCGGAAAGCCGGGAATAATTACTCCCCATGAAATCGAGCAGCAACTGTACAGCGGTATCAGGTAGCGGCTCATGAAGGGTGAAGCGGAATCCGGCCTGGGCCACTTCGATGCCGCGATCCCAGACAATTTTTTTGCCGAAACGGATTATATCTTTGGGAAGTGCGGCAGCAGGGGCGGTGGCAACCGCATAGGCCTTGCCGAGCAGGCCGAGTGCCGCGACACGCAGCGCTTTGGGGAGGCTGCCCGCCTCTTTGGGAAGTACCAGCGAATCAGGTGACAGCGGTATGCCCAGCTCGCCGACCGAGGTCTTCAGCTGGAAACGCCCGGAGACATGTTCGTCAGAATCGAGGGTGGCGGCAAAAATCGGGCCGCTTACCTTGGAGCGGAGATCGAAGCTGACCGTAGCCGAATCACCGGGGGGAATGGTCTCGATCTCCTTGCTCCCCTCCCCGACCAGATCGGCGCCGCTGATCTGCTGCTGATGGAGGTTGACGCTGACGAAGTTGGCCGGTGCTGCCGAAGTGTTGGTCACGGTTACGTCAAGGACATACTCCTCACCGGCGTTGACAATATCCGGATGAGTGAAGGTAAGGGTGAAGTTCGGATTGCGCACCAGCACGGTGCCCATGGCCCGTCCGCGCACGGTGACCGGGCCGATCGGCAGCCCTTCCAGGGTGCCGGTAATCTCCATCTCGATCGTGTGGCTCCCCTCGCGGCGTCCTTCCACGAGGAATTCGGCATTGCCGCTCTGCCCCGGCGCCAGGGAAATAATGTCATCGGCAGTACCAAGCTTGCCGTCAAGTCCGGGCTGCACCACCGCCTGCAGCATCGGTGCCGGCCCTGATGTCGTAACCGCCATGGCCAGCGGGTCGTCACTGCTGCCAACTACCTTGTCATTGCCTGAGGGGAGCAGAATTGTGGCGGTGAGATCCTGCACCACCAGATTGGAATACTCCGGCGCTACGTTGCCTACCATCAGCATGACGCTGAAATACTGGTTGAGGAAGCCGATGTCGCCCGGAATGACGATCACTCCGGGAATCGGGGGCAGCACAAACGAATTCCCCTTGAAATCGACCGCTGTGAGGTTGAACGTCTGGACGCTCAGGTTCGGAATTTTGGTCTGGGCGAGCTTGAGGGCATCGGGGATGATGGTACGTACATCCTTCAGCTGCGGCTCCGCGAGCGAGCCGATTTCGGTCCCGCGGACCGTGACATCAGCGGCGCCGGCCAGATTCGGCAGCAGCACCGGCATATCGATCCTGACCGGGTCTCCGGTCCCCACGGCGAACGCTGCGGTAAAGTTGAAAGCCTGGAAGTTGCTCTTGTCAAAAACGATCCCCTTATCCTTGATCTCCTGTGCGGTCAACGGGCGGGCGGTGATCTGGGTGACCAGCAGCTTTTCGATGATTTCGATACTGACGCTTTCCGGAGTACCGCGAAAGAGGATTTTGCCGCCGCTCTCCAGGCGGATGTTGTCAAGTGAGTAGATTCCGGGAACGGTTAACGGTGGGATATTGAACGG
This sequence comes from Desulfuromonadaceae bacterium, assembly GCA_049318985.1. Taxonomy (GTDB): domain Bacteria; phylum Desulfobacterota; class Desulfuromonadia; order Geobacterales; family Pseudopelobacteraceae; genus JACRCG01. Next base: position 76,130 of record JBMOEI010000019.1, read on the forward strand.
GCTGTTGGCCGTGGCGGAAAGCTCCAGCGGCGTCTGCAGCCCCGGTCCGCGCAGGGTGCCTTTGACCAGGGCATCGGCAGCCAGAGGAGGAATTTCGGCAGTAGGGAGCGTCGGCACCTGCATATAGGTACTGACGATAGTCGCAATGTTCTTCGGCACCACCTGTCTGGCAGGTTCCACCTTAAGCCCCATGCCGTAGAGGATGATGTCCTCATGGGCGAGGAAGCGGGCGTTGGCCGCCGCAGATTCACCAACAGACATTACCAGACTTACTACCAGTAGACAGATTGAAACTGCTCGTTTCAATAATGACATTATCGCCTCCTACTTATTGCACCTGCCACGGAAAAACATCTATTCATCGACCGTCACATGTCAACGGCCTTCAGGAGTACCTGATTCTTCAGAACGGGATATTCTTTACGCAGCTTTTCCTTGAGATGCTGCACATGGTTTTTGACAACCGCTTTTTGCACATCTTCCTTCACTGATTCGAAGGGCCTGACCGTTCCTGCATCAATCGCTTCAACCTTGATGATGTGGTAACCAAAAGGTGTCTGAATTACTTCACTTGTTTCGCCAACCCCGAGACTGAAGAGTGCTTCCTCAAAATTCTTGACGAAGATTCCTCTTTTGACCCAATCGAGGCTGCCGCCAACCTGTTTTGTGGCATCAACATTGAGGCGTGAAGCGAGCTCTCCGAAGTCCTTTCCGTCAATAATCATATTCCAGGCTTTCAGCGTATCTTCTCTGGTTGCGGTCACTATGTGGCGGGCTTTCACTTTCCGTTCCGTACGGAACTGGTCTGAATGTTCGGTATAAAACGTGCGGAGACCATTTTCCGAGAGATCAAGCCGGCCAAGTTCCACCGTCAAAAATTCCTGCGCAAGGATCGAGTCGGTAGCCAGGTCTACCTGCGCCTTGACAGAAGGATCATGTGCCAGTCCACTTTCCTTCGCCCGGATGGCAAGCGTCTTTATATAGAGCAGATCGTCGAGCAGTTTTTCTCTTCCCTCGGGCGTCAGGCTGTCGGCAAGTTTACCGAGATTCCCGCTCTTCCTGTTGGTAACAACAGCGGTTTTGAGATACTCGACACTCACCGTTTGACCCGCAACAGTGGCAATAACACCCGGATCAGCCGGAGGCACTTCGGCTGCCAGGGAGATGCCGCAACAGGCAAGAGAAAATGCTGCCACATATATTCCCGGAGCTTTCATCATGGCACCAGGGGTATCAGTTGATCGGCAAAAGCGGTGCCGACGTCAGTGAATGCTATGATTCTCGTCAATTCTGCCTTGCCCGGGAATTCGACCACCAGATGTATTTTCCCGTCATTCGCAATAACAAGCTGCGTGCCGCTGACCGCTGGCTGTTGATCGCTGCTTGTTATCGTGCCGTAGGGAATGGCACCGTTGACATCGAAGGAGTAAGGGGCGGCACTCAGCACGTGGTAGATGGTTCCTGGTGGAACGGGAGTGCCGTTATTTTGCAGCGGCGGAAGTGCCGAGAATGTCGCCCTGGTCTTTTCGTCTGCGGTGTTGACATTGAGCCTCTCGACCTGATCCAGTGCCCAGGTGATAGTCCCGGTCGGCATCGGTGGCGCTATGGTATACAGACCAAGCTTTGTCACCTGGGCTGTGAATGTTTTTTGGACGGGATCATGGACCCCGTTGACAGGATTCCATTCTCCCGAATCCTCGGTAAATGTATAGAGGCCGAGAGTCGAGACGTCCAGTCCGGCGACTTCATTATCGTGGTAATTAAGGATCAGGGTTGCCGGCGCCGATAACTGGGTAGCCGAAGAAAGGAAATGCTGGAAGCCGCCAATCCCGTAATGCGGTTTGTCTGCTGAACCGGTCACGTCGAACACGCTATAATGATATGGACTCATCGGACCAGAAATAGAGGTGAAGTCAAAGGCGGCAATCCCCTTGAGAAGGCTGAAGTCAGCATCATTTTGTACGCGCAGTTCAGCAGAACCGAAGCTCTTAATAATTCTGTACTGGCTGTCGAAGGTCACCCCATGGAAAGCAGATTGAATGCTGGTTCCGATCGACATGAAATCCCCTATTCTACCGGTGGCCTCAGCAAGGGTTGGCGTTGCGAGCGTCACGGACGCATAATCCTCAAGCGTGAAGGGAATACCCCCTTTAATTACCCCAGTCGATTCGCTGATCGAGTTGGCATAATTTGCCGACAGGGTAAATTTCAGGTCACCTCCCATTCCGCCAAATTCGGCGGTGATGCCGATCGGAAAGGTCACCCCGTCCCCAGCTTCTTTCCTGACCGCGAACTGCGCATTGGAAGATAAGGAGATAACTTTTGCCGCTTCATAGAGCACCATCAGGGGGCCGACAACCAGATTTGCAGCGGGTGCTGCCGGCAAGACTGCCTGCATGTAAGTACTGGTGGTATCGGCCAGAGTATATATAATTGAAAGCTCCTGGATTATTTTTGCTATTTCTATCGGATCCGTGACAGTGATGGACATGTTTGTCTGGTAGCCGGGTCCCAAATCCAGCACCGTATTCCCGACAAGTTTCAGACCAAAATTGCGTTTCCCCTGCAGGGTCAACTCCAACTGAGCCGGTCTGTAATTCTCGTCAACTTTCTGGACAAAACTGAATGAGGCTCCTTCAGACATACTGACATCACCCACCACCAGCTTGTCCAGATTTTTCAGGAAAGAAAGTTTTTCGTTATCCAGCAGCCGTTCAGCCCAGGCCACATAATCACTCATGGGTGGTTCATCCGTCAGTGGAATGTTGTATGACCGTTGCGCGAGTCCGGCCTTGACATTTGTGTTGATCCCCAATTCCCCCGTCAAGCCGATGGAAGAGGCCACACTTTTCTTCTCTATCTGATCTTCCACGATGATATTGAATCCTACCTTTGCTACTCCGCCTGCATCAGCCTCTATAGCCGGAGAAACCGCCATCCGGGCTATATTGAAATTGAGTTTTCCAATGCTCACTGATCCACTGACATCCGCAGCCATTCCGAGGCTGGTGGCAACCTTATTTTTATTAAAGCTGGTTACCTGGTCGTTCAGGAATTCAAGTACCTTCCCATAGACGAAACCAACCGGCCCCATATTGCCCGCACCGGCCTCAACCACCGTGTCAAGAAGCAATCCCGCCATCTTGAGCTTGTTGTCGTTATCCAGCGGCAAGGGGAATGCATATTTGTCACCAACAGTTACGGCTAAAGAGGCGCCAATGTTGACACCCGGCTTAGCAACCCCTACAGACCCACCTGCGTACATTTTGAATTTAGTAGCGGTACCAGCACCGATTCCGGCATTCCATGACGCGCTTCTGCCAAAAGTCAGTTTGCTGAAAGTCTCGGTTTCGCCGTTTCCTTGTCCCAACCAGGCGATATCCAGACTCCTCTGACCGCCGAGAGAGAATTTTGCGCCATCAGTTACCGCAACGGAGCCACCTGCGACCGCCTTCAGCGACTGCCTTACCTCGATTGGTTTTCTGTTCACGGTAAACTGTCTCGGGACGGAACAGGTGCCATTAATGTTGACACTGAGTTTCGACTGTATCGGTGTTGATGTGGTTAATACCGCCTCATTCCAGGTATCCCACGGCACAGCCATGCCCATTTCTTTCAGCGGAGCTGCTGAGAAGGGAAGGATGACGTACCCGGCTTCGTTGGTTGTATAATTTTTATTTATCAGGGAAGGCCCGATGAATTCGGCCTTGACGTCAGCATTGCCCAAGGGTTTCGGGGGATCCGTGCGGTAGTCCATAACGCGATAGTAACGATAGAAGGTCCCGCCCACCATCACCTGGGAAACTTCCGGGTTGGGTTTCTGTTCCAATGGCTCAATAACAATCGGGCAAAGAGTTTCTATCGTCAACGACGGAGCGATGGAGTCGAGCGGGACAGGGTTGCCGTCACTATCACTGACAGAGGCACTCTGAAAGAGCGACTCCGTCTTTACCGTGCTGCCGGGGCAGTAGTTGAAAAAGAGTTCTTCATTGATGGCGCCGTTAGCTAACGTTGCTATCGTCGGAAATGCCTCGTGTGTATAGTTGTTATAAATCACGACATCTCTCAGTGCCTGACCGCTCGTATTCGTCACGATCAGCCCTATCCTGGCACATGTGGTTGCTCCTGCATATACATACGGGTGTTCGACGATTTCGCCGTTGAACGTCTGCGTGATGGTGAGCGATGCCTTCTTGTTCAGGCAGACATTGTCCGGGTTCAGGAGATTGTTGTTCGTGTCGGGAACCGGCAAGGTTGCGGCGGCCGGTTGCGGCACAGTCGGAGAGGCCGGGTCCAGAACATAATAGTGTACCTTGGCCCAGTTGTTTTTGCGATAGGGCTCTTCCGTTCTCTTCTCAGGAACGTCAATGAGGAAGCTCAACCATTTGTTTCCGGCGTTCGTATCAGCCTGGTTGATGTTGTCCAGCACAAAGGTTTTCTTTTCGATCATCGTGGCTCCGCTGGTATCTCGAGTGTCAGGAACCTTTTTTGTGTCCAGAAGCCGTGATTCACCTGCTATGACGGTAACCGTCTCCTTTGTTGACTGGGCTGGGACATACATGACAATCGATGACTCTTCAGAGCTCTTCCCACCGGTATTGAACAGACGCGGAATAATCTGTTTTTTGCCGTTGCTTCTGGCAGTTACCGCCCTACTAATTGCCAAGATCAGGTTAAGGCGTCGTTGGGCAGCATAGATATCTGAGCCGATAGTGAGATCATAAACCCTCTTAGCCTCTCCTTCTGCTTGTGCTTCTGTTTGTGCGTCTGCTTGTACGGCTTCTCTGCCCACCTCTTTAATAAATTTATAGGCGTTACTAATAAAGGTATTCGCCTTCTGTTCGCTGTCCAGGTGTTCTTTTCCTGATTTCACCCGGTAGAAGGGATATACCACGTCTCTTATCTGGGTCGGGGTAAACAGTGATACGCTGGTGTCTCGCGTAATACGTGCAGCCATGCTGGCGACAAAGTGCTCGAACGAGTCACACCGCTCCTCTCGCCACTCTCTCGTATTTATGCTGAAACTGGCATCAAGACAGGCAAGCCCCTCATTTGAATGGATGTTCCCGTTTGCGTTGCTGACCAGCAGAATATTGGCCTTCGTATTGGCAACCATGCGGGCCATTACCGCTCTGATGCCTGCTTTGCCGATTTTGTGAAGGTCCTTGTCGAGGGCATGATTCAGGGTCGTGCCGGGCACACTATCCCCGACCAGACGAATCAGTGCACCTGAACTGAACAACTCTGACTCCTGAAGCTTCGCCCATTCGTACCCCTCAAGCCGCTTGATGCGTGACGGCTCACCCCCACCAGACGAACGGAGAAGAGCCAGTATGTCGAGCAGCGGTTTGCCCTGCAGAGACCGGCCGGGAATATCCACGTAGGCCCCTTCCAGAAGCCATTTGAGCAGAAGCATCTGTCGACCGAGTCCCATGTCCCCTATCGCATCGCCGGACGTTTCATCCGAAGGTGGATTGACGTTCAGCAAAGCTGTCTCAAACTCCTCACGCGGCATGGTGAAAAAAGTTATATCCGGGAAGGTCAGGCGATAACCTTCAACATCAATAGGGATAAGATCCTTCGTTGTACTGTTCCTGAACTGTGCCGAAAGGGCCTTGGAGACGCACAATCTGGTACTATCAGGTGTCGATATCGGGAAGAACAGCTCGTAGTCATGGTCGCTGATCCCCGGCTGGTAGTTGGTCTGGCAACCCCGTGCCGTCCAGATACAGGCTCCGCTTCCCTGTTCAAGCATGGTCATATTCTGGAGACTGTCCGGCCCACAGCCGCCTGCAGCAGCGTCAGCCTGTGCCTTTGTCAGCCCTTTCGCAATTGTCGCTTGCAGTGCCCGCTTCTCAATCTCCGCCGGTACCGCTGCCGCCTCTCCCGGTGAGGAGAAGTCGAGGCCGATATCAGCACATTCGGCGATTCTGAAAACTGCCAATCCGTCTCCGTCAACACCGCTGTCGATAGCGGCATAGAGCAGACCCCGCTGGCGATCAAGACGGAAGCCGTTCAGGCTGACCGAAGATGTGGAACCAGGGGGCTTCACGGTAAATTTCCCGATTATTCTCTTATCCCATCCGGCACTGTCGACCTCCGCTGTCACGTTCGCACCGATGCGGGAAACATCCGCGACCAGAAGAGTGTCGACCTGAACTCCGTTGTCGAAATATCTGGCACCGACATAGGCAACCTTGTCGACATGATCAACTTCTATGTGTTTGGTTATGTATCCGGCTGGTGTTTTGAGGAATCCGACCAGGTTGAGTACCTGGTTGGAACGGTTGGCACGCGGGATCTCCACGATGGAAATACCGCCGTTAAAACCGGTAATGAAGGCGTAATCATGGGGCTCGGTGATACCGTCGCCGTTATCATCATAGGAAAGAAAATCCTCCACGACCGTAAACCGGTTGGGAATATTTGGCAATGCTATCCCGGATGTGGGGCCGGAAAGGTCTGTGCCAAATCTTTCCAGTGTGCTGATGCCGGTACCATCGGATCTGTCTCCGGCAATGGCAAGGACAGTGCCATTGAGCAAGCGGACATCCTGGTAATAGCTCCCCGGATTTACCGTCAGTTTTTCGGCTCTGGTAAGCGGAGTGCCACCGTTGATGCCCCGCTCGGTAAAATCATTGATATCCGGAATGTTCGCGCCCACATCAACCAGTTCCAGCCCAATGCCGGGCACGGCGATATAGGCACCCATCGTTCCGTTGTTGGTGATGCTGCCATGTTGAATATTCAAGGGCGACAACAGGTCAAACCGTTTGGCAAATCCGGAACCCGCAGGCGCCCATTTTTTCGGAGGATACCCCTTCAATTCACCATAATCACTGAGGAGCCGGGAGCCTGTCAGCCACAGCGGGTTGGCAAAATCGGTCACATCATAGAGCCAGAGCAAGCTGTAGACGGAGTCATAACCTGTGGCAACTGCGAGGTCGCCGCAGCCGTCGATAACGGTTTCCGTGCAGCCGCTCTCGTTATTGCTGCAGCCATTCCTCGTACGCCAATCTGCAAGGAGAGCAGCGCCACCGGTTGTCGACGGGTCTGCGCATAATCTGGAGGAGGGGTCACGCACCAGGGTGAAGAATTTGCGATTTTGCCACGCTGATGTGTCACTTGACCTCGTCTTGAAGACGGCATCTTTTACGAACTGTATTTTCTGGGCATATTTGTTGCCGGAGGGTACGCCGGAAAGAACGGTGGGACTGGTTGGATCTGCTGCATCTATTGAGAATAGGCGGTATGGCAGCGTGCCGAAACTGCCGTTAAGTCCCAAAAGGCTTGTATGCCATTTATTGTCAGATGACTTTTTTGCCGACATGGTAGAGAAATCAACATCGGAGAAGGCAACTCCTCCGATACTGCCGGCGGAAAGATTCAAGTCGGCAGCAACTTTATTTCTGTCAAGGCGGCTTGTGTCAGTGGGGTAGATCATCTTTGGTTTGGACGTAAAAAATTCGATGCGGGAAAGATTCATCGTGTTCCCGACCAGGTCGGTAATACTATCGGTTATCAGGAAAAACCGGGTGCCCATGGGCAGCAGTTGTTTGGGTGTTATGGTTGCCAAAGTCCCGTTTTCGGAAACTTTAACATTAAAAGGAAAGGTCAGGCTGCTGTCAGACCTGAACCGATCATAATCCCTGGCATCAATAATTTTGACCGTGTCCAGGATGCTTCGCTCAGATACCGGTTCACTGAAGCGTAGTTCAAGGCTTCGTACGGAAAGACTGAGGACTTTGCCGGGCGGGTTCAATTCAACAACGTCGGGCGCCTGCGTATCCGTACTGTCGACATACGTAATATTGAGAACGTTGCCGCCGGCTGACGTGTTGTCAACGGGTATGGAGCGCAGCACCTCACCGTTGCGGGCATCCTGGAAAACAATGGTTGCCTGGTGATTCGGCGGAACCGGCAGACAGAGGGTTTCGCCCGCCCTGCTGCTCCGCTCCGTCACATTCAAAATAAAATCGAAAAACCGGGATAATACTGACGAAGATCCATCAGCATTCAAATACGGCGTGATGATTAAGTCGGAACCAGTGTAATCAGGCGGGTACACAGTAGTAAGGACAGACTGATAACGCATCCGCTGGTCGTCATTGAGCAACAGGGCATAACGGCCCACTCGATCTATAATGCCTTGACATGGGGGTGAAGATGTGGCCAACCGACCATTGATCATTTTTGCCGTATCCACTATTGCCCGTGCGGGTGTCCCTAACACATCAACAATCTTCACCACAAGTCCATTCGTTCGGGGATCAGTCCCTTCCGCCATCGGGGCTGACACGTTGAGATATACTTCGGGTTCTGCGGAGGACTCTATCTCGAAACCGGCAATAAATGGAAACTCGGCTATCGCCTTCAGTCCCAGTTCTTCCTCACTCAATACCTTGAGACGGACAATGGCCCCCTTCGGAAAGGAATTGGGCGAAACATCGAGAATGATGCCGTTCTGGCCTGCGACTCTCCCCCCCTTGGGGCCAATGGCTGCGAGGATGCTGCCGTCGGGGGATTTCTGGCGGAATCCTTCCAGCAACACTGTGGTTGTGCCCCCCCCCGGACCGGTAATGGCAATCTGCAACTGGTCACTGATTCCTGCCGGAACCACAACGCTGAAGCCGCCATTCTGATCCACCAGCACCGGTGTGCGGGAGCCGGTGGTCAGATTTACGACATATACCGTGTCATGCAGCCCGGCGCTCCCCTGAGTTGCCGCTACGGTAGTGATTCCGTCACTGCCGGGGATCGTCGCCGAAATGTTCGCCGCTGGAGGCGCCACCGGCGGGTCGGTGTTGAGGCTGGTGAAGGTTGAGGTGAACGGTGCGGACATGGCCGTTGCGGAACGATCGACCAGACCGCTGACGGTGACCGTGTAGAGCGTGTTTGAACTGAACAGATCAGGGTGGCGGAAGGTGATTGTGGTGCCGTCAACACTCAGCTCAACCGAGCCGTTGACAATAGTCGTTGCACCTGCCGCTCCCGAGGTCACCTGGATGTTGACCGCTTCGGCCACAACGACCGGCTCGGAGAGTGTAATGACGACCGGGTCGGTCAAGGCGACATTGATGGCGTTATTGGCCGGAGCCACCGAAACTACCGTTGGCGCTTCGATTGCCAGTGACAGATCCAACGGAGCAAAGGCGGCAGCCATGACATTCCCTGTGGCGGCAGCTTTATCCATTTTCACTGTATCAAGTGCAGTCAGGGTGAATGCCCCCGGTGTGACAACGGTGACATAGCCGCCATTGCCGCCCGAGACGGCAACCAGTGGCAGAGTGTCACTGCTGACGAGCGCCCCGCTGAATGGTAGTCTGCCGGTGCCGCTGACCGTGCCACCGGCATAGCCAGGATTGGCTGCGGTCTGGAGGAAGAAGACACTTCCCTCAGCGGTGATTCCGGGAAAGAGGGCTGTTGCGCTGCCGGGTACTTCCCGGGTGGAAATGATGCGACCCGAATTGATGATGCCACGACCGATAACAGCTACATGAGTTGCCCCGCCAATAACAACGGGCCTGACCAACAGCAGGTCACCGCCGGGTATGAAGTCGGCAGGAACCGGAATCGTGAGTTCCGCTGGAAGCTGTAGAACGGCACCGGGCAGGGTAAAGGTAACTCCGCCTAACAGGGTGAATCCAGCCGGTAGCGTCAGTCCGCTTTCCGTCAGGTTGAACTGTCTGGTGACAACCGGTACGGTTCGGCTGACTGAGTCAACCGGGAAAATCAGCGCTTCGCTGCCGGCAGCAGTAACAACACCTCCTCCGGGAGGAACGACCGTCACCACATCGGCGTTTGCCGGCGGGACTGAGGTGGTGACACTGATAATGCCCTTCTCCAGCAGCTGATCGTTAAAATTCACTCCGGGTACAACCGGGTAATCGGCAAGCAGAGCCCCGGTCGGCAAGCCGAAGGTGTAAAGGACGATATCCTGAGTATACGGCTCGGCAACGATCCGGTCTCCGGAGTAGAAGCTGTAATCCTCGGCGATGCTCGCCCACACGGAGGTGCCGCTGGTGAGCGGCGTGGCGGCGGCTACCCGGCTCCCGACGGTTGATCGAACCCCCGGTTTATAGTGAATAAGTTTCGGCTGTGGAGTGACCTGTGCCTGCAGCTCCTGGCCCAGCGGAAACAGTGGCGCTGCAGAAAGAGGGGTGCCTGATGCCGGTACTGCCGGGGCGCTGCTGCCGGTATCACGAACCAGGAAGGCATACTGGCCAGTGACTGGAAGAGTTATGCCGAGGTTTGCGCCTTTGCCGGAAACAGTGGCAATACCCGCAGCAAGCCAGGAATGGCTTGATTCATCCCAGCGGGCAACAACAATATCGGCAGAGGCAACACTGCCGAAGAGGCTTGGTACTTCAGCAATGACGGGCGCGGCAAAGCTGACACCATGTGGCATCAGATCAAATGCTGCCACCGGTGACCATCCAGCCGGCAGCGCACCCTGCAGCCCCTGGGCGCCCACCTGGACCAGGGTAAGAATCCGGTCATTGTTCAGAGCACCGGCCGGAACGGAAACCGTTAACGTGCCTGATGGCAGCGCCTGAACCCCGGATTCTTTGATTGCAGAGGGAAATCCACCCCTTTCGGAGGTGAATGGTACGGTAATTGAACCGCCGAGCACGGCAGACAGGGTGCTTCCGGCAACCGGCACTGGTGTCAGGCGGGCATCTGCTATCCGACGACCGCTGCTGGCAAAGATCACAGCAGGATAGCGGTCAACTCTGCTGTAACCGGCCTTGGTGACGGTAAGCCCGCCATTGCCCTCGTCGGCGACAAAGGAGTAGCGGCCACGACTGTCGGTCCTGCTGCTCTGCTCCGACTGTCCGTTCAGTACCAGGTTCACAGCGGCGTCAGCCAGCGGTTGGCCGGTGGCATCATCGTACACCGCGCCGGTCAGAATACCCTGGCCCCGTGCGATAACCGATGCCGTGGTACTGGCGCTGGTCGGGTTGCCGGCCTGATCGACTGCTATCAGCTCCACAACCAGCTCCATGCCGGCAAGGACGCCGGTCGGTAACGGCAGATTGACCGTCTGACTGACTGCTGAGGTAAAATAGGCCACCCGGTTATGGGCAACCAGCAGTTCCACGCTGGCTATGCCCCGATCGTCAGCGGCCGAAAGTGTGATCGGCAGAGTCGAACCAACCGCAATAGTTGCAGGGACAGAGAGATTTATAACCGGCGGGGTCATATCCGGGATTTCGACTACCGTGGACTGTGCCTGAGCGGTAGTGCTGTTGCCACTGAAGTCAGTAGCGGTCACAGAGAACTTTATGATCGCTGCCGTGGCAGTGTTGGCCGGAACCTGATACTTAATTGTAGGGGTCGCGGGACCGGCACTGCCTATGGCACTGCCATCAACTGAAAAATCGAGCCGTGCGATTCCCTGATCATCAGTGGCAACAGCGCCGAGTGTTACGGTGCTTCCCGCAGTGACGGCAGCCGGGGCGGTAAGTGTTACCGTGGGATTAACAATGTCTGGAGCTGCGACAATCTTGATTTTGACAGAACTACTGCTGCTGTTGCCATCGGCATCTTTGGCAGTGGCGGTTATGGTAACGGTAGCTCCCGCAGGCAGGGCGCCAGGAAGGGTCACCGGATGTTCGTAGGGTGCGGTGGTCAGATCGACGGAAGTCTGTCCGGTCACAGCGATGGTGACCAGACTCACACCGACATTATCAGTTGCGGTAGCGACAACCGTGAAGCTGGCGCCCGGAATCGCCTCTTTGGGAGCTGACAGAAAAATGGATGGGGGAATGCTGTCGGGCACCTGCAGGGTAAACTGCCGGGTGTCGCTGCCGCCTTTGCCATCGCTGACTGCAACCGTAACAGTATGGCTGCCGATAGTGCTGATGGCGGGACGCCACGTAACAGCACCGCTCATGGAATTGATGGTCATGCCGGTCGGACCCTGAACGAGGTTGAAGGCAAGGGGGTCGCCATCCGGGTCACTGGCAACTATGGTTGTATTGTAGGGGTAATCGACCCGTGCGTTTGGCAGTGACTCTGTTGTGATGGTCGCAGGACGGTTAAAGTTGCTGACCGTGATCTCTGCCGTTTTTTGATCAGTCATTCCCGAAGGATCAACGGCCCGGAAGGTTACGCTGTAACTTCCGGCCTGGCTGTAGTCAGGGCTGAAGGTGAAGGCCCCGTTCCCGGATGCGGCGTTGAAAGAAGAATGGGGCACTGATGTTGGTAAAGTTGCTGCTGAAATAACAACCGTATCGCCATCCGGGTCGCTGCCGGACACCGGTATGGTCAGGCTGCTCCCTTCGGCTACGGTATAGGATGCAGCCAGAGCTCCCAGGAGTGGAGCACGATTATTTGCTTTTTCTACGAAAACGGAGATTCTGGCTTCTGAAGCCGATGTGTTCCCGCTGGTATCCTCGGCTACGGCCTGTACGGCGAGAACTGTCCCCGCCGCTTGAGTTGCAGCCAGATTAAACTGATAGGGGAGTGACGTCGCTACCGTCTGCTGCACACCATCTACCAGGAAAGAGACCGATTTTATTGCTTTGTTGTCACCGGCCGCAGCAGAAATTACTGTTGTAGAGCCCTGGAGCACCTGGAGCGGAGGAGATAGCAGGTTTACAGTCGGAGCTATGGTGTCTGGTACAGCGATGGTAAAGGTTCGGCGGTCGATCCCTCCGCTGGTGTTGGTGACCGAAACGACAATCTGGGCGCTGCCTACATCACCAGCCACCGGTTGCCAGGCAAGGGTGCCGCTGCTGGCGTTGATGGCCATACCGATCGGAGCCTGATCGAGGGCAAAGCTGATTGAGGCACCACCCGGATCGCGAGCATTGATACTACCGATATAAGGGCTACCAACTCTGCCGGCCGGCAGCGACCGGGTTAAAATGACCGGGGCAGGGATTGGGGCAGGATTAACCGTAATCGTTACAGTTGCCGGAAGACTCCGGAGTCCCTTGTCGTCAGTAACAATCAGTGTGAAGGTGTAAACACCTACGCCAAGAAGTACGTTTGGATTTGCCACATCGGCAGGTTTTGGACTGCCGCTCCAGGTGTATCCTGTGATCGTGCCATCACTGTCAGTAGCGCTCCCATGCAGGTTGACTGTCGTCGTGCTTTGCCCTTGAGCCAGATTGGCACTTTGACTGTTTCCGGCGTTAGCGATTGGTGCCTGATTGACCGGCGGCGCCGCATTGACCGTTACCGTAACGCTGGAAGCTGTGCTCTGTGCACCGAGGTTATCTGTTGCCGTCAGGGTAAACGTGTACGTTCCCACGCCAAGAGTTACACTCGGACCGGCAACGTCAGCAGGCTTTGGAGTGCCGCTCCAGAGGTAACCGGTGATGGTGCCGTCGGCATCCGTCGCACTGCCATTCAGCGTGACGCTGGTTGTCGTTTGTCCCTGAGGCAGCGTAATTGTTTGGTTGATTCCGGCGTTGGCGATCGGTGCCTGATTACCGGGCACTGCTGGTTTGACTGTGATGGTGACGGTTGAAGCGGAGCTCTGCACCCCCTGATTGTCCGTAACAACAAGGGTGAATGTATGCGTACCGGCACCCAGCGTGATACTCGGACTGGCAACTGCTGTAGGCTGCGGTGTACCGCTCCAGAGGTAGGACGCAATGACCCCGTCAGCGTCACTGCCGCTGCCATTCAGGGTGACGTTGGCGGCCGTCTGTCCGGATTGCAGCGTCACCGTCTGGTTGCTGCCAGCGCTGGCGACCGGCGCCTGGTTGACCTGCCCCGGATCACTGAAGTCCCAGTTGATCAGGCCGATAGCCTTTTGCAGTACGAGGAGCGGATCAATCAATGAGAGGCTTCCGCCGGGGTGCGGCCTGTTGTCCGGTCCGATCCTCGTAATAATCCCATGAGCAGCAATCCGCGGAGTGACCGGATCGAGGCCGACATAGGCCCGCAGGATCAACAGTGCGTCGGCGCCGGTGACCCGGCCGTTGCCATCAACATCCCCGTCAGGCAGGGCGAAACAGACCGCCGGTACCGACAGCAGAATCACGAGAAGATAAGCAAGAATAAATTTCAAGGATGACGGTCGTGTCGTACGTAGTTTCATGGCGGCACCTCAAAAATAGGTGAGTGTGTCTTCTGATTCTGGATAAGATTAGATATCGCCCGAACCGGAAGTCGCTCCGGTCGTAACGAACAGAGTGGGATACTGCAGCGTTACCGTGTAACTGGCTGAAGGCGGTTTGGTTACTCCATCATACAGTGGGGCACCGGCAATATTGAAGATCTCAACGAAGATTGATTTAAAGGCGGTCAGATCTATCGTTACTCCCGGCACAAGATCGCAGGCCAGTGTCGCAAATTCACCCGAGTTCATCCCTTTGGAATTAAACGGCGTCACCAGGATGGCAAAATTTATGGTTGCCTTGCCGGTTGCCGTAGCAGGGGTGTATTTCCCTATGAGAACTGGCTCGGCTGCATTCGGCTGTGCGGCAAACTTCAGCGCCTCACCGGAAAGTTTCAGTACACCGCCAGGACCATTGGGTATGGCGCCGCTGGCGTCAGTCGGCACGGTCACACCTGCCGGAAGCTCAAATTTTAGCTGCACCTCGCCGATCTGATCTGTAGAACTGACTGGTAACGCAGTACTGAATACCATCGTCGCAGTCCCTTTTGTAATGACAGCGGGACCATCATAATCTCCACCACCACCGCCGCCGCAACCGGAAAAGTTGACCATGCACAGTATTATAAGTGAGACCAGTGCCAGTTTGATCAAGTTGTTCATAAAAGCCCTCCTCTCGGATCTTTGAATATAATCAAAAAAAAACAACCGGGACCATATAACAAACTTCGTTATTATATTTTCCCGGTTGTTCCAAAATCCTCTCTCATCCTGGTTTGCCCTCATAGGAAGTTCGGTACCGTTTAAGTGTACCGTGTGGCGGATACTCCCTTACTCTCCATCTTGGTTTTAGCTGTCCACTCTTGATCTTTGTCAGTGGCATAGGTGGAGATGACTTTGGATAGCCTCATGAATGCCTTACGCTCTCTCTGAGCCATCCTGACAGACTTCTGAGGTTTATCCCTGCGCTTATTTTGCATAAGGCTACTGAGCTTCTCTTGAGCTTGTTTGGGGGAAATATACTTGGACCGAAGCAGGGAAAATATCTGACTGATACCCTGAATATATGGAAGGGATGAATCTCTGGCCGTCTTGAGGTTTGACGTTTTGAGTGACTTTACAATTTCCGTCTGAGGTATGAGTGAAGTGAGGTCGGACGGAATCCTCAAGCGTAGGTGATAGTGACCGTTTCTGTACTGCAAGTGGCCCTTAGAAAACATAAAAGCCTTGACCTCCCTGTGTAGCAAAAAGCGTACACATAAAAGATCAAGGCTTTAAAACTAGCAATTCTAACTAGTTGTTTAATTTGGCAGGGGTACCTGGATTCGAACCAAGAGATGACGGCGTCAGAGGCCGTTGCCTTACCGTTTGGCTATACCCCTACATTGAAGAGCACCCCTTTTAGCAAATCAGACAGGCAACGTCAAGACTTTTCAGCCTCGTGCCGCCAGAGCACCCGCCTCCATTGCCTGAACGTTGGCAGGAATCAACTTGTGATTTCTCTCTGGCAGCGCTTTTTTCAATGCAGCTTCCAGCGATTCTTTCAATAATGCTCCCGATTTTTCGATATATGCTCCGCAGGCCACCATATTAACCATGCGGACATCACCCATATCAAGGGCAATCTGATTCATCGGGACCATAATGACTTCAACTCCCGGCAGGGAAATTCCGGTGGTATCGACAAGACTGGAGTTAACAATACAAATCCCACCCTGCTTCACTTTGGCGGCATATTTATCGAACGAAAGCTGATTGAGCAACACCGAGACGGAAGGATTGCCAACTACCGGAGAACCGGTGTCGCCGTCGGCAAAGACGATCGTGCACATGGCCGACCCACCGCGCTTTTCCACTCCGTAGGCCGGAAAGAACGAAACATTTTTCCCTTCGTGGATGGCAGCGTATGAGAGCAGGTTACCGGCCAGCAGCACACCCTGGCCACCGTAACCGGCAAAAAAAACATCGTAGCGCATTGATTATATCTCCTGACTACAGATTGGCGGTATTTTTATAGACAGCAAGCGGAAAGCAGGGGATCATTTCGTCGGTGACCCGCTGGTTGGCATCGAGAGCGCTCATCCCCCAGTTGGTCGGGCATGAAGCAAGCGCTTCAACAAAGGAGAAACCTTTTTTTTCAACCTGGTAACGGAAAGCGGTTTTGATCTGCTTCCTGGCGTTAAGCACATTTTTGGGATTGTTGAGCGCCACCCGTGCTGAAAAAGCCACGCCATCGAGAGTAGCGAGAAGTTCCGCCATCTTGAAAGGCGAGCCGTCTTTAGCGGTGTCCCGGCCATAGGGTGAAGTGGAGGTTTTTTGCCCCGGCAGGGTTGTCGGCGCCATCTGACCGCCGGTCATGCCATAGGTTGTATTATTGACAAAAATGACGGTAATATCTTCGCCGCGATTGGCAGCATGGATGATTTCCGACATGCCGATTGCCGCAAGGTCGCCGTCTCCCTGATAGGTAAAGATGATCCGGTCCGGCCTGGCACGCTTGGCACCGGTTGCAACAGCCGGAGCGCGGCCATGAGGGGCTTCAATGACATCGACGTCAAAATAGCCATAGAGGAACACCGAACAGCCGACTGACGCGACCCCGATTGTCTGGCTGCGGATACCAAGATCATCAAGGATTTCCGCGACCAGGCGATGAACGGAGCCGTGGTGACAGCCGGGACAGAAATGGGTTGCGACATCTTTCAGGCTTTCCGGCCTGGTAAATACCTGTTTCATATGGTTTCCTCAACGACTCAGGCGTGAGTCGGATAGTTTTTCCTGATCTGCTCAAACAGCTCTTCGGGGGTCGGTAATGATCCTGCTCCCGGCGGCCTCCCATAAAACAGCACTTCGGCGTCACGGGCTATGGCAAGACGGACATCATCGATCATCTGCCCGGTGGAGAGCTCTATATCGAGAAACAGCTTGCACCGTTCGGAAAGCGCCGCGTACGCTTTTTTGGGATACGGAAACAGGGTAATCGGCCGCATCAGCCCGACCTTCATACCGGCCTCCCGGGCCATGGCAACAGCGGTTTTGGCAATTCGTGCGGTTGAGCCGAAAGCGGTGACTATCAGCTCGGCGTCAGCGGTCTGCACCTCTTCCCAGCGGCACTCTTTTTCGGCCAGTTCCTGATAGCGGGCCAGCATCTTCCAGTGAAATTTTTCCATCTCGCCGTCACCGAGGTACAGTGACTTGACGACGTTTTGCGCTTCTCCCGCTTCCCGCCCACGCACGACCCACTCTTTGGACGGCAGTGCCGTAACCGGTCGGGGGTTGGGGACCACCGACTCTTTCATCTGGCCGATAACGGAATCAGCCAGGACCATGGCCGGCATGCGATAGATATCAGAGAGGTCAAACGCCAGCATGGTCAGGTCGTACATCTCCTGTACCGAGGCCGGGGCGAGAACAATGATCCGGTAGCCGCCATGGCCGCCGCCCCGCGTCGCCTGCCAGTAATCGGCCTGCGAGGCATCGATACCGCCGAGACCGGGACCGGCACGCATGATATCAACGATGACGCCGGGAAGTTCAGAACCGGCCATGTACGAGATACCCTCCTGTTTGAGGGAGATTCCGGGGCCGGAGGATGATGTCATGGCACGCACACCGGTTGCCGAGGCACCCAGCAGCATATTAATGGCGCCGATCTCGCTCTCGGCCTGAATGAATTCCCCCCCCTGCCGTGGCAGCTCGCGTGACAGGTATTCAGGGATATCGCTCTGCGGAGTGATCGGGTAGCCGAAATAGCAGCGGCAGCCGGCCTCCAGAGCCGCCATTGCGACCGCTTCGTTCCCTTTGACAAATATTTTTTCCCGTGAAGCAGCTTGCATGCCCGTCACTCCTTAAAAACCGTTATGGCGACGTCAGGACACATCTGTGCGCAGAGCGTGCAACCGGTGCATTTTTCTGGATCCGAAAAAACGGCCATGGCATAGCCAAGGCTGTTAGGGGAAGTACTCAAGGCAACCAGTTTTTTGGGGCACCCCGTGGTGCAGAGCCCACAACCCTTGCAACGCGTTTCATCTATCACTATATACGGCATCGTTGTTCATCCTTTGTTGAAAAATCTACCCCTTCTTGACCTTGGGAATGAAGATTTCATCCGGGTCAAGCACTTCATGAATAATGCGCAGCTCTTCCAAAGTGGGCGCCACTGTTTCGCCTTTAACTCGGGAAATGTCAAGATCAAACTGACACAGATCTCTGATCTCCGCCGCCGTTTTGCCGGGATGGCAGGTGTCCAGATACATCAGCCCGGTCTCTTCATCAAAGCGGAATACTCCCGCAGTACTGATAACCGCGGACGGCCCCCCGCGAAACGCAGCTCCATAGAGTTCACGGCGATGGACAAACTCGCCGCCGGGCCATTTTTTGACCCGCCAGCCGGGGCTGGTGATGTAACTGACATTCTCCACGAAGCGCCGTTTTTCATGCACCATGATGAACACCGTCCGTTTGGCAAAAGAGTTGATATCCGGGTTGCCGCCGCTGCCGGTCAGGCGCAGCTCGGGGTCAAGATAGTCGCCAATGCAGGTGGTGTTGACATTGCCGTACTGATCAACCTCCGCTCCCCCCAGATAGCCGAGATCGACATAGCCTCTCTGGGCGATAGAGAAGGCGTCATAGAGTCCTGAGGCCCGCGATGCGCCCATTTCACAGCGGGCGTCGCCGACAGAGGTGGGCAGTTCCGGTGGTCGTCCGTCAAGAGTTCCCGCTTCAAAGATCAGTTTCAGGTTGGGAGCATGTGTATTCTGCGCCAACATAATGGCAACCATCGGCAGACCGGTTCCGGCAAAGACGATTTCGTTATTCCCTACTTCCCGTGAAGCGGCGCAACAGAGCAGATCTGCCAGGCCGTACTGTTCAGGTTGTGCGTACTCTGACATATCATTTACCTCCTTTTTTTTCGCGCGGAGCGTAGTTCATGGCGCTGTTCGCCTTGAGATTCAACATACGCGGCCATCCCAGTTTTTCCAGATAACTCATATGATTCTGCCCATGAATCCACTCGTTGGCAAAATCGTCAAAACCTTCCTGAGTGCGACTGCGTCCGTAAAATTCTTTCAGGAACGCGCCATCGACATCATAGCGGCCGAACATTCCGGTCGGGTGCGCACCATACGGGCATTCCAGAATATGATCGACCTCGAAACTGACGATGGTGTTCTGATCGGCATTGCGGCGCAGATACTCTTCAGGGACAATTTCTTCAGCCATGACAATCGTGATATCGGCGGCACGGGCGGCCTCCGGGTCGGAGTAATACTGTCCGTTTACCCGCACCGTGCCCTCTTCGCCAACCTGCTGAACACACATGACCGCAATATCTACCTTGGCCGCCGGAACAAGAACCTGCGAGCCGGCTCCGAAGAAGGGGTCTTCGGTAAACTGGTATTTATGCTGCGCAATTCGTTTGCCGTCACGCAATCCGGCACGGCCAAGCATATCGTATTCAGGGTTGTGGATGTCGGTACCGAGCGCCGTCTGCGTGACCGCATAGGGCGCCCCGGAAGCGGCGGCGGCAAAGCGGAACATCATTTCGGCATGACTGTAATCCTCGACTATTATCTTTTTTTCAGCGACCTTACGCGAGAGGTTGGCGCCGTACTTGCCGTACAGTTCATGACCGACCCAGCACGATTCCCAGATATCCACACACCCCCCCCCGACAAGGAATTCGGTGTGGGAGCCCCCCTGCACCTCAATCAGATGGAGATGTTTGCGCTGCTGACGAATCAATTCAAACACAATGGCCATCGGGCGCCGCCAGATGGTGAACCCGGAAAAAGTAAGACGCGAGCCGTCCTTGATAATTTCGGCGGCGTGCTGCAGGGTGATTCGTTTACTGGTACTCATGCCGACCTCCTTGTTCTACTCAGAAATATGTGTCGATCTCACCCCATCCCCCTCCTGACCTCCCCCTTGAAAGGGGAGGAACAAAAATCCCCTCCCCTTCAGGGGGAGGGTCAGGGTGGGGGTGGGGGTGCCGTATCAGCTGAAATTGCGTAAAATTTCCCGGGAAATGATGAGGCGCTGCACCTCACTGGTCCCCTCGTAAATGGTGGTGATCCGGGCATCGCGGGTGTAGCGTTCCAGCGGATAGTCCCCGGTATAGCCATACCCGCCGAGCATCTGCAGCGCGCTGTAGCAGACCCGGTTCGC
>JBMOEI010000020.1:0-90992 GCA_049318985.1 Desulfuromonadaceae bacterium
TGGCGTCTGCTGCAGCTTTGGCGTCTGCTGCAGCTTTGGCGTCTGCTGCAGCTTTGGCGTCTGCTGCAGCTTTGGCGTCTGCTGCAGCTTTGGCGTCTGCTGCAGCTTTGGCGTCTGCTGCAGCTTTCACTGCTGCCGCCACAGCTGCTGCGGTATCCGCTGTGCCGGTTGTTGCCGTTGTACCGCCGCTGTTGGCCCAGCCGCTGCTGTAAGCGGGAGCAGATACGGATTCAGACCCGGGTGCTGCCGGTGCGCCGGGGGTAGCGGGACTTTTTGCTGTGCCTGCCGATTGAGTCGGGTCTGTCGGATCGGCAGGAGGTGCGGGTGGCTCCCAGGCCCTGGTGTTACGAGACGGATCGGCACCGCGAACTGTTGTTGTGCTTGTCTCGGATTTATTGATCAGATAGTTTGCTGTAAAAATATAATCGTCCTGGTAGTCGTTACGCCCGTCTCCGTTCAGGTCTCGCTTGACTTTCGTGGCGGGATCCTTGTCATTAAGAAACATGACAAATGCCCGCTCACTTACGTCGATATCTGCGGGAAGGGATGGCGCAATATTGAGCGGAATCTCCAGGGAATTGCTCCCGGAAAGGACAATCAGTTCGGCTTTTGTCGCTCCGGTATCAGGCAACGCCTCCACCAGCAGGACACCTTTTTTGCTGAGGTTTTGGGAGAGTATTTTTGCACCGGTGAGGGCAAAATTCGGTGCCGTGCCGCTTGATGCCGGCAGTGTGGTTTCTACCGTCACGGACGCAGCACCATTGCTGAGAACTATTTCCGGAGTCTGGCGGACGGCAGCTTTCGGTGGTGTTGCAAACAGTGCCGCAAGGGCTGCAGGAGTCCGCGGACCGGTGTAGAGGCGGAAGCGTTCGAGCGTCGATAAAGATACCGGTTCTACGGTGGCTGCAGCGGACGGGATGGCAGCTTTATCAACCGGTGCCTGACTGCCGGCACCCTGAGTTTTGGCATCCGGTACCGCAGCCGGCGGTGCCGGCAGCGGAAGCGGGGGTGCCCCGGGGAGTGGCGGTGCCTGCGGCTGCGGAGGAACCGGCACCGCCGGAAGCGCTGCGGGAGGCGCCTGCATAAGCGGCGCTTTTTCACCTGTCAGCGGCAGCGGCGGCGCTGCGGGAAGCGCAGACGAAGCTGCGGATACATACATCGGGGAACAGGCTGCAACAACAGCCATAACGGCTATGCGTGTGAGGTTATTTCTCATACCATAACTCCTCCTTTTCGTTGGATTTCGATAATACTACGATAAAACCGATGCACGTTGCAAGTCTGTTGGTTTTCAAGAGGCGCTGAAACCGGGCCCCAAAAAAAAGTAGCCGAGGACAAAGGCAACCAGCACGGCAGCAATAATAATGACCAGATGCCGCAGCTCTTTTTGCGCCTGACTGCTGTTGCGGAGCCGGTGAAGTTTTCGTCCGAG
The DNA here is from genome assembly GCA_049318985.1 of Desulfuromonadaceae bacterium. Lineage (GTDB taxonomy): Bacteria > Desulfobacterota > Desulfuromonadia > Geobacterales > Pseudopelobacteraceae > JACRCG01. The sequence goes on from JBMOEI010000020.1 coordinate 1,433, forward strand.
CCAGGAACGGTTGCTGCTCCGTGTGCGGCTTTTGTCGGGTGATGCGTGTTGGGGCATGAGGATAAGCTCCGTAATGTAAGTTGATCGCCTGAATCGCTACCTGAGCAGTTTCCGCCACCATGATTTCTTCGCTTTGGTTTCTTTCTGGTCGTCAACACCGTAGTAGGCATAGCCGTAGTAGCGGCGACCGTAATACCCTTTGCCGTAATACCCTTTGCCGTAATAGCCGTAGGTATCTGAAAAGAGCGAGGTGCGGTCGTTTATGATGAAACCGGCAACCGGCGCCTGTACCGACAGCAGCAGCTCTTTCATGCGCTGGGCGGCCTTGGCCGGGATACGTCCCGATTCGATGACGACGACGACCATGTCGGTGAAGGCGGTCAGGAGCGGCGCATCGGTAACCGGAATAACCGGCGGTGCGTCGATGATGACAATATCGTAGCTGGCGCGCAGTCCGGCCAGCAGGTCCCGCATGCTGTCCGAGCAGAGCAGTTCTGACGGGTTGGGCGGAATGGTGCCGGCAGTCAGCAGGCTGATGTTTTCAATGTCGGTGATATGCAGCGCCTCGGCCAGAGGACAGTCTCCCGCGAGTACCTCGGTGATGCCGGGACTGCGCGGCTGTTCAAAGATCGTGTTCATGGAGGGGCGGCGCAGGTCGCAGTCAACCAGGATGACACGGTTGCCGGCCTGGGCAAAGGTCAGAGCCAGGTTGGCAGCGATGGTCGATTTCCCTTCGCCGGGGAAACTGCTGGTAATCATGACTACTTTGGTATCCCGTTTGAGCGACGAGAAGTGGATGGCGGTACGGAGACCGCGGAACGCCTCGGCAACCGAAGATTTCGGTTTGTGCAGCACCACCAGCCGAGAGGCGCGTGACGGTTTTCCCCCCTCTTCCGCAACCGCATCTATGCCGGGAATCATGGCGAGCATCGGCCAGTTGAGCGTGCGTTTGGCCTCTTCCTCATCCTTGATGGTATCGTCAAGATAATCCATGAAAAAGGCGGCACCGACACCGAACATCAGCCCGACCAGCAGACCGAGCAGGAGGTTCTTCTTTTTCTGCGGCTTGATCGGAGAATCGGGGGTGATTGCCGGGTCGACGATTTTTATGTTGCTGATGGTCGATGCTTTGACGATGCGTGCTTCTTCATGTTTCTGCAGCAGGAACATGTAGATGTCGGCGTTGACCTTGGAAAGCCGCATCAGACGGGCCAGATCACGCTCGGCTGCGGGCAGTGTGCGCATTTTTGCTTCGTACTGCTGCAGCTGCTGCTGGATTGATGTCTCCTGCTTACCGAGGTTGAGCTTTGCCGTCTCATATGTGGACTGGAGCTTTTTCTGCAGCTGGTCAATCTGGGCCTGAACCGCTTTCACCTGCGGGTGGCTTTCGGTGTTTTCGGAGACCAGTGCCCGTTTTTGAATTTCCAGCTCCGTCAGACGGGTGGCCATCGTACCGATCAGCGTATCGTTCAAGAGTACGGCCGGGGTATAGATCTGCCCCTTGCGGCGCGCCTCCTGGAGGGCGGTCAGAGCAAATTCGACCTGCTTGCGCTGCAGATATACGGCAGCGCGGTCCTTTTCAATATCAGAGAGTTTCTTTATCAGCTCTTCTGCTTCGGTATCCAGCTTGACCAGGCCGTTGCCCGATTTAAAGGTCTGCAGATTCTTTTCGGAGAGGTCCAGTTCGTCACGGGTCCCTTTCAGCTGATCTTCAACAAAGGTGACGGTACGGCTCGCTTCCTCCGTTTTAAAGGAGAGTGTCTGATCAAGGTAGGCCTGCACAAGCGTGTTGACGACGTTACGGGCCAATTCCGGATCGGTGTTGCTGTAGGAGACTTTGATGATGTTGGTTTTTTTGCCGACCTCACTCGCTTTGATGGCAGTGCGCAAATTGACGACAGTTTTATTAAAGTTGTGCTGCTGCAATCTGAAGCTGTCGCCCTGCTTGCCATTCAGTTCACTCAGCAGCAGGGTTATTTTGGCAGTTTTAAGCAGTTGGCCGACTTTACCCTCAATAGTGGGAGAGCCATCGGCGGCTTTGACGGTGAAGCTGCCGGGGCCGGTGAGCTCGACGGTGTAGTCCGGCTGTGATGTTGTTGAGGAAAAATCGCTGATTTTACAAATCAGGCCGCTGCTCTTTTTACTGATCCCCCAGGTGAGATGAAGACGCTCGACCACCTCTTCGGCGTTCGAACGGGATTTAAGGATCTCAATCTCGGCGTCAACCGGGTTGGAGGAGTTGAGCATGGCCAGATCGCCAAGAATGCCCCCCTTCCCCCCTTTCTCATCCTTGACATGCAGGGTGGCACTGGCTTCATAGACCGGCTTCATCATAAAGGTGAAGAGGGCAACTCCGATGAAGAGCGCCAGGAAGGAGAGCAGAAAGATCCGCCTGCGGCGCATGATGACATTAAGATAATCGGTGAGGTGAACCTCTTCGATCTGGTGCCCGGGAAGAGCGGTGTGCGGGGTGTTCATCAATACTCCGTAAATTACTGGTTCAGGTATTTAATTGAGACGAAGGGCTGCAGAAGGGAGCTGACGGCCTGAAGAGAAGGCAACATTTCGGTAATGGCATCATTCCAGGTGCCGAAGGCGCTTTTGGGAATATAGATTACATCACCGTCCATCAACATCATGGGGTACGTCTCGCCACGGCGGATTTTCTCAACGTCGACTACCAGCAGTTCGCCGCTGGTAGTTGTCAGGGAACGGATTATCCGGACATTTGTCAGATCATACCCGACGGCTCGCAGATCGGCAGAGGCAACAGCTTCGAGCAGATTCATGCGCCCCTGGGCCATCGGCAACGGACCCGGCTTATTGACCGCGCCGAAGACGAAGACATTCTGGGTGCGATTATCCGGTATGAAAACGGTGTCACCCGCCTGCAGCCAGACATTCTGCTCGATGCGGCCATCCAGAATGAGGGAATAGACATCGACCGGCGCTATTTTTTTGTCGCGCAGCAGACGAACTCCGCGCAGGTTGGCAGTGGCGTCAAAGCCGTTGCCGAGGGTGATGCCCTGAAGAAAGGTCATGGGGCGATCCATATAGTAGACGCCGGGGGTACGGAACTGCCCCATCAGATAGATCGGCTTGCTGTGATATTCAGCGACTTCAACCACGACGGATGGTTCCTGTACGTATCTGCGCAGGGCGGTCTCGACCCTGTCACGGACGGCACTGACGGTGATGCCGGCTGCGGCGACAGAACCGATGAGCGGCAGATGAATGTTCCCTGAACCGTCAACCCTGCTCCCTTTTGAGCCGGTACCTGTTGAGAGGGCTGTTGAGAGATCGGGGCGGGCGTAGACGGTAACAGCCAGCACGTCGCCGATGCCGATCTGATAGTCAAGCGAGAGCGGTTGAGGATCCGGCGAAGCCGCCACTACCGTCACCGGGGTTTTTTCCACAACAGGCGAAGCGGGCGTTGTGACCGTTTTATGCAGGCCGGCCTTCAATCCTTCATGGCCGGCACAGGAAGTCAGGGTGATCATTACTGCCGGGAGAATGAGAAGTGCCGTGCGGGGAATACGAAACATGGGGCCACCTGAGATTTGATTTTGGATTGGAGAATATATATTTTTATCACTGCTCCGTCAACGTTTTTAGTTTTTGGTATCCGAACACCGGTGCAGTCGCTTGGAATTTTCGGGGAGGAGGGGGGGGCAGGCAGGGAGTGTCAATGGGAAGTTTCTACACGTTTATTTCCGGCATCAGCATACTGAAGGCATAATTACTGCTCTTTTCTTCCTCATTTTCACGTTCCGCTTTCAGCAATTCGAGAATCAGTGAAGGCTTGACCGGCTTTTCCAGATAATGCGTTATACCAAGATCCATCAGCGTCTGTTCTAAACCGCTGTCACCAAATCCGGTAACGACAATTGTCTTTGCATCCGGATGCTGTGCCCGCACGGCACTGAGCAGCGTGACCCCGTCGCAGTTTTCCGTCCCGGAAAGCCGGATATCGGTGATAATCGCAAAGTACTCATGTGCCTGAACCAGGTCCAGGGCACTGTCAAGTTCTCCGCATGAATCAACGCAGTACCCTTCTGCCCGCAGCAGTCTCTGATAGGCAAACAGAATTGAGGGCTCGTCGTCAACAACGAGAATTCTTCCGGGGAGTATCTGCAGATTGTCCTGCGATCCCGCTGTTCCTGTCAGTTTGGTCACCATGCGACCTGATGTACAATAATCGTGCCGATACAGCGTTCTTATTTACACATTAAATTTCGGTGTATTAGACAAAAGATGCTGTTAAATCAAGTCTCTATTTGAGAAGCAGTCTCAAACGGAGACGGCATGATGAGAAATTTATTGCCGTTCTCTGCGTATCTCTGCGACTCTGCGAGAGAAAGCCTTTAAAGCATATCACGCAGAGGCGCAGAGGACGCGGAGAGAATCTAAACAAAAAAATCAAGGCCGTTGGGTTAACCAAAAAGATGTATAGATTTTGCCTTTCTCTGCGTATCTCTGCGACTCTGCGAGAGAAAGCCTTTAAAGCTTATCACGCAGAGGCGCAGAGGACGCGGAGAGAATCTAAACAAAAAAATCAAGGCCGTTGGGTTAACCAAAAAGATGTATAGATTTTGCCTTTCTCTGCGTATCTCTGCGACTCTGCGAGAGAAAGCCTTTAAAGCATATCACGCAGAGGCGCAGAGGACGCGGAGAGAATCTAAACAAAAAAATCAAGGCCGTTGGGTTAACCAAAAAGATGTATAGATTTTGCCTTTCTCTGCGTATCTCTGCGACTCTGCGAGAGAAAGCCTTTAAAGCATATCACGCAGAGGCGCAGAGGACGCGGAGAGAATCTAAACAAAAAAATCAAGGCCGTTGGGTTAACCAAAAAGATGTATAGATTTTGCCTTTCTCTGCGTATCTCTGCGACTCTGCGAGAGAAAGCCTTTAAAGCTTATCACGCAGAGGCGCAGAGGACGCGGAGAGAATCGGTTGGATTCCTGATTACTACCTCGGGAATGACGCCCGGAGGTGCCAACTTCTGGCAGAATATAAAAGCCAAGCGGCGAAATAGATCAAACCAGGGTTTTTATCCGTTGATCTGCTTAAGCCTCCGGTACAGGGTTGCCCGGGAGATATTGAGGCTTTTTGATGCTTTCTCAATGTCACCTCCCGCCTGCTCGAGCACGGATTTGATATGAGCTTCTTCAACTTCCTGAACGGTGCGCTGACTTTGCGGCGTTTGTGGCGGGCGAGACGGTGTCAGAGAGGCAAAATGGGACTTCCGCAACTGTCCGCCGGGGGGGGTCAGCATCAGCGCCCGTTCAAGTATGTTTTTCAGTTCGCGGACATTGCCGGGCCATGCGTAGCCGCAGAGTATTGCCATAAGGTCGTCCGAGAGAACTGCTGTGGCAGCCCCGAGTTGACGCAGCAGCAGGCTTACCAGCTCCGGAATGTCGCTGATACGCTCTCTGAGCGGGGGGATATGGATAGTGACCATGTTGATGCGAAACATAAGATCCCGGCGGAACAACTCCTCAGCCACCAGTGACCCAAGATCGCGGTGCGTTGCACAAATCAGACGGAAATTACTTCTCAGCAGCTTTACATCTCCGAGCCTGCGGTAGGTTTTGTCCTCCAGCACTTTAAGAAACTGCGCCTGTATATCGATACCCATATCGCCGATTTCGTCCAGAAACAGCGTCCCCCGGTCGGCAATGTCGAGCAGCCCTTTGCGGTCCTGGTCGGCGGAGGTAAAGGCGCCTTTGGCATTGCCGAAGATCTCTCGCGAAAGCATCTCACCCCTCAAACCGGAACAGTTCAGCTCCACACACTCGCCGGAAGAACGTGAGCCGTTCCGGTGTATCAACCGGGCGAGCATCCCTTTACCGGTACCGGTCTCTCCGGTTATGAGCACCGGAATATCACTCGCGGCAGCGGCCATGGCGACGGAGTATACCTCCTTCATATCTTTGGATTCGCCGACAAAAAAGGTATCTTCCTTTTCAAGCCGCTTGCGGGATGATTGTTGCCGCTTCAGAAAGCCGGTTTCGAGGGTGCGGTGCATGAATATTCCGAGAGCGGCAATGTCAACCGGCTTGGTCATGAAATTGTCCGCGCCACGCTGCATCGCCTTGACAGCAAGAGGAATATCCCCTTCACCGGTAATGACGATAATCGGGAGTACCGGATTGCATGCCCGGACCGTCGCGATAAAGTCAAGGCCGTTACCATCCGGAAGGTTTATATCAAGGACGATTATATCAAAGTTGTGGTCTGCGAGCGCGGTTGATGCTTCTGAAAGCGAGGCTGCTTCCTGAGTCTCAAAGCCATCCTTTGAAAAATAGCGGACAAATCCGAATCGGGTTGACTCATTGTCTTCAATTAACAGTACTTTCGGTTTCATTGACTCTCCTCCTCCCGGTAGAGCGGAATAAGTACCTCAACGGTACATCCCGGCGGCGGGTCGTTATTCCAGATCCGTACGGCTCCACCCATATTTTCAATAAAGTGTTTAACGATTGCCAACCCGAGACCGGTACCCCCTTTTCTACCGGTATAGAACGGATCAAAAACGTGCGGCAGTATCTCTTCGGGGATCCCGGTGCCATGGTCAACTATCTGCACAACAGCCATGCCATCCGGATGCCGGTCATCCGGCTGCACGGATTTCATCAGTACGGGGCTGCCATCCCTGGTGTGGTAACCGGCATTTTCAAGCAGGTTAAAGAACACCTGCTGCAGTTTCTGACCGTCAACCAGCACGGTAATGGCAAGATCGGCAAACTCTGACGTAAATGTCCCTGTCCGGTTACCGGACAAACCGGTCGTTTTCCAGTTGGCAAGCGCGTCGCGACAGATAGTATCGAGCGGCAGAGGATGTTTGTCGATTGCCGGTATTTCTCTCCCGAGAGCAAGAAGATCATTCATCAGAATCACCAGACGGTTAACCTGTGTTCTGATATGCTGAATGTATGGTGCAAATTCCGGGTTGTTCTCAATCTCCTGCTCCCTGAATAAAGCTTCGGTTATGGTAAGAATGGCGTTAAGCGGGTTGCGCACTTCATGAGCAACACCGCCGGCAATCTGACCGATCGCCTCAAGACGCTTCGCGCCGATCAGCTTCAGCTCCAAATGTTCCCGACTCGCCATTTCCAAACGCAGCAGTGAGTTTATTTCTGTCAAATCGCGGATCCGTTCCCCTATCTGCCGTTCCAGATCTACCTGAGTCGTATAGAGTTCCAACTCGGCCTTTTTCTGCATCTCAACCTGAGTGCGGAGCAACTCGGCTTTTTTGCGCACACCCCACAGAAATAAGCCCATGATTATTGCTGCGACAACAAGTGTGATGAACATAATCACATACAGGGTAAACTTTTTCAGCGGCGCATATACCTCGCCGGCATCAACTTTAGCAATCAGGCCCCATTGGGTCCCCGGCACCCGTCTGGTTGCACAGACTACCGCAACACCCCGGTAATCATATCCTTCAAAGCTGCTTTCCTCACCGGACAGCGCACGTACCGCCGGAAGATCACTCTTTTCAAGAGGCAGATAAAACGGTGCGGATGACTTCTGCCGATGGCGCAGCTCATTCAAAAAAAGAACTGAATTTCCAGCCTTTTTTACCAGTATCGTTTCTGCTGATGTACTGCCGGTCGGCCATGCCTGAATCAACGGAAAGAGCCGTTTGGCCGGATCAATATCAAGAATCAGTACAGCGATGCAGCGGTGAGGAGTACTCGAAAAATCAATGATCGGAATAACGAGGTCTAAATCAAGCGGAGTTCCGACGTCGTCAAGATGAAAATCAGTGAGGATAATTTCCTGCCCCTCCGCAGCTTCGGCAACAAGACCTGAATAATGCGGTGACAGTGACGTGATCCGGCCCGAATCAGAGGAGATCAGACTCCCTTCCGGAGTAAAGAGCATGCCTTTATTATAGCCGCCAAGGTCTATTACTGTCGACATCCAGAGCCTGAATTCCCGTTGCACGGCGTCGCGTTCCCTGCCTGATAAATAATCTTTGAGGCGGTGCACCATCATGGCGTTTGACCGGATGGAGGCGCCATCGGTAAAAAGCTCGGTGCGCCATCTGACGAGCTGCGAAGACTTGAGATCTGCGATTGTCGCGATCTCTTTCTCTTTTTCCTGCAGGAGAAATTGTCTCTGCTGCTGTATCAGCAGATATCCGCACACTGAGACCAGAGCGGCAAAAACCAGCGCAAACAGCCCCCAGAGGACAGTGTTTGACACAGTTGAAAAGAGCGCAATTTTATTTTTCATCGGTATCAATGGTGCTCCGTGCTTGAACCTGTCCATCTTTCGCAGGTCAGATAATTCAGGACGGCACTCTATCATTAAGGACTGTTTTTGTCCACTATTCATTTCAGATTCTGCCAAAAACAGCCATTGTTAACCATAATTTTTCCACAGGTTGACAATATGGTGTCGTTATGGTATCCAACAGGCCGGAGGCAGGTCATGATACTACGAAAATTTATTCAGAGTCTGGCGGAAAAAGTGCTCGCCGGAGAAACAATTGACGCGGAAGAGGCGTTAACACTATCAACCGTTACCGGTTCTGACAGGTACCTGCTGTTTGCCGAAGCAGCCCGGATACGCGATCACTTTGTCGGCAGTTCCGTGTTCCTCTGTTCGATCATCAATGCCAAATCGGGACGTTGTGCTGAAAACTGCGCCTTCTGTGCCCAGTCGGCACACCATGATACCGGTGCCCCTGTCTACCAGCTTGTTGACGAGGATGAAATGGTGCGCTGTGCCGCTCTGGCGGAGCAGAACGGTGCCGGTTGCTACGGCATCGTCACCAGCGGTACCAGTATCAATAAAACTGACGAACTTGACCGTATCTGTCGAACAGTCGCGCGCATCAGGGCTGAGACCGGAATATCCCCCTCCTGCTCATTGGGAATTATGGATCGCGAAACAGCAGTGCGCTTGAAAAATGCAGGGATGGAAACCTATCATCACAATATTGAAACCGCGCGCAGTTTTTTCCCGGAAATTTGTACAACCCATGAGTATGAAGATGATGTTGCTACGATTCGTGCGGCTAAAGCTGCGGGATTACGGGTCTGCTGCGGCGGTATCTTCGGCCTCGGGGAATCTTTTGCCCAGCGGGTCGAGATGGCGCTGACCCTGCGCGAACTGGATGTCGATTCGATTCCGCTCAATTTTCTAAATCCGGTTGCAGGAACGCGGCTCGAAAATGCCGACAATCTCACGCCGCTTGAATGTCTGACGATTATCGCCGTGTACCGTTTTCTGCTGCCGGACAGGCGCCTGTCGGTCTGTGGCGGACGGGAGAAGAACCTGCGCGAGTTGCAGTCATGGATGTTTCTTGCCGGTGCGAACGGCACGATGACCGGTAATTATCTGACAACCCCGGGACGTCCTCCCGAACTGGACAGGCAGATGCTCAAAGATCTTGAAATTCCGGTTGAAGGTTGCTGCGGAGCTGAGAGCTGATGGCGCCACGCGGAATTTTTGTGACCGGCACCGATACCGGCGTCGGCAAGACGATTGTCGCGGCAACGCTGGCACGGCTGCTGCGGATGAACGGTGTTTCGGTCGGTGTGATGAAGCCGGTCACCAGCGGCTGCCGGCAGGAGGATGGCCGTCTGGTGTCAGATGATGCCCGACTGCTCTGTCAGGCGGCCGGTGTTGAACTCTGCGACGACGTTGCCCCGTACCGCCTCCGTGAGGCGGTCGCTCCCGCTGAAGCAGCCCGGATTGATGGTGTCCGGATCGATTTTTCTCATATCAGGAGCGCGTTTGCGCGGTTGGCAGCGGCATATCAGTACGTGATTGTTGAAGGGGCCGGGGGATTGATGGTGCCGCTTGCCGGCGGCCTGCTGGTTGCAGACCTCGCCCGGGAACTCGAACTGCCGCTTCTCGTCGTGGCCCGGTCCGGATTGGGGACGATCAACCACACTGTTCTGACCTGCTTTGCCGCCCGGCAGTCGGGACTTCAGGTTGCAGGTGTCATCATTAACGGCATGCCTGCGTCACCCGGCCTCGCTGAACAGGGGGCGCCGCATCAGATCGGGTCGCTCTGCGGCGCACCTGTTCTCGGAATCTGGCCGCAGCGGGATGAAATTGATGAGATGGAAATTGTTGATGAGCTGGCCGTATGGCTTGACGGACAGGCGGAGACGCCTATTGTGCTGAGGGAGCTGGGGGTAACCCCCCTCAATCCCCCCTTATCAGGGGGGAGGCTTAGAAGTCTCCCCTGATAAGGGGAGATTTAGAGGGGTTATTCTCCCTTTCAAAATCTTCAACAATATCTGCCAGCGCCGTATGCCTGCTGACTCCCCCCAATGATTCACTGATGCCGGTTGCCCGCAGGATCTCACGGACTTCTGCATGTGCTTCCGCTACTTTCAACTGTATCCCTTCCCGCTCCAGCTCATCTACCAGCTGTTCCAGCATTTTGGCACCGGCGGCATCGATATATGGCGATGTCGAAAGGTCGCAGACCGCCAGTTTGACAGGGGTCGTTTCACGGTGAAGTGCTTCCAGCAGTGATGTTTTCACCGCATTAACGTTAAAATAGAGCAGCGGCGCCTCTACCCGGAACAGAAACAGTCCGGGGAAGCGTTCGTTGGAGGGATGACGGATTGAATCACTGAACCGGGTGCTGCCCTGGATTCTGCCGAGTACGGAAACGTGCGGCCGCGCCATCAACCGGAGGAGAAAGAGGATCGAGGCAATTGCCGAAATCGTGACCCCCTTCAATATTCCGAGCAGCAGTACCCCCACAAATGCGACCATGGCGACATTAAACTCGAGGCGGCTGATCTGGCGGAGGCGCTTGAAATCGGCTACTTTCACAAAACCGGCCACCGCCACGATGACTATGGCGGCCAAAACTGCGTCCGGAAGATTACGCAGCATCCCGGTGAGAAAAAAGAGTACCAGAACAAGGGTACCCGAGGCGAAAACCAGCGACAGCGGTGTCTGTGCACCGGCCTTTTCGTTGACCGCCGACTGCGACAAACCGCCGGCAACCGGGTACCCGTGGCTCAGTGCCGCCACGAGATTGGCGGCTCCGAGGCCGAGAAATTCCTGACGGGGGTTGACCGGGTAGTGATGTTTTAATGCAAACGCGCGGGCAGCTGCGATGCTTTCAACATACGAGAGCAGAAAACAGGCGAACGCCAGCTCAAGCAGACCTTCGATCTGGTTAAAATAAATGGAAGGGGCCTCAAATGGTGGTAATCCCGAAGGAATAACCCCTACCACCCTGACACCCTGTTCAGTCAGCCCGAACAGGGAGACAATGCCGGTAGACAGTATGACGACCGCCAGGGCGACGGGACGGCCGGGCGCTATCCGGTCACCGGCGAGCAGCAGCAGAAGTGAGCCGACCCCGATGGCTATGACCGTTCCATTGGCACTTTCGCACTGCTGCAGGATAACGACCAGTCTCTCAAAGAAATTGTCGCCACCGCCAGCCACTCCAAGGAGTTTGGGGAGTTGTAGTGAGGCGATGCTTATCGCCGCCCCGGCTTTGAATCCAAGCAGGATCGATTCAGAAATGAAGTTGACGAATAAACCGAGGCGCATGAGCCAGGCCAGAAAGCAGAAGAGTGACACCATTCCGGCGGTCATGGCGGCTATGGCGGCGTAGCTTGAAGGGTTTCCCGCCGCCATTCCTCCGACAACGCTGGCAATCATGACTGATATTGCTGCGGTCGGACCGATTGAGAGGTGACGCGACGAAGCAAACAGCGCATAGGCAATGCCGCTGAAAATGTAGCAGTAGAGACCCGCCTGCGGAGCCAGGCCGGCAAGTGTGGCGTATGCCATTGCCACTGGCACGGCATACGCCGCGAGGGTAATGCCGGCAACAAGGTCCTGCCAGAGCCACGATCTCTCGTAGCGGGGCAGCCATTCAAAAACCGGCATCACAAGAATTATCCAGCGGATGAAATTCTTCATGCTCTCTGCCGTATCATTATTCAGTAACGTTAGTCAACCACGGAGTAAGCAGATATTCACCAGGAAAATACGTGATGTACGCTCCCGGAATGCAACCCGGAAACGTACACTCTCTGCCACTACTTCCTGTCGCATGTCAGCTAATTTCTTGACGCTTTGATCACCAATCGCATAAAGTATCCGGACGAATTTCACCTCATTTTATCCTCAGGAGTTAATCGCTATGGAATCACTTGCCTCTGTTATACTTGCCGCCGGAAAAGGTACCCGCATGAAGTCCGGTTTGATCAAGGTTCTGCACCCGGTTGCCGGGTTGCCCATGATTGCCTGGCCGGTCGCTGCCGCCCGGGAAGCCGGCTCGAATCCAATTGTACTGGTGATTGGTCATCAGGCGAATGCGGTACAGGGCGTGTTTCGTGGTGCAGCTGATATCCGCTCTGCCATGCAGGAAGAGCAGCTCGGAACCGGGCACGCTGTGGCCTGCGCAATGGACGCACTCGCCGGCTTTCGGGGCACCGTGCTGATCCTCTGTGGAGACACCCCCTTACTTCGGGCAGAAACCTTACATAATATGCTCGCGTATCACCGCGAAAACGAGGCTGCCATCACAGTGCTGACCGCACTGATGGATGATCCCTTCGGCTATGGCCGTGTTGTTCGCGACGACTCCGGAAGGGTAATCCGTATTGTTGAGCAGAAGGACGCCACTCCGGAAGAGCGGGACATTCGTGAGATAAACAGCGGCATTTACTGCATGGATTCAGCCTTCCTGTTCGGCAATATCAAAGGGATCAGCAATGATAATGCCCAGGGGGAATATTATTTGACCGATCTGCTGGCGATTGCCGTCCGGAAGGGCCTGACCTGCCTGGCTCTGCCGACTGCCGATGCCGACGAGATCATGGGGGTAAACGATCGCGTACAGCTTGCGAGAGCCGGCCGCATCCTGCGCGGTCGCATCAACCGCGAGCATATGCTGAACGGCGTTACCCTGATCGATCCCGATCAGACGTACATCGATCATGGCGTCACCATCGGCTCTGATACGACCATCCACCCCGGCTGCCGCATCGGCGGCGGCTCAATCATCGGCAGCGGCTGCGAAATCGAGGCGGCGGTCAGCATCTCTGACTGCCGGATCGGCGATGATTGTCACATCAAGGCAGCGTCCGTACTGGAGAGCTCCCAGTTGGGCGAGGATGTAGCGGTCGGGCCGATGGCTCATCTGCGCCCCGGCACGGTGCTGGGCAATAAGGTAAAGATCGGCAACTTTGTGGAAACAAAAAAGATCCTCATGGGGGAAGGCTCAAAAGCGTCACACCTGACCTATCTTGGCGATGCCGAAATCGGCTGTGATGTCAATATCGGCTGCGGCACGATTACCTGCAATTACGACGGTGTCAACAAACATCGCACGGTCATCGGCGATGATGTCTTTATCGGCAGTGATGTGCAGCTGGTGGCACCGGTTACCGTAGGGCGCAACTCACTGGTGGCCGCCGGCACAACCGTCACGAAAGATGTTCCGCCCGATTCACTGGCGCTTTCACGGGTTCCGCAGATCAACAAGGAAGGGTGGCGGTTGAAGAAAAAATGACCTCCACTACCGGCCATACCTCGCTCTATCTGCCGATTGAATGCGAGATCATATCCGTCTCCGACCTGACCCCCGGCGAAAAACTGTTCCGGATGAGACGCGCCGACGGTGTGCCGCTTGGTCATTTTCCCGGACAATTCGTTCAGGTATCCCTGCCCGGCCGGGGGGAGGCACCGATTTCCGTGGCTTCCTCCCCGACACGGGAGGGTTTTTTCGAGCTCGGCGTGCGCCGGGCCGGGACGCTCACCGGAGCCATGCACGCACTGAAAGCCGGTGACACTCTCGGCATCCGCGGGCCGTTCGGCAGGGCGTTCGACCTGTCACGACTGCGCGGGCAGGATCTCATCCTCATCTCCGGCGGCTGCGGACTGGCGCCGATGCGCTCATTGATCCAGTATTGCGAAGACCGCCCTGACGAATTCGGCAGCATCGCCATTCTGTACGGGGCGAAAAGTCCGGCAGACCGTCTCTTCAAAGAGGAGCTCGCCGTTTGGGACGCCTCAGCCCGCTTTGCCTGCAGTATGACTGTTGACAACATCTCCGGTGGAGACTGTTTCAGCGGCAGCGTCGGCCTTATTACCGCCCTTATCCCCCCGCTCACGTTCACTCCCGAAACCACAATTGCCGCCATTGTCGGCCCACCGGCCATGTACCGGGCGGTGATTGCCGAACTGCATAAAAAAGGGCTGCCATCCGGCCGGATTATCGTCTCTCTTGAACGTCAGATGCGCTGCGGAGTCGGCAAGTGCGGGCACTGTTCAATCGAGCATCTCTATTGCTGCCAGGACGGCCCGGTGTTCCGGCTGGATGAAATCGAGCATCTGCGGGGAGCGCTATGAGTCGTAGACGAAGGAATTTGCCATGAAACGGACTCTCACGGTCTGCCCCTACTGCGGAGTCGGCTGCACGTTCTATCTCGTCAGTGACGGAGGCCGCCTGGTCGGAGTCGAACCGGGCACGACCAGCCCGGTCAATCGCGGCGGACTCTGCGTCAAGGGGTGGAATGCCTATGCGTTTGTGCACCATCCCGACCGCCTGACAACCCCGCTGATACGCCGTGACGGCCGGCTGCAACCGGCATCCTGGGATGATGCGTTGAACCTGGTGGTCGAGAGAGTGCAGGCCGTCCAGGCAAAGCAGGGGAAAGATTCGCTTATGTTTGCCTCTTCAGCCAAGGCGACCAATGAAGAAAACTTCCTGTTGATGAAGCTGGCCAGGGCGGTCTTCGGCACCAACAATATTGATCACTGCGCCCGTCTCTGCCATTCGTCAACCGTCACCGGCCTTGCGGAAACATTCGGGTCGGGGGCGATGACCAATTCCATCTCCTGCTTTGACCGGACCGACGTCATCTTTGTTATCGGCTCCAACACCACCGAACAGCACCCCTTAATCGGCAGCCGTATTCTCAACGCCGCCCGGAATGGAACACACCTGATTGTGGCCGACAACCGCCGCATCCGCCTGGCCCGGCACGCCGGACTGCATCTGCGCCACAAAAACGGCAGCGATGTCGCCCTGCTGAACGGGATGATGCACGTCATCATTGCCGAAGGGTTGACCGACCGGGAGTTTATTGCCGGCCGCACCGAAAATTATGCCGCGCTGGCTGAGTCTGTGGCCGACTGGACGCCGGAAAGAACCGCCGCCGCTACCGGCCTGAGCGCCGGCGAAGTCGTTGCTGCAGCGCGTCTCTACGCCGGTGCCGGGCGGGCAATGATCGTCTATTCCATGGGAATCACGCAGCATAGTCATGGTGTTGACAATGTCCGTTGCATCGCTTCGCTGGCGATGCTGACCGGCAACGTCGGCCGCCCCGGCACCGGAGTCAATCCGCTGCGCGGTCAGAACAACGTCCAGGGGGGGTGCGACATGGGGGCTCTTCCCGACCTCTACAGCGGCTATCAGAAGGTCTCCGACCCGCTCCTGCGGGATAAATTTGCCCGTGCCTGGGGGGTCTCCTCTCTCCCGTCAGAGCCTGGACTGCCGCTGACCAGGGCCATGGATGCCGCATCGGAAGGGCGTCTGCACGGAATGTTTATCATGGGTGAAAACCCGATGCTCTCCGACCCTGACCAGGGGCACGCCCGCTCAGTTCTGGAGAATCTGGAACTATTGGTCGTGCAGGACATCTTCCTGACCGAAACCGCTGCCGTTGCCGATATCGTACTTCCTGCCGCCTGCTTCGCCGAAAAGGAGGGGACGTTCACCAACACCGAGCGCCGCGTACAGCGTCTGCACAAAGCGGTAGAGCCGCCGGGTCAGGCCCGTGCCGATTGGGAAATTATCTGCGCTATCGCAGAACGCGCCGGATATGAAGGGATGCGCTACGCTTCACCTGAGGAGATAATGGCCGAGGCGGCCTCTCTCACACCGATCTATGGCGGCATTGCCTACGGGCGCCTCAACGCGCACGGCCTGCAGTGGCCCTGCCCCGACAAAGCGCACCCCGGCACACCGCTGCTGCATGCAGGTCGTTTTACCCGCGGCCCCGGACATTTCAGTCCGGTGGCACACCGTTTGCCCGCTGAACTTCCCGATGCAGAGTACCCCTTCGTTCTGACTACCGGACGGACCTATTTTCATTGGCATACCGGCAGTATGACCCGCCGGACCCATCTGCTCGACCGCGAGGAGCCACGTTCCTTTATCGAACTGCATCCGGACGATGCAGCACAACTCGGCATCAGACATCGTGATATGGTGCTGGTTTCCAGTCGCCGGGGTGAAATCCGGACAGAGGCGCGGGTGACCGGGATGGGTATCCCCGGAGTCCTGTTCATGCCGTTCCACTTTGCCGAAGGGGCGGCCAACGCACTTACCAACAACGTCCTCGACCCGGAGTCCTCCATTCCGGAGTTCAAGGTTTGTGCGGCACGGGTGGAGAAAATGCCATGAAAATACTTACTCCAGGGCAGCTTGACCCGTTTTTTGCATCCCTTGCCGCGACGTGGGAACTGCGCCTGCCGATCCTGCTTCCGGACGGCACCCGCGTCATCGGTTCACTGAATGACGGCCCCCACTCACTGCATGGCGCCGCTGTTGCCGGCAAACCGACCGCAGCGTTCTTTCCGCAGCAGGAAACCATATTCACCGTTACAGATGGAGCAACAGGGGAACCGCCACCGGTTGACCGCCCGCTTTTCGTCCTTGGCTTCCCCCCCCGTGACCTTGCCTGCCTCCGTTTTATCGACCGCTTCTTTGCCGAGGGCTGGCGTGACGATCTTTACTTCCGCCTGCGGCAAAGTGCCGCTATAGGGGGACTTTCCGGGTATTGCGGTCCGGGGGGATCATTGATTCCGCCTGCCGGAGGCGATTGCGATCTGGAATTTTTCCGGGATGGGAGTAATTGGCTGGTGATTCCGTACAGCGAAACCGGAATGAGCATTGTTGCGGATCTGCCGGAAACCTCTGCGCCGGAAGCGGTACATCTGTTCCACCAGGCACCGAAACAGCTTCCGGATGAAAATGAAACCGTGATCAGGCACGCATCCGGACTGCTGCGTGCCAACCGCGTCCCCGACTTATTCTGGGTGGAGATCGGTGACCGCTGTATCGCCTGTACCGGTTGCAATCTCGCCTGCCCGACCTGTACCTGCTTCGGCGTACAGGATTGGCGTTCGGCAGAAAAAACCGAGCGCAGCCGGATGTGGGACTCGTGCCAACTGGACGGTTTCATGCGTGAAGCAGGAGGTCATAATCCGCTCGGGAGTGAGGCTGAGCGTACCCGGCGGCGCATTCATCATAAACTTGCCGCCGATCCTGAAAAATGGGGGGAGATCAGTTGCTTTCTCTGCGGGCGGTGCGATGCCGTATGTCCGACAGGAATCGGCATTGTTGCGGTGGCACGGGAATTGGTAGCGCGTTTCGGGTGAAGCCGGTAATACTGGCTATGAGTCAAACCCGGTAAGTACCGTTATGTCATCTTTGTCCATGGTTGCCCGCAGATAACCGGCGAATCTGCTGTCCTCAACAAGGATATGCTCCAGGAACCAGTCCTTTAAAAAGGAAAAAAGCATCCTAATCGTTTTACGTTCCCCGTCCATCACAGCTGACTGCAAATGTTCAACCTGCTCTTCAAAAAGCTGATGTTGTTTTACATGCCCTTCTATCCCCGGATAATTATTTTTACGCATCAGCTTCACTTCATCGGCAAAATGTACTGAGGCGTATGTCTTCAGTTTGTCAAAGATACCGGCAGAATCGGCAATATTTTCCATGCCTTCGTTAAGATATGCGAATAATAACCTGTGCTGACGGTCAACCACCTCGATACCAATTTCAAATCCGGGCTTCCAAACTAATGTTCCCATTACGTTCTCCTTTAAGAGTTTATCCTGGATAGTTATAATCACACGAAGGCAGACCAAAAGACTCTTCTTACCGTATCAGGTTTGTGGTATATGTCAACGTCACTCTATTACAAAAGGTATATTTTATGGGCCACACCAGCATTATTGTCAAAGGCGCATGCGAGCATAATCTCAAGTGTATCGACGTTGAAATTCCCCGTGACCGGTTAGTCGTTATTACCGGCCTTTCCGGTTCCGGCAAGTCCACCCTGGCGTTTGATACCATCTATGCCGAAGGGCAGCGCCGCTATGTCGAATCTCTCTCTTCCTATGCCCGCCAGTTCCTTGAGCAGATGGAAAAGCCGGACGTAGAGTCGATTGAGGGGCTTTCGCCCGCCATTTCCATCGAGCAGAAAACTACCGGCAAAAATCCCCGTTCCACCGTCGGCACAGTCACGGAAGTATACGACTATCTGCGCCTCCTGTTCGCCCGGATCGGCCATCCGCACTGCACCTCCTGCCATAAGGAGATCACCTCGCAGACCGTTTCCCAGATGGTAGACCAGATAATGATCCTGCCGGCCGGCACCAGACTGACCCTCCTGGCCCCGATGATCCGCGGTCGCAAGGGGGAGTACAAAAAAGAGCTCAATCAGCTGCGCAAGGAAGGCTTTACCCGTGTCGTACTTGACGGGACAGTTCGTGACCTTGCTGATGACATTGAGATGGACAGGAAGAAAAAACATGACATCGACATCGTCGTGGATCGGATAGTCGTCAAGGAGGGTGTACAGCGGCGCCTGGCTGATTCGCTTGAGACGGCCCTGCATCACGCTGAAGGGGTGGTAAAAGTGGAAGTTATTGCGCCAAACCCCATCCCCCTCCCGACCTCCCCCTTGAAAGGGGAGGAGCTTTTAAAATCCCCTCCCATTCAGGGGGAGGGCCAGGGTGGGGGTGGGGGCAAAAAAGCGCCAAAACCGCAGACCCTCCTCTTCTCGGAAAAGCTGGCCTGCGTCGATTGCGGTATTTCATACCAGGAAATCACCCCGCGCCTGTTCTCCTTCAATAATCCGCATGGCGCCTGCCCGGAGTGTACCGGACTCGGCACCCGCATGTATTTTGACGCCGACCGGGTCATCCCCGATCCGGAACTGTCGCTGCGTGACGGTGCCATCGCACCATGGGAAAAACGCCTCTCCGGCTGGTTTCACCTGATTCTCGATGCACTTGCCAAAGCATATTCGTTCGACATTCGCACCCCCTTTAAAGATCTGCCTGCACCGGTTCGCGACGTTATTCTGAACGGATCCAGGGGTGAGAAGATCGAATTCTGGTGGGAGGAGGACGGTGAACGCCGCCATACGTATCAGAAAGAATTTGAGGGGGTACTCAATAATCTGCAGCGGCGCTGGCGTGAAACCGGGTCGGATGCCGCCCGTGAAGATCTTGAAAAATATATGGATATCATGCCCTGCCCCACCTGCCAGGGTGCCCGTCTCCGGCCGGAAGCACTGCATGTGCTGGTGGGGGGAAGCACCATCAGAGACGTAACGGCGCTGTCGATCAGGGATTGTCTTAGCTTTTTTGAAGAGCTTATCATCTCCGGCAAAGAGCAGGAAATTGCCCGACGGATTCTCAAGGAAATCCGCGAACGGCTCTCCTTTCTTGTCAACGTCGGCCTCGACTACCTCTCACTTGACCGTACCTCCGGCACCCTCTCGGGGGGCGAGGGGCAGCGCATCCGCCTGGCGACCCAGATCGGTTCAAGCCTGGTCGGCGTTCTCTACATCCTTGATGAACCATCAATCGGCCTCCATCAGCGGGACAACGCCCGTCTGCTCGGCACTCTCAAGCGCCTGCGCGATCTCGGGAATACCGTACTCGTTGTCGAACATGACGAAGAGACCATCCTGGAAGCCGACCACCTGATCGACATGGGACCGGGAGCCGGGGTGCATGGCGGCGAAGTTGTAGCCCAGGGGACACCGGCTGAAGTCATGGCAAATGAGAAGTCACTGACCGGGCGCTACCTTTCCGGGGAAATGACGATTGCTGTGCCGAAGAAGCGTCGCACTGCGGATAAGTATCTGCGCATAGCCGGTGCCTCGGAAAACAATTTGAAAAACGTCACCGTCGAAATCCCTCTCGGCGTCATGACCTGCGTTACCGGTGTTTCCGGTTCCGGCAAGTCAACCCTGGTGATCGATACCCTGCACAAAGTGCTGGGGCAGCGCCTGTACCGCAGTCGCGAAAAAGCAGGGGCCGTTCAGGAAGTTTCGGGACTGGAACATCTCGACAAGGTCATCAATATCGACCAGTCACCGATCGGGCGCACGCCGCGTTCCAATCCGGCCACCTATACTGCCGTTTTCAGCGATATCCGCGATCTGTTCTCGCATCTCCCGGAATCAAAACTGCGCGGCTACAAGCCGGGGCGTTACTCGTTCAATGTCAAGGGGGGGCGCTGCGAGGCCTGCTCCGGCGACGGCATCATCAAGATTGAGATGCATTTTCTGCCGGACGTATATGTGGAGTGTGAAGTCTGCAAGGGGGCGCGCTACAACCGTGAAACACTGGAGGTTCATTTCAAGGGAAAATCGATTGCCGATGTGCTCGATATGACCGTGTCACAGGCGCTGGAGTTCATGGGGGCAATACCGCGCATCAGGAACAAACTGGCAACACTCGATGAAGTCGGCCTCGGCTATATCAAGCTGGGGCAGGCGGCAACAACACTTTCGGGTGGGGAGGCCCAGAGGGTCAAACTCGCCAGGGAGCTTTCCAAACGCGCCACCGGCCGGACGATTTACATCCTGGACGAGCCGACCACCGGTCTCCATTTTCATGATATTGCCAAACTGCTGGAGGTCATCCAGCGACTCGTCCACGCCGGGAACACGATTGTAATCATTGAGCATAATCTGGATGTCATCAAAACTGCCGACTGGATTATTGATCTGGGTCCGGAAGGGGGAGACCGGGGTGGCGAGATTATTGCGGTCGGCACACCGGAGCAGATTGCCAGGGTGACCCGCTCGTATACGGGTCAGTATTTGCGGAAGATGCTCTGAAAGCGACAGGAAGCTGTTACAGTCCTTTGGTGAAAATATCCATGTAATGCCGGTCAATTCTTCATCACGCTCAGGAGAGTGGTTTACAAACCTCTGGGTCGCCAACGTACTGAGGAAGTAATAATTAACCATACCTGCCATTGCCAGGGCTGTATCCTCGGGGTCCAACTCTTCTCTGAATATATTTTTATCAATTCCTTCCTTGATTATCCCGATCTTGTCCAGTGGCCCGGTGTCTCTCTCTTTAATGCACTTCATGTATTCGAAACAGGAAAACTGCTCCGACAGTACGGAACTGTAGAGCCCCTCCTTACCGTCAAAATAATATGAAATCATTGAAATACTGACGCCGGCGGCGGTCGAAAGCTCCCGAATGCTGACACCGTTCAGCCCCCGCTCGGCAAAAAGGCGTGTGGCGGTCGCAATCAAGGAATTCCTGAAGTCTTTTTTATCCATGTAATTATCCGGTGACTCGAATACGGGCTCTACTGTTGAAATAGTCACAGATACACTGGAAAAATCATTTTTATCTGCACGCACCGAATGCGTTGAATGTGATGATTACTACCTCGCTTTTGCCGGTCACTGACCGGGATCTGCTTGACGAAGCCGTTTCCGCTACAGCACTAACCCCCGAAGCAGGGCAAGATTGACTGCATCCATCTCGTCGTTGTCACCTTTGGGGGTCTCCAGAATTTTCGGCACCGATTGAAAGCGGGAATCATTGAGAATGAAGCGGAACGGATTCAACCCGAGCGTCCCCTGACCGATATGGTCGTGCCGGTCAACGCGTGAACCGAGACCTTTTTTCGAGTCATTCAGGTGAAAACAGTGCAGCCGGTCGAGCCCTATCAGGCGGTCAAACTGCTCCATAGTGTCGCGATAGCCCTCTTCAGTTGCGGTATTATAACCGGCGGCAAAGGTGTGGCAGGTATCGAAGCAGACACCGATTTTTTCCGGATACCGTGAACCGTTGACGATAGCAGCCAACTCTTCAAACGTTCTTCCCAGATTGCTCCCCTGACCGGCTGTAGTCTCGATCAGCACCCTCCCCTCGAACTGCGGCACTTCATTGAATAGTTGGTCAAAAGCCTCAACCACCCGTGCCAATCCTGCCTGCGGAGAATCCGTCAAATGTGAACCGGGATGCATGACTACTTTATTGATGCCGAGACGGGCGCATGTTTCCAGTTCATCGCGGAAGGCTGCCAGACTCTTGTCACGGATTTCGCCGGGCGGGGACGCCAGGTTGATCAGGTAAATGTCGTGGGAAATGACTTCACGCAGACCGGATGCCGCAAACCCGGCACAAAAAAGTGCGGCATCGGCGTCACTGACCGGCTTTCCTTTCCACTGATTGGAATTTCTGGTAAAGATCTGCAGCAGAGAGCACCCGGCGGCGACAGCCCGGTCGATAGCCAGGTGGAGTCCGCCTGAAATGGACATATGGGCACCAAGATAGTCGTTCATGGCAGCTCCAATTCAATATGATTTCCGTAAAAGTGAACGTCGACTTCATCGCCGACGGCAAAGCTGCTGCTCTCGCCTGGCAGTACGGCTATTGCCCGGGCATCAACCATGGTCTTGAGAATAGCGGTCTGCTGGTTTCCGGAAGAGGTCGCGTACCAGCAGCCACCCTCCTTATCCAGTCGCAGTCGTACAATCTGCACTTTGCCCGGTTTTTTGTTGATCGGGTCGCGCAATACCGCCCTGAAGAGCGGCTTAATTACGTGTTGGTACCCCTGCATCCGGAGCAGCGCCGGGCGGACAAACTCTTCGAAGGTGATCATGGTTGAAACAGGATTGCCCGGCAGGGAGAAGACCGGCGTGGTACCGTACATCGCAAACGCAGTCGGCCCTCCCGGCTTGATAGCCACTTTCCAGAACATCTGCTGCGCCCCCAGCTCCTCGAGAATGTCCCGCACCAGATCGCAGTCACCGGCCGACACGCCGGCAGAAGTGATCAGAACGTCCGCTTTCAACCCCTCGCTCAATTTTTCCAGATGGCTCGCGCGGTTATCCCGGGCAATGCCGATGATACGGGGAATACAGCCGACTTCCTGAACAGCGGCAGCCAATGACAGCGTATTACTGTTGATAATCTCCCCCGGACCCGGCGTACACCCCAACTCCACCAGTTCATCGCCGGTGGAGAGGATCGCCACAACCGGTCTGCGGTAGACAGGCACCAGCGCCATACCGAATCCGGCCAGCATATTGACCTCCGGGGGCCGGATGCACGTTCCGCTTTTCGCAAAAATGACACCGGCAGCCACATCCTCTGCACTAAAACGGATATGCTGCTTTTTTGTCACCGGTTCCTGCAGGGTCACCTCCTGCCGGCCATCATCAGTATCCTCCACCGGAACAACAGCATCACAGCCATCAGGCGTCGGCGCACCGGTCATAATGCGCACCGCACACCCGGCTTCAACCGTAATCCCGTCAGCTTTTGATCCGGCAGGTAGAAAACCGGTTACGCGCAGCCTGCAGGGTGTGTTTGTGCAATCCTGCCAGCGCACGGCATAGCCGTCCATTGCCGAATTATTCCACAACGGCAGATCCCATGGCGCTTCCAGATCTTCGGCCAGAACTCTCCCCGCTGCTTCAAGAAGATGAACCCGTTCGATACCGACAGGCTGCACACATTCCAGAATGATCGTGCGAGCCTCTTCAAATGAAACCATGCTGTTCCTCCTGCAGAAAGATTGCCTGCACCATAGCGGGAAGCGCAACAAAACACAATACGGAACAGAAATCATATGCAATAAATCACACATAATTCTTGATCAAAATTGTTTAACATGTTAGTTGTAAATTTATTTCACCATATGGGGTCCCAGTGTTGCACATTCCGGTAGCGGTACTCAACTCGATCGAATCCATGCAACTGCAGGCACGACCGCAGATATTGCTGCGGTTCTTATACCTTGCAGAACAAGAGCGCACCACCATGCACGAACTGGCGGCTCTTGTTGCTCAAGATCCGGCGTTGAGCGCACGCATACTCACCGTTGCCAACTCTCCTGCGCTGCTCCGCGGGGACACATCGAAAAATCTCACCCATTGCCTGGTCAACATCGGCACACGCCTCGTGCGAACCCTGGCTTCCTGCCTTATAGTGCAAACCGTTTTTTCTCCTGCGGTAGACAAGAGCAGGTATGATCTGTCCGGTTTCTGGAGCCATTCAATGCTGGTTGCCGAAGTGGCCCGTGAAATTGCGACAGCAGTCGGCCATCCGGATCCCGAAGAGGCGAGCCTTACCGGGCTTCTTCACGACATAGGTCAACTGCTTCTGCTGGGGGGAATGGAAGAGTGCTACGGGAGGGTACTTGAAGCAAGCGTTGACGAAGAGGACTTACTGCGTGTCGAAGAGCTGCTGCTCGACACGAACCATGCAACAGTCGGCGCCTGGTTGACAGATCAATGGAAACTTTCCTCCTTCATGTCAGACGCTATCCTGTTCCATCACAAGACAGCCGTGGAAATCGCTTCTGCTGACAGGTTGAGCCAGATCATCTGGTCTACGCATGCTCTCTGTGATCAAATGATGCTTCAGGATAACGCCCCGAATGCCGGGACATCGAACCTGCAGGAAACAGGAGCATTACTCGGAATTGATGCTCACAGTACTGCCGTTATTTATCGGGACTGTTCCGAACGCGTTGCACTTCTTGAAGAAGCGCTCGGCATCAGCAAAGCCTCAACGACAAAAACGTTTCCACAGCTGACAGACACATTTCATATAAAACCGGCTGAAGGCGATCCTGTTGATTGCCATGTGAACGAAGCGGTGCGTGAAATGGCTCTATTACGGCCTCTGCAGCACGGCTTGACGTCATTTTCGAGTGAAGCCGAAATCCTGCTCGCCATACGTGAATCGGCGATTCTTCTCTTTGGCCCCGGACAGCCCGCCTTTCTTCTGGTTCAGCCTGATACGGCGACACTGTCTGGCGCCGGAATATCTGCCCAACCCGGTATTCTGCAGCGGCTTGCAATTCCGCTGGTTGCCTCACACTGTCTGGCCGCTGCCGCTGCCCTGGAAGACCGGCCCCGCTCCACGTTCGAAACGGGACTCTCCGACCGCGTACCGCTGGTTGACACCCAGATCACCCGCGCCCTCGGCAGTGAAGGTGTTCTGTATCTTCCTCTGACCGGACGGACAACAGGCTTAGGTGTCATAGCCTTCGGGTTAAGTGCGGCACACCACCTCCGCCTCCACCCCCAACTGTCACTGATGACAGGCTTTTCACGGGTTGCCGCACACAGCATTGATGGGTGGCGTGACATGCAGGCGCGCGAACATGCGAATGAAGAGGCGCTGACCAGACATTTTGAACAGCAGAACCGCAGGGTGGTACATGAAGCCGGCAACCCGCTCGGGATTATCAACAACTACCTCAGCATCATCAGAACCAGACTGCCGGACACCGATAACCTGCATCAGGAGCTGGATATACTTAAAGATGAAATCGATCGTGTCACAAAGATCCTGCGGCAGATGAGCCACCTTCCGGAACGGTCGGCGGCGGCCGATCTTCTCGATATCAATACCCTGATCGAGAGCATGCTGACGCTGTATGGGACATCGCTTTTTTCACGTCGCGGCATCACCGTAACAAAGTCGCTTGATCCGCTCGTAATGCCGATATCGTGCAACAGGGACAGTCTCAAGCAGGTTCTGGTAAACCTCTGGAATAACGCCTCTGACGCGATGACGCCAGGCGGCTGTTTTACCGTTTCCACTCAGGGTAATGTTAATCAGGGGGGGCGTTCATACATGGAAATCCGCCTGGACGACACCGGACCGGGACTCCCGGCTGATGTCATGCAACGCCTTTTCCAACCGCTCCCTCCAGACCGGCGACCGGGTCACTCGGGAATCGGCCTTTCAATCGTGGCAAGCCTGCTGCAGCAGCTTGAAGGTCTCATTACCTGCCGGAGCTATGCCGGCCGGGGGACAAGTTTTTCAATTCTACTCCCCCGGTCAACGGAGATAAAAGCATGAGCACGTTGAACATTTCCCCTGCAGCCGCCTTGTCAGAGGCACTCAGCCAGCCGCAGAGAGTGCTGATTGTTGACGATGAGCCGCTCATGCGCTCAAGTATCCGGCTCCAACTCGAAGGAACCGGCGTTGAGATCATTGAAAGCGGCACCGGATGTGGAGCAATAGCAGCACTTGAATCCGGTGAATGTGATCTTGTGTTGCTGGACATCAAGCTGCCGGACATCTCCGGTCTGGAAGTTATGGAGTGGATCTCCGCTCACAAAATACGTACTGACGTTATTTTTGTCACCGGCTCCGACAGCATCGACTCTGCCATTTTTGCCCTGCGCAAAGGCGCAGTAGAATTTGTCCGCAAACCGGAAGATCTGGGCGACCTGAAGCACAAGGTTGACAGCGCCCTGTACCGGCGCCGGCTTGAACGCAGCAACATCTTGATGACCGCACGTCTGGAACATTCTGAACAGATCCATCGTTTCCTCGTCGACAGCTCTCCGGACCTCATCTACGTCCTTGATGACCGCGCCCGCTTCACATTCATCAACAGCCGCTTTGAAACACTGCTTGGCTATACTCATGATGAGCTCATCGGTTGCAATTACAGCACTATCGTCTTCGAAGATGATGTGGAAAAAGCACTGTATGCATTTAGCGAACGCCGTAGAGACGGCCGGGCGACAGCCAATCTCGAGGTACGCCTGAAATGTAAGGATAACCATTATTACCACTTTGAAAACAACCTGATGGTCTCGATGCTGGCGGCCACCGCCATCTATACCGGCACGCAGGAGAACAGCCCGCCGGTACCGTCTATGTATTTCGGCACCTATGGCGTGGCGCACAACATTAATGAGCGCAAGCTTGCCGAAGAAGCCATAGCCTATCAGGCCTTTCACGACCAGCTGACTTCCCTGCCCAACCAGAGACTGTTCAAGGATCGCCTCGAAATGGCGATCATCCATGCAAAACGGGCCATGTGCCTGGTGGGAGTCATGTTTATAGACCTGGACCGCTTTAAACTGGTCAATGACACCTTTGGGCATGCTGTGGGAGATGAACTGCTGAAGAATGTGGCGAATCGGCTGCGCCTCTGCATGCGTTCCGGCGACACGCTTGCGCGTAAGGGGGGTGACGAATTTACCGCGTTACTGCCGGATATGGTGAAGAGTGATGACGCTACCATCGTCGCTGAGAAAATTATCAACGCATTTACCGTTCCATTTTCTGTCGGCGGGCAGGATATGTATATAACCGCGAGCATCGGCATTGCCGTATTGCCCAATGATGGCGAAGACGTTGATAACCTGTTAAAAAATGCTGACATCGCCATGTACAAAGTAAAAGCGAACGGCAAAAACGGCTTTAAATACTTCATCCCGGATATGAATGTTGCAAAACATGAGCGCATCACTCTTGAAAACGACCTGCGCCTCGCCATCCGCAGAAATGAATTTGAATTATATTACCAACCGCAATTCAACGTCTGCAAACTTGAAATCGTCGGAGTTGAAGCGCTGATTCGCTGGAACCACCCGAAAAAAGGTTTGCTGAGTCCGTATACCTTCATTAATTTAGCGGAAGAGACCGGCCTGATCGGCTCGATCACAAACTGGGTACTGGACACTGCATGCAGGCAGTTATCTTTATGGCGGGCCGCAGGCTTTACCAGCCTCCGTATGTCGGTGAATGTCTCCCCGCAGGAGTTCGTACATGAAAACTTCGTCGCACGAATTCTGCCATTTGCAGCCCGCTATACTATTCCGGCTGATTTTCTGGAAATAGAAATCACTGAAAATATTCTGCTGCAGAATTCACAAAGCATCATCGCCAAAATGAACCTGTTGCGGAGTCACGGCATCCGGATTGCGATCGACGATTTCGGCACCTGTTATTCCTCCCTTAATTATCTCCGCCTGTTTCCGATCAATACGATTAAAATAGACCAGTCGTTTGTCCGCGACCTCTTTAACGAACATAGCGCTTCCCCGATTATCCAGGCGATTATCGGCATTGCCAATGGCTATGGCCTGCATCTGCTTGCAGAGGGTGTTGAATCTGCCGCGCAGGCGAAAGCGCTCAAAGAGATCGGCTGCTCTGAAATGCAGGGATATTACTTCAGTGAACCAATGCGGGCCAAAGAGACGGAATCCCTGTTGCACAGCGTTTCCAATACTACTTCGATGTTCAACCTTAAAGCGACCGGCATACTATAGCCGGTAACAAAAGATCTACAGATACCTGCCGACAAGCGGTGCCAACTTCTGTCTGGTCGCTTCGGGAATAACGGCACGGTCGGTAATAACGGCATACTGCATCGCACTGCCGCAGGCGCAGAGACGTTCATTACTGATTTCCGCTACTGCATGACGGATAATATTCCCGGCCATAGCCACGTTCTGGTGTATGATCCTGATTATCGCTTCGACCGTGACATCCTCATGCGACTCATGCCAGCAATCGTAATCTGTTGAAAGCGCAATGACGCCATAGCAGATCTCGGCTTCGCGAGCCAGTTTGGCTTCGGTGAGATTGGTCATCCCGATAACGGAAGCTCCAAGTGCCAGATAGGATAATGATTCGGCGCGGGTCGAAAAGGCCGGGCCCTCCATGCAGATATATGTCCCTCCCTTGTGGGTAGTTGCTCCGGCTTTTTGAGCAGCGCAGAAGAGAACATGAGAAAGATCTCCACAGACCGGGTCGGCAAAACCGGCGTGGGCAACAACTCCTTCACCGAAAAACGTATCTTTCCTGACTCCTTTGGTACGATCATAAAACTGGTCCGGAATGACGATATGCCCCGGTGCGATGGCCTCTTTCAGACTTCCCACCGCCGAGACGGAGATAATCCGTTCCACACCGAGCGTTTTCATTCCGTAGATATTGGCGCGATAATTGACTTCAGAGGGAAGCAGGCGATGCCCCCGCCCGTGACGGGGAAGAAATACCATCTTTGTCCCGTTCAATGTGCCGGTGACAAATTCGTCAGACGGGTCACCAAAAGGGGTTTCAATCCGCATCCGCTCGACCCGCTCCAGCCCTTCCATATCATACAGTCCGCTGCCGCCGATTACACCGATAGTTGTTTCGTTCATGCTGTAATTTCCTTTCGTATTCAAATCACTCCACCCGCTTTATAGCAGAGATGAACCTGCTCGTGAAGTCTATTAAATTGACAAAACAGGCGGCACAATCGTAAAGTGACCCGCAACCGGGGCCACTATGATAAATACCGATAAAATCAAGTTGGAATTCAAAAAAATACTCTCCCTCGACGCCCATCCAGGCCACATTTCCACCGGTTTTGCGGTGGGGGTTTTCGTCAGTTTCACCCCTTTCTTCGGCATACATACCCCCATGGCCATTGCACTGGCATTCATCTTCCGTCTCAACAAAGTGGCCTGCATTACCGGTGCCTGGATTAACACGCCGTTGACAATTGTGCCTGTTTTACTGGCCAGCTACAACCTGGGGGGATTTTTGTGCGGTAAACCGGGCGGAGAACTCAAATTTACAAACCTTGACTGGCATACTCTCCAGCCATATGCCAAATCAATTCTCCTGGGCAGTTCCATAATCGGATTTATTGCAGCCTGTGCGTCCTATTTCATCTGTTACCGGTTGGTGACATTTTTCAGGCGCAAAGATGCCGCCCTGAAAGAGATTTCGCGGGAGATGGAAATCGTCGGGGAAGAGCTGGAATAATCACTGCGGGAAATTAACCCGGATTGACATGCTCCCGAAATAAAAAGCCCACCAGATTTTTCGGTGGGCTTCTCTTTTCTATCACTCTTTTGATTACCTTTTAGGTTTTAGTCCGATCCATTATTTCAATCGGAATGTTCCCGTTTCCTATGTCTGGTGATTCTCTGGTGGAGTCTCATTCATAGATAGTAAGCCCTCCTTGTTTGTTGGAATCTACTTCTTTCGATCTGATTGCAGTATATCACCGTAAATTTAAAAAAACAGTCTATTAATTATTTTTTTAGGAGAGTATGCTGAATCGCTTGAAACCTCTCCACCGGTTCACACCGATAACCGCCAATGAAAAAAGACTTGATTTTTTATACTGACTCGATTATACATCTGCTTCGTTTTTGGTGTAACCCTGTCCCGTAACCAAAAAAATATTTTGCCCCTTTGGTACCAACACCTGAGGGGCATTTTCAAATGGCTGCTTAGCTCAGCTGGCTAGAGCAAGCGACTCATATTCGCTAGGTCCGGGGTTCGAGTCCCTGAGCAGCCACCATTCAACAAAAAAGGCCAACCTATATAAAACTGGTTGGCCTTTTTGTATGGTTATCAAAACTAGGCAACTATCCGCTGAATTTTCGTGATTTCCGAGACATAGTACTTCTGGGTGTCGGTAAGTTGTTCATATTTATCACGAACTATTTTTTCAATGTCACCGGTAAAACCGGCCATCTTTGCCTGAAAACCTCTCAAGGGCATACTCAAGCCACCCACCTGCTGCTCAATCGTACCGAGTATCTGAACCAGCTCACGTTTGTATGTATATTCTAACACTACTGACCTCCAATTGAACCAGGATGCCTGACATAGCAACCTCATCGGCTGTTTTTTCATTAATTGTAGCTTTCGGTAAAAAAAAATTGTGCGGAGTCCAGTTATGGTTCGCTCCAGCCTGATTCTATTATCACAATGAAAGATTCCAAAGACCGTAAAGATGTGATAAAAGCACGTGAAGTCATGATACCTGATACGCAATAGCGTTAGTCGCGGCCTGTGTCGCTATTACCGGTTTCAGCCAATTTCAGAGGAGGAAAAAATGTCAGAGCTGCCCGGATTACCGGTGTTTGAACCGCACCCCGTTCTTGAAAATCTTGATTATGATCTCGATACCTACCGTGAACTGATCGATATGTACCTGTCAGACTACGCCGAAATCGGCGACCAGCTTGCCGAAAAACTGTCCGGTGATGATCTCACCGATATCAAGGCGTGCGCTCATGGCCTGAAAGGGATCGTAGCCAGTATCGGCGGCCTGCGCCTGGCGGATGTTGCCAACCGGATTCAGGAGATGTGCCGCGAGGGGAACAAACCGGAGTGCGGAGAGTGGGCGCCACTTGTGAAGGCCGAGGCAGCCGCACTTAAAGATGCGCTCGAACATCTTGATCAGAATGCACTCGAGCGGTTGGCAGCGGAACAGCAGAGCTCTGCCTGACCAATGGAGAAGCTCCTTGAAATTCAACAGCATCAGACATAAATTTGTTTTAGCTGTCAGTCTGTTTATCACTGTTCTGCTGAGTGGTATCGCCACGCTTACGTACCTCTACTTCCGGCATGAAGCCCGTGAGCTGATTTTCACCCAGCAGTTTGCGATGGTTACCAGAGTGGCCCACGATCTTGACAACCACCTCAAGCAGGTTCACAAGAGCCTGATTTTCGTTGCAAACAGCACCCCGCCCACTGTAGTTGCAGACAGCTCCGCTGCGGAAGCATGGCTCCGGTCCCAGCTGACCACCCGCAACGTTTTCTTCAGTTCCGGCATGTTTATCCTCGACGCTACCGGCGTCATGCGAGGCGCAGATCCGGCCAGGCCCCGTGATTATGGCACCTCATTTGCCGAACGCGACTATTTTATAACGACCATGCGCAGCGGTACGTCACAGATCTCGGCGCCGGTCATCTCCAGGGAGAAAAAGACACCGGTTATAATTATGACCGCTCCGATCCGGGGTACGGATGGATCAATTGCGGGCGTGCTCTGCGGTCGGCTTGACCTGCTGGAAAAGGACAACCTGTTTTCCTCGCTCAACGATGTAAAGCCCGGTTCAAACGGATACCTCTATCTGTTCGCCCGTGACCGCACCATGATCATGCATCCCGATCCGTCACGCATCTTGAAGCAGGATGTGAAGCCGGGGATGAACAAAATGTACGACAGGGCGCTGGAGGGGTTTGAAGGCTCCGGTGAAACGATCAACTCCAGGGGACAGAGATTCCTTGCCTCATTCAAACGTCTGCAAAGCGCAGACTGGATTCTGGCCGCAAACTATCCTGTTGACGAAGCATATCAACCAATTGTCCGGTTTCGGAACTATTTTCTGTTGGCGATAATTGCGGCATTGCTGGCCACTTTTGGGCTTGTCCGGAAGCTTGGCCTGGGGATCACCAGGCCGCTGACCGCTTTTACCGCGCAGATTACCGATCTGGCCCGATCCGGCTCGGATAAGCGCCAGCGTCTTGATGAAAACCGCAGCGATGAGCTCGGCCTGCTGGCGGCTTCTTTCAATATATTGATGAGTGATATGCAGCGGCGTGAACAGGAGCGGGATCTCGCCATAGAAGCCTCCAGGGCGGCGGAAGACCGGAACGAGCTGTTGCTCCAGTCCACCGATCAGGGTATCTACGGTACCGACGCGCACGGCTGTTTTACCTATGTCAACAGAGCCGGCCTGGCCATGCTCGGTTACGGGAGCGAAGAACTGGTCGGCAAGGATTCTCACCGCCTCATTCACCACAAACATGGCGACGGCTCAGCCTATCCTGTCGGGGAGTGCCCCATCAGCCGGGCAAATGCCGCAGGAACAAGCTGCTGTGTCGGCAACGAACGGCTCTGGCGCAGCGACGGCAGCTCTTTTGTCGCAGAAATGTCGTTATACCCCGTTTTTGACAACGGCGTCTACAGGGGCTCAGTCGTAACGTTCTCGGACATCACTGAAAAGAAAAAAAACCAGGAGGATATCATCTCCGCAAGGGACAAAGCCGAAGCCGCCACCGTGGCCAAGAGCCAGTTCCTGGCCACCATGAGTCATGAAATCCGCACACCGATGAATGGCGTCATCGGCTTGACCGGTCTGCTGCTGGAAACCGAGCTGACCGATGAGCAGCGGGGCTATGCCGAAATCATCAGCAGGAGCGGCGAAAACCTGCTGAGTCTTATCAACGACATTCTTGATTTCTCAAAGATCGAAGCGGGCAGGCTGGATCTGGAAATTACGAATTTTTGTCTGCGTTCAACCATCGAAGATGCTGCCGAGCTGTTGAGCTTGCGCGCCCATGATGCCGGTCTGGAGCTTATCTGCCATGTTGATGCCTCAGTACCGGAATATCTGAAAGGAGATCCGGGGCGGTTGCGGCAGATCATCACCAATCTGGCCGGCAATGCCATCAAGTTTACCCATGAGGGTCAAGTCGTCATCAGAGCAGCGCTCGTGACCTCCCCCCCTCCCAACCTCCCCCCGCTTGACCCTCCGGGGTCTGAAGGGGAGGGAGAGAACTCCCTCACCCGGCGGGGGAGGGTTGGGGAGGGGGAGGATTTCTGCGTGATCCGTTTTTCTGTGCACGATACCGGCATCGGCATTCCGCAGTCGCGGCTTGCCGCAATATTTGAACCGTTCACGCAGGTGGATGGTTCCACGACGAGAAAGTATGGCGGCACCGGGCTCGGCCTGGCGATCTGCAAGCAGTTGACAGAACTTATGGGGGGTGAAATAGGCATTGAGAGCGAAGTGGGGAAAGGTTCCACCTTCTGGTTCACCGCACGGTTCGAGAGGCAGGTCGGCGCCGGGATGCACCAGCCGGTCTCCCGACCGCACACCGACATAAAAGGGACACAGATTCCGGCGGTTGATGACAATGCCGGCAACGTGACACAAGCCCCCGTGGTTTCATCTGCGCTCATCACCCGTCACACCGTGGAGGAAATCGCCGGCCACGGCTTACGCATCCTGCTTGCGGAAGATAACAGTATCAACCAGAAGGTCGCGCAAAGCATCCTCGGCAGACTGGGCTACAGGGCCGATGTCGCCGCCAACGGCCTCGAAGCGGTCAGGGCGCTGGAGCTGATCGATTACGATATCGTCCTCATGGATTGCATGATGCCGGAGATGGACGGTTTCGCTGCCACCGCCGTCATTCGTGATCCGGGTTCTCACGTCCGCAATCATTCCGTACCGATCATAGCGATGACTGCCAACGCCATGCAGGGTGATCAGGAAAAGTGCCTTGAGGCCGGCATGGATGATTATCTGGCCAAACCGGTGAAGAAGGATGAACTGGCGGCGATTCTGGAGAAATGGGGGCATTATGGCAATGGTTGCATTTGAAAATTTGAGGTCGGGTATGGTTGTGGCTGCCGACGTACACGACAGAAACGGCAGGCTTCTTCTTGGTGAAGGCGCCCGGCTTGAAGAAAAGCATCTCTTTATCTTTCGCACCTGGGGGATAGTTGAAGCTGATATTGTCGGTGTGAATGGTACGGACAGCATCATTTTGCCGGACACCGTCACCGGGGAAAAACTGGATCAGGCAAGAAACAGGCTGCTTCCCATGTATTGCCACACAGATCTTCAACATCCTGCCATCAGCGAACTGTTACGCCTGGCGGTGATACGGGAAGTGCAGCATGACCGTTAACAACTCCAAAGCACCGACAATTGACAGCATCGTCGAACAGACACAAACGGTACACTCTCTACCGCTTATTTATGACCGGCTCAATGAAAAGATCAATCATCCGCGCAGTTCCCTTGCCGATATCGGTCAGGTTATCAGCGAAGACCAGGGGTTGACGGTACGGCTGTTACGGCTGGCGAACAGTCCCCTTTTCGGCTACCACACCAATATCGGCTCAATCACGAAAGCTCTGACGGTGATTGGCACCCGGCAACTGCGTGATCTGGCGTTAGCCGTCTCGGTGCAGGGTTCTTTCAGTGGCATCCCGAACGAGATGCTGGATATGAAATCATTCTGGAAACACAGCATTGCATGCGGCATCCTGTCGCGCAGCATCGCCACATATCGGAGAGAAGTAAATCAGGAGCGCTTTTTTATTGCAGGGGTATTGCATGATCTGGGGCTTTTGGTGATGTGCAGCGCGATCCCTGAATACGTCAGGAAAATTATTCAGGGGGCAGCAGTCAGTAGCGAACTCCATTATGTCTCTGAGCAACAGCATCTCGGTTTTGACCATGGCGCCGTCGGGGGCGCACTCCTGGCCTCATGGAAAATTCCGATTACTATTTCAGAGCCGGTTGCGTACCACCATGCCCCTGCAGAGGCGTTACGCTATCCCATGGAAGCAGCGACTATCCATCTTGCGGATATACTCTGCCATACCATGGATTACAACCTGACCGGCAACAGCCACATCCCTCCGCTGGACAATAGCGCATGGGACCTGCTCGATATTCCGGTGAATCAGCTTGATACAATCATCAAACAGTCTGAAGCACAGATCAAAGAGACCTGTGCAATATTATCGGAGGGTGTATGAAGGCTGAGGGTGCTGAGTACACGGTGCTGGAATTGTTTCTGCAGGAGCGCAACTCCTATCTGGAGGAGGCAAACAGACAATACGTTGCGTTACTGGATACGTTGGCAACAAGTGGAGAATTTCAGAACGATCTCGGGAAAGCCGGGACTGAAAATGAGGTTTTTGAAGCGACACTGTCCCAGATCAGAAGGCTCTTGCCCCTTCGGGCTATCGGCTGTCTTGAAAGCATGGATGACGGCTCCTTTGATCTTGTTGCATGCGACCCGCCTGACGCCCCTCAGCTTCTGAACTCTCTGGTTGAACGCTCCGTTCTGGACGGATCTTTTGCGTGGGCTCTGAACAGGAATCAGCCAATGATACTGTCTTTCGGCACAAAAGGGGCCGTGATGCTTCATTCAATTGCCACCCGTAAACGTATCCGGGGCATGTTCATAGGAGTAATGCCGGAGAACGCCGAGTATCTGGATGTACCACTGCAGAACGTCGTAACGATTATTCTCTACACGACGGCATACGCACTGGAAAGCCTGGCATATCAGAATCTGTTGCGCGCCAACCTCGCCTCTTTGGAAGAGCGGGTGGTTGAGAGGACAAAGGCGCTTCAGTCAGCAATGGAAATAGCGGAGGCGGCCAATCGTGCCAAGTCGGAGTTCCTCGCCACCATGAGTCATGAGATCCGTACCCCGATGAATGGCATTATCGGCATGAGCAGCATGCTACTGGAAACCGAACTGACCGGCGAGCAGCGCGAATATGCCGGGATCGTCAAAAAGAGCGGTGACAATCTGCTTGGCATTATCAATGACATCCTCGACTTCTCCAAAATAGAAGCGGGCAAACTGGAGATGGAACTGCTCGACTTTGATCTGAAAACAACCGTGGATGAGACTTCAGAACTGATGGCCCGTCAGGCTGCAAACGCCGGATTACAGCTGAAATATCAGATCGCTCCCGAAGTGCCGCGCTCTCTGAAGGGGGATCCGGGGCGTTTACGGCAGGTCATCATCAACATGGTTGGCAACGCCATTAAATTTACTCGTGAAGGTGAAGTCGCCCTCAGCGTGTCTCTTGCGTCTACGGTGGGGAAATTCGCAGTCGTCCGTTTTGAAGTGACAGATACCGGCATCGGCATAGCGGATGACCGGCGTGCGCGCATCTTTAAACCGTTTACCCAGGCCGACGGAACCACTACCCGCAAATATGGCGGCACCGGTTTGGGATTGGCTATCTGTACGCTGCTGGCCGAGTTGATGGGGGGCGAAATCGGCTGTATCAGTGAAGTGGGGAAAGGCTCCACCTTCTGGTTTACGGCACGGCTTGAGAAGCAGACGGCGACAAGCCCGATCCAGGAGGTTGCCGTAACGGAAGTGACGCAAAATCTCGCGTCTCTTCACGGTCTGCACATTCTGCTTGCCGAAGACAACGTCATCAACCAGAAGGTAGCGCTGAGCATGCTTGGCAAACTGGGCTGCACGGCGGATGTCGTCGCCAATGGCCTTGAGGCGGTGCGGGCGCTCGAGCTGACTGATTACGCTATTGTCCTCATGGATTGCATGATGCCGGAGATGGATGGCTATGCCGCAACCGCTCTTATTCGAGATCCGGAATCGAGGGTGCGAAACCGCACGGTGCCGATTATTGCCATGACTGCCAACGCAATGAAGGGAGACCGGGAGCAGTGCCTCAAAGTGGGCATGGATGATTATCTGAGTAAGCCGGTGAAGAAAAGTGAACTGGCAGGAATCCTTCTTAAATGGCTGCCTGCGGCCGACCACGAAATAGTGCCGGAGCAGGAGATAGAGGCACCGCCGGACATATCCCTGCTGTTTGATGAGGCTGACATGCTCAGCCGGATGGATGGCGACCTGGATTTTGTCCGCATGATTCTTGATGAATCGAAGGAGGAGTTGCCGAAACAGCTTGATAAGTTGCGTGAACTCTGCCGGGGAACCGACACGAAAGCCATCCGCGCCGTCGCTCATACAATGAAAGGGATGGCAGCCAATATCAGTACCGGCGCTCTCCGCGACGTCGCCGCCAGAATTGAATCCGCTGCAAAAGAAGATGATCTCGTATCTGCCCGGGAGTCGCTGCCGGAGATAGAGCGGACGGTTGTACTGACGCTGGAGGCAATAAACCGGCATTTCTGAACGAACAGAAATCATGGTGCCTTATTTTAATGAAAACAAATCTTTTGTTGCATTAGAGATATGGCCATGCTATTCGTTCTTTAAATTGCTCCAGGATTTCTCACTATCTGAACCGGAGCAAAGAACTTTCACCCCTGTGAGGAAGTGACCATGCAGTCACAGACACGATGGTCAACATTCCGCTCCAGCTTCCAATTCAAACTTTTCTGTATCTTCACCTTGATAACCTTTCTGATCGCATTTCTGCTGGTCACTCTTTACATCACCCGGGAAATCCGAACAACCCGCCACGAAGCCGCACAACACCTCCAGTTGCTGACGGAGAAACTGGCTGATGCAATCCGGCTCCCACTCTATGTAAATAATGTGAGTGTCATACGTACCATAGCAGAACAGGTGGCCAACAGCCCCGAAATCAGCACGGTGATTGTTTCTGCCCCGGACGGTACAATACTGGTGAAAGTTCAAGGCAGGTCAGCAAAGACCTCCTCCTCAGCTGGCTCAATCGTCCATACCGAGGAAGTCCACAGCGGTCCTCTGTTCGGTATAGTTGAAGAGAGTCGGGGCATCTCTGACAACACCACCGGATTCCTGCTCGGCAGAGCCGGTATCGAACGGAGTACTGATAACCTGTCACGCGAAATCCGCATGGCTATACTGTTTTCTGCCACTGTTGCCTTCATCTTCTGGCTGACGATCGCTCTTCTCAGCCATCTGGTGCTACAGAAGCTTACCAGATCCTTCAATGTTCTGATGCATGGCATACGGGCTATGCAGCAGGGGGATTTTACCTCACGAATACAGATTGAATCCGATGACGAACCGGCCAGGGCGGCGCGGGCAATCAACATGCTTGCAGAATCATTGCAGCTCCGGGGAGAGGAAAACCTCCGGCTCCAGGCAGAGCGTCTCGATTTTGAGCGACAGATGCTCCAGACCCAGAAGCTCGAGAGCCTGGGGATTATGGCGGGTGGGATTGCTCACGACTTCAATAACCTGCTGCAATCGATTCTCGGCAATATGGAACTGGCGGCCATGGAGCTTGACGCAGATTCAGCGCCACTGAAAAATATTACCTTTGCCATGCGCGCAGCGAAGCGGGCGGCTCTTTTGACCGGCTTGATGCTTACGTATGTCGGCAAGGGGGATATTAACAGAAAAGAGCTGAACCTTAATGAACTGGTGAGAGAAAATGCCGATTTGCTGAAAACAGCCACATCGGCAAAAATTGCAACGGAACTGCACCTTGCACCGGGATTACCGCTCATACTGGCAGACGATGCGCATATTCAGCAACTGGTTATGAACCTGATCACAAACGCTGCCGAAGCCATTACCGGGCGAACCGGAACCGTCAGAATAACGACCGGAGTCCGGGAATGCGATCAGGCTTTTCTGAACGCCAGCCTGCTGGAGGAAAAAGCGGAGGCGGGACGCTATGTGTTTCTGGAAGTCAGTGACAACGGATGCGGCATGGGTGAAGACACCCTGAAACGACTGTTCGATCCTTTCTTTACAACCAAATTCACCGGGCGCGGCCTCGGCATGTCGGCAGTGCTCGGTATTATGAAAACGCACTGCGGCGCTCTGTATGTGGAGAGCACCCCGGGTACCGGCACGACCTTCAGGGCGCTGTTTCCGGCATTGGCTTCGCAGCGGGCGGTGCCGGTTCAAAATGTCACAGCAACAATTCCGGCCCGTGCGACTGCTGAGAATACGTCGCTTACCGGAGTGGCGCAGGGTACGACTGAGGTAGCAGTTCTGTCCGGAATGGCTCTTGTTGTTGACGATGAAAAATCGGTACTGAAGGTCTGTTCCAAGATGGTGTCTTTCTGCGGATTTACGGTGATTACCGCCTGCGACGGCCCTGATGCGGTGGCAAAGTTCCGTGAACACGCTGATGAGATCGAGTTTGTATTGATGGATCTGACCATGCCGCATATGGATGGTATAACCGCAATGAATGAACTGTACCGCATCAGGCCTGGGACCAGGGTGATTCTTGCCAGCGGTTTCAACGAAAATGAGCTGAGTGGCCAGGTCACCGGACTTCCCCCTTCCGGCTTCATCCGCAAACCATACAATATGGCTGCGCTCGAAACTGAAATACGGAGAGTTATGCAGAAGGCGTGATGTTTAGTTCTTCTTTGACAATGGCCCTGATTCGTGGTACACGAAACGCCAAGGGATTTGAGAGAAGCAGCCGTCACCACGAAGATTTTGATCAATACCAACGCAACAAAGCGCCCTGACTGATTTCGGGGCGTTTTTCATTTTTATTTACAACAGGGAGCGCAACGTGATTGAGATCGATTTTGACAAGATGGGGGGGCTCATCCCCGCTATTATTCAGGACTATGAGAACGGAGAAGTTCTGATGGTGGCCTTTATGGATAAGAAGACCCTTGATTTGACCCTGAAGGACGGTAAGACTTGGTTCTTCAGCCGTACGCGCAACAAGTACTGGATGAAGGGTGAAGAGTCCGGCAACACCCAGGATGTGATGGAAGTTTTGACTGACTGTGATGCCGATACGGTCGTCATCAAAGTACGGCAGAACGGCCCCGCCGCCTGCCATACCGGCAACCGCAGCTGTTTTTATGTTAAATGGGAAGACGGGGCATGGGTGGAGCATTCCAACCCGCTCTTTGACCCGAATGAAGTCTACAAAAAAGCGTAACGAGAGAGGGAGAGTATGTCCAACGTATTGAATTTCGGCATTCCCAAGGGAAGCCTTGAAGACGCCACCGTCGGCCTGTTCAAAAAAGCCGGCTGGCAGATCAGCATCTCCTCCCGCAGCTATTTTCCGGGAGTTGATGATACCGAGATGAACTGCAAGCTGATCCGGCCGCAGGAGATGGCCCGCTATGTTGAGCGGGAAACGATTGATGCCGGTATTGCCGGCCGCGACTGGGTGCGCGAAAATGAATCGGACGTGGTTGAAGTCTGTGAAATGGTCTATTCCAAGGTTTCCCGTCGCCCCGCCCGCTGGGTGCTGGTGGTAAACGGCGATTCAAAGGTGCAGAAGCCGGAAGATCTCCATGGCGCCACGATCTCCACCGAACTGGTCGGTTTCACCAGGCGTTATTTTGCCGAGCGCAATATCCCGGTCACTGTCGAGTTTTCCTGGGGCGCAACGGAGGCAAAAGTAGTTGACGGACTCTGCGACGCCATCGTCGAAGTGACCGAAACAGGATCCACCATAAAAGCGAACGGCCTGCGCATCGTCTGCGAGCTGATGGAGTCGGTACCGGTGCTGCTGGCCAGCAAAGCGGCATGGGCGGATCCGTGGAAACGGGCAAAGATTGATCAGATCGCCACACTTCTTAAGTCATCGCTGGCCGCTGAAGGGATGGTCGGCCTGAAAATGAATGCCCCTGCCGACAGGGTTGAAGCGATAACCCAACTGCTGCCAAGCCTCAAAAATCCCACAGTTTCCCATCTCTACAACTCTGACTGGCTCTCTGTCGAGAGTATTCTGTCCGAAAAAGAGGTCCGCAGGGTTGTTCCGGAGCTCATCAAACTGGGCGCTGAAGGGATTATCGAGTATCCGCTGAATAAGATTATCTGATTTTGAGTCTTTTAGCAGCATTAAGAAATAAACTTAAACCGTATGAAATACAGCTAATTACAGCTTGTCATATCACACAAAGCCCGCTAATCTCTAAGATAGATT
This sequence comes from Desulfuromonadaceae bacterium, assembly GCA_049318985.1. GTDB lineage: Bacteria > Desulfobacterota > Desulfuromonadia > Geobacterales > Pseudopelobacteraceae > JACRCG01. The sequence goes on from JBMOEI010000020.1 coordinate 42,387, forward strand.
AAGCGGGTTTTTTAGCTTGCATCCTACTTAATTCCTACTTAATTCTGATTGGGGGATGCCATGCCGAAGATCAAATTTACAAAAACAAAGATCGACAGCCTGAAGCAAACGGATATACTCCCCGCCTTAAAAACGGTGCAAAACATGCTTTACCCCCCCCATTAAAAAACAGTATATCAGTAATTCCCACGTCCCTTATGAGATCTATACCTATTTATAAATAATTATTCGACTTTATTAGTATACTGCCGTATACTATCGCATAAAGTCGTATACTTTTATATAAACAGGTGGCTGTATGGACAAAATAAAGAACCCTTTTTCTCCGGGAGCAGGGTCACCACCACCAGAACTGGCCGGCCGTGACGGCATTTTAGAGCAGGCGCATGTGTTACTCGGTCGTGTCCGCCTGAAACGGCCAGAGAAAAGCATATTGATGACCGGGTTGCGTGGAGTCGGCAAGACGGTACTGCTTAACGAGATGGAGCGGATGGCGATAGCCGACGGTTATCGTACCATCCTTGTAGAAGCCCACGAGGACAAGCCACTCGCATTGCTGCTTGTACCGCACTTGCGCCGGATTCTCTTTGACCTCGACAGGATTGCCGGTGCCGGAGACAAGGCTCGTCGCGGTCTTGCGGTGCTCAAAAGCTTCATTGGCGGCATTAAGATAACGGTAGGTGATGTCGAGTTCGGTCTGGATACTGATCCGGAAAAGGGTGCAGCTGATAGCGGTGACCTGGAAATTGACCTTCCCAATCTATTTGTCGCCGTGGCGGAGGCTGCGGAAGAGCGTCACACATCCGTGGCTATCCTTATAGATGAAATTCAATATCTTAATGCCACTGAATTGAGCGCCCTGATAATGGCCATGCATAAAATGCAACAGCGCCAGCTTCCCCTGGCGTTGATTGGGGCCGGTTTGCCGATTCTGCCCGGTTTGGCGGGTGATTCTAAATCGTATGCCGAACGTCTTTTCAGCTTTCCCGCTATCGGCCCACTTGCAGAATCGGAAGCGGCCAGGGCGCTCAAAGATCCGGTGGCTGCAGCCGGTGAACTGTTTGATGATGAGGCAATTACAGAGATTTACCGGTTGACACACGGATATCCTTACTTTCTTCAAGAGTGGGGGTATCAATCGTGGAACCATGCCGCGACTTCTCCCATAACCCTCAAGATTGTTGAGGAAACAACAGATCTTGTGGCACGTCGCCTCGATGAAAATTTTTTCCGGGTGCGCTTTAATCGCCTTACCCCACGAGAAAAAATGTATCTGCGAGCTATGGCAGAATTGGGTTGTGGACCGTATCGGACCTCTGATATAGCTGATTTTCTTGGCGTGAAAATTACAACCCTTGGTCCGGTACGGGCAAGTCTCATCAAAAAGGGGATGATTTACAGCCCCTCACACGGTGATATGGCTTTTACCGTGCCACTATTCGATCAATTCATGCTGCGTGCCATGCCTGACTGGAATTCACATTGAGTCTCCGTAACCGTTAAAAGAATGAGCGACTTTTTTTATTTGGGATGATGCATATAATGGGTTATACTGCCCGGCCACATAAGGGCACAAGAAACGCCACCAACCGGTGATGGACGACAACGTATGATGATGGACAAGATAGAAGAACTGGAGCGGCGCTATCAGGAACTGGAGGCGCTGCTGTCAGACCCGGTCGTTATTTCCAACCAGCCGGAGTTCCGCAAGCTCTCCCGTGAGCATTCCGACTTGAGCGAACTGGTAGCTGCCTACCGCCGCTATCGGAAAGTGCTGGCCGATATTTCTGACAACCAGGAATTACTGGCTGATCCTGATATGAAAGAGATGGCTGAAGATGAACTGAAATCTCTCGATGCGGAAAAGGAGCAACTCGATGCCGATATCCGCCTGCTGCTGCTTCCCAAAGATCCGAACGACGACAAGAGCGTCATTCTGGAGATTCGTGCCGGCACCGGTGGAGACGAGTCGGCTCTGTTTGCCGGCGACCTGTTCCGCATGTACTCGCGCTATGCCGACGCCAATCGCTGGAAGGTGGAAATTGTCTCGGCGTCCGAGTCGGAACGGGGCGGCTACAAGGAGATTATTGCCGCCGTGGAGGGGACCGGCGTGTTTGCGAAACTCAAGTACGAATCGGGCACCCACCGCGTGCAACGTGTCCCCGAAACCGAAGCACAGGGACGTATCCATACCAGTGCCTGCACTGTGGCAATCATGGCGGAAGCGGAAGATGTCGATATCGACATCCGCCCGGATGATTTGAAGATCGATGTCTATCGTTCTTCCGGCGCGGGTGGTCAGCACGTTAACACGACGGACTCAGCCGTGCGCATCACCCATCTGCCGACCGGCACCGTCGTTGCCTGTCAGGAGGAACGGAGCCAGATAAAGAACCGCGCCACCGCCATGAAGGTTCTGAAAACACGTATTCTTGACACAATTCAGCAGGCGCAGGATTCAAAAATGGCTGCAGACCGCAAGCAGCAGGTCGGCTCAGGCGACCGGAGCGAGCGCATCCGCACCTACAACTTTCCGCAGGGGCGCATGACCGATCATCGCATCGGCCTGACGCTCTACCGCCTTGATTCCATCATGACCGGTGATATTGCCGAAATTACCGATGCGCTGCGCGCTCATTATCAGATGGAAGCGCTGAAAGCGCAGAGCGAAGGGAATTAATCCTATAAACGGCAGATGAACCGCCGAACACGCAGATTAACGCAGATAAAACCAGGCTTTAGACTGAAATAACGAATAACCTTTTTGGTTAAACCAAGATTAGTCATAAGTTTTTGATTTATCTGCGTGTATCGGCGTTCATCTGCGGCTAACTGTTTTTTTGAGGTAAATAGTTTTTACTAGTAGACACCAGCTATGGCGGTACCGCACACCGAGCAGGAACCGTTCACTATTTTATTGCTGCTGATGCTGAAACCGGAGCGTTCGATCAACAGGGCCGAACAGCCGGGACAGCAGGTATTTTCACCCCCCTCGCCCGGCCTGTTCCCCTCGTAGACGTAGCGCAATCCGTCAGAAATGCCGATCTGACGGGCCTTCCGCAGGGTTTCAACCGGAGTTCCGGGGCGATCGGTCAGTTTGTAGGCCGGATGGAAGCCGGATACGTGCCACGGTGTGTCACTCCCCAGATTAGTCACGATAAACTCTGCCAAGCCACGCAGTTCAGCGTCCGAATCATTTAATCCCGGGATAATCAGCGTGGTTAGTTCAATCCAGATCCCCTGCCTGCGATACTCGACGATTGAGTCGAGCACTTCGGAGAGGCGGGCATGAACGACATCCCGGTAGAACCCCTCGGAAAACCCCTTCAGGTCTATATTGGCGGCATCCAGAAAAGGGGCGATGGCTGTCAGCGCCTCTCTGCTGATGTAGCCGTTGGTGACGAAGATGTTTTTCAGCCCCGCTTCACGGGCCAGGCGGGCGGTGTCATACGCGAACTCGAAAAAAATGGTCGGTTCGGTGTAGGTGTAGGAGATGGAGCTGCAATCGGCATCCAGCGCCCGCTGCACGACCTCATGCGGGTCCAGTTCAGCGCCCCGGACAGACGCATTGCGCTCAACCCGGGAAATGCTGTAGTTCTGGCAGTGCCGGCAGTGGAAGTTGCATCCCACCGTGGCAATCGAATACGATCTGCTCCCCGGCATCACATGGAAGAGCGGTTTTTTCTCGATCGGATCAACGCTTTCGGCACACACCCGACCGTAGACCAGGCTGTACAGCGTGCCCCCGCGATTTTCACGGACGGCACAGATGCCCCGGGCGCCGTCACCGATCAGACAGCGAAAACGACACAACCCGCAGCGCACCTGCCCTTCCCCTTCCTGCTCGTAAAACATGGCTTCCTTCATATGCACCTCCAATGAAATCTACATACACGTAACTGATGCCGACAGTCGTGAAGAGATTGTACTTCGTCGAACCCGCTTGTCAAGAACCAGCTGGAATTGCAGATCGACACTGCTTGACGAAGGCAACCATAACGATATAACCACTAAACCTCTTACTTTTGGATAGTATTATTTCCAAAATGCTTTACATTCCTGAATCAAAGTGCACAAAAACGTTATTCGTATCTAAACAATCACGAAAAGGAAGGGGGATTAAGCTATGGCAGTAACGGCAGTTTCATTTGTGGCAAAATCAGGCACCGGAAAGACAACCCTGCTTGAAAAGGTTATAGCCCGCCTTAAAGAACTTGGCTACAAAGTAGGGGTAGTCAAGCATGACGCCCATCGCTTCGATATTGATTATCCGGGTAAGGACAGCCACCGCCTCACCGCCGCCGGAGCCGATACTACGCTGATATGTTCACCGGAAAAGCTTGCTCTGATTAAGAAGCATGCGGTATCGCCTTCCATTGAAGAGATGCTGGAAGAGTATTTCAGTGATGTCGATATTGTCCTGACCGAAGGATTCAAGAAAAGCTCGATGCCGAAGATCGAGCTGCACCGCCGGGAACGGAGCCCCACTCTCCTCTGCAGGGGAGAGGAACACGATTCGACTCTTGTGGCAGTGGCCAGTGACGAACATCTGGATCTTGACGTACCGCTGCTTGATCTGAATGATACCGAAATGGTGGCACGCTTCATTGAACAGCGTTTTCTCAAATAAACAGGCTGAAGGAATAATTACATGGTCACTATTGATGAGGCCCGCAGGATTATATCAGTTCAGGCAAAAAGGCTCCCTGTTGTCACAGTGCCGTTGTTGGAGAGTCTCGGAATGATACTTGCCGAAGATGTCAGGTCCCCCTGGGATATCCCTGCCGCTGACAATTCCGCAATGGATGGTTACGCTTTTTCTCATGCCACGCTTCAAGGACTGACTCTGCCCGTCTGCGGCTTCCTTCCGGCCGGAACTATCCGGACAGAAACCGTACCGCCGGGTCAGGGCATCAAAATCATGACCGGTGCGATTATTCCGTCGGACTGCGATACCGTGGTGCCGATTGAAGACGTGCTGGCAGCTCCAGAAGGCATAACACTCAAGGGGACTCCAGAGCGAGGTTCTCATGTCAGAAAGCAAGGTGGGGATGTCGGTGCTGATGAGCTGGTATTCACTGCCGGAACGTTAATCAGGCCGCAGGAAGTTGGTATGCTGGCTTCTTTCGGGAGAACTGAAGTGCCTGTCTACCGAAAGCCTGTTGTGGCAATCCTCGCAACGGGTGATGAACTGGTGGAACCTGGCGGGGAACGACGGCCAGGAAAGATCATCAACAGCAACAGCCTCAGCGTTGCGGCACAGGTAGTGGAAGCGGGCGGAACACCGATTATGCTCGGGATTGCCCGCGATGACCGGGAGGTTACCCGCGACATGCTGCAAATAGGTCTTACGGCGGATGTCATAATTACCTCAGGCGGAGTGTCGGTGGGCGACCATGATTTTGTGAAAGAGGTCATCGAGGAGATGGGTGGAGAACTCAAGTTCTGGAAGATCAACATGAAGCCGGGAAAGCCGCTGGCATTTGCCGTTGTTGCTGACAAACCGCTCTTTGCCTTGCCGGGTAATCCCGTTGCCGCCATGGTTGGCTTTGAAATGTTCGTTCGGCCGGCCCTGCTTGCCATGATGGGGCATACCCGTATCATCCGGCCGCTTGTCAGGGCTGTCGTGACCGAACCGATTCGCAACAAAGCTGACCGCCCGCACCTGATCCGGACTCTGGTGGAACTAAAGAACGGAAAATACCATCTCAAGACCACCGGCGATCAGGGCTCGGCTCGTCTTTCATCGCTGACACTTGGTAACGCCCTTGTCCTCATACCTTCCGGGGCTGTAGTCAATAGAGGCGATGAAGTAGACGCGTCACTTCTGGACAGAAGTTTCGAGATGCAGGAATGATGTCACTTCTCATCCCGGGAAACTTCGACTTTCCCTGAAGTGACCCGTACCGCACCATCAAGGCGAAAATCACGGCACAAACCGCATCCAGTACAGAGTAGATGGTGAACTACTCACCACCTAACTGCTAACGCAGTTTAGGTGGGAGCTTCGCGATTCACAGGCACCAGCATCAGGCAGGCATAGACCCACCAGATGACTTACGATAGCCTCCTGAGCAGTTGCGGCAGCAGCAACCACCCCAGATATGGTAGAGCAATCCATATCCACGCGCATAACTTCGGGCGTCCCGGCCCTAGTTTTGATGAACTTTACGGTCTTCTTCTGCTTGACTGCAATCCCGCCTGAAAGCAATGACTCGATCCCGCGTTTCTTGATGACGCGGGCGGCATTGAAGTCGGCGTTGGCAGTAAAGCCGCATCCTGTGCAGACAAAAAGAGCTTGAGTAGCCCTATTATCTGGGTGAGTGTGCCCACATTCGGAACACTCTTGCGAAGTACCTGGTGCCGGTCTTTTGATTACGAGTTTCCCCAAGGCATGTGCTTTGCACTTGGTGAACATCGTGACAGCAGATTTTTTAACACTGTTTTTAACTCACCCGCATTGTCAGCGCCGGTTACAGTGAATTCTGCTACCTGAATTTTTTGCGTGTCGGCCCGGGCATCCGTAGCAGGAATGGAGAAAAATACCATGGGGATAAGAATCAAAAAAAATAATTTCATACGCTTCCCTCGGTTTATATCTTTATATATGAGATAAAAAGGCGAACTGCATTTGTGCTGGCAAACCTGGTAGAGCTAATCTTACATTATCGGCGGGATCGCTAAAGGCATTACACTCTGTCAGGACTGACTTTGCATATTCTATATCAGTGAAATCTATTCTAGTGACGAAGTCCTGTGCATACAGCATTACACGAATATAGGCTGACGGGTCGCTGTGGTTCTTCAACCTCTTTAGCGAACTTACGTATTCGTTTCGGAATACGCTTGGTATAATTATCCGGCAAAGGCCTCCCGCTAGTAGCTCCGAATTCATCATTGCCCTTGATACCCTGCCGTTGCCATCATCAAATGGATGTATTTCACTCACCATAAACATCATAAATAACGCCCGTTCCGTTGGCGATCGCAATGATTGATATATGTCGTATCCTTGTTTCAGAGTCCCATTTACCAATTCTGGCGCGACGAATACAGAGCTTCCAGCTTGGTTTAATATCTCTTTGAATTCGCCCGGTCGTTTGTTAGGCCGACCCCCGAGTATAGTGGCATGCCGACTGCGAAGTAGGTCTATAAACGATTCAAAGCTTTTGGGCGTCGTAAATATCTCTCTAAAATTGCCGACTACCTGATACGTGCCAATAACATCATGAGCATCGTCAGGGCGGGCAACAGGTATTTTCCCCTCGAACACTATTCCAAGTGCTTCGTCAACAGGGAACTCTGTCCCTTCAATATAGTTTGAAAAGTAGGCGTCATAGAATGCTTCGTTCGTGAATGCAGGTGGCACGTTGGCACGTGGCCGGAATGGGAGAATATCTGAAGCAAGAGCCTGCCTTAGTTGCTCGAAACGCTCTACGCAATGAGGGTCATAAGGTATCCCCGCTGCAAATGCTTGCGCTACTGGAGTTACCAGCGACGCAGTTCTTGTCCGGAGGAGCGAGCCAATCAAATCATTTAATATATCTAACTCTCTAAGCGCATTTAATTGCGGGGCAATACGCTTGGCGTGGTCTCGTAGTTCATTGAGACGTTCTTCACCGCGATTTTGTAAAATCCTGACCAGTTTATCCTCAACGCCCTTTTGCCCCACAGAACGAGTGTCATTCCCTTTTGCTTTTGTTGGCATAAGGTTTTCAAGTATTTGCCGGGCCTCAGATGCCATAAAGAGAACTTCGCTTATGAACGGATTATCTCCCTCAAGCCTTCCTGCCCCTTTTATAATGGATATTCGCTTGCCTGGTATCCTTATCTCTCGTTTGTAAGAGCCAGTAAGGAAGACTGAGCCATCCTCAGATGCTCCGGATATAAATGCTGTGCGCCATCCAATCACCGTATATGGGGCAAGTGCCCCGACTATTTGCCAAAGATTACGCCTAACAATAACCTCTGGCGGTTCAGTCATATTGGTGGTATAGAGGCGTGGTGCTATTTTCCGAGCTTTACCTCTCTTTACCAATCCAGAAACCACCTGAGTGATTGACTCATCAGAAACAAACACTTCTGGCAATATTTTTTTTGCTCCTAAAGCCACTGTTACCCCCCTTACGTATATTTTTATATGCGTAATATAGCATAAAACCATATTTTTATGCACATAAAAATTTCAGGTGCGAGGTTTCAGGCAAACCTATACGCGGCACAAGTCGAGCACTATCTGCAGAATCATTGTTACAAGATGTCGTAAATACTCCCGCAACCAAACTACGTATTGGTTGCAGGAGTATTTAGTTTGAAGATAAAATGCATATAAAGCCAACCACTGGTGTGGGGCGTCAAGGACAGGGGTCCCCTTTTCAAGGGTGAATTTTGTGACACAATGATGGCTGAACGATAGTAGGGACTCCCCTCCCGATTGAGTGGTTTAAGGATGGGAATTGCCCCGTAGAGCGTGCTGGCCTCAGTGAAGGTTACATCGCCCAGAGAGCTGATCGGTGTGATACCTTCCTGAAGGAATCGCACCGCCTCGGAATAGTCGCGGCTGATCTTCAACTCAAACCGGTAGGGGGTTTCCGCCGTCAGGTAGTCCATGATCGGCTGGTAGCGTTTGTACATGACCAGCGGGTTGTAGCGGGGGATAACGCCGAAGCGGATGATCGGTTTATCGGCTGTGAAGGCCGGGAGCACAATTGACAGGCAGAGTAACATTATAATTATGATTCTTATTGGCTTCATTGCAAGGAGACCTTTAGGCCAGGAGGTGCGGAGAATTATAAATGACTATATCTGCTTTAGCGGATAATTCAAGCGCGAATACACCTGCCGGAAGGCATTTACATCATTACTCTGCTTGACGTCACTGTATCCACTGCAGTATAAATCCATCTATGAAACATCTTGCGCTAACCCTCAAAGCCCTTTCCGACCCGATCCGACTGCGTATCATCCTTTTATTGCACGCTGAAGGTGAACTCTGTGTCTGCGACCTGATGGCCGTCCTCAATCTGCCCCAGTCAACAGTATCCCGCCATCTTGCCTACCTCAAGCGGAGCTGCTGGGTTGATATCCGTCGCGCGGGGGTCTGGAAGCATTACTCACTCAGTAAAAAGAGCTGTGCCCTCTGCAGAGATTTACTTCAGACACTCGTGCAACACGCCAATAACCTCCCTGAGGCTACCGCAGACCGTACTGCGCTGGCCGCCTTCCTGAAAGAGAAACCCGCCGACTGTACCTGAAAAATCCTTTCATAACTCTTTTGTTGACAATAGTATGCAATAAAGTATTATTTATCGTATGATTATTATGCGGAGGCTTTTATGCAAACCTGCACTGATGTTGACAGAGTTACCATTTCTATTCCTCATGCCCTGGCGCTGCAATCTGAAGCAGTACGTGGCGAGCTTAAAATTTCCCGGTCTGAACTGTTTCGATTAGCCCTGGAGCGTTTCATTCAAGAGCAGAATAACTATCGACTTGCCTTAACAGCTGCTGAAATGGTGGAGGAGTATAAGAGCAACGGAGCGCTAACGGCCCTTACAGAGCTTGATGGCGAGGATTTCGCATGAAGCGGAATGAGATATGGCTGGTCAACCTTGACCCGACTATTGGCGCGGAAATTCGCAAAACCCGCCCGTGCGTTATCGTTAGTAATGATGCGGTCGGGGCGCTGCCGCTCAGGGTGATTGCTCCGCTGACCGATTTTAAGGAACGCTATCGTACTGTCCCCTGGATGGTTGTTATTGAGCCGGATGCGAAAAACAATCTGCCAAAATCGTCGGTGGTAGATCTGTTTCAGGTGCGATGCGTGGCAGAAGAGCGCCTGATCCGAAAAACAGGCAAACTTTCCGATAAATTACAAGCACCTATGGACAGCGCACTCAAGGTTGTTTTCAGCCTGTCATAGTCACCGTAAAAATTTCTTCTTGATATATCCGTAAAAGCGGATATACTTTCCTGCATGAAAACACACATACTCTTTCTCTGCACCCACAACTCCTGCCGCTCCCAGATGGCCGAAGCGCTGGCCAACCACTTCCTCGGCCATCACTGCCGGGCCTTTTCCGCCGGAACCGAGTCCACACGGGTTAATCCGCTGGCCGCTCAGGTACTGTCGGAACTCGGCATCGACACGTCACTCCTTCGTTCCAAGACAATGGACGAATTCTCCGGCCAGAGTTTTGATCATGTGGTTACCCTCTGCGGTGATGCCAATGAAAAATGCCCGCTCTTTTTTGGCGGAGTGGAGCGTCTTCATCGCGGTTTTGAAGACCCGTCGCGTCTGAAAGGTTGTGAAGAAGATGTGCTGCCTGAGTTCCGCCGGGTGCGGGATGAAATCAAAAATTGGCTTATAGATTATTTTGGAGGTACACCATGAGTGAACATCTTACCCGTAAGCTTTCCTTCCTCGACCGCTATCTGACCTTGTGGATCTTCGCTGCCATGGCGTTGGGTGTCGGCCTGGGATACCTTGTTCCCGGCACGGAAGCATTCATCAACAGCTTCCAGGTGGGCACTACCAACATACCAATCGCAATCGGCCTCATCGTTATGATGTATCCTCCCTTTGCCAAGGTGAAGTACGAGGATATGCCGGAGGTCTTCCAGAATAAGAAAATCCTCGGCATCTCGCTTATCCAAAACTGGATTATCGGTCCGGTGCTGATGTTTGTCCTGGCAGCACTGCTGCTGCCGGACAAGCCGGAGTACCTGGTGGGACTGATCATGATCGGTCTGGCACGCTGTATTGCCATGGTAATTGTCTGGAACGAACTGGCCAAAGGAAACACCGAGTATGCCGCCGGACTGGTGGCTTTCAACAGTATCTTCCAGGTTCTGTTCTACAGCGTCTATGCCTGGTTCTTCATCACCATACTGCCACCAATGGTGGGGCTGAAAGGAATGGTGGTGGATGTCAGTATTGGTCAGATTGCCAAGAGCGTCTTCATCTATCTCGGTATCCCCTGTATCGCCGGAGCCTTGACCCGCCTGATTGGTGTAAAGATCATGGGTAAAGAGCGCTACCACAGAGAGTTTGTCCCCAAAATCAGCCCGCTGACTCTCATTGCACTGCTCTTCACTATTGTGGTCATGTTCAGCCTTAAGGGCACCCTGATCGTGCAGCTGCCGATGGATGTGGTTCGTATCGCCATCCCGCTGGGCATCTACTTCATCGTCATGTTCCTGGTCTCATTCTGGATGGGTAAAAAGATGGGGGCCGATTACAGCAAGACCACCACATTGGCTTTTACCGCTGCCAGCAACAACTTCGAACTGGCCATTGCCGTGGCGATAGCGGTTTTTGGACTCAATTCAGGCGCCGCCTTTGCCGCAGTCATCGGGCCGCTGGTTGAGGTGCCGGTTATGATCGGGCTTGTTCATGTCGCGTTCTGGTTCCGGCGCAGATGGTTTCCGGGACAGATTTAAATCAAATCCCCCCTGCCCCCCCTTTGCAAAGTGGGGAATAAAAGCCTCCCCCTTTGCAAAGGGGGATTGAGGGGGGATTTGCCGTTGTAGGTGTCGCATACAAGGAGTTCTGTCATGTCACTAAACTTTCTCCACAATCCTCCAATGAACCTTTTCTTTACCGGTAAGGGGGGTGTGGGTAAAACAACCACCTCGGCGGCAACGGCCATTGCTCTTGCTGATAGAGGCAAACAGGTGTTACTGGTCAGCACTGATCCCGCATCAAACCTGGACGAAGTACTGGGTCTGGCTCTGTCCGCTGAGCCGGCCCAGGTGCCGGGCGTTCCCGGTCTTTTCGCCTCAAACGTAGATCCGGTTGAGGCTGCCGCCGCCTATCGGGAACAGATGGTTGGGCCCTATCGCGGCATTCTTCCGGATGCCGCCGTGCGCAGTATGGAAGAACAACTCTCCGGAGCCTGTACGGTAGAGATTGCCGCCTTCAACGAGTTTGCCACACTGATGGGAAATCCGGAAGCCGTGAAGCGCTTCGACCACATCATCTTTGACACAGCCCCCACTGGCCACACCCTGCGACTTCTCTCGCTGCCCGCAGCCTGGAGCGACTTCATTGACACCAATACCGGGGGAACATCCTGCCTCGGGCCGTTGGCCGGTTTGAAGGCGCATCAGCTGCTCTATGACAACACCCGTCAGGCGCTTGGTGACGCAACTCAAACAGTGGTGGTTGTGGTCAGTCGACCGGAGAAAACTCCGCTGACAGAGGCGGCTCGCGCCTCAGCCGAACTGCGGGAACTGGGAGTCACTAACCAACATCTTGTTATTAATGGCGTGTTTACTTTGACGGACCCGGGCGACAGCGTAGCAGTTGCACTCCGTGAGCGGAATATGAAAGCACTGGCTGCCATGCCGGACTCTTTGACGCTTCTGCCTCGAACCGAACTGCCATTGCGCGGCACTGAACTGATCGGTATTCCGGCGCTGCGGGCATTCTTTTCTCCTGAAACCCCCGTGCCCGGAATAGTCCCCGTATCACCGTCTTCAGCACTTCCAGCGCCGCTTGACAATCTTTTCGACATGCTGGAGGCCATGACTGGCGGAGTGATTATGACCATGGGCAAAGGTGGCGTGGGTAAAACCACCCTCGCGGTGAATATTGCAAAAACCCTGGCAGTACGTGGCAAAAAGGTACATCTGACGACCACCGATCCGGCTGCGCACGTGGCCCTGACTCTGGGAAATGCACCGGAGGGGATGCAGGTCAGCCGTGTTGATCCCGAAGCCGAGACCGAAGCGTATCGAAATGAAGTGCTGGCGACCGTCGGGGCCGCTCTGGACGATGAAGCACGGGCGTTGATGGAAGAAGATCTGCGCTCACCCTGCACAGAGGAGATCGCCGTTTTCCGGGCATTTGCAAAAATTGTTGCTCAGGGGAGCGACCGTTTCGTCGTCATTGACACCGCTCCCACCGGTCACACGTTATTGCTTCTGGATGCCTCCGAGTCGTACCACCGGGAAGTATCGCGTTCCTTGAGCGATATCCCTGAAGCGGTTCGCCAACTGCTCCCACGCCTGCGTGACCCTGAGTTTACCAAGGTTTTTCTGGTGACGCTGCCGGAGGCAACGCCGGTTCATGAAGCGATGTCGCTTCAGGCAGACCTGCGCCGGGCCGGAATAGAACCTGCCGGCTGGATTGTCAACCAGAGTCTGGCACCATTATCTGTCACTGAACCGGTGTTATCGCAACGACGTGCGAGGGAATTCCGCTATATTGATGAGGTCGTTCGACAGGGTGCGCCGACCTTCCTCATCCCGTGGCGGTCTGAAACGACAAACAGGTAAACTAAAGGAGATTTACTATGAAAATTGAAATATATGATCCTGCAATGTGCTGTTCTACCGGAGTTTGTGGTCCAAGTGTCGATCCTGAACTTGTGAGGATTCAGGAAGTATTGCGCCAGATTCAGAAGCAGGCACCTGATGTGTCGGTTGTGCGCTATAGCCTCTCCTCTGAGCCACAGGCTTTTGTCGCCAATGAGTCTGTAGCGGAACTGCTCAAGAGCGAAGGCCCGGAGTGCCTGCCATTGACCTACATGGACGGAACACTTCTCTGCAAGGGTGGCTACCCAACAAACGCGCAGATCCAGGACACCTTGAAACAATCTGGCATAGAAGTGGTTTTTAGCGACAAAAAGAAGGGTTCATGCGGCTGTAAATCCGGGTGTTGCTGAAATTCACAATGACATTACCGCCTAACCAGGAGGTGACTGATGAATCCCCCTGAATCGAAGGATGTAGCAACACCGAAGTACATTATACGCAGTATTGTAGAGTTATGTGCCGATTGCGACACCTGCCGCACGCTGATGGATCAGGACTGCCTGTTTTTTCCCGAACTTTACCGACTTTGGGATCAGGAGAAAGAAGGCGGTGTCTCAATCAGCGAGACTCAACTGCGCGGTTTGGTAGATCTCTGTACTCTGTGCGGTCTCTGCCCCTGCCCCAAAATACCCGCTGACCTGATGGAGGCAAAGAGCCGCTATGTAGACCGGGATGGGTTGCCTCTGGCGACCCGACTGCTCACCAATGTGCCACGACTCGCCCGTCTGTGCGGGACTTTCCCGAAACTGGTTAACGCCATACAGTCGCATAAAGCTGGCAGTTCACTGCTGAAAAAAATGACTCATATCCATCCCGACCGGAAGCTGCTCGCCTTTCCGGAACAGAATTTTTTCCAATGGGCTGCAGAAAAAGGATTAACCAGCAGAAGGAAAGGTGAGCGCAACGTCGCCTATTTTGCCGGCTGTTCTGCCGGTTATCTTTTCCCCGAAGTAGGCCGGGCAACGGTTGAGGTGCTTGAACACAATGGTGTGACCGTCTACGTTCCCCCGCAGCAGTGTTGCGGCATGCCGCATTTAGCGGAAGGTGAACGTAAAGCGGCGTTGGAATGCGTCAGATTCAATACGGATCAGCTGCTGGCATCAGTTGAAGCTGGCGACGATCTGATTTGCTCCTGTCCTACCTGCGGGTACTTCATGAAGAATCTCCTCAAGGAACGAGCTTATTTTTCTGATGCGTACCAGCGCTCGGTGAATTCCGGTGAGGACGAGTTGCGGATGCCGCACCCGAGTCACGGGGGCAAAAAGTATCGGATTCTCAAAAAATCGATATTCCGGAACATCCTCAAGGATGACGGCTGCTTCTCATCAATTGATCCCATGTCCCGCATCGGTCTGGCCGAACAGATCTCCGACGCCGGCGAGTATCTGTCCCGTCTCCATACTGATGGACAATTTAATATCAGCTTTAAAGTGATCGACGAACGGATGGTATATTTTGCCCCCTGTCATCAGCGGGAGCAGAAGATGGGCCGCCCCTATCTTGAACTGCTGAGTCTGATCCCTGGTTTGGTCATTGAATCAGTTGGCGGCGGGATCGACTGCTGCGGGATGGGAGGCAATTTCGGTTTCAAGACCGATTTTCACGATAAGTCTCTTGAAGTGGGCCGCCCGCTGCTGGAGAAGATCAGAGCCAAGACTCCTCAGGCGATCATCACCGACTGCATGAGCTGCAAGCTGCAGTTCAGCCACGCCCTGCCGTATCCGGTTTTCCACCCGATGGAAATTCTGGCAAGGGCTTATATGCCTGCTACCGCATGACCGGTGGCCTGCTTTAAGATTTTTTGTCCCGTTATGTGAGTGATCACTCCGGCACTCGTGGAGTATGCCATGCTGAAAAGTTTCGCAGATTACGTTGTCTTTACCGTTATAGGCCTCATCCCCGGCTCCCGTTCAGGCGAAGCGCTTGATTTCTTCATTTATGATACGCTGAAAATATTCCTGCTGCTGACGGTAATTATCTACATCGTTGCGATCATCCGCACTTCATTCCCGCCGGAAAAAACCAAGCGGCTGCTCTCCCGTAAACGTGAATACGTTGGTAATGTTCTGGCCGCGCTGCTCGGCATTGTCACGCCCTTCTGCTCCTGTTCGGCAGTGCCGCTCTTCATCGGCTTTGTTGAGTCGGGCGTGCCTCTGGGTGTTACCTTTTCGTTCCTTATATCGTCACCGATGGTTAATGAAGTAGCGCTGATAATGCTCTGGGGCCTGTTCGGCTGGAAGATTGCGCTCATCTATATCGGTTCAGGGCTGTTGGTAGCTATTTTCGCCGGTATTATTATCGGTAAGTTGAAGATGGAGAAGTACGTCCAGGACTACGTCTGGGAGATGCAGGTCGGTAACGCCGAGATCGTGGAGCAGACATTCAGGCAAAAACTTGACTACGCCCGTGAGTACACACAGGAACTTCTTAAAAAAATATGGCCCTACGTGGTTGCCGGTGTCGGACTGGGTGCCTTTATCCACGGGTATGTACCGGCAGACTTTCTGGCCAGATGGGCAGGACCTGACAATCCCTTCGCCGTACCGGTTGCTGTGGCTCTCGGAGTGCCGCTCTACAGTAACGCCGCCGGTGTTATACCGATCGTTCATGCCCTGATGGAAAAGGGCATGGCCATCGGCACCGTGCTGGCCTTTATGATGGCGGTCACGGCACTGTCACTGCCGGAGGCGATTATCCTGAAGAACGTCTTAAAAAACCGGCTTCTGGCGGTATTCTTTGGCATAGTAGCTGCGGCGATTATCTGTGTCGGCTATCTGTTTAATGCGATTCTGTAAAGGCATATTCCGGCATGAATTCAAAACTCTACGCAAAAGCTAATTATCTGGCACTGTTTACGATCTTCTACAATCTCGTTGAAGGTGGTGCCTCCGTCTGGCAGGGGAGTGCAGATGAAACTCTGGCCCTGTTCGGCTTCGGTGTAGATTCTTTTATCGAAGTAATTTCGGCAATAGGCGTCTGGCACATGCTGCGCAGAATTGCGGCAAACAGCGGCGAATCGCGGGATGAATTCGAACAGCGGGCACTTAAAATTACCGGTTCGGCGTTCTATCTCCTGTCAATCGGCCTGCTCGTGACTGCCGGTGTGAACCTGTACTCGGCCCACAAGCCTGAGACGACTCTGTGGGGTATCGTCATCTCGCTCCTTTCGATTTCCTTCATGTGGTATTTGATCCACCAGAAAATGAAAGTCGGCACCGTGCTTAACTCTCCCGCTATTCTTGCCGATGCAGCATGTTCAAAAGCCTGCGTCTACCTGTCAGTGGTACTCATGATCTCAAGTGTCGGCTATGAATTGACCGGTATCGCCAGCCTGGATGCTTGTGGAGCCATGTTGATCTCCTGGCTGACATTCAGGGAAGGGCGAGAGTCATTCGGCAAAGCGAAAGGGATGAGTTGCTCATGCAGTTGCGCCTGCAGCTCCGACGGGACTGATACACCATGACATCGCTTGACACTGCCATATCCCGCCGTTTGATCTTCGCCATTACCTTGACCGCCATAACTCTTGTGGCGGAAGTCATCGGCGGTCTCTGGTCTAACTCCCTGGCGCTGTTGTCAGACGCGGGGCACGTCTTTCTTGATCTGTTTGCATTGGCGCTCTCTCTGGCAGCGATCAAACTGGCTGCTCAACCACCCAATGATATCCATTCATACGGCTGGCATCGGGCCGAAGTGCTGGCATCACTGATCAATGGCCTGACGGTCTTTCTTATGGCGATCGGTATTCTCTTTGAGGGAAGTAAGAGATTGATTGCACCGGAAGCGGTGCAGACGACTCCGATGCTGGCAATAGCGGTACTCGGCTTGATTGCCAACCTGCTGGCGGCCAAAGGGCTCCATGGTCATGCCCACGACGACCTGAACGTAAAAAGCGCTTTTCTGCATGTTCTCGGTGACGCTGCAGCGTCAGTAGGTGTCATAGCCGGAGCTTTACTGATGCGCTACACCGGCTGGTACCAGGCCGACCCGATAATTTCAATAGCGATTGGCCTGCTGATTCTGGTCGGTGCCGGCCGCGTTTTGCGGGAAGCAACCCATATCCTGATGGAAGGGGTGCCGCGAGGAATGTCCGTGGATCAGGTTGCGGAGTGTATTCGTGGCATCGAAGGTGTTTCCGATGTCCACCATCTTAATATCTGGTCGGTCTGTTCACATATTTTTGCTCTTTCCGCTCATGTGGAAACCCGGTCGGAGAATGCAGGCGAGCGGGAGGGATTGCTCCACCGGATTGAACATGAACTGGCGCACGAGTTTCATATCACCCATACAACTATCCAGTTTGACTGTTCCAGCTGTAGCGGCGGTCCGTTGATAAAGGAGTTGAGCCATGCTGAGCGGCGTTCGTGCTCGCATCAGCATTGATTGTTCAAACATCGGAAGGTATTACTAAAAGGAGAAACAGCATGAAGATCGAGATACTTGGAACCGGTTGTGCGAAATGTAAAACCCTCTATGAAAACACCAGAGCGGCAGTTCAGGAAAAAGGGATTGAGGCAGAGATTGTCAAAGTTGAGGACATCCCCTCCATCATGAAATACGGCGTCATGAGTACTCCTGCCCTGGTGGTTAACGGCAAGGTGCTCTTTTCCGGCAAGACAGCCTCTGCCACGGAGATCAAGGGGTTGCTATGAAACGCACTCTTATTACATCCCTGCTGGCATTTTCCTGCCTGGCTTCTGTTGCTGTTGCCGCAGAACTCCCTTCGGCTATCGATACTGCTGTCAAACAGGCTCTTTCCTCCGGTAAGCCGACTGTCATTGATCTTGGTGCACGAACCTGTATTCCATGTAAAAAAATGGCGCCGATTCTTTACGGACTCAACCAGGAATTAAATGGTAAGGCGCATGTCCTGTTCATTGATGTCCGGGAGAACAAGGCTGCTGCTGAAAAATTCCGTGTCCAGATGATCCCGACTCAGATTTTTTTTGACGCTCAGGGTAAGGAAGTAAAGCGGCATATCGGTTTCATCGACAAAAATGACATCCTGAAGGAGCTTAAGACTGCGGGGCTGAAATGAGTTTTTTCGACAACATCGAACAGATCATCACACTCTATCCGCTGGTCGCCTTCGGCGCGGTCTTTCTGGCCGGAGTACTGTCATCCGCCTCACCCTGCGTACTGGCGACGATTCCGCTTGTGGTCGGTTTTGTCGGTGGTTACAGCGATGGTGATCGCGGCAGGGCCTTCCGCTATTCGCTGGTCTTTGTTCTCGGCATGTCGCTTACTTTTACTGCTTTCGGTGCGGCGGCAGGGATGCTCGGTACAATGTTCGGCACGCTGGGGGGGCCGTGGTATCTGATTGCCGGAGCAATCGCGCTGGTTATGGGTGGTCAGTTGATGGGGCTGTACGAAATCCGCCTGCCGATCAGACGTGACTTCATGCCGAAGCGGGGCGGGATTATCGGTGCCTTTCTGCTCGGACTGTTCTTCGGGGTCGCCTCCTCCCCCTGCGCCACACCGGTACTGGTGGTGCTGCTGACGCTGGTGGCCGGTAAAGGGCAGGTACTGTATGGCATCACCCTGCTCTTCTGCTACGCTATCGGCCATTGTGTATTAATGCTCTTTGCCGGAACCTTTACCGGTTTTATCGAAGGGTTTGTTAAAGCGCGTAGGGTAGCTGACTTTTCACTCCGGGCAAAGCGTGTCAGCGGAGCTGTCGTTGCACTGGCGGGTGGCTGGTTTATGTGGCAGGGGCTTTAAAAACGTGACGACATTTAGCTAATGGAGATTTTATGGAACATTTTCTGGCAACGGTGAAAGATACCGGTGAGAGCGACGCGGAGAAGCCTACATCTTCGGCATAAAAACAAACAGTGAGAGTGAAAGCAGCGCCAACACCCACATGCCTGCCTTAACTTCTTTCCCTCTTCCGGTACACACCTTGAGCAGCACGCAGGTAATCATACCGGACGTCATGCCGACACCGATATTGTAGGTA
Source organism: Desulfuromonadaceae bacterium (assembly GCA_049318985.1). Lineage (GTDB taxonomy): Bacteria > Desulfobacterota > Desulfuromonadia > Geobacterales > Pseudopelobacteraceae > JACRCG01. Next base: position 61,666 of record JBMOEI010000020.1, read on the forward strand.
AAAATCATCAGAACAATAGTGAGGAACGCCGGAATCAGCTCCGTCAGATCGTCAAAATCAATCTGGGTGACCGGCTTGATCATGAAAGAGCCGATAACAACCAGGGCGATGCCGTAGGCGTGCGGTGGCACGATCGTAAAGAGCGGGGCAAAAAACAGCGACAGGGCGAACAGAGCTGCGACTACCAGGGCGGAAAATCCGGTTCTGCCCCCTTCTTCTATACCGGCAGCCGATTCAATATACGCACCGGTAGTGCTGGTGCCAAGAAGCGGAGCGGCCATTGTCGCGAGCGCGTCCGCAAGCATGGGGCGCTCTATTTCCGGCAGGTTGCCATGTTCATCCAGCAGGTCGGCCCGCATCGAAAGGCCGATCAATGTTCCTATCGTATCCAGAAAAGCCATTATAAAAATTACCATTACAACCGGAAAAAACTGCGGGGTCAGCGCACCGGCAATATCCAGCTTGAACAGGACCGGCTCAAGAGATGGCGGCATGCTGACGATGCTTGCCGGCAGCGGGGTAATACCGAGCAGAATCGAGCCGACCGTTGTGGCGATAATGCCGATTACCAAGGCACCATGTACCCTGCGGGCCATGAGCACAACCACCAGCACAAATCCGGCAACAGCCAGCAGCAGCGACGGCTGAGCAAGGTTTCCCAGCCGCACCGGTGCCCCCGGGACCCCCAGAACAACGAGGCCGATTTCGTTCAGACCGATAAAAGTCAGAAACAATCCTATGCCGACGGCAAAACTTGCTTTAAGCGACATCGGGATTGACTCGGCAAGCCAGCTGCGTATTTTGAAAACAGTCAGCACCGTGAACAGCGCCCCCGCGATAAACACCGCACCAAGGGCCACCTGCCAGGTGTATCCCATGACCTTGACAACCACAAACGCGATAAAGGCGTTCTCGCTCATGTACGGTGCGATGGCGAAAGGGCGCCGTGCCCAGAGCGCCATGATGGTTGTGCCTATCACGGCGGCGAGAATCGTGGCGGTAACAGACGGTCCACGAGGAATTCCTGCGTTCTCAAGAATTGCCGGGTTGACAATGATGATATACGCCATCGTCAAAAACGTGGTAACCCCCGCCAGAGTCTCCTGACGATAACAAGTCTTGTACCGCTTGAATTCAAAAAATTTATGCATGCGCTATAATCCTTTAACCGCGTATATCCCCGGAGCATTACGCCAATACCCTTTATAATCGAGACCATAGCCAAAGAGAAAACGGTCACCAACTTCAATACCGGTAAAGTCGGCCCGCATACCGGGCGTTACTTTGCGCAGATGCAGCTTTTCGATCAGTACCGCCATAAAAACATCGGCGGCTCCCTGCTGACGGCAGTAGGCGGCTATTGCCGCAAGGGTAACCCCTTCGTCGAGAATATCGTCCAGCAAGAGCACCGTTCTCCCTTTCAAGTCAAGCTGCGGCTTGACTGTCCAGTGCAGGTTGGCACCGTTCGTTTCATGCCCGTACCGGGTGGCGTGAACATAATCGACCTCCAATGGAAAAACCAGCCTGGTCAGAAGCTGTCCGGTAAAGATCAGGCCACCGTTCATGACGCAGAGAATAATAGGGTCTGATTCCTGCAATTGACCGGTAATCTCCTCTGCTATCCGGGTAATGGCGGCTTCAACGGCACTCTGTGTCACCAGTAAATCCGCTGCGGCCAATACAGTTTTCGCTTCTTCTAAGTTCATATAATCTCCTTTATCTCTGCTCCTACAACGCGGGTAATACCGGCGGGGTCACAGGAAGCATGGGGTTCATTAAAGCAACGGGTAGCGCGAAGCATCTGTTCAACATCATCGGCCTGCCCTACCCCAATCTCTACCAGCAGCCATCCGCCCGGATGTAAATAGTCAGCGGCAGCCGGAATAAGCTCCCGGTAAATGTCAAGACCATCACCCCCCCCGTCCAGAGCAGCACGAGGATCATAATCGCGTACTTCCTGTTCAAGTGCTTCGATGTCTGTCGAAGGGATATACGGCGGGTTAGACACGATCAGATCAAAACGACGACCGCTGACCGGTACGAACAGTGAACCGGCCAGAAATTCGATAGCGACCCTGTGCTTTTCGGCGTTGCGCCGGGCGACAACGAGTGCCGCCCCGGAAATATCAGTAGCGGTTACAGCCGCTTTTGTAAACAGTTTCTGGAGAGAAATCGCAATACAGCCGCTGCCGGTACCGATATCCAGAATGGCAGCAGCGCTCGGATGCCGTGCAAAAGCTTCAGAGACCAATACTTCAGTGTCATATCGCGGCACCAGCACATCCGCTGTCACTTCATATTCGAGGCCGCAAAACTCCTGGCTGCCAAGGATATGCTGGAGCGGTTCCCGTTTGGCTCTGCGGGCAACTTTTGCCCTGTATTCAGCAAGTTCACGCTCATTTAACGGTTTGTCGTACTGCAGGTACAGTCCAACACGATCCAGACCCGTAACAGCACAGAGCAGCCATTCTGCTTCAAGGCGTGCGTTGATGATGCCTTTGGAGAGAAGAAATTCTTTTGTCCAGGAGAGGACTTTCAAGGTAGTCCAGACTTCATTCTGCGTCATAAGTATGCTCGTTCAACTTCAGAAATTATCGTTACGTCCGCTTGAAAATCTTCTGCAACTCAGCCAGCGTCACCACATGTGAAACCGGTCGGCCATGCGGGCAACTGGCGGCGAAGTCGGTCTGATCCATCTGCAGCAGCAGTTCCTTTATCTGCCGGTTATCGAGCAGATGAACGCCGCGAATAACGGAGTGGCAGGCGATGCGGGAGAGGAGGCTGTCCTGCGCTTCGGTGAACGCCGCGCTTGAACCGATGTTCAGCAGATCTGTGAGTATATCCCGGATCAGTTGCAGCGGATTTTTCCGGGCAACAATGCGGGGGGCGGCTGAAACCATAAGCGTCGTGCCGCCAAACGGTTCCAGCTCAAAACCGATGCTCGCCAGTTCAGTATTAAACTTGACTGCCACTGCCACCTCGCTGAACGACGACTCTACCGTTTCCAGAAACAACAGACGCTGCGACTCAATGCTGCCGGTCTGACACTGTTGTTTCAGACGCTGATAGGCAACCCGTTCGCTGGCAGCGTGCTGGTCAATGATCACCAGTTCCGCGTCACTCTGGCAAAGTATATATTCACTGTGAAACTGCCCGATAACGGCAAGTGAGGAGAAATAGCCGGTTGATTGTGGCTGCGACTGCGGCGCTTCCACCTGAAAAGGGGTGACCGGTTCGCGTACCGTCTCATGGGGACGGCCCGGCATGGCAGATGGTTCTCCCGTGGCAGGATCTTGCGGTGGAAATGACCGTTCTCGTGGCGGCATTGACAAAGAGGCTTGCGCTGCTGCCGCGATCCGCTCGCGGTACGCCTGACCGGTGGTTTCCTTGGCACTACTGCTCACCACAGGTGGAGATGATAACCATGGCGACCGGCTCAGCACCTCCTCCAGCGCAGCCTGAATTGTATCATGAACGATGGCTTGCCGCCTGAAGCGGACTTCATGCTTGGTCGGGTGAACATTTACATCAACTTCCCCCGGTGGCAGTTCGATAAAGAGTGCAACGACCGGATAGCGGCCCCGGTCAATGACGCCCCGATATGCCTGCATGACGGCATGCTGCACGACCTTGTCGCGAATGAACCGGCCATTAATATAGGTAAAGATCGATTGAGTCCCTGAGCGAATCAGTGCCGGGGCAGAGATAAAGCCCGAAATGGTTGTGTACTCACCTTCCCCGGTAACGGGGTACAGATGTTGAGAACTCTCCCTGCCGACAATCTGAGCCAGACGCCGCTGGAGATCGCTCTGCTGCAGCCGCAGCAACTCGCGCCCGTCACTCGTACAGGAGAACGCCACATCAGGTCGTGACACTGCCATTCGGGCTACAACGTCGCCTACGTGACCGGCTTCGGTTTCAGCACCCTTCAAAAACTTAAGGCGGGCCGGCAGATTAAAAAAAATCTGCTCGACAGAAATAACGGTTCCGGTCGGCATGCCGCAGGCTCGCACATCGCGCACCTTCCCCCCTTCAATGATAATCCCGGTACCTTCCAGGGCTCCGGTTTCGCGGGTTGTCAACGAAAAACGGGAAACCGAGGCGATCGAAGGAAGTGCTTCGCCACGAAAACCGAGTGTCATAATATTCTCTAAATCACTGTCTACCCTGATTTTACTGGTGGCGTGGCGCTCAAGCGAAAGAAGTGCATCCTCGCGTGACATGCCATGGCCATTATCAGTCACGCATATTTTCCGTCGCCCTCCTGCGATAATCTCTACGGAGATTTCCGTTGCACCGGCATCAAGGGAATTTTCAATCAACTCCTTTATGACAGACGCCGGACGCTCGACGACTTCACCGGCAGCAATCTTGTTAGTGAGGGTTTCCGGCAGGATAGAGATGCGCTGAGACATGAAAGCTCCGGCTCTGTACGAAAAAAGAGCGGGGAGTTCCGCTCTTATTTCGTTGAAAATAAAATAAATAGTTGAAACAGGTTATGAGGCGCTTTTTTCTTTCGCGTCTTCGAAGAAGGAGTCGAAATCATCAGCGGCATCGTCATCTCCGGAAGATGCTGGTGGGTCAGGAGAATCGTCCCAGGAGAAACTGTCAAAATCGAATTCACCCGCCCCTGGTGACGAAGGTGCCGCAGGCTCTGCTTTGGCAGAGACCTGGGCGGTAAACGAAGACACTTCCGGTTGCGGAGTCGATTCCAGAAGATCGCCAAACATATCCTCTTCAAATGTTACAGTGCGTGCCATATCTGCTGCAGGCACCGGTTCATCAAAGTTAAAGGGGTCTTCAGCGGGCAGGGTAGGCGTAAGTGGTTGATGTTCCGGCAGATCAAAAGAAAAAATATCGTCATGTACTTCCGGTGCCGTATGCATTTCAGCGATCGAGCTATCGTTTGAAAGCAATTCCGCAGCCAAATTGACTTTAGCTTCCTGCGGGAGAACCAGAGAGCTTATCGAATATGTCTGTTTGTAGCCTCTCAGGTCTACAGAACACTTCTTACAGCTATCATAGTATTCAAAACTATTGAATCCGCATTTAGGACATTTCATCTGCGGCTCCCTGGTCGAAAGCAATCACATTTCACCCCATGTATACTGCATTACCGCAAGAATAGCAATACTCGCCGTTTCCGTTCTGAGTATCCTTGCGCCAAGCGAAACCGGTTGAAAACCATGCTGAGAGAAGTGCTTGACCTCAAGCGGATCAAACCCACCCTCCGGACCAATCGCCACAATCACTGATGACGGTTTTCGTCCGACGGAAAGGGCTTTTTTCAACGAATGCTCCTTCTCATCCTCCCATAGGATAAGACGCAATTCGGGACCAGAGTCATCGGCCGCCTCAACTGCACTCCGGCACCAGGCAACCTCCGGAATATCAGAACGTCCACACTGACGAGCCGCCTCAGCGACAATTCTCTGCCACCGTTCCAGCTTACCAGCCTGTTGATCATCACGAATCCTGGCAACAGAGCGACGTCCTCCAAACAGCCTGAAATCGTGTGCTCCGAGTTCGGTACCCTTCTGCAGAATCAGGTCAATCTTGTCACCTTTGGGGAGCGCCTGACAGATCGTTATGCGTGGAGCATCAGCATCAATTTCAGCAGCAGGAGCGGTAGCGGTAATCTTCATACGTACCCGTTCCCTGGCAACCTCAGTGATTGTGCCGGAGTACATCACCCCTTTTTCATCGGTCAGCTCTACCGCATCTCCGATTCCAAGGCGCAGGACCCGCACCATGTGGTTATAGGTACCGCCATCAAAAGACGCTTTGCCGTCACATACTGAGTGAGACTGTATCATAAAACGGCGCACGCTCATTATTCATGATCCTTTACATACAACATGGCGATCCATTCGCCGTCAGATACAGTCCGGGTGTATTTCAGAGACTGAAGAGCAAATCCCTTCCGGACCAACGGCTCTTTCTCCGCCAGAATCCCGGAGAGAATCAATGATCCACCGGGGTGGAGGCGTTCCGCAAGAGACTGAGCAAGTCGCACAAGCTCTTCCGCAAGAATATTTGCCAGAATAATATCAAAATTTTCAGTCAGAGATTCAAGAGGTGTCGTTCCGCATTCAACTCGATCCGACATGTCATTCAGCGCCAGATTTTCACGGGCAACCTCGACAGCATCCGGGTCGATGTCAAGCGCAAGAATTCTGCCGGCACCGAGGAGATTTGCAGCGATAGCAAGAATACCTGAACCGGTGCCAAGATCAAGAAGAGACGGCACCGTCAGAAGCGGACTGTTATCCATTACCGTTTCCAGCAATTCAAGACAGAGACGCGTTGTTTCATGGCCACCGGTACCAAAGGCCATCCCCGGGTCAATGCGGATGATAAGATCACCGGGCAACTGAACCGCATCTTCCCAGGTCGGCACAATGAGGAGGTGTTTACCAACTCTCAGCGGCTTGAAATGGACTTTCCAACTGCTACTCCAGTCTTCTGCCGTAACGGAACTGAGCGTAGGCGGGGGGAAGGAGGCTTCCGGATGGCGAAACGCAAGTCCGGTCATAAAGGTTTCAAGTTCATGCATCTGAGAGGCAAAATCATCTTCTGCGGGAAGATACGCTTTAATTACGACTCGAACGGAATCGGGTATCTCACTCGTGGAAAAAGCGTCTACAGAGAGGTTGTCAACACAAACACCTTTTCCGGTCAACTGCGTGAGAAAATCAGCAACTGTTTCTGAGAACTCTTCCGGGATATCACACGCAATTTCAAGCCAGGAGTCAGTCATGGGCACTCTCGATTAAAAAAGATAGCAACGGGCGGGAAAAGTAGCAGACGCACGGAGCAATGACAATCAAAAACGGCATTTTTTGTCGCTCTTTCAGCACAAAAAGGCCCCGTAACCTGATACATGGTTACGAGGCATCGAAAGGAGAACTGCTGTGAAGGACAGGTTATACCTCGTCTCTACTCACAACCCGTTTGTGCGCCAACAGACCGAAGAGGCTGAACAGTGCCAATCCCGCCACCATCAGATAAAATGAGCCAGGCTCCGGAGTTACTATCGGTGGTTTCTCTTTGGATGAAGTAGTAGTATTTTCAAACACAAACGGTTGGAGACGGACAGGAGTACCGCTGGAATACGGCGTTAATCCGGGAGGACCATCGTATTGCCATGGCGTAATGAAATAATCTGGCTCCTTAGCCAAAAAATCAGGCAGTGCGTCTGTCACACTCGGCAGAGGAGAGTCGTTTTTCGCAACGCGACGTGAAGGGCCATCAACCCTTTCCTCTGGAACGGCTACTGGTGTGACCATGCCAAGGACTCCGGGAGCAGGGGCCGCACTATAGTCGTTGCAACAGTAGGTACGAACGATACGAACACCATCAGTAATATACTGATCGCCCTTAGGTAGTTTGACCGGTTTTGTTGTTCGTTTGATTATGGGGCCTTTTCTGTACGAAACAAAAGTCCATATTGCTTCTTCTTGCTTGCCAAGCCTGGCTACCGACCAGTCAAACCCCGAAAAATGAGCTGCCAGGACGGGATCACTCTGAACCGTTTTTCGAAAATCTTCAACCGAATGAGTGCTGTTTTTCGCGCACAGTCCATAGTATTGCCCCGATATTTCGCTATCGGCATCCTCAGGCTCCTCAATTTGAGCCATGGCAACCTGTACCGGTACTTCCTTTGAAATATATACTGTACCTTGAGAGAGAACCGCACGGAAGAGCAATCCAGCGGCCAGGATGACAAGAGAAAACAGTCCGATGGCAGCAACTCTTTTTATGGGGCTGACTTGCTTTTTTTTGCGGTGTGATCGAATTTTGTCTGACATGGGATTGTCCTCCCGTCATCTTTAGGCAATCTGAATTACCCGATAATGTTCAATTTACCTGCATTGGGCCAAGAGGATCGACCACAGTGCCAACCCATATAACAGCATTATTTTTATAGATGCCTACACCGAATGCGAGGAGTTTTTTCCCCTTCCAGACTCCGGACTCAACCAGAATTGCGTTATGACTCGGACTTGCTTTCCAGGCTTCCAGTACTTTAGCCGGGGTTACTTCTTGTTCTCCTGTTGAGTAAGCTATTTCGTAGCCATCACCTTTATAGGTGAATCTGGTTATTTCGCGCGGTTTGTCCCACATTCCTTCGGCGTATGCATGGTCACTCGTGTAGCAGACCTGTTTCCATGCCCCCTTATCCGACCAACTGTGCAAAGAACAATCGAGATCGCGGCTGTCATGGTCTTTCGCAGGAGAGTTTTCTGAGAGATCAATCGCATGGATACGTGCAACCTTGTTCAGTGAACGGGAATTCGCAATTGCCGGGAGTCCCTGGCTTTCACGGTATCCGTTAATAAGCCGGAATAGTTCCATTTCATTTGGCGAAAGTTGCGAGAACTCGCCCGATTCGTCAAGAACCCGGTTAATAACCGCCTTGATTGTCGGTTCGGGCAGAGACTCAGCACTACTTGCCACACTTACCCCAATGGAAATAATCGACGCAAGAACTGCGCTCAGCACTATTTTTTGCAGGCGGACGCCATAAGAAACACGACCGGGAGTTACATACCCGGCATCTACATGCACTTTCTCCCCTGTACGCTTTTGTGCCATGATTAATACACTCCCTTCAAAAATCTGCATGATGACGAAATCGTCAAAATCGACAGATTGTTACACAGTACTAATTAGTTGAAATAAATGCAACTCTTTTTAAGTTTTTCGCGAGTTATCCGCAAGTCAGAATTATGGCTGTTTGGCTCATTCAGCAACGAGTGAGCAACCGTGGAAAGGACATTTCTCTGTAATTAAGTTGACACTGCCACTGCAGCAAGTGTATTTTTTGCCAACAGATAAAATATATTTTAATCTTTTTTGCCCAGCACCGGAAATATTTTCCATCTACCTGCCAATGCACGATCTTATCCCTTTCATTTTAGGAGGAACAAAATGAACTTCACGTTGAATATCGCCTCCCTGTTCGTTTTTTGTCTGCTGATGGCCGCATGCAACGGCAGTGACAGCACGCCACAAATCGTCTCTCAAGCCGTACGTGAAGATCCGCTGTTACGGATGCCCGGCACTCAGCCGGGTGAGGCCGGGGAGCCGATCGAAAGCTCGACTACCTGCTATAAATGTCATGGCGGCGCTGCCGATACATGGGTTAAGAATACTCAGGATGCACGCAACAGAAAAAACTATGACGAGTATAACATCTACACCGCCTGGCAGGGATCCATGATGGGCAACTCCGCCCGCGATCCGCTCATGTTTGCCTGTTTCACCGTGTCGGCCCAGGATTCGATCTTTGCGACCGGCACACCGAATGCGGTGGACCTCTGCCTTCGTTGCCACTTCCCCAAGGGGTGGCTGGAAGGGCGCTCTAGCACCCTCAATGCTTCGGCCATGACCGGCGAAGATTATGACGGCATCCAATGTTCGTTCTGCCATCGTCTGGTAGATCCGTTTTACAAGACAACGTTCGAGGGAACACGTGAGAGCAGTAATTGGTCCCTCATCTGGAATGAAATGGATGTATATCCGGATCCGCTCTATCAATCACTCAACCGGGCGACAGCAACAAAAAGTGCCGACAGCCTGATTGCGCTTTCGTTCAAGAGATTTGACGGTTCACCCTTCCATGTGAATGACGCGCCGTTCAGCCCGGAATATACCGAAGCCGGCGGTGGGCAGTATTTTGTCAGTCCGACCAATGAGCGCCGGGGACCGTTTGCCGACGTAAACCCTGCAGACTACCCCACCATGAACCCCGCTCTCCACAAAACCATGTACAGCCGTTTTCACAAGAGCAAATACTTCTGTGCCACCTGCCATGACGTATCCAACCCGGTCATCGGCAACCTGCCGCAGAAAAACGTCAAACCGGGTGACAATATAGCGCTCACCAGTGAGAAGCAGTCGGCATTCATGTGGTCACATGTGGAGCGGACCTACTCCGAATTCCGCCTGTCGGCCTACAATGCCGAGGGAGGCTCACCCGGCAAAGGGAACTTCGCACCCAATTCGCCCAAAATGCAGTTCCCGGTCAATGGCTGGGAAACCGATCAGCCGGACAATAACATCAGCAAATGCCAGGACTGCCACATGTGTTCCCGCTACACTCCCGGCACGAACCTCCCTGAAAGTCCGGTTCGTCCTGAGGCGAGCAGCGAACACCCCGACACCTGGATGCCGTGCCACGCCATGACCGGTGCCAATGTCTGGATGACAACCATACTATACAGCATTGCCCCCAACAGCCCGAATCCGGACGCGGAAAACAGACGACTGCTGCTCAATCCCAAAGAACTGACCATGGATGTCATGCAGGGTACCTGGACTACGATGAACCCGAAGGTTTCCACTCCACCGTCGAGTACCCCACTGACAGATACCATGATTGCCGATGCCCTCAAACTTGCGGCTGACCGCATTGGCGGCACCACAACAACAAAAGGGGTGCTGCAGAACGCTGCCAACATCAAAAACAGTGCCGAGGTAGCAGGAGCGCTTGACTATGACCCTGTCAGCGGAGGACTGAAATTCCGGGTCCACAACAACACCGGGCATAAACTGATCTCCGGCTTTCCCGAAGGGCGCCGCATGTTCGTTAATATAAAGTTTTATAACAGCACCGGCTTGATGTACGAGATCAACCCGTATTCGGATGCCTCAGACACACTCAAGGGGCTCCCCTGGGAAGATTCTGCCAGCAGCCCGGCGATTACCGATCCGTCAAAAGAAATATACATGGACGAACTCGTGTATGAAGCAAAATTGGGAAGCACCTTGACCGGAGAGAAAAAAACTTTCCACTTTGCCTTGGCAACTCATCGCTATAAGGACAACCGCATCCCTCCCAAGGGGTTCAGGATTGCCGATGCGGCAAAGCGTTTGAGCGAACCGGTATGGCATGGAGTCTCAAGCCCGGATTACTTCACAGCTGCCGAATATGGGAACGGCTATGATGAAATCGATGTGAGCAGTTTGAAAGATCCTTTTGCGCAGGCGCTGTACAACGCCTATCGCCCGAAGAATGCAACAAATGTTGTTGTCACCCTCTACTATCAAACCACCAGCAGGGAATATGTCGAGTTTCTGCGGGATGAAATAAACGGCAGCGGTCGCCTGACCCTGCCGGCCGCTGCGTATGTCATCCAGAGCAACCCGTTTTTTACGAAACTCAAGGCCTGGGGCAATACCATGTATGACCTCTGGTTCCACAACAGGAAAATGCCTGGCGGCGCACCGTTCGAGATGACCAGGGGAATCTGGACGGCTCCTGCTCCATAGTATAGCGGCACAACGGAGTGTTTTCCGTTCAAGTGGCACAAGGTTGACGGTAGCATTTTTGAATGATATTCAGGATAGGACCGAAGCCGATTTTTGTTAACGTATGGCCACATTCCTGAATGGAGTGAAACTATGGCACACGAAAAACTGGCTGCTAATGCAATTCTTTTTGATTTTGAGGGAACCCTGGTTGACTTTCAGTGGCAGCTTTCTGCCGCGATTGAAGAGACCCTGGAAGTGCTCAGGCAGATGGGCTTTCACCCCGAACGGCTTCTGAGCAGAAAATATTCGACTCTACTGTCAGAAGCGATGCAGGCAGCGCCCGAGATCGGATTATCCCCGGAACAGGTGCGTGAGAGGATTGGCGCGGTATATGACCGGTATGATGAAGACGCGCTGACTCGGTGGGCTCTGCGGCCGTATGTACTCGACGCTCTTGCTGCAATCAAGGCAAAAGGGATCCGCACCGCCCTTGTCAGTAACCTGGGGGGGAAAACCCTGGCAGCAGCATTGTCAAAATTTTGTCTGACAGACTATTTTGATGTCGTACTCAGTCGCTACGATGTCAAAAATTTGAAGCCAAGCCCCGAAGGGTTACATCGTGCGCTCACAAAATTGGGAGTAAGCCCGGATGCCGGCATTTTTGTGGGTGACAGCCTGGACGATGTTAATGCTGCAAAAAATGCCGGCATCCGGGTAATGATTATTACCGCCGGTGAAAACGCCGCTGAAGAGATCCTCGTGGCACAACCGGATCACGTTATTCAATGTTATAAAGAGCTTCTCCTTCTCATCTGATTCGTGCGTGATATTATCGGCATTATGCCGGTATTTCCTTTGCCCCGTGACGTGACGGCACCCTGATGAACTGAGCCAGAATCAGGGAGACCACCCCCATGGCAGCTCCCATGAAGAAAGGGAGCCGGTAGTTCACCATCCAGAGATAGCCGCCAAGTGCCGGAAGAAACACCGCCGCAATATGATTAATAGTGAATCCAACCGCCGATGTCGGAGCGATGTCCTCCGGGTCGGCAATTTTCTGGAAATAGGTACGGATTGCCACGGCAAAGTTGAACAGAATATAGTCAAGGATGTACATCCCCCCCACCACCCATTTGGACGATGCGTACGCATACGTCAAAAAGACCATGATCACTCCGGCGTACTCGATCGTACACAAGGTACGTTCCCCAAAAGCATTGATTGCCCTGCCTATCATCGGATTAATGATCCAGTTGATGGTATTATTGACAATAAAGAGCACCGTTATTGTCTGTACTGAGAAGTGAAACATCTTGACCATCAGGAACATGGAAAAGACCATGTAAATCTGGCGCCTTGCTCCGGACATGAAGGTCAGCAGGTAATAGAGCCAGTAACGCCTCTTCAGAAACATCCGCAGTTTCTGTGGCGGGATATCAGCATGTGTAGGATCACGAAAACAGGCCCAGATACCTGCCAGAAAAACAACGGTGCCAACCACCATAAACATCGCGGTATATCCCAAAAAAAAGCCCATACACCAGATGATGGCCGCAGAGAAGATGCTGGCAATAGCCGCCAGACTGCGAAGCTTTCCCATAACCAACGGGGACTGGTGAATTGAGAAGTACTGGAGGGTTAATGATTGGTTGACCGTCTCATAGTAGTGAAAACCGGCGCTCATTATCACCGTGGTGACGGCGACACCGCCGAAAGTCGGAAAAAAACCGGTCAAGGCGACACCAATACCTAGAAGAGCTACTGAGAGAGCCGCCAGACGATGCTCCCGAATAACCATCATGACGTATATGGCCGAGAGCGCAAAAAAACCGGGAATCTCGCGTACCGACTGGATCAGCCCGATATGTATCCCTTCAAGATGAATTGTCTCTACGGCGTAGTTGTTGAACAGAATGGAGTAGCCCTGCATTGCCGCCATGGAGGCAGCGGTGAGGACGGCAAGATAGCGGAACATTGCCTGATTGGCAGCAGTAAACTTCATAAGTTATTTACCGGGCAGCAGCCGCAGCAACACACCTTTCGCCATCTCAAGAATAGCCTCAAACGACGTATCCTTCAACGTGCAGACCAGTTTGAAATCGGGGGTGAACTGGTATTTTTTCGGCTCACTCCGCATCATGCCGATAATGGTATCGGGGGAAGCCGGGGTACGGGGGTGGAAGGAGACGATCACCGCTTTGCCATCAAAATCGATCTGGCGGACGATCAGCTTTTTGAGCAGTACCCGCAGTTTCATAATCTCAAACAGATAGGAGGTCGCGAGCGGATATTTCCCGAAACGATCAAGCACCTCGTTCTGCACATCCAGCACATCCTCTTCGCTCTCCGCCTGGGTCAGTTTCTTGTAGATCACCAGTCGCTGCCCGGCATCCTTGACGTACGCCTCCGGTATGAAGGCCGGCACCTTGAGACTGATCTCCGGCTCAACCCGCTCGACCGACTCTTCGCCCCGCATTCGGGAGATGGTTTCTTCAAGCATCTGATTGTACAGTTCAAAACCGATTTCGGTGACCGTTCCCGATTGACGGTTGCCGAGCATATCCCCCGCGCCACGGATCTCCATGTCATGGGTGGCAATGCGGAACCCGGCCCCGAGTTCGGAAATTTCCTGCAGCACCCGCAGCCGCTCACGGGCATCGGAACTGATCGCCGCCTCACCAGGAATCAGCAGGTAGGCGTAGCCACGCTGGGTAGAGCGCCCCACCCGTCCCCGCAGCTGATACAACTGTGACAGACCGAACTTGTCGGCGTGATCGATAATCAGGGTATTGGCGTTGGGGATGTCGAGGCCCGATTCGATGATCGTGGTGCAGAGGAGCAGATTGGTTTCACCATGCATGAAGCCAAGCATAACCTTCTCCAGTTCATGCTCCCCCATCTGCCCATGTCCGACCGCAATTTTTGCCTCCGGCACCAACTGCGCCAGCAGTTCGGCTCGCTTGCCGATCGTCTGGACGCGATTGTGGACGAAAAAGATCTGCCCGCCCCGGCGCAGTTCACGCAAGACCGCTTCGCGGATCAACTCTTCGGAGAACCGGGAGACGATGGTTTTAACCGCCAGACGGTCCACAGGCGGGGTATCGATGATCGAGAGGTCACGGATCCCCATCATCGACATGTAGAGTGTACGGGGAATCGGCGTAGCGGTAAGGGTCATGACATCAACAACGGCCCGGAACGATTTGAGCCGTTCCTTGTCCTTGACGCCGAAGCGCTGTTCCTCATCGATGATCATCAGACCGAGATCCTTGAAAGACACGTCCTTCTGCAGCAATCGGTGCGTACCGATAATGATGTCGATATTCCCTTTTTTAAGCCGCTCCAGAATTTCTTTCTGCTCTTTAGGGCTGCGGAAGCGGGAGAGCACCTCGACAGTAACCGGATAATCCTTGAGCCGTTCACGGAATGTTTCATAATGCTGCTGGGCGAGGATGGTTGTCGGCACGAGAATGCCGACCTGCTTGCCATCAAGCGCCGACTTGAACGCACCCCGGAGTGCGACCTCGGTCTTGCCATAGCCGACATCACCGCAGACAAGGCGATCCATTGGCTTAGAGTGCTGCATGTCGGCCAGTACATCCTGAATAGCAGAGAGTTGGTCGGGCGTCTCCTCCCAGGCAAATGACGCCTCGAATTCCCGGTACATCTCATCAGGGGGGGAAAAGGCGAAGCCTTCAGAGAGTTGGCGCCGGGCATAAATTTCCAGCAGCTCTCCGGCAAGTTCCTCAATATTTTTGCGCGCCTTGCCCTTTGATTTTTCCCAGGAGACCCCACCCAGCTTATCAAGCGCCGGATGGCTCCCTTCGGGGCCGACATAACGCTGCACGAGGCCGAGGCGATCCACCGGCAGGAACAGCTTGTCTGAACCGGCATACTCCAGAAGCAGGAAATCACCGCCGCTGCTCCCGACGCTGATATGCTGCAGCCCACGGTACAGTGCGATGCCGTGGTCAATATGCACCATGTAATCGCCCGGCTTCAGTTCAGCCAGAGAGGCAAGAAGCTGCTTTTTACGCACCTCGGAAACGCCGCGACGCCTGACCCGCCTGCCGAACAGCTCCTCTTCGGCAATCAGGATCAGGTTTGCATCGGGAAGGCGGAAACCACGGGAAATGTCGCCGATGAAGATGGTGACCCTCCCCCCGCTGGGGGGAGGTGCTGTGCTCCCTCCGACAGCGAGGGGAGGGGGGAGAATTTCCGCAAAACCGGTTTCGCTGATGGCACAGGGAATCTTATATGGTGACAACAGATCCTTAAGTCGTTCGGCCTGCGGGAGTTGATGGCACGCAATAGCAACCTGCTGCCTACCGTCAAGCCATTCCCGCAGGGTAGCAGCCAACGGAGACAATGCGTGGCTGCTCTCTTTTGACACACTTACGCGCAGATCCCGGTTATCCTGGCAGAGGATTGCGATAGTTGTTTTTTCAGAGGAATCATCAAGAACAAGAGCGGGAAGTTCAATAACAGGACGGGTGGAAAAAACAGCCTCTAACTCTGAACCGGACTGGAACAA
Source organism: Desulfuromonadaceae bacterium (assembly GCA_049318985.1). Classification (GTDB taxonomy): domain Bacteria; phylum Desulfobacterota; class Desulfuromonadia; order Geobacterales; family Pseudopelobacteraceae; genus JACRCG01. The sequence goes on from JBMOEI010000020.1 coordinate 77,459, forward strand.
CTCTCCCGCCGGAGCATGAACCACCCCTGCTTCTGCCGCCTTGGCAACACCCGCTTCTATCTCTTCACAGAAACTGAGACAGGCATACCAGATCGCTTCCGGGTCGAGCAGAATCAGCGGAGCTGTCGCGGGAATGTAGTCAAAGAGCGTCTCAAGACCGGGATGGAGAAGCGGTTGGAGGAAATCGATGCCCTGAAAATAGACGGCATTGTGCAAATCTTCGAGAATCAGGCGACGGCGGTTGGCCGGAATATCAAGATCATCGCAGCACTTTTTCAGGCGCGGCGCAATATCCTCTAATACCTCGTCTGACAGCAACAGCTCCCGCGAAGGGAGCAGCACCAGCTCTTCAATCGGCTGGAGCGAACGTTGCGTCAGCGGATCAAAAGCGCGCATGGTTTCGGCTGTATCGCCAAAGAACTCGATGCGTACCGGAGTCGGCAGGTTGGGCGGAAATATGTCGAGAATTCCTCCCCGCACGGCAAAGGTGCCGCGATCCTCAACCAGCGGCACATTGGCATAGCCGATCCGGATCAGCCGTGCCAGCAGGTCATCTCGCTCAAAATCCTCGCCGGCAAGCAGATAACAGGATGCGTCATTGAGGGCCTTTCGCGGGAGCACCCGCTGCAGTGCCGCTGCCACCGGGGCAACGACAACCCGGGGCATCGAGTTCTGCAGCCGGAATAGAGTGTCAAGCCGGGCGCCGGTTACATCCGGGTGTGGAGATGAGGCTGAAAATGGCGCGGCATCCCACGCGGGAAAGAGACCCGCAAACACGTCTCCCCGTGAGAAAAAAGTCAGTTCCCGGCAAAATTCGTCTGCTGCTTCCTGGGTTGCAGTTATCACCACCGGAGTTTCAAGGCCTGCCCGCACCAGTTCGGCAACAAGCAGGGCCGGAGACGAACCTTTGAGTCCCGGCAGCACGACCCGCCGCTCGCCGCGCCGGAGCGCGGCAATGCAATCAATTGTTTGTGGTATTAAAGATGTCATAGAAGCCGTAATAACCGGGAGAAACCGTTTGTGGATGACATCAATGTTTACGCAGACCTGCTTTCAGCTTGGGCTTGCCGTCTTCGACGACAACCCGGAAGACAAAATTTTCGGTGCCGAGCTTCGCCACCAGTGACGGTCGCTGTTTCTCAATGCTCGACGCAACGAGATCTCGGGTGATTTTGTCTGCCGGAAGACGGCACGCTTTCCGTGCTTCACGCAGTTCAAGAACGATTCGGTCAAGTTCTGACTCGGCTGAAGGAGTACGGGGAACGTGTGCAGGAGGCTCATGGGCACTTTTCTGACGCAGATGCAGATCACTGATAAAGCGGTCCCGAGAGTAGCGCCCCTCTTCCATCAGTTTCAGAATCCTGTTCCAGTGTTCCCGATAGGTATTGAGGCGGGCCACCAGCATGGTGTAGCGGTGTTTGTACATGGTATTGTTGATCGGTGTACCGGAGTAGCGACGTACCAGACTTTCAACATCTCCCAGCAGCAGCAGTGGTTCGCGCTTTTCAAGGCCAATAAAATACTGCTCATATTTGATAATAAGTTCGCTCAGTTTTTTATCAAGGAGTATGACATCATCGGCAATTGCCATCGGAAACCCTTTGAAGTGGTCAATACACTACGACACCGCACTATAGCCAAACCGGCAGATAAGTAAAGACTAAAGAGAAATCACTGCTGATTGCCAAGCCCGAATGGCGCTTTGGTCAAATTATATGTCAGACTGCTTCAGTCTTGACCACAGCTTTATCACCTGTGGTAGTCGGTGTCTCCGCTGCCGCACTCTTCGTCTCCACCTGTGCCGGAGCAGATGTTTCAACTCCACGTGACGCTGTTGACTCTGCCGGGGCCGTATCTGTTGACGCTCCTCCCGTCGCAGCCCCGGCTTCTGCCGTTCCAACCTCAGTTCCTACAGCTGAATCGCCCTCTGATTTAGCAGGCTCTGCTTTTGCGCCGTAGCCGTCACCGTACCACCCTGCCCCTTTGAGGCTGAATGATGCTGCGGACACCAACTTACGGACTGCTCCGCTACATTTAGGGCATTTGTCTGCAGGTGGGTCTGAGAACTTCTGGCGGAGTTCAAATTGAATGTTACAGGCATCACAGCGATATTCATAAACTGGCATTTTACCATCCTTCAATATTAGTTATCTAGTCATGTGAAAAGTTTGTGAGAACGTTACAAGCAGTAAACATCATGTGTACCACCTTGACGTCGATATTTATATGACGTTTCTCCGGGGTGCTTATATTGTTGGATTTCACCCTTCAACCATTTCTGACACCGGCAATGACAATTCATAATCATCAAGGCGGTAAATGCTATTCCATGCCAACCCGCACCGTTGGCATGAACACTTCTGAATCATCGACCCTTTATCGACTGAAATATGTCCGCTGAAGATATCTTTTGTCGCACATTTCGGACATCTTTCCGCCGCCTGGCGGATGAATGTGTCCCTGGTAACAAACTCCGGCTTATCAAGGCCGGCAACTTTTACGGCTGCGGCACCTGCGGCTGCACCCTCAACAGTAGCTGCTGCCTCAGCAGCTGTCACCGCTTCAGCAAGTATCTGAGGAGGCGTTGCATCTCGATATTGGAGTTCAATGGTGTAACCGGCGTTCAGTCTCGTAGCCTTGATTCCAAATGTGGTATTTCTTAGCGGCCCAAGATTCAACTCAGTGCAGCGAGCTTTCAACGATTTTTCCGTAACTTTCATTTTGCTTCTCCTTGACGTAGATATTTACAACAAAAAAAGGACTTAACCGGTATCGGCTAAGTCCTTTTTCGGGGGAACGGGAAACGGGATTTGAAACCGCGATCTTCAGCTTGGGAAGCCGATCCCATTAGTAATAATTTGACGAATTACCGGGCAGAGCCTTTTTTTGCAAAAACACTACAAATAAATAATTTAGTGGAAATATTGTGTATGAGGAATCGGCAAAAAAACAACCACCTACGAAACCTCATAAGTGGTTGTTTTTTTTTAACTGGTGCGGTGGAATGGAATCGAACCATCACGGAGTTGCCCCCGCCAGCCCCTCAAGCTGGTGTGATACCGCTTTCCGCTTGACTTTGAAATAAGATATATTTATAAATTGATCATATATTACAGTGACTTGAATTATTTACAGTTTCATCATGTTTCGGTATGTCGCATTGTTTTTCTGCTGTTGCCAAACACAATTTAGTGGAAAAGTAGTGGAAAAATAATTGAGGGGAGAGGCCGTGATTTTTTCTGATCGGTATATAAAAAACCTAAAAGGTGAAAGTAAAAAGTACGTTCGGAATGAAGGGAGAGGCTTTACGGTAGTAGTCATGCCCTCAGGTACAAAAACTTTTTACATCAGGTACACTTTGAACGGGAAACAGCAAGAACATGCTCTGGGTAAATACTTATCCAAGAACGAGAACGATAAAACTCTTACCCCAGGATTTGTGTCCCTAGCTGAAGCCCGTACTGCTTTCAACGAATGTGTTGAAATGCTAAAAAGGGGTGAAAATCCAAAGGCTAGGAAGGTTGTAGTTGAACAAACTGTTGAACTACCAGTTGAACTACAAGCTGAACTACCTGTAGTCAACACAACCTTCGGCAAGATGATGGAGAAGTTTCTAGAATGGTCGGAAAAGAATCATTGTGATAAGTGGTACCGTGATACCAAGTATACACTCAAGAAGCACGTACCCAAGGAGTGGGAAAACCGTCCGATTGCTGAAATCAGAAAAATTGACTGCATTGAACTGATGGAGAAAATTGAGAAATGTGGTAAAGGGGCTGCCAGAAACGCTCAGAAGGCTATCAGAGGTGTGTTTACATACGCAGAGGAGCGTTGGTATATAGACACTTCACCCATTGTTAAGCTAACGAGGGCTGTTCCATCGCTCAAACCTGTATCTCGTAAGAGATACCTCAGCGAGCCTGAGATAAAGACTGTATGGAACATACTATCTGATGGATTAGAGAACAGCCCTACAAAAAGAGCCATACTTTTGATACTGGTAACAGGACAAAGATCTTCGGAGTGCGCTGGACTAACTTCCTGCGAAATAGATGGGGACTGGTGGACCCTCCCTCCTGAACGCAACAAGATGGAGCGCTATCACACGATCTACCTGACTGATACCGCAAAGAAACTTGTTGGTGATGCTGAAGGGACCAAGTTCCCAGGGCTAGATGGTACCAACCCTCTGAAGAGAGTATCGCTTTCGCATTATATTTCCGACAGAAAATATTTTGGCTTGCCGAGATGGACTCCCCACGACCTCCGCCGTACCGCCAGAACCCATATGGGAAGGATAGGGATTCTGGACGAACACGCTGAAGCTGTTGTAAATCATGGAAAGGAAGGAATGACTGCTATATACAATCTTTACGGATATGACAAAGAGAAGAAAGAGGCTCTCCTAAAGTGGGAGGCTGAATTACTCAAGATCATTGCCGGTAAGGAAACTGTTGCTACTAGTCCAGCACCGACCGGAGCCGACTGACCACCCTTCCCTCTTTATGTTAATCCCGGTTGATGCAAAGCATTTCGTGAAGCTGAGGTCGGTCAACTGACTTACAAGAGACTTTGTAAGTAATTCCCGATCCCCGTACCTGCCCCCCCTATAGATTATATACGTAGGGGGAATCATGCGACTCGCCACTCTGATACTGTTACTGGGAATGTCTGCCGTTCCAACAAGACCGGCAGACGCCTTCTGCTATGAAGAAGCCGGTAACAGGTACGGAATCTCGCCAAACATCCTCTATGCGATCTCCAAGGGAGAGAGCAGCTTTAACCCGATTGCAATCAACTACAACACAAACGGCAGTTACGACTATGGCCTCATGCAGATCAATTCTTCATGGGAGCCAACGCTGCGTAAGCTTGGCATTCCTTGGAGTGCCCTCGCCGATCCCTGCACCAATGTCATGGTCGGTGCCTGGGTACTTTCCCAGTGCATTCGTGACTACGGCTACACCTGGCCGGCGGTTGGCTGTTACAACTCCCGCACTCCGTCCAAACGAGACCGCTACGCCGCCAAAATCGCCCGCATTGTCGGTCAGGAACAACCACATCAGAGAGTCGAACAGATTGCCGGAATCACTGACACCTCGAAGGTGACTCCGTGGGAGGAAACCTTTGGCATCGTCGCTTCCCGCTGAAATCCTGTCTGAAAGCGGATTGCCAACTGATGAAGCGATGAATGCCGTTGAGGTTGCCATTGCCAGAACACTTTCTGGCACACTCCGGTCAAATGTGTGTGTCAAGATTGATGATGCGCACTTGGAGATTGTTGCCTACCCGAGTGGCAATGGAGAACCAATCAAAATTTCCCTGGATGATATCAACGGAAAATTGCGGAGACATCTGCTGTATCAAATCAAATTGGAACTGCAGAAACGCAGAACCTTGAACGATGCTGATCGATTGAAGGAGTTGCGGGGGTATTCCGCTCCTGGGGAGATTTCCCGGATAGCCGACGATGGTGCACTGATCGTCTCTCTGGAGATTGCCGACTATTACCGGCGACTGATCCTCTGCGGAGTCTGCCCGACCAGATTCCAACCACATCATGAATCGGGACATTACAGCATCGGCAGTGTGAAGGAGTTCTACATTTCAAGCGTTGTACCGGTCATGGTCAACAAGCGGTATTCCAAAGTCAGGATTCTGCTGAGTCGCACGTCGAAAGAATTGCCACGCCTCCTGTTACAGGAGCGCAGCCGCCTCGCGGGAATCACATGTATTGAACGCGTACCGGGAGCCTACAGCTCAATTGTGACTCCGGCAAGAATACCGAAAGAGATCATTAACTCTGTTGGAAAGGAACTGGAGGAGCACTTGCATGTTTCCATTCAAGAAGCGCAACGATAATTCGACCTTACACATGACCAAGTTGGGAACCGGCGTCAACTTGGATCATCGGACAAAGATCGTTCCCATCGCCATACCTGACGCCGACAGGAAACGCCACACCTTTGTCTTTGGCACTACCGGCGTCGGCAAAACCCGCCTGTGCGAGAATTTGATCGAACAGGATATAAAAAAAGGTTACTCGGTAGTCTATTTTGATCCAAAGGGTGATCAGCAGATTTTCACCAAGATTTATGAGGTCGCCAGAGACGCAGAGCGACTGGAAGATCTGATGCTTGTCACTCCCATCTTTCCCGAATATTCCGCCGTGGTTGATCCGATGGCATTCTACTTCATGCCGGACGAACTGGTTGGACATATCGTATCGGGCATTATGGGTGGCCGAGAACCATTTTACCGGAACATCGCCAAGGAGATCACTACAGCAGTGGTATCCGCCTACATCATTCAGGCAAAAAAGCACGGCAACCTGCCGATCATGAACATCGATGAAATACGGAAGCGCATTCGCCGTGAATCTCTCGATGCAACCATGAAATCACTCCGCAGCATCGGCACTCCCGAAGCTGACCTGACAGCGGGCATGATTGAAGATATTCTCAAGTCGCCCATGGAATATTACGCCAAGGTTTCCTCAACACTGCGTACCGCCCTTATGGAACTCTCGTCAGGTAACATCGGCAAAATAATCGGCCAGGCAGATTCCAACAGATTCATACATAACCTGGAATCCAAAAAACCGGTGATTCTGGTTGTCCATACCGGCGCCATGATCACCCGTGAGGCATCGGCTACTCTCGGCAAAGTGCTCCTCTCCATGATCCAGTCTTTTGTCGGCAGGGTATATCTTTCCAACCGGCAAAAAGTCGATCCGCCCCTTTCAATCTTTATCGACGAAGCCCAGAGCCTGCTCTATCAGGGGGTGGAGGAACTGTTTGCCAAGGCCGGTTCAGCCGATGTCATGGTGACCGCCTTCGCCCAATCGGTGAACCAGATCTACGCGGTCATCGGTGAGGAATTCGGCAAGAGCATACTCGACAATACCAATACCAAGATCTTCATGCGCTGTTCCGATGCCGAGACCAGCGACTACGTGGTCAAGCACTTCGGCGTGCAAAACGTGCTGACCGGAATCTTCGGGTCAAACCAGGTCACAACTCGCGAAGTGGAACAGGATATCCTCCGCGTGCAGGACATATTGAGCCTGCAACCACGCGAATTCTATCTGATGACCTATGCCGGGCGCTTCAAGGGAACCACTCTCGATGCCCGCGATCCCAAGATGAAGATCATTTTCCCCGAGGCGCCGGCTGTCATTACCTCGATGCTGTCTCCCCTCCAGTCCGAAGAGGTCGACGAGCAATGAGCATGCTGTTACTCAGCATCTCAGCGGCTGTTGGATGCGGATTTGCCGTCTATGGCACCAGAACATGGATGCCAAAGGAAGCACCGGAACCAAGTAAAGAAGAACCGTCTGAGATAACCAGATTGTCTGACCTGAGTTATCTCTGGACTGATGACGAGGTGGAAATCAAGGATGCCTCGAACCTCTGGCGAGAACAGAGAAGAAAAAAACGCACAAATGTTCCACGCCCAGTATTTCAGCACGCAGAGATCGAGCAGTTTTTCAGCGAGATGATCGAGCAACGGTCATCCATCAATGGAGTCCGTAGAGACCTGATCATCCGGATTCTCACCTTGCTTGACAAGGAAGGTGAGTGTCCTTCCGTAGTCAGAAAACATAAAGACGAAGCCGAACGTATCTACTCTGATGATTCCTATGCCCTGCTGGAGACGGTGCCATTATACCGCCACACCCTGAAGGTTGCCCGCAACTTCATCGCCAAGGCTGATCAGGAAGCCTTACTGGCAGACATGATCCTCATCGCCCTGGCTCATGACATCGGCAAAATCCCATCTTATCACGACAGCATGTACAGCAGCGGCGACCACCCGATCATTGCCGGACTCATACTGAAAGGGATTCCGGAATTCATGTCCCTTCCCAACAGGGAAGACATTAACCGCGCAGTAACCGGCCATCACCTGATGAAATGCGACAATATCCTGAGCGACGGTCTTAAGCAAAGCGACCACGAGGCACGACAAACCGAGTTGGCAGCGTTATATGCCGATATACGGGAGCGAAAACAGCGTGAACCGGAACATAACGGCGAACAAACTGCTTCCGCCAAAGTCGAAGCAGAACATACCGGTTCCAGCAAAACAGAGCCTCCAGTCGAAGAGCGGGATCATCCTCTCGGGTTTAACCCGGTCAAAGAGAAGTTCATGCCGACAACCATCGATATTCCTGACTGGTTCGACGCTGACGCCATTATTGCCTCGTTGAAAAAACGGATCAATGTGGTGGAATCCACCTCAAAGGGTGAGCAGTGGTCAGTTGTTTCCACACCCAATGGTCTGATCTATGTCAATCCAAATGCGCTCTGGGAGACCATCAAGGAAGTCAGTAGCTATGATCCGGCGGTGTATGCATCGGAGGGATTCGAGTCGGAAAAACGTAACCTCATGTTTACCGTGGTATCGGAACTGGCCAGAACCAGAAACGCCCTGGCAACCGGTCATGTTGCAGACGGCTACTACACCTCGCAGGTTTCTATCATTACCGGAGGCGGAAAGCGGGTTCCCTATCTGCTGATTCCCTTCACTGCAGAATCTTTCGGAGTGCTGCCTTCTGCATTGGAGGAGCTGAAAACCCCGCAACTGAAGCGGATGGTAAAAGAAATCAATCCAAAAAATAAAGAGGCAGAACAATGCGTTGGCCGTTGATAGTTGTGGCGATGCTTTCAATATCTGTTACCGCATCTGCCGGTTACTACACCGACTCGTCCAAAGGCTGGTGGTGGTACCAGAAGGAGCCGGACAAACATGCCGACAAAACGGAAAAGAAGAAGAAACCGGCCAAAAGTGCGCCGTCCCTCAAAGAGTACACCTATGAACAGATCTGGGAGATGCATCCCGATCAGTTTCAGGAATTTGCCGAAGCATTGAAGAAGAAGGCTGTCCAGAAGCCGAGCGAAGAGAATGTAAAGGAGTACTTCGAGGTTCAGGAAATCGCGCGCAAGAAGGCGCTGGCTTTCTCTAACGTGGCCCAGTTTGTCTGGCAGAAATACCCGGAACTGACCACCAAGAAGGACTATCCGATCACCACTCCCGGCAACCTGGCCCGGATCTCCCAGATCAATGAAGAAAAGCAGCGTATCCTGCGCGACAACCGGGATGACTTTGCCCTTATCTATTTCCAGCGGCCCGACTGCAGCTACTGCGATGAGCAATCGCGCATCCTGGACTGGTTCACCAACGAAACCGGTTGGACTATAAAGAAGGTCAACATCCGCGAGAACCCGGGACTTGCAGCCAAGTTCAGTGTGGAGATCACGCCGACCCTGATTCTTATCCAGAAGGGGAATCAGGATTATCTGCCGGTCTCGGCAGGCGTCATCTCCGCTGACGAGATCGAAGATAAGGCATACAGGGCCGTGCGACTCCTGAAGGGTGACATCTCCCCGGAGGAATATTCGCTCTACGAATTCCAGAAGGGAGGCAGCTTCGACGTGAAAAAGCGCCGTCTTCAGGAAAAGGAGCGGCCATGAGTCTGCTGGTCCTACAGCAACAGAGGAAAGAGGTGTCAGTGTGAAACGAACTGTTATTACCAGAACCACCGCTGCTTGCCTGGCGGCAACCATTGCCTTGAACCCGGTACTTTCCTGGTCCGGCTGGGTTGATGACTGGGTGCAGCAGAAAAGCTCCACATCACCCAGCTATTATGAGGGGTCGAAGCGTGGCTACTATACTGGCGGCAGTTTCTCTGCCAGATGGGCGAATACCGACGATCGTCTGTTCACAGCGTCGTTGCCAAAACTGAAATCAGGTTGCGGCGGGATCGACATGTTTCTCGGCGGCTTCTCGTTCCTTAACGTGGATTACCTGGTGCAGAAACTCCAGAACATCCTGTCGGCAGCCCCGGCGGCAGCCTTCGACATCGCCTTGAAGACTTTGGCTCCACAGGTTGCCGATACCATAAAGAGCCTCGAAGCGATTACTGACCGGCTAAACTCGCTGCAGTTGAACGATTGTAAGGCGGCCAAGGCACTGGTAGCGACCGCTGCCAGTCCGTTTTCGTCGGTCATGTCCGACAGTCTGAAGGCAGAGATGAAAACAGCCCAGACCGACTTCATGGTGTCGAGCGGTGCCAAGGATCTCTACCAGGATGTCAGCAAGCTGTTCGAGAGCGAGCAGAAGACCAATGCCGGCAACAAACCTGGCGTTCCCGGTACGACCCAGACCTCAGCCACCAGCGCCACTGCCGGTTGCCCGGCCGAAGTCCTGCAGGTATTCGGGGACGGGTCGGTTCTGGAGAATCTGGCCGGCAAGAAAGGGATGAGCAGCGAGTACGTCAAACTGGTGCGCGGCTTCATCGGCGACGTGGTCATCCAGAACCCGGCGACAACCGGCACGACCTACCAGGCCCAATACATTCCTCCGTGCGACAAGAACAACAGCTTCGATTCCTTTATCAGCGGTTCCGCGCAAGGACGGGATACCGCCGGGACCTGCGCCGATATCACAGATGCCAACAAGAACCTGATGGTCTACGTGGCCGGCAAGATGCAATCCATTGCCGCCAAGATCAAATCGAAAACCGCACTCACCGCCGACGAAGAAGCGTTTCTCAAAAGCACGCCGTTGTCAGTCGGCCTGATCCTCAAAAATGCGACGGCTACCAACACCGAGGGTGAAGTGATCGGCAAACTGGCGGAACTGACTGCCCGAGCCTACGGCTACTACATGCTGCTCGACCTGTTTGGGCGTGCAGTCCAGTTGCAGGAGATGGCTCGCAACATCATGTCTACCCAGAAAGGGAATAAAGCCGGGGCTTCGCCGGAGAGCTGTCAACTGGCGCTCCTCGGTGAAGGAATGCAGCATATCCAGACACTGGAGGAAAAAACGCTGCAACTCTTGAGTGTAGCCCAGCAGAGCTATGCCAATGCAGCATCAGAGATCAACGCAGTTGAAATGATCGTCCAGAATATGAAGAAATTTGACGACACGGTGTTTTCGGAATTATCGGACCGCTTCGGCAAAGGAATTGCCATGCGGGCAACAGGAAGAATGTAACCACAAAAACTTGGGAGGATTTATGACTGAGAACAAGAAAGAATCAAACGTAAAGAAACCATCAGGAAAAGAGTCCTGGCAGGACAGGAAACTAAAAAAGGTAGTCCGGGATGACATTGATGTCATTTCCAGAAAAACTCTGGATCAGAGCGACTTCATCACCATGCTCAACACCCATGACAATGTACTCCACAGGCTGCGCATGACAATGGGGCGCAACAGCAACATTACCTTTGAAAAAGCCCAGGAATTCATAGAGAGAAGTCAGCAGATCCGAGAGGAGATCAATCTTCTGAATGCAGAAATGTGCGAGCTGATGAATTGGGACTACACACCGCCACGGGGTTTTACCAACCCATTGGCAAAAGCTGACGACAGCGAAAAGAAGGGAAGTAAAAAAGCCACCACGGCAACTATAACTTAACGCATCGCATAAGATGTGTAATTCAATACATCTGTAATTGCATTGTATTTTACAATACTTAGATTTGAGAGCCGACACTATTGGAAGTTGCTTTTGCATGTCCGAACGAACTTATTTCACCGAGTTCATATCCATAACGAGAATAATATATCCGTACGGTAAAATATTATTGACAACTCCCCTTATAATGGCACAATGTGTCCGTACGGAAATAACCATGTGAGGGGAACTATGGAACTTAATCAGAAAAATATCAGCGAGGAACCCACCTACGGTAAAATCGTCACCCCTGATGAACTTGGCCGTCTCATCCGCTTCAAGCGGAAAGAAGTCGGTGTTCGCCAGGAAGTAGCCGCCGGGATGGCTGGTGTGGGGACTAAATTTCTTTCCCAGTTGGAAAACGGAAAAGAGACCGCAGAGTTGGGAAAGACGCTGCAAGTGCTTCGAAAAATGGGGCTGGATGTCTACATTTTCCCCCGCTCCGCTGATCCATTCAAGGAGCGGTAAATGACCAGAACTCTGCATGTATATTGGAACAACCGCATCGTTGGGGAGTTAACCCAGGATGGTGCACGACTGAGCTTTCGTTACGACGAGGGCTATCTTTCTCTGCGTACGTCTTTGCCACTATCACGCCATCTCCCCACCAGGGACGTGATGTTCGACGACTCCGCAACACGGGCTTTCTTTGCGAACCTCCTCCCCGAAGGGGATATCCGTCGGCAGGTGGCGCGTCAACTCGGTGTCTCTGCGGAAAACATCTTTGCCTTACTGGAAGGAATCGGCGGGGATTGCGCCGGGGCCGTTTCCATCCTCAATCCAGATAATATTCCAGGCACCTCTGGGCTGTACCGGCCAATTGCCCAAAAGGCGCTGGCTTTGGAACTGACAACTCTCCCGTCACATCCGTTTCTTGCCGGTGAGGAAGGTGTACGGCTCTCCTTGGCCGGTGCCCAGAACAAGCTGCCTCTCTTCGTTGAAGGTGGTGAATATTTCATTCCCGAAGGAACTCGCGCCTCGTCGCATATCCTCAAGACCGCCATCCCGCAACTAGAGAACACGGTGGTCAACGAGGCCTTCTGCATGAACCTGGCACACAAGGTCGGCTTGCCGGTTCCAGCAGCAGAGGTCGTCGAGATAGGCGAACAAGAGGTCTACATGGTCGAGCGATATGACCGGAAACGGATCGCTCCCAGAGATATCGAGCGACTGCACCAAGAGGACTTTTGTCAGGCTCTTGGGGTGATACCGGAGATGAAGTATGAGCAGGAAGGCGGCCCCGGTTTCCAGGCATGCTTCAGACTGGTTGAAGAGTGGAGCGATGAACCGATCCTTGACACCCTCAACTTGCTCAAATGGGCCTTGTTCAACTTCCTGATCGGCAACGCCGACTCCCATGCAAAGAATCTGTCTTTTCTCTATGCTGCAGGGAGGGTTCGCCTGGCACCGTTTTATGATCTGCTCAGCACGGCGGTGTATGAACGGGTCAACAACAAGTTCGCTATGAAAATGGGTGGACAGAAGGATCCCCGCTACCTGATGGCGACCCATCTGGCCCGCTTTGCAGCAGACGCGGGTATTGAGCTGCGAACAGTCAGAGCGCAGTTTCTTGAACTCTGCGGGAAGATGGAGGGGTCAATCGAACCGCTCGCGGAAACCTACCGGGAAGCGTACCGGCGTCCAATCATCGTTGAGGAGATTATCCGTGTCATTGAACAACGACTTCGAAAAGCTCTTTCGTTGGTTGCCTGACAGATTACTTTCGTGACTTCTCCTTCTTCGAATGCAATTCCGAATTTCACAGTGAAACAGCCTGAAACACATGTAAATACAGTGAGTTAGCAGCTATTTACACTTGACGGTAGTATCCAAAACTGGTAAAAATAAACCATATTTTAGACTCTTTCATAGAAAGAGACTCCGCTAGCTTATGCTACCGGACAAACTTCTTCGGATAGCCCGTGGAAGAATCACCCCGGCAGGGATGAACTCTCCGGAAAGATCAGGCCGCAGTTGCCCCTTTTCGGATGAATTTCGGAACAGACTTTTATGCCTTCCGAACAGTCGTTTGGGTAAAACGACTTAAATACGAAGTACCGGTGCGTCCTT